>NZ_JBLTHW010000009.1:0-59238 GCF_049199565.1 Priestia sp. D3YE.R1 | reverse complement strand
CTGGTGGCGATAGCGAAGAGGTCACACCCGTTCCCATACCGAACACGGAAGTTAAGCTCTTTAGCGCCAATGGTAGTTGGGACTTTGTCCCTGTGAGAGTAGGACGTTGCCAGGCACCTGAAAAAGGACTAGCTATTTTAGCTAGTCCTTTTTTGTTTACAATTTATTTGTTTTATGAAAAAGTATAGTAAGAACAATAAAATTCACAATTTGCAGGTTTTGAAATAAATTTTAGTGGCAACGATAAAAGTAAAGAATAAACTTTAATAGTACATAGTTGAAAATTTTTTCATTTCCTTTTATATTTAAATTAAGGTCAAATATAGTCAAAGTCAGAAGGAGGGGGCAGCGTGCCAAATATCTCTGACATTATCGAACAGTATTTAAAACAAGTACTTGAATTAAGTGAAAGAGAAATTGTTGAAATAAGGCGCAGTGAGATTGCTGATAAATTTCAATGCGTTCCGTCGCAAATTAATTACGTTATCAATACCCGTTTTACAGTTGAGAGAGGTTATCTTGTAGAAAGTAAGCGAGGCGGCGGCGGCTTTATTCGTATTGCAAAAGTAAAAATGCATGATGCAGCGGATTTGTTTCAGCAAGTAATTGAGATGATTCAAAATGAAATTTCACAAGTAAGTGCTGAAAATGTCATTATTAGGTTAGTTGAAGAAAAAGTCATCACAGAACGAGAAGCAAAAATCATGTTGAGCGTTATCAATCGTTCAGTTATTAATATTGAACTTCCTTATCGTGATGAGCTAAGAGCTAATCTTTTAAAAGCAATGCTTAATTCATTACGCTACCGATAAGCTCATGATCTATTTTATTTAGAACAGGGAGTGATGACAGGATGATTTGTCAGCAATGTGAAACGAGACCTGCAACTCTTCACTTCACAAAAATTATTAATGGTGAAAAGACGGAGATGCATGTATGTGAACAATGCGCTTCAGAAAATGGAGATGCATTTTCTTTTTCAAATCAGCAAGGTTTTTCAATCAATAACTTACTAGCTGGCCTACTTAACCTAGACCCAGCAGTAACTGAAAATTATAAGCAACAAAGCCAGGAGGTTCTTTCTTGTCCTACTTGTGGCATGACATATCAAAGATTTGCTAAAATCGGCAGGTTTGGATGTGCAGATTGCTACAAAACATTTGAGCGACCTCTTATTCCTTTCTTGAAGAGGCTACATGGAGGTAATTATCTACATCATGGAAAAATACCAGCAAGAATTGCAAGTAATCTTCATTTAAAAAAGGAATTACAGGCATTAAGATTGAACTTAAAAGAGTATATCGAAAAAGAGGAGTTTGAGAAAGCAGCCGAACTCCGAGATCACATTCGATTACTAGAAAAGAAGATGAACGAATCGAGAGAGGAGGAAGCGTAATTCATGTCCCAGGATTTGTTCTTTTCCCAGCCTGTTAGCTCTTGGATGCGTCAAGAAGCTTCGAATTCAGATATTGTTCTAAGCAGTCGAATCAGGCTGGCTCGAAATTTAACTCATTATCTTTTTCCAACTCTCTTTTCTAAAGAACAAGCAGTTGAAGTGGTTCGAGTATTCGAGCAAGTTTTTCAAAAAAGCGAAAACACCAATCAGTGGAATTTGCATTTACTAAAGATGAACGAATTACAGCCTCTTCAAAAGCAAGTGTTGGTTGAAAAGCACCTTATCAGTCCTAACTTGGCTGAAGGAGATAACAACGGAGCTTGTTTTTTATCAGAAAAAGAAGATTTGAGTATTATGGTTAATGAAGAAGATCATTTACGCATACAATGTTTATTTCCAGGCCTTCAATTATCTGAAGCTTTAAGCACAGCGAATAAAGTAGATAATTGGATTGAGAAATACGTAGATTATGCGTTTGATGAAAATAGAGGGTATTTAACCAGCTGCCCCACAAATGTGGGTACTGGGCTACGTGCATCTGTGATGATGCATCTGCCGGCTTTAGTGATGACCCGTCAAATTCATCGTATTATTCCCGCTATTAACCAGCTCGGCTTAGTGGTGAGAGGAATTTATGGAGAAGGTAGCGAAGCTTTAGGGAATATCTTTCAAATTTCTAATCAGATAACCTTAGGGAAATCTGAAGAAGATATTGTGGCAGATTTAAATAGTGTCGTACAGCAGTTAATTACACAAGAGCACTCTGCAAGAGACGCGCTGTTTAAAACATCTCATGTAGAGTTAGAAGATCGAGTGTATCGTTCATATGGAGTATTGGCCAATAGCCGTATTATTGAGTCAAAAGAAGCTTCACAATGTTTATCAGATGTTCGATTAGGAATCGATTTAGGGTATATAAAAGGACTGAGTCAAAATATATTGAATGAACTTATCATTATGACGCAGCCAGGCTTTTTACAAAAGTATTCGGGAGGGCCCCTAAAGCCTCAAGAACGTGACATTAAAAGAGCCACCTTAATTCGAGAACGTCTCACTATAAATAAAAACACAAATTAAACGTGGAGGGTGACGATTATATGATGTTTGGTAGATTTACAGAGCGCGCACAAAAAGTATTAGCTTTAGCACAGGAAGAAGCACTACGTCTAGGTCACAACAACATTGGAACGGAGCACATTTTATTAGGTATCGTTCGTGAAGGTGAAGGAATTGCAGCAAAAGCTCTTTCTGCTCTAGGCCTAAGCACTGAAAAAATTCAAAAAGAAGTGGAAGCATTAATTGGCAGAGGCCAAGAATTAACGCAGACCATTCATTATACACCTCGAGCGAAAAAAGTAATTGAACTTTCAATGGATGAAGCCCGAAAGCTTGGTCATTCTTATGTAGGAACAGAACATATCTTGCTAGGCTTAATTCGTGAAGGTGAAGGCGTTGCAGCACGCGTTTTAAATAATCTGGGTGTCAGCCTAAATAAAGCTCGTCAGCAAGTACTTCATTTATTAGGTAGCAATGAAGCTGCTTCAAGCCATCAAGGCGGAGGTTCTTCAAATGCCAATACACCTACCCTAGACAGCTTAGCACGCGATTTAACAGTGGTAGCGCGCGAAGGAAGCCTAGATCCTGTTATCGGACGTGGGAAAGAAATTCAGCGTGTTATTGAAGTGTTAAGCCGACGTACAAAAAACAATCCTGTATTAATTGGGGAGCCGGGTGTCGGTAAAACGGCAATCGCTGAAGGTTTGGCTCAGCAAATCGTCAATAATGAAGTTCCAGAAATTTTGCGTGACAAACGCGTTATGACTTTGGATATGGGAACGGTCGTAGCTGGTACAAAATACCGCGGAGAATTTGAAGATCGCCTGAAGAAAGTAATGGATGAAATTCGTCAAGCAGGTAATATCATTCTCTTTATCGATGAGTTGCACACATTAATTGGCGCAGGTGGCGCAGAAGGTGCGATCGATGCTTCTAATATTTTAAAACCGTCTCTTGCTCGTGGAGAACTTCAGTGTATCGGTGCTACGACTTTAGATGAATACAGAAAATACATTGAAAAAGATGCAGCGTTAGAGCGTCGCTTCCAGCCGATTCAAGTGGATGAACCAACGTTGGAAGAGTCTATTCAAATCTTAAAAGGGCTTCGTGACCGTTATGAAGCGCATCACCGAGTATCTATTTCTGATGAGGCAATCGAGCAAGCGGTGAAACTATCAGATCGCTACATTTCAGATCGTTTCTTACCGGATAAAGCAATCGATTTAATTGATGAAGCTGGTTCAAAAGTGCGTTTACGTTCATTTACAACGCCGCCAAATTTAAAGGAATTAGAGCAAAAATTAGAATCAGTACGCAATGAAAAAGATGCGTCTGTTCAAAGTCAAGAATTTGAAAAAGCAGCATCTTTACGCGATACAGAACAACGCCTACGCGAAGAATTAGAAGACACAAAGAAAATTTGGAAAGAGCAGCAAGGTAAAGAAAACTCAGCTGTAACCGTAGAAGATATCGCGATGGTGGTATCTAGCTGGACGGGTGTACCGGTCTCTAAACTGGCACAGGAAGAGACAGAAAGACTGCTGAACATGGAAGAGATTCTTCACTCTCGTGTAATCGGCCAAGAAGAAGCGGTAAAAGCAGTTGCAAAAGCTGTGCGCCGTGCTAGAGCAGGCTTGAAAGATCCAAAACGTCCAATTGGTTCATTCATTTTCTTAGGACCAACAGGGGTTGGTAAAACAGAGCTTGCACGCGCATTAGCGGAGTCAATCTTCGGCGATGAAGACGCAATGATTCGTATCGATATGTCTGAGTACATGGAGAAACATTCTACTTCCCGCTTAGTAGGTTCACCTCCAGGATATGTTGGATACGAAGAAGGCGGCCAGTTAACGGAAAAAGTAAGAAGAAAACCTTACTCAGTTGTTCTTTTAGACGAAATTGAAAAAGCACATCCGGATGTATTTAACATTTTATTACAAGTGTTAGAAGATGGACGCTTAACAGATTCAAAAGGCCGTACAGTTGATTTCCGTAATACGATTTTAATTATGACATCAAACGTAGGTGCGGATACATTAAAACGAAGCAAGCACTTAGGGTTCACAGTAGAAGCAGAAGGGCAAGACTACAAAGATATGAAAGGAAAAGTAATGGCGGAAATGAAGCGCGCATTCCGTCCGGAGTTCCTAAACCGTATCGATGAAATTATCGTCTTCCATTCACTAGAGAAACCTCACTTAGCTGAAATCGTTAAATTAATGGCGGATCAGTTAACAAAACGCTTAAAAGAGCAAGAAATTGATCTTGAATTAACAAAAGAAGCAATTGATAAGATTGCAGAGGAAGGTTTTGACCCAGAATACGGTGCTCGTCCACTTCGTAGAGCAATTCAAAAACATATTGAAGACCGTTTATCTGAAGAGCTGCTAAAAGGGGTTGTTCAAAAAGGTCAGAAAGTGACGCTAGATGTAGACAAAGGAGAATTTGTTGTTAAATCCTCCGCTCCAAGCAGCATCAGCTAAATTTACTCAAACCAAGACGAGGCATACGAAAAAACACGTATGCCTCCCTTTTTATTTTAGCTTAGGAAATAGTGTACAATAGAGATAGAAATTGATTGAATGAACGGAGAGATTGATAACATAATGGCGAAACGAAAAACAAAATTTGCATGTCAGCATTGCGGATATGAATCAGCAAAATGGATGGGGAAATGTCCCGGATGCGGAAGCTGGAATTCGATGGTAGAAGAAATGGAAGAAACGAAATCATCACGCCGAGGAGCTTTTTCCGGAGCTACTGCTTCTAAAGTTCAAAAACCTCAGTCAATTACAGCGATTGAATCTACAACAGAACCACGAATTTTTACACCTTCTGCAGAGTTAAATCGTGTATTAGGAGGAGGTATTGTCAGAGGGTCACTCGTTTTAATAGGGGGAGATCCGGGTATCGGAAAGTCTACTTTACTTTTGCAAACCTCCGCGCAGTTAGCAATGAAACAAAATAAAGTACTATATATTTCGGGAGAGGAATCAACGAAACAAACGAAGTTAAGAGCGGACAGGCTAGGTGTAAAAGCTGAAGAACTTTATGTTCACGCAGAAACAAATTTAGAATTAATACTAGAGGCCATCTCAAGCATGCAGCCTGATTTTGTGGTGATTGATTCAATTCAAACCATTTACCATGCTGATGTGACATCAGCGCCAGGAAGCGTCTCACAGGTGCGAGAGTGTACGGCTGAACTAATGCGTGTTGCTAAAACGAATGGAATTGCCATCTTTATTGTGGGTCATGTAACGAAAGAAGGGGCCATTGCAGGTCCAAGACTTCTTGAACATATGGTGGATACGGTTCTTTATTTTGAAGGAGAGCGTCATCATACTTATCGTATATTAAGAGCGGTTAAGAACCGATTTGGATCTACAAATGAAATGGGCATTTTTGAAATGAAAGAAAGCGGGCTAGAAGAAGTATTGAATCCATCTGAAATCTTTCTAGAAGAACGGTCTCAGGGAGCAGCAGGGTCGGTTGTTGTCGCTTCAATGGAGGGGACAAGACCCGTATTAGTAGAGCTGCAGGCGCTAATCAGTCCAACGAGCTTTGGAAACCCTAGAAGAATGGCGACAGGAGTAGATCATAATCGCGTTTCGCTTATCATGGCTGTCTTAGAAAAGCGTGTAGGAATGCTGCTGCAGAATCAAGATGCCTATTTAAAAGTAGCAGGTGGAGTGAAATTAGATGAACCAGCAATCGATTTAGCTGTAGCCGTTAGCATTGCTTCAAGCTTCAGAGATGCTGCTTCTAGCGCTACAGATGTTATTGTAGGAGAGGTAGGATTAACAGGTGAAGTACGCCGAGTGTCTAGAATTGAACAGCGAGTTCAAGAAGCGGTAAAATTAGGGTTCCAACGAATTATTATCCCGGAGAAAAATTTAGGAGGATGGAAAGTCCCAGATGGTATTGATGTGATTGGGGTATCAACAGTAGCGGAGGCTCTGCAATATACATTAGGAGGATAAGCAGTGGAAGGAGAAAAAACAACAGTTAGTCAAAAACAAATATCAGAAATTCTGCAGTTTGTAGCACCAGGAACCCCTATTCGTGACGGTATCGATAACGTCTTGCGGGCAAAGACGGGCGGCTTAATTGTTATGGGCTACAATGAACAAGTCAAAAAGATGGTAGATGGAGGATTTTCGATTAATTGTGCATTTACACCTGCGCATCTATACGAGTTAGCCAAAATGGATGGAGCGCTTATTTTAAACGACAGCGGAAGCAAGATATTATTTGCTAATGCTCAGCTCATGCCAGATCCTTCTACTCCTTCTTCACAGACGGGAATGCGTCACCGTACAGCCGAGCGTGTAGCTAAGCAGTCAGGTGTATTGGTGATAGCCATTTCGCAAAGACGAAATGTGATTACGCTTTACAAAGGGTCTCTGCAGTATGTATTGAAAGACATTAGCGTTATTTTAGCAAAAGCCAATCAAGCGCTTGGAACCCTTGAAAAGTACAAGGCGGTATTAGACGAATCGATTACAAGTCTCAGTGCATTAGAGTTTGAAGAGCAAGTAACTCATACAGATGTGCTGCAGTCGCTTCATCGTACAGAAATGGTTCTGCGTATTAAAAATGAAATTTTGAGCTATATTAGCGAGTTAGGAACAGAAGGAAGACTAATCCGTCTCCAAATGAATGAACTGCTTTCTCACTTAGAGGAAGAAGCAACTTTATTAATCAAAGATTATATGTATGACCTCAGCTTTGACCCTTACCGAGTAATTGAACGCATGCAGCAGCCGTCAAATAATGTTCTTCTCGATGACCAAACGCTCCTTCGCTTAATGGGGTATCCTATGTATACAAGCTTTGAAGACAGCGTTATTCCTAGAGGGTATCGAATGCTTCATAAAATTCCAAGACTTCCATCAATTATTATTGAAAATCTCATTGATGAATTAGGGGATTTAAAAACGATAGCAGATGCGTCGGTAGAAGAATTAGATGAGGTAGAAGGCATCGGTGAAATTCGAGCACGGAAAATTAGAGAAGGCCTAAAAAGACTAAAAGAGCAGCATCTTACAAACCGTCAGCTATAGGATATTAATTGACATTAAATGTTTGATTCATTAAGATATTGTGAAAATACAAAAAAAGTGACAGTTTGTTTACAAATTCTGTTTTTTGGTTAAATAACAGGTTTCAATCATTGTAAACTGTTTATAATGATAAAGGGAGGTGAAGGCGTGTTAAAACGTTTTGTACAGTTATTTTTTATTATTACAGGTGGTACATTGGGCGTCTTTTTTATACCTGAACTTATTCANTATAATGATAAAGGGAGGTGAAGGCGTGTTAAAACGTTTTGTACAGTTATTTTTTATTATTACAGGTGGTACATTGGGCGTCTTTTTTATACCTGAACTTATTCAATTATTAAATCTGCAAGATGTAGCATTTCTAGAAAAACCTTACGTCGATGCAATACTGGGAGCTATTTTGTTTTTCCTTGTCACGTTTTGGATTGTTGATTATATAGTTGAATTAATTCGCCGAGTGGAAGAGGCGTTACTGAAGGCGCCTGTAACGGATGTACTTTTTGGTAGCTTAGGATTGATTTTAGGGCTTATTGTAGCCTACTTGGTCGGAGCTTTTTTAGGAAGAATTCAACTTCAAGTAGTAAGTACCATTTTACCAATCTTTCTAAGTATTCTTTTAGGTTACTTAGGGTTTCAAGTCGGCTTTAAAAAACGTGATGAGCTTGTGAACGTGTTTTCGATGCCATCTCGAATTGGGAAGAAAAAAGGGCAAGAAGAAGAAGCAGATAATGAAGAATCACTAAAATCTCTTAAAATTTTAGATACGAGCGTTATTATTGACGGCCGTATCGCAGATATTTGTCAAACAGGATTTTTAGACGGAACGATTGTTATTCCGCGCTTTGTGCTTGAGGAACTTCAGCATATTGCTGATTCGTCGGATGTTTTAAAACGAAACAGAGGTAGACGAGGTCTAGATATTCTAAACCGTATTCAAAAGGAACTGGCAATGAAGGTAGAAATTTATGAAGGCGATTTCGAAGACATTCAAGAAGTGGACAGTAAGCTCGTCAAATTGGCAAAGCTGACTTCCGGGTTGGTCGTTACAAACGATTTTAATTTAAATAAAGTATGTGAACTTCAAAATGTCGGCGTCTTAAATATTAATGACTTAGCAAATGCGGTCAAGCCAATTGTGCTTCCGGGAGAAGAAATGAACGTGCTGGTTATAAAAGACGGTAAAGAGCATAATCAAGGTATTGCCTATCTTGATGACGGTACAATGATCGTGGTAGAAGAAGGAAGAAATTACATTGGAAAGCAAATTGATGTACTGGTGACGAGCGTACTCCAAACCTCAGCAGGCCGTATGATTTTTGCGAAACCCAAGCTATTAGAAAAAGCACTGTGATGTAACAGGTAAAGGGAGTATACCTATGAAGTATGAAATTATCGTTTTAGCTGCAGGGCAGGGGAAGCGAATGAAAGCGGGGCGGAACAAACAATTTTTAACTATTCAAAACGTTCCGCTTATCATTCATACGCTGCAAAAATTCGAACAAGATCCTTGGTGCAGTGGAATTGTACTAGTCGTAAACGAAAAAGAAGTGGCGATTTTTGAAGAGTTATTAACCGAATATCCAATTCAAAAGGTTCAATCATTGACAGTTGGAGGCGATGAACGTCAACATAGCGTTTATAACGGCCTTAAAAGTTTAAAGCAGGCTCAGATGGTATTAATTCATGATGGCGCTCGTCCATTTGTTCAACAAAACACAATCCATGAGTTAGTAGAAAAAGCTGCTAGTGATAAGGCTGCTGTGCTGGCTGTTCCAGTAAAAGACACAATTAAGCGTGTGGAACAGGGTACTGTCATTGAAACAGTTGAGCGCTCTAGCTTGTGGGCTATTCAAACGCCGCAGGCTTTTCTTTTTGATGTAGTAATGGATGCACATGAAAAAGCAAAAACAAATGAATACTTAGGCACCGATGATGCAAGCTTAGTAGAAAAAGCGGGGCAAAAAGTATCGATTGTAGAGGGAAATTACGATAATATAAAACTAACAACACCAGAAGATTTGTTATATGCAGAAGCTATATTAACAAAGCTAAACACAGCTAAAGGAGTGGAAAAATGAACATACGAGTAGGACAAGGTTTCGACGTACATGAATTTGCAGAAGGAAGACCTTTAATCATCGGTGGTTTAGAAATTCCGTATGAAAAAGGATTATTAGGCCATTCAGATGCAGATGTGCTGTTACATACAATCGCAGATGCCTTATTAGGAGCGGCGGCTAAAGGAGATATCGGAAAGCATTTTCCAGATACAGACCCTGAATTTAAAGATGCTGATTCAGCAAAGCTTCTTCAACATGTATGGAAACTACTAAAAGATGAAGGCTATGAATTAAGCAATGTAGATTGCACGATTATCGCGCAAAAACCTAAAATGGCTCCTTACATTGAACCAATGAGAGAGCGCATTGCGCAGCTGTTAGAAGTAAGCATTTCTCAAATTAACGTCAAGGCAACAACAACAGAAAAGTTAGGTTTTACGGGACGTGAAGAAGGAATTGCCGCCCAAGCAGCCGTTTTAGTTTATCAAAAATAAAAACAGTTGACTTTGACAGATACCTATTTGGTGATAAAATTAGAACATGTCTAAAACATATAAATACATACTATAAGTAATATTAAATTGGAGGTCATCTTAGTTATGTCAAGCGAAGTAAGAGTTCGTTATGCCCCGAGTCCAACTGGACATCTTCATATAGGGAATGCAAGAACAGCACTATTTAATTATTTATTTGCACGAAATCAAAACGGTAAATTTATTATCCGTATTGAAGATACAGATCAAAAGCGTAATATCGAAGGCGGAGAAGAAAGTCAGCTGCGCTATTTAAAATGGTTAGGTATTGAATGGGATGAGAGTATCGATGTAGGCGGCGAGTACGGTCCTTATCGCCAGTCTGAACGTACGGAAATCTATCAAGAGTATACGGAAGAACTTCTTGAAAAAGGATTAGCTTATCACTGTTATTGTACGTCAGAAGAGCTTGAAAAAGAGCGTGAAGAACAGCAGGCGAACAGTCAAATGCCGCGTTATTCAGGTAAGTGCCGTAACTTAACAGCTGAACAGCGTGCTGAACTAGAAGCAGAAGGCCGTGAGCCAAGCATTCGCTTTCGTGTTCCTAGTAACACAGAAATTAAGTGGAATGATATTGTCAAAGATGAAGTATCATTTGAGTCTGAAGGCATTGGTGATTTCGTTATTGTGAAAAAAGACGGTACACCAACATATAACTACGCTGTAGCCATTGATGATTATCTAATGAAGATGACACATGTTCTACGCGGAGATGATCATATTTCCAATACACCGAAGCAAATTCTTGTGTATGAAGCTTTAGGCTGGACGCCTCCTGTATTTGGTCATATGACGTTAATCGTAAATGAAAATCGTCGCAAGCTAAGTAAACGTGATGAGTCAATCATTCAGTTTATTGAACAATATAAAGAATTAGGCTACTTGCCAGAAGCACTGTTTAATTTTATTACAATGCTTGGCTGGTCACCTGTGGGAGAAGAAGAAATCTTCTCTAAAGAACAGTTTATTGAAATTTTTGACCCAGCTCGTTTATCAAAATCTCCAGCACTATTTGATACAAGCAAATTACGTTGGATGAACAACCAATACATGAAACAATTGGATTTAGACGAGGTAGTAGCTTTATCAGTTCCTCACTTAGTGAAAGCTGGAAAAGTTGAAGAAACGCGCGATGCAGAAACAGAACAATGGGTACGTGACTTAGTTGCTCTATACCAAGAACAAATGAGCTTTGGCGCTGAGATTGTTGAACTTACTGAAATGTTCTTTAAGAAAGAAATTGATTACAGTGAAGAAGCAAAAGCAGTACTTGCTGAAGAGCAAGTACCGGAAGTGTTAAAAGCATTTGCTGAAGAGATTTCTTCCTTAGAAGAATTCAGCGCTGATGAAATTAAGGCAGCAACAAAGGCTGTACAAAAAGCAACAGGTCAAAAAGGTAAAAAACTATTTATGCCAATTCGTGTAGCAACAACAGGCGAAACACACGGCCCTGAGCTTCCAAAAGCTATTTCTCTTTTAGGGAAAGAAACAGTTTTAGCTCGTCTAGAAAGCATTTATAGTTAACAAATTTCTAGTTTGCCCATATGATAAAATAATCAAATATGGATATCGTTGAGAAGGAAGAGTAGGCAAGTTCATTGCATATCAGAGAGGGTTATCACCGGCTGAAAGTAACCTATGACAAAACTTGTTGAAGTGCGCCTTTGAGTCTTTTGTTGAATGCTACTAAGTAAGTAGGCAAAAGCGGGTACTTTCACGTTATGAGAGAAGAGTTGGGATTGTTTATTGATCCAAACAGAGTGGAACCGCGTATATACGTCTCTGTGTCATTTGACATAGGGGCGTTTTTTTATACAATCAATGAGTAGATAGAGGAATAGCGGAATTGGGGTGAGATGATGCTAAAGTTGTTAAAGGAAGACATTGAGGCCATATTTGAACAAGATCCTGCAGCAAGAAGTTATATTGAAGTGATATTAACCTATTCGGGGTTGCATGCTATTTGGGCACATAGATTAGCTCACGGGCTTTTTAAAAGAAAGTGGTTTTTTCTGGCGCGTGTAATCTCACAAATTAGCCGATTCTTCACAGGGATTGAAATCCATCCGGGTGCGAAAATTGGCCGCCGCTTTTTTATTGACCACGGAATGGGAATTGTTATTGGGGAAACGTGCGAAATTGGAGATAATGTAACAGTATATCAAGGAGTAACACTCGGAGGAACAGGGAAAGAAAAAGGAAAGCGTCACCCGACGATTGAAGACAATGTCTTAATTGCAACAGGTGCTAAAGTGCTAGGGTCGATTACGATTCATGCGCACTCCAAGATTGGAGCAGGCTCAGTTGTGTTAAATGACGTCCCAGAAAACTCAACGGTTGTCGGTATCCCTGGCCGAGTCGTCATTCAAAATGGCGTCCGGATTCCAAAAGATTTGAATCATCAAGATTTGCCAGATCCAGATGCAGAGCGTTTCAAACAGCTAGAGAAAGAAATTTTACACCTGCAAAATCAATTAAAGGAATTAAAAGAAGGGAAGATTCACCATGGCAATTAAGCTATATAATACGTTAACACGTCAAAAAGAGACGTTTGTACCGCTGGAAGAAAACAAAGTCAAAATGTACGTGTGCGGACCGACGGTGTATAACTATATTCATATTGGAAATGCGCGTCCTGCGATCGTATTTGATACGGTGCGCCGCTATTTAGAATTTAGAGGCTACGATGTAGAGTACGTCTCAAACTTCACAGATGTGGATGATAAATTAATTAAGGCAGCAAAAGAGTTAGGAGAAGATGTTCCAACGATCGCAAACCGCTTTATCGATGCCTACTTTGAAGATACGTCAGCGCTTGGATGCAAGCATGCCGATGTGCATCCACGCGTAACTGAAAATATGGATATCATTATTGAGTTCATTGACGAACTAGTAAAAAAAGGTTATGCATATGAGTCAGAGGGTGATGTATACTATCGTACACGTAAGTTTGAAGGATACGGAAAATTATCACATCAGTCTATTGATGAATTGCAATCCGGTGCTCGTATCGAAGTTGGAGAAAAGAAAGAAGATCCATTAGACTTTACTCTTTGGAAAGCAACCAAAGATGGAGAGATTGCATGGAATAGCCCTTGGGGTCAAGGAAGACCAGGCTGGCATATTGAATGCTCGGCGATGGCACGCAAGTATTTAGGTGATACAATTGATATCCACGCAGGCGGTCAGGATTTAGCTTTCCCTCATCACGAAAATGAAATTGCTCAATCAGAAGCGCTCACTGGGAAATCGTTTGCGAAATACTGGCTTCATAACGGATATATCAATATTGATAATGAAAAGATGTCTAAATCACTAGGGAACTTCGTGTTAGTTCATGACATTATTAAAAAGCATGATCCTTCCCTACTTCGATTCTTTATTTTATCTGTTCACTATCGTCACCCAATTAACTATAACGAAGAAATTTTAGAGAATACGCGCAAAGGGTTTGAGCGTCTGCAAACAGCTTATGGCAACTTAACTCACCGTCTAGAGGCAGCAACAAATCTTCAAGAAGATGCTTCAGAATGGTTTGAAAAGCTAAAAGAGCTTCGCGAAACATTTGTTGAAGAGATGGATGATGATTTTAATACGGCAAATGCCATTTCTGTTCTGTTCGAGCTAGCAAAGCAAGCTAACTTGTATTTATTAGAACAAACAACGTCTACAGATGTAATTGAAGCCTTTATTAAAGAGTTTAAAGAATTAGGTGCTGCAATAGGCATTGCATTTGGAGAAGCTGAACTTCTAGACGAAGAAATTGATCAATTGATCCAAGATCGTATTCAAGCTCGTAAAGATCGTAATTTCCAATTAGCAGATCAAATTCGAGATGAATTGAAGGCTAAAAATATTATTTTAGAAGATACGGCGCAAGGAACAAGATGGAAAAGAGGATAATAGTGTTATGAGCAGCAGTAAATTAGATGTAAAACAGCTAAATAGCTTAGCTCTTGCTTATATGGGTGATGCGGTGTTTGATTTACATGTTCGCCGCCACCTGCTGGTGTTAGGGACAGTGCGCCCTAACCAGCTTCATAATAAAGCTAAAAAATACGTATCAGCAAAAGCACAAGCGCAAATCGTATATTATTTTAAAAATGAAAACTTTTTTACTGAAGAAGAAGAAGGTGTACTGCGACGAGGACGCAATGCAAAGTCCGGTACAGTCCCTAAAAACACAGATGTGCAAACGTATCGCTACAGTACGGCATTTGAAGCGGTCGTAGGCTATTTGTATCTTTTAGGTGAAGAAGAAAGAATGATGGAACTTATTACTAAAGCTATCTCTTTCGTCGATGAAGGAGAGGGAGGAATGAATCATGGAACATGAATTTATCATTGGACGTAATCCGGTCCTAGAAGCCCTAAAGTCTGGGCGCGACATTAACAAACTATGGATTGCCGAAGGATCGCAAGGCGGTTCTATGGGACAAATCACGCAGTTAGCAAAACGTAATGGTGTATTGGTGCAGTTTGTACCGAAAAAGAAAATTGAGCAAATGGTAGACGGTATTCATCAAGGAGTAGCTGCACAAGTTGCTGCTTATCAGTATGCAGAGTTAGATGATTTATTTAACTTAGCGGAAAAACGTAATGAAAGTCCGTTTTTTCTTCTGTTAGATGAGCTTGAAGATCCCCATAATTTAGGTTCTATTATGAGAACAGCCGATGCCGTTGGCGCACACGGTATCATTATTCCAAAGCGCCGTTCAGTTGGATTAACGGCCACTGTAGCAAAGGCGTCTACAGGAGCGATTGAACATATTCCTGTAGCAAGGGTAACAAACCTATCAAGGACGATTGATGAATTAAAAGATCGAGGCGTATGGATTGTTGGAACGGATGCGAAAGAAAGTGACGATTACCGCAACTTAGATGGAGGTATGCCGCTTACGTTAGTGATTGGAAGCGAAGGAAAAGGCATGAGTCGTTTGATTCGTGAAAAATGCGATTTTCTTGTACAGCTTCCAATGGTTGGGCATGTTACATCGTTAAATGCATCTGTAGCAGCTAGTCTTCTCATGTATGAGGTTTACCGAAAACGCCATCCTCTAGGTGAATAAGAATGGATATTCTACTGGTGGATGGTTATAACATGATAGGTGCGTGGCCCGACCTAAGAAAGCTTAGAGATAATGATTTAGCGGGTGCTCGAGACCTGTTAATTGAAAAGATGGCAGAGTATCAAGCATATATGGGGTATCGTGTCATTATTGTCTTCGATGCTCATATGGTCGAAGGAATTGAAAAAAAGGCAAAAAATCATAAGGTTGACGTTGTATTTACAAGAGAAAATGAAACAGCGGATGAGTACATTGAAAAGTTGGCTCAAGAGCTAAACAATGTAAAGACACAGATTCATGTTGCTACATCTGATTTTACGGAGCAGTGGGCAATCTTTGGACAAGGTGCGCTTAGAATTTCTGCTCGAGAATTGTACAACGAAATTGAGCAAATTGAGAAACATATTAATCTTGATGTAAAGTCTATTCAAAATCAAAAGCCAGCGGCACGCATCCAACTTTCCAATCAAGTAGCCGAAATTTTCGAAAAATGGCGCCGGGGACAGCGGTGAGGTTATTGACGGTACGGAATTAGCTACTGTATAATATTTCTATCTACTGTGCGGTCGGGGGGATCGATATGGGCGATAATTATGGGAGAAAACTGCATGCTCATTTCGAACAACAAGAGGATGAAACAGTTGTCGATCTTGTGCATAAAGGCGATATTGACGCATTAGAGTATTTGATTCATAAATACAAAAACTTTGTGCGAGCAAAGGCGCGGTCGTATTTTTTAATTGGGGCAGACCGTGAAGATATTGTACAAGAAGGTATGATAGGGTTATACAAGGCAATTAGAGATTTTAGAGAAGATAAGCTAACTTCGTTTAAAGCTTTTGCTGAACTTTGCATTACCAGGCAAATTATTACCGCTATTAAAACCGCAACAAGGCAAAAACATATTCCATTAAACTCTTATGTATCATTGGACAAGCCAATATATGATGAAGAGTCCGACCGAACCTTAATGGATGTTATTTCGGGGACAAAAGTAGCAAATCCAGAAGAGTTGCTCATTAATCGAGAGAAGTTTGATGATATTGAATTAAAGATGGCTGAACTGTTAAGTGATCTTGAGCGAAAAGTTCTCGTTCTTTATTTAGATGGTCAATCTTATCAAGAGATTTCAGAAGAGTTAAACCGCCACGTCAAATCCATCGATAATGCACTTCAGCGTGTGAAGAGGAAATTAGAGCGCTACCTCGAGATTCGTGAAATCACAATGTAGACTCCTATCCTCATATTGACATGCTAAGAAAGTCTGTGATACTTTTTTATAGACATTATCACTCTATAGGTGGTTGACATTATGCGTAAAAAAGTTGTACTTGCGTGTGTGCAATGCGCTAGTCGTAACTATACGACTATGAAAAACACACAGCAAAACGAAGAGCGTTTAGAAATGAAGAAGTTTTGCAAAACGTGTAACGCACATACGATTCATCGTGAAACAAAGTAGATCAATAATCTGCACAGACTAATACCCCTTTTAATTTATTGGAGGTTACAAACATGAACCGTGTAGGAAATTTCTTGCGTGATGTTGGGCGTGAGATGAAGAAGGTAAGTTGGCCTAAAAAAAATGAGCTAACTCGTTATACAATTACTGTTATTTCTACAGTTGTATTTATGACACTCTTTTTTGTAGTAGTTGATTACGGAATTTCGTCACTTATTCGTTTAATCCCTTGAATAAATTGACTTAAATCATGGTATAATAAAGCTAAATTATGTTTTTTTCAGAAAAGCCCGGAGACGGGTTTTTTAATTTGCTTTAAGAATGATTGTGCTAGGAGTCAACTATTTTCCTAGTGCGTTGTCTGTGCAATAGATTAGGACATCTTATTTTATAGTGAGCTGGGAGGGAAGGACGTATAGTCCTCAGAAATGGAGAAAAATTGGTATGTAGTCCATACTTATTCTGGATATGAAAATAAAGTAAAAACAAATTTAGAAAAGCGCGTAGAAACAATGGGTATGCAAGATAAAATTTTCCGCGTTGTTGTTCCTGAAGAAGAAGAAAGAGAAATTAAGAACAACAAAGAAAAGATTACAAAGAAAAAAGTATTTCCAGGGTACGTGTTAGTTGAAATCATCATGACGGATGATTCATGGTATGTAGTTCGTAATACACCTGGCGTTACGGGCTTTGTAGGTTCAGCAGGTTCTGGATCAAAGCCAACTGCTCTTCTACCAGAAGAAGTAGAAATGATCTTAAAACAAATGGGCATGGACGAGCAGCATGCTGACTTTGACTTTGAACTAAAAGAAACAGTATTGGTTCAAGAAGGTCCGTTTGCAAACTTCGAAGGTACCATTGAAGAAATCGATACAGATAAACGTAAAGTTAAGGTTCATGTCGATATGTTCGGAAGACAAACGCCAGTAGAGCTAGACTTTACACAAATTGAAAAAATATAATCTGTAAGACCTTGCAATTCATGAAGTTTAATGTTAATATTTCATAAGTCAGTATGTCTCAAAACTAGAGACTAAAACAACTATTTCTTTATTTTATATATAAAGAACATTGAGTGGGAGGGCATCGCCCTATTACCACATCACGGACTTAAGGAGGTGTGTCTCGTGGCTAAAAAAGTAATTAAACTTGTTAAGTTACAAATTCCTGCAGGTAAAGCAAATCCAGCGCCACCAGTTGGTCCTGCATTAGGTCAAGCCGGTGTTAACATCATGGGTTTCTGTAAGGAGTTTAACGCTCGCACAGCTGATCAAGCTGGTCTTATCATTCCTGTTGAAATCACGGTATTTGAAGACCGTTCATTTACATTTATTACGAAAACTCCACCTGCTGCTGTACTACTTAAGAAAGCGGCTGGTATTGAGTCTGGTTCTGGTGAACCAAACCGTAATAAAGTTGCAACAGTCAAGCGTGACAAAGTGCGTGAGATTGCTGAAACTAAAATGCCTGACTTAAACGCTGCTAGCGTTGAATCTGCAATGCGCATGGTAGAAGGTACAGCGCGCAGTATGGGAATCGTAGTTGAAGACTAATTCCATTTGATTGGGTGTTAGAAGGTTGCGAGAAATGGAAGTTTTCCTATGCTCGCAACCTTTATTAGTGGGAGGTTATTCCGTTAAAACCACATAAGGAGGAAACAAAAATGGCTAAAAAAGGTAAAAAGTACGTTGAAGCTGCTAAGCTTGTAGATCGTACACAAACTTATTCAGTACAAGAAGCGATTGAATTAGTAAAGAAAACAAACACAACTAAATTTGATGCAACTGTAGAAGTAGCATTCCGTTTAGGAGTTGACCCTAAGAAAGCTGACCAACAAATTCGTGGTGCAGTAGTACTACCAAACGGTACAGGTAAAACTCAACGTGTATTAGTATTCGCTAAAGGCGAAAAAGCTAAAGAAGCTGAAGCTGCAGGCGCTGACTACGTTGGCGATGCTGACTACATCAACAAAATCCAACAAGGTTGGTTCGAGTTCGATGTAATCGTAGCTACTCCAGATATGATGGGTGAAGTTGGTAAACTTGGTCGTGTATTAGGACCTAAAGGTTTAATGCCAAACCCTAAAACTGGTACAGTAACATTTGACGTTCAAAAAGCAGTTAACGAAATCAAAGCTGGTAAAGTAGAATACCGTGTTGATAAAGCTGGTAACATCCACGTACCAATCGGTAAAGTATCTTTCGAAGAGAGCAAGTTAGTTGAAAACTTCACTACAATCTTCGAAACTATGGTAAAAGCTAAGCCGGCAGCAGCAAAAGGCACATACATGAAGAACGTAGCCGTTACTTCAACAATGGGCCCTGGTATCAAAGTTGATACTGCTTCATTCTCTGCTTAATAAATTTGGAAATAAATCGGTGTTGACTTTTTGAAAGTCCCTGATTATAATAGATAATGTTGTTAAAAAGAATAACATTTGTACCGTAGACAGTAGGTGCTGCAAAGCTTAATTTCCTACCGAGGTGTGTGAGATAAATTAGTGAAACGTTATGGTTCGCTTACTACACCTCCATGTCTTTATTGTCATGGAGGTTTTTTATTGCACCTTGTCTGAGTGTACGGAAGGAAATCTACAGGAGGTGTAAAGATGAGCAACGTAATTGAACAAAAGAAACAAGTCGTAGACGAAATTGCTGAAAAACTTCAAGCGAGTAACTCAATAGTTGTCGTTGACTACCGTGGTTTGAATGTTGCTGAAGTTACTGAACTTCGTAAGCAATTACGTGAAGCAGGCATTGAGTTCAAAGTTTACAAAAACACTTTAACTCGCCGTGCTGTAGAAAAACTTGAACTAACAGATCTTAATGATGCGTTAGTAGGTCCAAATGCAATCGCATTTGGTGGAGAAGATGTTGTTGCTCCAGCTAAAATTTTAAACAACTTCGCTAAAGAACACGAAGCGTTAGAAATCAAAGCTGGTGTAATTGAAGGTAATGTTGCATCTGTTGAAGAAATTAAAGCACTTGCAGAACTACCATCTCGCGAAGGCTTACTTTCTATGTTGCTTAGCGTGCTTCAAGCTCCAATTCGCAACCTTGCTCTTGCTACAAAAGCTGTGGCAGATCAAAAAGAAGAACAAGGTGCATAATCTAGTCTGTTATATATAACACAATCACAAGGAGGAAATTAACAATGACTCAAGAACAAATCATTGAAGCAGTTAAAAATATGACTGTTTTAGAACTTAACGATTTAGTAAAAGCAATCGAAGAAGAATTTGGCGTAACTGCTGCTGCTCCTGTAGCTGTAGCTGGCGGTGCTGCTGGTGAAGCTGCTGCTGAGAAAACTGAATTTGACCTAGTACTTGAAAGTGCTGGCGGACAAAAAATCAAAGTTATCAAAGTAGTACGTGAAATCACTGGTCTTGGCTTAAAAGAAGCTAAAGAAATCGTTGATAACGCTCCAAAAGCTCTTAAAGAAGGTATTTCTAAAGAAGAAGCTGAAGAAGCAAAAGCTAAACTTGAAGAAGTTGGCGCTTCTGTAGAAGTTAAGTAATTATTGCTTAACAACTGATATAAAAAAGCTCGCTTGTACAAGCGAGCTTTTTTGCTTCTGTCATCCTTTTCATTTATAGTAAAGAAGAACATATTGATTAGGAGGTTCTATTTTGACAGAACATTATTTTTCTAATACACCATCGTCTGCAAGTAATGAAGAGCGCTTTTCATTTGAATTGAGAGGAACCTCTTTTTCATTTACGAGTGACAGCGGTGTTTTTTCAAAAAAAGAGATCGATTTTGGATCGCGCCTGTTAATTGAAACGTTTCAAATGCCTGAGAGTCCCGGCCCGCTTCTGGATGTTGGATGCGGATATGGCCCGATTGGGTTGGCTCTTGCAAAAGAGGATAGCCAAAGAAACGTTCATATGGTCGATGTTAATGAACGTGCATTAGCACTAGCTCAAAAAAATGCTGAAGTTAATTCAGTATCAAATGTTTCAATCTATCAAAGCTCATGCTATGAAAATGTGAAGGAAACGAATTTTGCAGCTATTCTTAGTAATCCGCCGATCCGTGCGGGTAAAAAAGTTGTTCATGAAATTCTAGAAAAGTCATTAGATCACCTTGCTGACCAAGGAGAACTTTGGATTGTGATTCAGAAAAAGCAAGGAGCGCCATCTGCTCTTGCGAAATTAGAATCTCTATTTAATGAAGTAGAAGTAGTAGAAAAGAAAAAAGGGTATTATATCATATGTGCTAAAAAATGTTGACTAATATTTTTTAGTATGTTAGCATTATAAAATGCCAATATATAAATATTCCATATAAGCTCGGGTTATACATAAAATAAAAGGTATAATTTTGAATTATATGGGAAAAACTAATAAAATCAATAGTACGTTTTTATGAAATTGTGGTTTTCTATTTAAAGAGACCATTTTTCTTTTGTTCAATAATAAACATATGGTTTATTATATATTTTGAATAATAACGCTTGATTTGAGGGGTGAATCAGTTGACAGGTCAACTAGTTCAGTATGGACGCCACCGCCAACGCAGAAGTTATGCTCGTATTAGTGAAGTTTTAGAGTTACCGAACTTAATCGAGATTCAAACGGCTTCATACCAATGGTTTTTAGATGAAGGTTTACGAGAAATGTTCCAAGATATTTCTCCAATTGATGATTTTACAGGTAACTTATCACTAGAATTTATTGATTACAGCTTAGGTGAGCCAAAGTATTCAGTAGGAGAGTCTAAAGAACGTGATGTAACTTATGCAGCACCTCTTCGTGTTAAGGTGCGGTTAATTAATAAAGAAACAGGTGAAGTAAAAGACCAAGATGTGTTCATGGGAGATTTCCCATTGATGACCGAAACAGGTACCTTTGTAATTAATGGTGCTGAGCGTGTTATCGTATCACAGTTGGTTCGTTCACCAAGTGTTTACTATAGTGGAAAGCTTGATAAAAACGGTAAAAAAGGATATACAGCAACTGTTATCCCTAACCGTGGTGCATGGCTAGAATATGAAACTGATGCAAAAGATGTAGTATACGTGCGTATTGATCGTACTCGTAAACTGCCAGTAACAGTGCTGTTACGCGCGCTAGGTTTCGGTTCTGACCAAGAGATTATCGATTTAATCGGTGATAATGAATACATCCGTAATACGCTTGAAAAAGATAACACGGAAACAACGGAAAAAGCGCTATTAGAAATCTATGAGCGTTTACGTCCGGGTGAACCACCGACAGTTGAGAATGCGAAGTCTCTATTAGTATCTCGCTTCTTTGATCCAAAACGATATGACTTAGCGAACGTAGGTCGCTATAAAATTAATAAAAAGCTTCATATCAAACATCGCTTATTTAATCAAAAACTAGCTGAAACATTAGTTGATCCTGAAACAGGTGAAATTATTGCAGAAAAAGGCGCAATGATTGATCGCCGTCTGCTAGATCGCTTGATTCCGATGCTTGAAGGTGGAGTAAACTTCAAAACTTATAGTCCGGTTGGTGGAGTAGTAGAAGACGATGTTACATTACAATCTATTAAGATTTATGCGCCAAATGATCCAGAAGGTGAAAAAGTCATCACTGTATCAGGTAACGCATATGTAACAGAAGAAGTTAAAAATATCACACCTGCTGATATTTTAGCATCAATCAGTTACTTCTTTAACTTGCTTCATCAAGTAGGAGACACAGATGATATCGACCACTTAGGTAACCGTCGTCTGCGTTCTGTAGGTGAATTGTTACAAAACCAATTCCGTATCGGTTTATCTCGTATGGAACGTGTTGTTCGTGAAAGAATGTCAATTCAAGACACGAATACAATCACACCTCAACAATTAATTAATATTCGTCCAGTTATTGCGGCGATTAAAGAGTTCTTTGGAAGTTCTCAATTATCACAGTTCATGGATCAAACGAATCCATTAGGCGAATTGACGCACAAACGTCGTCTTTCAGCTCTAGGACCTGGTGGTTTAACGCGTGAGCGCGCTGGTTTCGAAGTGCGTGACGTTCATTACTCCCACTATGGCCGTATGTGTCCGATTGAAACGCCAGAGGGTCCGAATATCGGGTTAATCAACTCACTTTCTTCTTATGCAAAAGTAAACAAATTCGGTTTCATCGAAACACCTTACCGTCGTATCGATCCTGAAACAGGTAAAGTGACAGAGCGAATTGACTACTTAACAGCTGATGAAGAAGATAACTATGTTGTAGCCCAAGCGAACGCTCGTCTAGGTGATGATGGTTCATTCTTAGATGAAAATGTCGTTGCACGTTTCCGTGGAGAAAACACGGTTATCCGTCGCGATCGTTTAGACTATATGGATGTATCACCAAAACAAGTTGTATCTGCCGCTACAGCATGTATCCCATTCTTAGAGAACGATGACTCTAACCGTGCATTAATGGGTGCGAACATGCAACGTCAAGCAGTACCTTTATTAAATCCTGAAGCACCAATCGTAGGTACAGGTATGGAATATGTATCTGGTAAAGACTCTGGTGCAGCCGTGATTTGTAAATACCCTGGCGTTGTAGAGCGCGTAGAAGCAAAACAAATTTTTGTTCGCCGCTATGAAGAAGTAGACGGACAAAAAGTTAAAGGTAACTTAGATCAATACAAATTATTAAAATTCGTTCGTTCTAACCAAGGTACTTGTTACAACCAGCGTCCAATTGTTTCAGTTGGTGACGAAGTAGTAAAAGGTGAGATCTTAGCCGATGGTCCTTCAATGGAAAAAGGTGAGCTTGCTTTAGGACGAAACGTAATGGTTGGTTTCATGACATGGGATGGTTACAACTATGAGGATGCCATCATCATGAGTGAACGCCTTGTGAAAGACGATGTATATACGTCTGTTCATATTGAAGAATATGAATCTGAGTCTCGTGATACGAAACTTGGACCTGAAGAAATTACGCGTGACATTCCAAACGTAGGTGAAGATGCGCTTCGCAACTTAGATGAGCGTGGAATCATCCGCATTGGTGCAGAAGTAAAAGATGGAGATCTTTTAGTTGGTAAAGTAACGCCAAAAGGTGTAACAGAACTAACAGCTGAAGAACGTCTTCTACACGCTATTTTCGGTGAAAAAGCGCGTGAGGTTCGTGATACTTCTCTTCGTGTACCGCACGGCGGCGGTGGAATTATTCTTGATGTTAAAGTCTTCAATCGTGAAGATGGCGACGAATTACCACCAGGTGTAAACCAATTAGTCCGTGTATACATTGTTCAGAAGCGTAAAATTTCTGAAGGTGACAAAATGGCCGGTCGTCACGGTAACAAAGGTGTAATTTCACGTATTTTACCGGAAGAAGATATGCCTTATCTACCAGACGGTACGCCAATTGACATCATGTTAAACCCATTAGGGGTACCATCTCGTATGAACATCGGTCAGGTGCTAGAGCTTCATTTAGGTATGGCTGCTCGTAAGCTTGGCATTCACGTTGCGTCTCCAGTATTTGATGGTGCGCGTGAGGAAGATGTTTGGGCAACAATCGAAGAAGCTGGCATGTCTCGTGATGCCAAAACAGTTCTATATGATGGTCGAACAGGTGAACCATTCGATAACCGTGTATCAGTAGGAATCATGTACATGATCAAACTTGCTCACATGGTAGACGATAAACTTCACGCTCGTTCTACTGGACCATACTCACTTGTTACACAACAACCACTTGGTGGTAAAGCGCAGTTCGGTGGACAGCGTTTTGGTGAGATGGAGGTATGGGCACTTGAAGCATACGGTGCTGCTTACACATTACAAGAGATCTTAACAGTGAAATCAGACGACGTAGTAGGTCGTGTGAAAACATACGAAGCAATTGTTAAAGGTGAAAACATTCCAGAACCTGGCATACCTGAATCGTTCAAAGTATTAATTAAAGAACTACAAAGTTTAGGTATGGATGTGAAGATGCTTTCTGCTGACGAGCAAGAAATTGATATCATGGACTCAGAAGAGGACCATGAGCAACCAACAGAATCAATTATTGCAGATAACGAAGAAAGCCTTTCTGAAGGACAAAAAGATCCTGTCACAAAAGAGTAAGGAATTACTTTCATATAAACGTTAAGGGAAAAAACCTGTAGATTAAAAGGGAGGTAGGCTCCTTGCTAGATGTAAATAACTTTGAGTATATGAAAATCGGTCTAGCTTCGCCAGATAAAATTCGTTCTTGGTCGTACGGTGAGGTAAAAAAACCTGAAACGATCAACTATCGTACGTTAAAACCTGAAAAAGACGGCTTATTCTGTGAGCGTATTTTTGGTCCGCAAAAGGACTGGGAATGTCACTGCGGAAAATATAAGCGCGTTCGTTATAAAGGTGTTGTATGTGATCGTTGTGGCGTAGAAGTTACGCGCGCAAAAGTTCGTCGTGAACGCATGGGTCACATCGAACTAGCTGCACCTGTTTCACATATTTGGTACTTCAAAGGTATTCCTAGCCGCATGGGACTTGTCTTAGACATGTCCCCTCGTGCGCTAGAGGAAATCATTTATTTTGCTTCTTATGTAGTAACAGATGCTGGTGATACACCACTTGAAAAGAAACAGCTCTTATCAGAGAAAGAATACCGTGCATATCGTGAGAAGTACGGACAAACTTTCCATGCAGCAATGGGTGCTGAAGCTGTTAAAAAATTATTGCATGACATCGATCTTGATAAAGAAGTAGATGCTTTGAAAGAAGAATTGAAAACTGCTCAAGGTCAACGTCGTACACGTGCTATTAAACGTTTAGAAGTACTAGAGGCTTTCCGTCATTCTGGTAACGAACCTTCTTGGATGATTTTAGACGTTCTACCGGTTATTCCGCCAGAACTTCGTCCAATGGTTCAATTAGATGGTGGACGCTTTGCTACGTCTGATCTAAATGATTTATATCGCCGTGTAATTAACCGTAACAACCGCTTAAAGCGTTTATTAGACCTTGGAGCTCCTAGCATTATCGTTCAAAACGAAAAGCGTATGCTTCAAGAAGCTGTAGATGCATTAATCGATAATGGTCGTCGCGGCCGTCCGGTAACAGGACCAGGTAACCGTCCATTAAAATCTCTTTCTCACATGTTAAAAGGTAAGCAAGGTCGCTTCCGTCAAAACTTATTAGGTAAACGTGTTGACTACTCTGGACGTTCGGTAATCGTTGTAGGTCCGAACTTAAAGATGTATCAATGTGGTCTTCCAAAAGAAATGGCGTTAGAACTTTTCAAACCTTTCGTAATGAAAGAGCTTGTTGAACGCGGTTTAGCTCATAACATCAAGAGTGCAAAGCGTAAAATTGAACGTGTGCAACCTGAAGTATGGGACGTATTAGAATCGGTTATTAAAGAGCATCCAGTTCTTTTAAACCGTGCACCAACGCTACACAGACTAGGTATTCAAGCATTTGAACCTACGCTTGTAGAAGGTCGCGCTATCCGTCTTCACCCGCTTGTATGTACAGCATATAACGCTGACTTTGACGGTGACCAAATGGCGGTTCACGTTCCATTATCTGCGGAAGCACAAGCAGAAGCACGTATCTTAATGCTTGCTGCTCAAAATATCTTGAACCCTAAAGACGGTAAACCAGTTGTTACACCTTCACAGGATATGGTATTAGGTAACTACTACTTAACACTTGAGCGTGAAGAGGCAGTTGGAGAAGGTATGGTGTTCAAAGATACGAACGAAGCACTATTAGCGTACCAAAACGGTTATGTGCATCTTCATACACGTGTAGCTGTGTATGCAGGTTCTTTAAACAACGAAACGTTTACAGAAGCACAAAATCAACAATTGCTTGTTACAACGGTTGGTAAATTAGTTTTCAACGAAATTTTACCAAAATCGTTCCCATACATTAACGAACCAACAAGAGAAAACTTAGAAGTGAAAACTCCTGAGAAGTACTTTGTTGAAAAAGGTGCAGATGTGAAGGAATTCATCAAGAATCAACCGGCTATCGCACCGTTCAAGAAAAAAATCTTAGGAAATATCATCGCTGAAGTATTTAAACGTTTCAAAATTACTGAAACATCTAAAATGCTTGACCGCATGAAAGACCTAGGTTTCAAATATTCTACTAAAGCTGGTATTACAGTTGGTGTAGCTGATATCGTTGTTTTAGGAGAAAAAGAAGTTATCTTAACAGAAGCGCAAGCTAAAGTAGATAATGTACTAAAACAATTCCGTCGTGGTTTAATTACTGAAGATGAGCGTTATGACCGTGTTATCTCTGTATGGAGCAGCGCGAAAGACGTTATCCAAGGTAAATTAATGGCGTCATTAGACAAACGCAACCCAATCTTCATGATGAGTGACTCTGGTGCCCGTGGTAACGCATCTAACTTCACTCAGCTTGCAGGTATGCGTGGACTAATGGCCAACCCGTCTGGTCGTATCATTGAGTTACCAATCAAATCTAGTTTCCGTGAAGGTTTAACAGTATTAGAGTACTTTATCTCTACCCATGGTGCACGTAAAGGTCTTGCCGATACGGCTCTTAAAACAGCTGACTCTGGTTACCTTACTCGTCGTCTGGTTGACGTGGCACAAGACGTTATCGTACGTGATGACGACTGTGGTACAGATCGCGGTATTCTGGCTGTTGCAATCAAAGAAGGAACAGAAGAAATTGAAAAACTTGATGAGCGTCTAATTGGACGTTATGCAAGAAAAACAGTACTTCACCCAGGAACAAACGAAGTGTTAGTGAAAGAAAACGAACTAATTACAGAAGACTTAGCTGAAACAATTGTGGATGCTGGTGTTGAAGAAGTATGGATTCGTTCTGCATTCACATGTAACACTCGCCACGGTGTATGTAAAAAATGTTACGGTCGTAACCTTGCAACTGGTTCAGAAGTTGAAGTGGGTGAGGCAGTTGGTATCATCGCTGCTCAATCTATCGGTGAGCCAGGTACACAGTTAACGATGCGTACATTCCATACAGGTGGGGTTGCTGGAGACGATATCACTCAAGGTTTACCGCGTATCCAAGAGATCTTCGAAGCGCGTAACCCTAAAGGTCAAGCCGTTATTTCTGAAATTGAAGGTACAATTGCCGGCATTTCTGAAGGACGCGATCGTCAGCACGAAATTACTGTTCAAGGAGAGATTGAAACTCGTTCTTACACAGCTCCGTACAGTGCACGTCTGAAAGTTATTGAAGGACAGCGCATTGCACGTGGTCAAGAATTAACGGAAGGTTCAATTGATCCTAAAGAATTACTAAAAGTAAAAGACATCACGGCTGTACAAGAGTACTTGCTTCGTGAGGTGCAAAAAGTATACCGTATGCAAGGGGTAGAAATTGGAGATAAGCACGTAGAGGTAATGGTTCGCCAAATGCTTCGTAAAGTGCGCGTAATGGATTCAGGAGATACAGATGTATTACCAGGTTCATTACTTGATATTCACCAATTCACTGATGCTAATGAAAAAGTATTACTTGAAGGCAATCGTCCAGCGACAGGCCGTCCTGTATTACTTGGTATTACAAAAGCATCTCTTGAAACTGATTCCTTCTTATCTGCTGCATCATTCCAAGAAACAACTCGTGTTCTTACAGATGCTGCAATCAAAGGAAAACGTGATGAGTTGCTTGGACTTAAAGAGAATGTTATCATTGGTAAGCTAGTTCCGGCTGGTACAGGTATGACGAGATATCGTAATGCTGAACCGATCAAAAACCAAGCTGAAGAAACGGTAACAATCGACTAATTATAAAATCATTACTCTAGAATGGATGTTTTTTAAAAAAACTACGAAACGTTAGTTGACATCCATTCTAGGGAATGATACTATATCAAAGGTGCTCCTATAAACTACCTGTTACTTTGGAGGATATGATAATGTCTTATGAAAAAGTATTACAGGCTGATCATATTATTGTAGGAACAAAGCAGACGGTGAAAGCATTAAAAAAAGGTACAGTAAAGGAAATCATCATTGCTGAAGACGCTGATTTTTATGTCACATCCATTGTGGCAAAAACGGCACAGCAAGAAAACGTTCCGTATACGTATGTCCCTTCTATGCGAAAGCTTGGTCAAGCTTGTAGGATAGAAGTTAACGCTGCAACTGTTGCAATTATTAGTTAACACGTTTTTGAACTTTTAGTTTCAAAGACTTTGTTTTTTGCTAAAAAATGAACCACCTGGATGTGTGGTCTTACAAAAGGCGAAAGGAGGAAAAATTAAATGCCTACTATTAACCAATTAATCCGTAATGGTCGTGTGAGTAAAGGTAAAAAATCTGACTCACCTGCTTTAAACAGAGGTTACAACAGCTTCAAAAAAGCTCAAACTAACCAATCTTCTCCACAAAAACGTGGTGTATGTACACGTGTGGGTACTATGACACCGAAGAAACCGAACTCGGCTCTTCGTAAATATGCTCGTGTACGTTTAACAAACGGTATCGAGGTAACAGCTTATATCCCAGGTATTGGTCACAACTTACAAGAACACAGCGTGGTACTTATCCGCGGTGGACGTGTAAAAGATTTACCAGGGGTACGTTACCATATCGTACGTGGTGCACTTGATACTGCTGGTGTGGATGGCCGTATGCAAGGTCGTTCTAAATATGGTACTAAGCGACCAAAAGCAGCTAAAAAATAATAGCTTAACAATTAATAGATAAACTTTTAAAAGTGAAAGGAGGAAGTAGAATGCCACGTAAGGGACCTGTTGCAAAAAGAGACGTATTACCAGATCCGATTTACAATTCTAAGCTTGTATCTCGCTTAATCAACAAAATGATGCTTGATGGAAAGCGCGGTAAGTCACAAGCTATTCTTTATAGAGCATTCGATTTAGTACAAGAGCGCAGTGGTAAAGAAGCTATGGAAGTATTCGACCAAGCTCTTAAAAACATCATGCCTGTACTAGAAGTTAGAGCACGCCGTGTAGGGGGTTCTAACTACCAAGTTCCTGTAGAAGTACGCCCAGAGCGTCGTACTACTTTAGGTCTTCGTTGGTTAGTAAACTATGCTCGTCTTCGTGGAGAAAAAACGATGGAAGAGCGTTTAGCTAACGAAATCCTTGATGCAGCTAACAACACTGGTGCTGCAGTTAAGAAACGTGAAGATACTCACAAAATGGCAGAAGCTAATAAAGCATTTGCTCATTACCGTTGGTAATCTTTTAACGAAACTTTTTAAAAAACAAATTATAATATGGAAGGAGAAATACCTAAGATGGCAAGAGAGTTCTCCTTAGAAAACACTCGTAATATTGGGATCATGGCTCACATTGATGCTGGTAAAACAACAACAACTGAGCGTGTTCTTTATTATACTGGCCGTATCCATAAAATTGGTGAAACTCATGAAGGAGCTTCACAAATGGACTGGATGGAGCAAGAGCAAGAACGTGGTATCACTATCACGTCTGCTGCGACAACTGCTTCTTGGAAAGGTCACCGCGTTAACATCATCGATACTCCTGGACACGTAGACTTCACTGTTGAAGTTGAGCGTTCATTACGTGTACTTGATGGCGCTGTGGCAGTTCTTGATGCTCAATCTGGTGTTGAGCCTCAAACAGAAACAGTATGGCGTCAAGCGACTACGTACGGTGTTCCCCGTGTCGTATTCGTTAACAAAATGGACAAAATTGGTGCTGACTTCTTGTACTCTGTAAAAACGATCCACGATCGTTTAGGTGCAAATGCTCACCCAATTCAGTTGCCAATCGGTGCTGAAGATGACTTCGAAGCAATCATTGACCTTGTGGAAATGAAAGCATACTTCTACGAAGATGACTTAGGTACTCGTTCAGAATCTCGTGAAATTCCTGAGGAATACAAAGAGCAAGCTGAAGAATACCGTGCAAGCCTAGTAGAAGCTGTTGCAGAACTTGACGAAGAATTAATGATGAAGTACTTAGACGAAGGCGAGCTTACAGTTGAAGAACTAAAAGCTGGTATCCGTAAAGGTACTTGTGACGTTGAATTCTACCCAGTTATCTGTGGTTCAGCATTCAAAAACAAAGGTGTACAATTAATGCTAGATGCGGTAATTGATTACCTACCATCTCCAGTTGATGTACCAGCAATCCAAGGTATCGTACCTGACACAGAAGAAGAAGTTACGCGTGAGTCTAGCGACAACGCTCCTTTCTCAGCATTAGCGTTCAAAGTTATGACGGACCCTTATGTTGGTAAATTAACATTCTTCCGTGTGTATTCTGGTGTACTAAGCTCTGGTTCATACATCAAAAACTCTACAAAAGGTAAGCGTGAGCGTGTAGGTCGTATCCTACAAATGCATGCTAACTCTCGTGAAGAGATTTCTGAAGTATACGCTGGAGATATCGCGGCAGCTGTAGGATTAAAAGATACTTCTACTGGTGATACTCTATGTGACGAAAAGAGTCTTGTAATTCTTGAGTCTATGGAATTCCCAGAGCCAGTTATCTCTTTATCTGTTGAGCCAAAATCAAAAGCTGACCAAGATAAAATGACTACAGCTCTTCAAAAGTTACAAGAAGAAGATCCAACTTTCCGTGCGGAAACTAATACAGAGACTGGTCAAATCATCATCTCTGGTATGGGTGAACTTCACCTTGATATCATCGTTGACCGTATGCGTCGTGAATTCAAAGTAGAAGCAAACGTTGGTGCTCCTCAAGTAGCTTACCGTGAAACTTTCCGCGCTGGTGCGAAAGTTGAAGGTAAATTCGCTCGTCAATCTGGTGGTCGTGGACAATTCGGTCACGTTTGGATTGAGTTCGAACCTAACGAAGAAGGAAAAGGCTTTGAATTTGAGAACAAAATCGTTGGTGGTGTAGTTCCACGTGAATACATCCCTGCAGTTCAAGCTGGTCTTGAAGATGCATTACAAAACGGTGTTCTTGCTGGTTATCCATTAATCGATATCAAAGCTGCTTTAGTTGATGGATCTTACCATGACGTTGACTCAAGTGAGATGGCGTTTAAAATTGCCGCTTCTATGGCTCTTAAAAACGCAGTATCAAAATGTAACCCAGCTATCCTTGAACCAATGATGAAGGTTGAAGTTGTTATCCCTGACGAATACTTAGGAGATATCATGGGTGACGTTACGTCTCGTCGTGGACGTGTAGAAGGTATGGAAGCACGCGGTAACGCTCAAGTTGTACGTGCATTCGTTCCACTTTCTGAAATGTTTGGTTATGCAACTGCATTACGTTCAAACACTCAAGGTCGCGGAACATATTCTATGCACTTCGATCACTACGAAGAAGTTCCTAAATCAATTTCAGAAGAAATTATTAAAAAAAATAAAGGTGAATAATTGATTTTCACTCTTTATTGAAGTATAACTACTTATGTACGCTGTGAAAGAGGAGCTCATTCCCTTTCACGGCCTCATAAAACATAAACTACATGAATTTTAAGGAGGATTTTCGAATGGCTAAGGAAAAATTCGACCGTTCAAAAACACATGCCAATATCGGTACAATTGGTCACGTTGACCATGGTAAAACAACTTTAACAGCTGCTATCACTACTGTTCTTGCTAAGAAAAGTGGTAAAGGTGCAGCAATGGCTTACGACATGATCGATGCTGCTCCAGAAGAGCGCGAGCGTGGAATCACAATCTCAACTGCACACGTTGAGTATGAAACTGACACTCGTCACTATGCACACGTTGACTGCCCAGGACATGCTGACTATGTTAAAAACATGATCACTGGTGCTGCTCAAATGGATGGCGGTATCTTAGTAGTATCTGCTGCTGATGGTCCAATGCCACAAACTCGTGAGCACATCCTTCTTTCTCGTCAAGTAGGTGTACCTTACCTAGTTGTATTCTTAAACAAATGTGACATGGTAGACGACGAAGAGCTACTTGAATTAGTAGAAATGGAAGTACGTGACCTTCTTTCTGAATACGACTTCCCTGGTGACGATGTACCAGTAATCAAAGGTTCTGCTCTTAAAGCTCTTGAAGGCGAAGCTGATTGGGAAGCTAAAATCATCGAGCTTATGGACGCTGTTGATGAGTACATCCCAACTCCAGAACGTGACACTGAAAAACCATTCATGATGCCAGTTGAGGACGTATTCTCAATCACTGGTCGTGGTACAGTTGCTACAGGTCGTGTAGAGCGTGGACAAGTTAAAGTTGGTGACGTTATCGACATCATCGGTTTAACTGAAGAGCCAAAATCTACTACTGTAACAGGTGTAGAAATGTTCCGTAAGCTTCTTGACTATGCTGAAGCTGGCGACAACATCGGTGCTTTACTTCGTGGTGTAGCACGTGAAGAAATCCAACGTGGACAAGTATTAGCTAAACCAGGCTCAATCACTCCACACACTAAATTTACTGCTGAAGTATACGTTCTTTCTAAAGACGAAGGTGGACGTCACACTCCATTCTTCACAAACTACCGTCCACAGTTCTACTTCCGTACAACTGATGTAACTGGTATTTGTAACTTACCTGAAGGCGTAGAAATGGTAATGCCTGGCGACAACATCGAAATGACTGTTGAACTTATCGCTCCAATCGCGATTGAAGAAGGTACTAAATTCTCAATCCGTGAAGGTGGACGTACAGTAGGCGCTGGCGTTGTAGCTAAAATCAGCGAGTAATTTCTCGTTTCAGTAAAGGGAGTAGGGTAACCTACTCCCTTTTTTATTTGGTGATAAAAGGTAAAGATAGTTTTTACTATTACACTTGCAAAATGATCTCCTTTTATATATAATGAAAAAAGTGTGCGACACATAAAAAAGTTTTTTAACTTTATTGTTGCAATATGAACCCATTTTTAGTATAATAAAAATGTTGGTCTTTGACTGCGATGATGCGGAAGGTTGCCGACACACCCGGCCGCTTTGCCATGGCGAGTGTGGGGAAATTTCCGCGGAGAATGTCTATTGTAAAATAGGCGAAAAAGGAGGGAAAATAATGGCAAAAGAAAAAATTCGCATTCGTTTAAAAGCATATGATCACAGAATTCTTGATCAATCTGCTGAGAAAATCGTAGAAACTGCAAAACGTTCTGGTGCGGCTGTATCTGGTCCGATTCCATTACCGACTGAAAAATCAATTTATACAATTCTACGTGCAGTACACAAATATAAAGATTCTCGTGAGCAGTTCGAAATGCGCACGCATAAACGCTTAATTGATATCGTGAATCCAACACCACAAACTGTTGATTCATTAATGCGTTTAGACTTACCATCTGGTGTAGATATCGAAATTAAACTTTAATTTAAAATAAAGAATGAAAAGATACTTAGGAGGTGTGACTAATGGCCAAAGGAATCTTAGGAAGAAAGATCGGTATGACTCAAGTATTTGCTGAAAATGGTGACTTGATCCCAGTAACAGTAATTGAAGCTTCTGCTAACGTAGTACTTCAAGTTAAAAACGCTGAGACAGACGGTTACGAAGCAATCCAATTAGGTTTCGAAGATATCCGTGAAAAACTATCTAACAAACCTGCAAAAGGACATGCTACTAAAGCTAATACTGCTCCTAAGCGCTTCATCCGTGAGTTACGCGGTGTGGACGCTTCAGCATATGAAGTTGGTCAAGAAGTCAAGGTTGATATTTTCGCAGAAGGCGATGTAATTGATGTAACAGGAATCTCAAAAGGTAAAGGTTTCCAAGGTGCTATTAAACGCCACGGACAATCTCGCGGACCTATGTCTCATGGTTCTCGCTACCACCGTCGCCCAGGTTCAATGGGTCCTGTAGCTCCAAACCGCGTATTCAAAGGTAAATTATTACCAGGACGCATGGGTGGAGAGCGCATCACTGTGCAAAACTTATCAATCGTTAAAGTTGACGCAGAACGCAATCTTTTATTAGTAAAAGGTAACGTGCCAGGAGCTAGAAAATCTCTAGTTACTGTTAAATCTGCAGTTAAATCTAAATAATAATTCTTCGAGAAAGGAGGAATAACCAATGCCAAAAGTAGCATTGTTTAACCAAAACGGTGAAAACGTTGGAGAGATCGAACTTCAAGATGCCGTTTTCGGTATCGAACCAAACAATAAAGTACTTTTCGACGCGATCGTAATGCAACGCGCATCTCAACGTCAAGGTACTTCTAAAGTTAAAAATCGTTCTGAAGTAAGAGGCGGTGGCCGTAAGCCATGGCGTCAAAAAGGTACTGGTCGTGCTCGTCAAGGATCTATCCGTTCTCCACAATGGCGTGGTGGTGGCGTAGTATTTGGTCCAGTTCCAAGAAGCTATAGCTACAAATTACCTAAAAAAGTTCGTCGTTTAGCAATTAAGTCTGCATTATCAACTAAAGCTCAAGATAACAGCATCGTTGTTCTTGAAGCTCTTTCTTTTGACGCTCCAAAAACAAAAGAAATGGTAGCAGTTCTTAAAAACCTAACAGTAGAACGCAAAGCATTAGTAGTAACTGCTGATCTTAACGAAAATGTTGCACTTTCAGCACGTAATATTCCTGGTGTAACAGTTGTTGCAGCTAATGGTTTAAGCGTATTAGACGTTATGAACCATGATAAGCTTGTAATCACTAAAGACGCAGTTGAAAAAGTAGAGGAGGTGCTTGCATAATGAAAGATCCTCGTGATATTATTAAGCGCCCCGTAATTACAGAACGTTCAACAGACTTAATGGCTGAGAAAAAATATACGTTTGATGTTGATGTAAGAGCTAATAAAACTGAGGTTAAAGATGCTATCGAAAAAATCTTTGACGTAAAAGTTGAAAAAGTAAACATCATGAACTACAAAGGTAAATTCAAGCGTGTAGGTCGCTACAGTGGTCTTACTAACCGTCGTCGTAAAGCGGTAGTAACACTAACTCAAGAGAGCAACGAAATCGAATTCTTCGAAGCTTAAGATTACTAGAGAAGGAGGGAAATTGAGATGGCGATTAAAAAGTATAAACCAACCTCAAATGGTCGTCGTGGTATGTCAGTTTCTGATTTCGCTGAAATTACTACTGACAAACCAGAAAAATCGTTACTTGCACCTGTCAAGAGAAAAGGTGGTCGTAACAACCAAGGTAAATTGACTGTTCGTCACCAAGGTGGTGGGCACAAGCGTCAATACCGTATCATCGATTTTAAACGCGATAAAGATGGAATACCTGGACGCGTTGCTACAATCGAATATGATCCAAACCGTTCAGCTAACATCGCATTAATTCATTATGCTGATGGTGAAAAACGTTACATCCTTGCTCCTAAAAACCTAAAAGTAGGTTTAGAAGTTATGTCAGGTCCTGAAGCTGACATTAAAGTAGGTAACGCGCTTCCTTTAGCTAACATTCCTGTTGGTACAGTAGTACACAACATCGAATTGAAACCTGGTAAAGGTGGACAATTAGTTCGTTCTGCAGGTACATCTGCTCAAGTACTTGGTAAAGAAGGTAAATACGTATTAGTACGTTTAACTTCTGGTGAAGTACGCATGATCCTTGCAACTTGTCGTGCAACTGTAGGTCAAGTTGGTAACGAACAACACGAGTTAATCAACATCGGTAAAGCCGGTCGTTCTCGTTGGTTAGGTATCCGTCCAACTGTACGTGGTTCTGTAATGAACCCTAACGATCACCCACACGGTGGTGGTGAAGGACGTTCTCCAATCGGACGTAAGTCTCCAATGAGTCCATGGGGCAAACCAACACTTGGTTACAAAACTCGTAAGAAGAAAAACAAATCCGATAAATTTATCGTTCGTCGTCGTAAAAAATAACGGGATTGAGCTACGGTTCAAACGAACCGTAGGACAATCACGAAGGGAGGTTCATTTATGGGTCGCAGCTTAAAGAAAGGACCTTTTGTAGATGACCATTTAATCAACAAAATTGAGAAGTTAAACGAAACTGACAGCAAGCAAGTAGTAAAAACTTGGTCTCGTCGTTCAACTATCTTCCCTCAGTTCATTGGTCATACAATTGCTGTATATGACGGTCGTAAACATGTACCAGTTTATGTTACTGAAGACATGGTAGGTCACAAACTTGGTGAATTCGCACCATCTCGTACTTACAAAGGTCACGCAAGTGATGATAAGAAAACAAGACGCTAATATGAGAGGAGGCTTTTAAATGCAAGCTAAAGCTGTCGCGAGAACAGTACGTATTGCTCCTCGTAAAGTTCGTTTAGTTGTAGATTTAATTCGAGGTAAGCAAGTGGGTGAAGCGCTAGCAGTGCTACTTCACACGCCAAAGGCTGCTTCTCCAGTCGTTGAGAAAGTATTAAAATCTGCTATTGCCAATGCAGAACACAATTATGAAATGGACGCTAACAATTTAGTTATTACTGACGCTTTTGTTAACGAAGGTCCAACTTTAAAACGTTTCCGTCCACGCGCTATGGGACGTGCAAGCCAAATTAACAAGCGCACAAGCCACATCACAATCGTGGTATCAGAAAAGAAGGAGGGATAATTCATGGGTCAAAAGGTAAATCCGGTCGGTCTTCGCGTCGGTGTCATCCGTGATTGGGAATCAAGATGGTTCGCTGGCAAAGACTACGCTGACTTATTACATGAAGACTTAAAAGTACGTGAATATATCGCTAAACGTTTAAACGATGCAGCTGTTTCTAAAGTTGAAATCGAACGCGCTGCTAACCGCTTAAACGTAACGATCCACACTGCAAAACCTGGTATGGTAATTGGTAAAGGTGGTACTGAAGTAGAATCACTTCGTAAAGCTCTTAACCAATTAACAGGCAAGCGTGTACACATTAACATCCTTGAAATTAAACGAGCTGATTTAGATGCTAAACTAGTAGCTGAAAACATCGCTCGCCAACTTGAGAACCGTGTATCATTCCGTCGTGCTCAAAAGCAAGCTATCCAACGTAGTATGCGTGCTGGCGCACAAGGTATCAAAACAATGGTATCTGGTCGTTTAGGCGGAGCTGATATTGCTCGTTCTGAATATTACAGTGAAGGTACAGTTCCACTTCATACACTTCGCGCTGATATTGACTATGCTCACGCTGAAGCAGATACTACTTATGGTAAACTTGGTGTGAAAGTATGGATCTATCGTGGAGAGGTTCTTCCTACTAAAAAGAAAACTGAGGAAGGAGGAAAATAATTATGTTATTACCAAAACGCGTTAAATATCGTCGCGAACACCGCGGAAAAATGCGTGGACGCGCTAAAGGTGGTACGGAAGTACATTTCGGTGAATTCGGTTTACAAGCTACTGAAGCTTCTTGGATTACAAACCGTCAAATCGAAGCTGCTCGTATCGCAATGACTCGTTACATGAAACGTGGCGGTAAAGTATGGATTAAAATTTTCCCTTCTAAACCTTATACTGCTAAGCCTCTAGAAGTCCGAATGGGTTCTGGTAAAGGTGCTCCTGAAGGTTGGGTAGCAGTTGTTAAACCTGGAAAAGTAATGTTTGAAATTTCAGGTGTATCTGAAGAGGTTGCACGTGAAGCTTTACGTTTAGCTGCACACAAGCTACCTGTAAAATGTAAGTTTGTAAAACGTGAAGAAATTGGTGGTGATTCTAATGAAAGCTAATGAAATTCGTGACCTTACCACTGCTGAAATTGAACAAAAAGTTAAGGCTTTAAAAGAAGAGTTGTTTAACCTTCGTTTCCAATTAGCGACTGGACAATTAGAGAATACTACTCGTATTCGCGAAGTGCGCAAATCGATCGCTCGTATGAAAACTGTAGTTCGTGAAAGAGAGATTGCTGCTAATAAATAATTAAGTCTGAGAGGAGGCTTTCAGAATGAGTGAACGCAACCAACGTAAAGTTTACACTGGCCGCGTAGTTTCTGACAAAATGGATAAGACTGTTACTGTTCTTGTTGAAACTTACAAAAAGCATTCGCTTTATGGCAAGCGTGTAAAATACTCAAAGAAATTCAAAGCTCACGATGAAAACAATACAGCTCAACTAGGCGATATCGTGAAGATCATGGAAACTCGTCCGTTATCAGCTACTAAACGTTTCCGTCTAGTAGAAGTTGTAGAAAAAGCTGTTATCATCTAATAGTTAAGATAGATCGGATAAGAATGATTCATCCGAAGGGAGGTTTCGTACATGATTCAACAAGAATCTCGTTTAAAAGTTGCAGACAACTCTGGTGCACGTGAGGTACTTACTATTAAAGTACTTGGTGGTTCAGGTCGCAAGACAGCAAACATTGGTGATGTTATCGTTTGTACGGTGAAACAAGCAACACCAGGAGGCGTTGTTAAAAAAGGTGACGTTGTTAAAGCTGTTGTTGTACGTACAAAAAGTGGTGTTCGCCGTACTGACGGTTCTTACATCCGTTTCGACGAAAATGCTTGCGTAATCATCCGTGACGACAAAGGACCACGTGGTACTCGTATCTTCGGACCAGTTGCTCGTGAATTACGTGATAACAACTTCATGAAGATCGTATCATTAGCTCCAGAAGTTATCTAATTGATATATAGAACAAATACAAAATGCCTTTTAAGGAGGTGCGAATAGGATGCATGTTAAAAAGGGCGACAAAGTAGTGGTTATCTCTGGTAAAGACAAAGGTAAGCAAGGTGAAGTACTTGCAGCTTTCCCAAAGAAAGACCGTGTACTTGTTGAAGGCGTGAACGTTGTTAAAAAACACTCTAAACCTTCTCAAGTAAATCCACAAGGTGGAATCGTTAGCCAAGAGGCACCTATCCACGTATCAAACGTAATGCCGTTGGATCCTAAATCTGGTGAGCCAACTCGTGTTGGGTACCAAGTTATCGATGGCAAAAAGGTACGTGTAGCAAAAAAATCTGGTGAAACTTTAGATAAATAATTAATGAAATGTGAAGGGAGGTTTAGTTCACATGAACCGTCTTAAAGAGAAATTTACAAAAGAGATTACTCCTGCTCTAGTTAGCAAGTTTAATTATGAATCTGTAATGCAAGTGCCAAAAATCGACAAGATCGTAATCAACATGGGTATCGGTGATGCTGTTTCTAACTCAAAAGCTTTAGATAACGCTGTTGAAGAACTAGCTGAAATCACTGGTCAAAAACCTGTTGTAACTCGTGCGAAAAAATCTATCGCTGGTTTCCGTCTTCGTGAAGGTATGCCAATCGGTGCGAAAGTTACTTTACGCGGCGAGCGTATGTACGAATTCTTCGATAAACTAGTATCAGTATCACTTCCACGTGTGCGTGATTTCCGTGGGGTATCTAAAAAAGCATTTGATGGTCGTGGAAACTACACGTTAGGTGTTAAAGAACAATTGATCTTCCCAGAGATCGATTATGATAAAGTAACTAAAGTTCGTGGTATGGATATCGTTATTGTTACAACAGCAAACACTGATGAAGAAGCTCGTGAGCTTTTAACTCAGTTCGGTATGCCATTCCAGAAGTAATAACTGCCAACGTTAAGCAGAGGAGGCGAAAATGTGGCTAAAAAATCAATGATTGCGAAGCAAAAACGCCAGCAAAAATTCCAAGTACAAGAGTATACACGTTGCGAACGTTGTGGACGTCCACACTCAGTACTACGTAAATTCAAGCTTTGCCGTATTTGTTTCCGTGAGCTTGCTTATAAAGGTCAAATTCCTGGTGTTAAAAAAGCTAGTTGGTAAAACCCAAGTTTGGGAAGGAGGTAAATTAATATGGTAATGACTGATCCTATTGCAGATTTACTAACTCGTATCCGCAATGCGAACATGGTTCGTCATGAGAAAATTGAAGTTCCTGCTTCTAACATTAAGAAGCAAATTGCAGAAATCCTTAAGCGTGAGGGTTTCGTACGTGATGTAGAATACATCGAAGACAACAAACAAGGTATTATCCGTATCTTCTTAAAATACGGTTCAAATAACGAACGTGTAATTACAGGCTTAAAACGTATCAGTAAACCTGGTCTACGTGTTTATGCAAAAACTAACGAAGTACCACGTGTACTTAACGGTTTAGGTATCGCAATCGTTTCTACTTCTCAAGGTGTTTTAACTGACAAAGAAGCTCGTCAAAAGCAAACTGGTGGAGAAGTATTAGCGTACGTTTGGTAATAAGTTTTAAATGTGAATGGAGGTGTAACTATGTCACGTGTTGGTAAAAAGCCTTTAGAACTTCCAGCAGGTGTTACAGTTACGAACGAGAGCAACACTGTAACTGTAAAAGGACCAAAGGGTGAATTAACTCGTACATTCCACCCTGAAATCGAAATTAAAGTTGAAGACAACGTATTAGTTGTTAATCGTCCTAGCGACAATAAAGAGCACCGCGCTCTTCACGGAACTACTCGTAGCCTTTTAGGTAACATGGTTGAAGGTGTTACTAAAGGATTCGAACGTGGTTTAGAATTAGTCGGTGTAGGTTACCGTGCACAAAAATCTGGTAGCAAATTAGTATTGAGCGTTGGATACTCTCACCCAGTTGAGATTACTCCTGAAACAGGAATCGAAATCGAAGTTCCTTCTCAAACTAAGATCGTTATTAAAGGTATTGATAAAGAACGCGTAGGTGCATTAGCTGCAAATATTCGTGACGTTCGTCCACCAGAGCCTTACAAAGGTAAAGGTATTCGTTACGAAGGCGAATATGTACGTCGTAAAGAAGGTAAAACTGCTAAGAAGTAATGCCGGTTAGGTAAAAGAAAGGAGTGCCCGAAATGATCACGAAGCTTGATAAAAACAAAGTTCGTAAAAAAAGACATGCTCGTGTTCGTGCGAAGTTATCTGGAACTGCAACTCGTCCGCGTTTAAACGTGTTCCGTTCTAATCAACATATTTACGCACAAGTTATCGACGATTTAAATTCAGTAACAATCGCAAGTGCTTCAACGTTAGATAAAGACCTGACTTTAGAAAGCACTGGTAACACTGAAGCTGCTATCAAAGTTGGCGAATTAGTCGCTAAACGCGCAGTAGAAAAAGGTGTAAACGAAGTAGTATTCGACCGTGGCGGTTATTTATATCATGGCCGTGTTAAAGCATTAGCTGACGCTGCTCGTGAAGCTGGATTACAATTCTAATTGTAAAAGGAGGGAAAATCATGCGTCGTATTGATCCAAATAAATTAGAGCTTGAAGAACGTGTTGTTACCGTTAACCGCGTAGCTAAAGTTGTGAAAGGTGGACGTCGTTTCCGCTTCGCTGCATTAGTTGTAGTTGGTGACAAAAACGGTCACGTTGGATTCGGTACTGGTAAAGCACAAGAGGTACCAGATGCAATCCGTAAAGCAATTGAAGATGCGAAGAAAAACTTAATTACTGTACCTATGGTTGGTACAACTATTCCACACGAAATCCTTGGACAATTTGGTGCAGGTCAAATTTTCTTAAAACCTGCTTCTGAAGGTACAGGAGTTATCGCTGGTGGCCCAGTTCGTGCGGTACTAGAATTGGGTGGAGTAAGTGATATTCTATCTAAATCTTTAGGTTCAAACACTCCAATCAACATGGTACGTGCAACTCTTAACGGTTTAGCTAACCTAAAACGTGCTGAAGATGTTGCAAAACTACGTGGCAAGACTGTAGAAGAACTGTTAGGATAAGGGAGGGATATAGAATGGCAAACAAACTAGCAATTACCCTTACTCGTAGCGTAATTGGTCGTCCAGAAGATCAACGTGTAACTGTTCGTACACTTGGCCTACGTAAGTTAAATCAAACTGTCGTTCAAGACGATAATCCTGCAATTCGCGGAATGATTAACAAAGTAGCTCACCTTGTTACAGTAAAAGAGCAATAAGTATAAATTGTCACTCTAAGGAGGTGCTCCGGAATGAAACTTCATGAATTGAAACCAGCTGAAGGTTCACGTAAAGTACGTAACCGTGTAGGTCGTGGTACTGGTTCAGGTAACGGAAAGACTTCAGGTAAAGGTCACAAAGGGCAAAACGCTCGCTCTGGCGGTGGCGTAAGACCTGGCTTCGAAGGTGGTCAAACTCCTTTATTCCGTCGTCTTCCAAAACGTGGGTTCACTAATATCAATCGCAAAGAATACGCGATCGTTAATTTAGAAGCTCTTAACCGTTTTGAAGATGGAACTGAAGTAACACCAGAATTATTAATCGAAACTGGTTTAGTAAGCAAAGCAAAAGCTGGCGTTAAAGTACTAGGAAACGGTACATTAAACTCTAAGCTAACTGTTAAAGCTGCTAAATTCTCTTCAACTGCTAAAGAAGCTATCGAAGCTGCTGGCGGTACAGTTGAGGTGATCTAATGTTTCAAACAATCTCCAATTTAATGCGCGTGCGTGAAATAAGACAAAAAATCTTTTTCACTTTGTTAATGTTAATTGTCTTCCGAATTGGTACATTTATTCCTGTACCAAGTGTTAATACGGATGTACTAAAATTGCAAGATGGGTTAAATGTATTCGGAGTTCTGAATACATTTGGCGGCGGCGCGTTAAAAAACTTCTCCATTCTTGCTATGGGCATTATGCCTTATATTACAGCATCCATCATCGTCCAATTATTGCAGATGGATGTTGTACCTAAGTTTACAGAATGGTCAAAGCAGGGAGATGTTGGGCGCCGTAAATTAGCTCAAGTAACTCGTTATGGAACAATTGTGCTTGGATTTATCCAGGCTTTAGGTATGTCTATAGGATTCAACAATATTTCGGGCGGACAATTGATCGCTAATCCAGGAATTTCTACGTATCTTCTAATTGCTACAGTGTTAACGGCAGGTACTGCCTTCTTAATGTGGTTAGGAGAACAGATTACTGCAAAAGGCGTAGGTAATGGTATTTCTATCATTATCTTTGCTGGGATTGCAGCTGGTATTCCGACAACATTAAATCAAATTTATGCACAGCAATTTGAAGACGTTGGGGATCAATTATTCATTCGTATCGTAACGGTAGTTTTAATTGCGATTGCAGTTTTAGCTATTATTGTTGGGGTTATTTACTTCCAACAAGCGCTACGAAAAATTCCTATTCAATATGCAAAGGGTTCAGCTGGTCGTAATCCTGTTGGAGGTCAATCCACTCATTTACCGTTAAAAGTAAATGCTGCTGGGGTTATTCCTGTTATCTTTGCAGTTTCATTTATTATCACACCACCAACAATTGCATCATTTTTCGGTCCAAATGATGTAACGACGTGGATTCAGAATACATTTGACTATACTAAGCCAATTGGTATGATAGTGTATGTAGCGTTAATCATTGCTTTTTGTTACTTCTATACATTTGTTCAAGTTAACCCTGAACAAGTAGCAGAGAACTTGAAAAAGCAAGGTGGCTACATCCCAGGCATTCGTCCTGGTAAAAGCACACAAGCTTATTTAACGAAAGTGTTATATCGTCTGACATTAATCGGTTCGATATTCCTTGCGTTAATTGCTGTGTTGCCGGTTCTGTTCATCAAAATTGCGAACCTACCATCATCTGCTCAGATCGGCGGTACTAGTTTGTTAATTGTTGTCGGTGTAGCTCTTGAGACAATGAAACAGCTTGAGAGTCAATTAGTGAAACGCCATTATAAGGGATTTATTAAGTAAAGCTGTTTAGTGGGGGGCAGGCTGCTTTCCCATTAAACGGATAAGATACTGAGGGGGAAGCAAGAAATGAATTTAGTGTTAATGGGCCTTCCTGGTGCTGGGAAAGGTACTCAAGCAGAAAAAATCGTTGAGCATTACGATATCCCTCATATCTCAACAGGAGATATGTTCCGAGCTGCAATTAAAGAAGGAACGCAACTAGGTTTAAAAGCTAAATCATTTATGGACCAAGGTAACCTTGTTCCTGATGAAGTAACAATTGGAATTGTGCGCGAGCGTTTAAACAAACAAGATTGTGAAAACGGCTTTTTACTTGATGGCTTCCCAAGAACAGTAGCCCAAGCAGAAGCTCTTGAAACAATTACAAAAGAACTAAACAAGCAAATTGATTATGTGATTAATATTGATGTAGATCAAAGCATTTTAATGGAGCGTCTTACTGGACGCCGCATTTGTAAAGATTGCGGAGCTACTTACCACTTAGTATTCAATCCTCCTGCGAAAGAAGGAGTTTGTGACAAATGTGGCGGAGAGCTTTACCAACGTGCAGATGACAATGCTGAGACGGTTTCAACTAGACTTTCAGTTAATGTTAAACAATCTCAACCTCTACTTGATTTCTATCAAGAAAAAGGTTATCTACGCAATATTAATGGTAATCAAGATATTAACATTGTGTTTGAGGATGTTCGTCAATTACTTGCTGGGGTTAAGCAATGATCATTTGCAAGACACCAGAGGAAATTGAGGTCATGCGTGAAGCTGGACGAATCGTGGCTTTAACTCATCAAGAGTTAAAAAAACATATCGCTCCAGGTATTACGACTATAGAATTGGATGCAATTGCTGAAAATTTTATTCGTCAACATGATGCAATTCCGTCTTTTAAAGGGTATAATGGTTTTCGCGGCAGTGTATGTGCTTCTGTGAATGAAGAATTAGTTCATGGTATTCCGGGAGAACGCAAGCTTAATGAAGGAGATATCATCAGTTTAGACATCGGAGCTAAATTCGGTGGCTATCACGGTGACTCAGCTTGGACATATGGAGTAGGAAAGATTTCATTAGAAAATCAAGAGCTGCTTGATGTGACTGAGCAATCTCTCTACAAAGGATTAGCAGAAGCGAAGCCGGGTGAGCGTTTGTCGAATATTTCACATGCTATTCAACAGTACGCAGAATCACGTAACTTTTCGATTGTAAGAGAATATGTTGGCCATGGCGTCGGCAAAGACTTACATGAAGATCCGCAAGTACCTCATTATGGTCCACCGAATAAAGGACCGCGTCTACGTCCAGGCATGGTATTGGCAGTTGAGCCAATGGTGAATGCTGGTATGCGATATGTAAAAACATTACCTGATAACTGGACAGTTGTGACAGTGGATGGTAAAATGTGTGCGCACTTCGAACATACTATTGCAATTACTGAGACGGGATATGAAATTCTGACAGCATTGTAATGTTAAAGGATGTTATCTCTATCCATTCCTCGCTAGATGCACTGGACAGTAAACAGTAATTATCTAAATTCACGATGATCGTTTTTCGTCTGAATTGCTGTTAAAATGGTAAAGATGTATATTAGCGTCAATCATCTTGAATTTAATGATTACGATCTCCGGATGTTCAGAACAGGTTCTTTTTAAGTCGTTTAATGATAGCTTGTTACTGTTTCAAAGAAAGGAGAGCACTTTAATGGCAAAAGACGATGTAATTGAAGTTGAAGGTACAGTTGCTGAGACTTTACCTAACGCTATGTTCAAGGTAGAATTAGAAAATGGTCATACAGTACTTGCTCACGTATCAGGGAAAATTCGCATGCATTTCATTCGAATCTTACCTGGTGATAAAGTAACTGTAGAATTGTCACCATACGATTTAACTCGCGGTAGAATTACGTACCGTTTCAAATAAAACCTATGCACTCCGTACTATCAAGGAGGTATGAAACATGAAAGTCAGACCATCAGTTAAACCAATCTGCGAAAAATGTAAAGTTATCCGTAGAAAAGGTAAAGTAATGGTAATTTGTGAAAACCCTAAGCATAAACAAAAACAAGGTTAATCAATAAGGAGGTGCACTATTCATATGGCACGTATTGCTGGTGTTGATATTCCTCGTGACAAGCGTGTAGTAATTTCATTAACATACATTTTCGGTATTGGTCGTCCAACTGCTGAAAAAGTTCTAGCTGAAGCTGGAGTTTCTGAAGATACTCGCGTTCGTGACTTAACAGAAGAAGAATTAGGTAAAATTCGTGATATTTTAGATAGCTATAAAGTAGAAGGCGATCTTCGTCGTGAAGTTTCTTTAAACATCAAACGTTTAATTGAGATTGGTTCATACCGTGGTATCCGCCACCGTCGTAGTTTACCAGTTCGTGGTCAAAACAGTAAAAACAATGCTCGTACACGTAAAGGCCCACGCCGTACTGTAGCGAACAAGAAGAAATAATTAGTAAGGGAGGTCATTAACAGATGGCACGTAAAACTAATACACGTAAACGTCGCGTGAAAAAGAATATTGAAGCTGGTGTAGCTCATATTCGCTCAACGTTTAACAACACTATTGTAACAATTACAGATGTTCACGGTAATGCGATTGCTTGGTCTAGTGCAGGCGCACTTGGCTTCAGAGGTTCTCGTAAATCTACTCCATTTGCTGCGCAAATGGCTGCTGAAACTGCTGCAAAAGTTTCTATGGATAACGGAATGAAAACTCTTGAAGTTACAGTTAAAGGCCCTGGTGCTGGTCGTGAAGCAGCTATCCGTGCTCTTCAAGCTGCAGGTTTAGAAGTAACAGCTATTAAAGATGTTACTCCTGTACCTCACAACGGATGCCGCCCACCAAAACGTCGTCGTGTATAATTAATATGTATAGATTCTATTTCGTTGTCTATAATGATGATGGTGTAGAATTTATTCATGCAACGAAATGTTTTCCATTTGTTGTGCACATTCGGGAACTGTCTAATAGGGAATTTCGGTTAGGCATTTGAGAAATCAGCCGTCTAGCCGAGGTTTCGACGTTTTGAAGGAGGGTTTATATTGATAGAGATTGAAAAGCCAAAAATCGAAACGGTAGAAATCAGCGATGATAGAAAGTACGGTAAATTCGTCGTCGAACCACTTGAGCGTGGATATGGTACTACTTTGGGTAACTCCTTACGTCGTATCCTATTATCCTCACTCCCTGGTGCAGCTGTAACATCTATTCAAATTGAAGGTGTATTACATGAATTTTCAACAGTTCCTGGAGTTGTTGAAGATGTAACAAACATCATTTTAAACGTTAAAAAGTTAGCGTTAAAGATTTACTCTGATGAAGAGAAAACACTTGAGATCGATGTTAAAGGTCCTGGTACAGTAACGGCTGCTGACATTCAAGCAGACAGCGATATCGAAGTTCTAAATCCAGATCTTCATATTGCAACACTTGAGTCAGATGCTCATTTCCGTATGAGACTTACTGCTCGCACAGGTCGAGGTTATAATCCTGCCGATGCTAACAAGCGTGAAGACCAACCAATTGGTGTACTTCCAATTGACTCAATCTATACGCCTGTTACTCGCGTATCGTATTATGTAGAAAATACTCGTGTTGGTCAAATGACAAATTACGATAAGTTAACGTTGGATGTTTGGACTGACGGTAGCATCGAGCCAGAAAAAGCTGTTGCTTTAGGTGCAAAGATTCTAACGGAACACTTAAATATCTTCGTTAACTTAACAGATGAAGCTCAAAAAGCAGAGATCATGGTAGAAAAAGAAGAAGACCAGAAAGAAAAAGTTCTAGAGATGACGATCGAGGAACTGGATTTATCTGTTCGTTCTTACAACTGCTTAAAACGAGCAGGCATCAATACTGTACAAGAGCTTGCTAATAAAACAGAAGAAGATATGATGAAAGTTCGTAACTTAGGCCGTAAATCTTTAGAAGAAGTTAAAGCTAAACTTGAAGAATTAGGTTTGGGTCTACGTAAGGACGACTGATTATATCTACCTGTTTAACTACTTAACAAAGGAGGGGACCTCACATGTCTTACCGTAAATTAGGTCGTACAAGCGCACAACGCAAGGCGCTTCTTCGTGATTTAACAACTGATTTAATCATCAGTGAACGCATTGAGACAACTGAAGCTCGTGCAAAAGAATTACGTTCAACTGTTGAAAAAATGATTACTTTAGGTAAACGTGGAGATCTACACGCTCGTCGTCAAGCTGCATCTTACATCCGTAATGAAGTAGCTAACGAAGAAGCTGGTCAAAGCGCTTTACAAAAACTATTCAGCGATATCGCTACTCGCTACGAAGATCGCCAAGGCGGTTACACTCGTATCTTAAAAGTTGGACCTCGCCGTGGTGACGGTGCTCCAATGGTTATCATTGAATTAGTTTAATATTTTTAATACAGATAGAAAAGGGCGAGACAGTGTGTAACTAGTCGTTGCCCTTTTTTTATACCTTAAACCGGGTAAATAGCGTAAAAAACCAATGTAGGCAATGCTGCAATAGAAAAAGCTGAGAGGAAGATAGCGTTGAAAGAAATGTCTTTAGAGGTAAAAGATTTATGCTTTCGATACGATCCTGAAGCAGACCTAACATTAGATCACCTTTCTCTCTCTGCTTATAAAGGTGAATGGTTAGCGATAGCTGGACATAATGGATCTGGTAAATCGACGCTGGCACGAATTCTAAACGGCCTTTTGCTACCTGAAAAAGGAACGGTTCGAGTGGGCGATACTCTTTTATCTGAAGAAACAATATGGGATGTGCGCAAGCAGATTGGAATGGTGTTTCAAAATCCAGATAATCAATTTGTTGGCTCAACCGTTCAAGATGATATTGCGTTTGGGCTTGAAAACAACGGGATTCCATTTGAGATTATGGAAAAACGTATACCTGAAGCAATCGAAATGGTCAATATGAGTGCTTTTCTGGATCAAGAGCCTCATCAGCTATCAGGTGGACAAAAACAGCGTGTGGCCATTGCGGGTATAATTGCCGTACAGCCATCTGTCATCATTCTAGATGAAGCAACATCTATGTTAGATCCTATTGGACGAACTGAAGTACTTGAAACTGTTAGAAAATTAAAAGAAGAAAAACAACTGACGGTTATTTCAATTACCCACGATTTAGATGAAGTAGCAATGGCTGACAGAGTCGTTGTGATGAACAAAGGGAAGATCTATGCAACAGGTACTCCACGCGAAGTATTTGCATTAGGTTCCAAGTTAACGGATATTGGACTAGACTTGCCGTTTTCCGTTAAACTAAGCCATCGTTTTGCTTCCGTAGGAATTCCTTTATCAAAAATTCATTTAACAGATGAGGACTTGGTGGACGAACTATGGACATTATATTCAAAGAAGTAGAGCATCGTTATCAAGTTAATACACCATTTGAACGAATTGCTCTACATGACTTAAATTTAAGCATTCAATCAGGTACATTTTTGGCTGTTATTGGCCATACTGGTTCTGGGAAATCAACAATCATACAGCATCTGAATGCTTTATTGAAGCCAACTGCTGGTGAAATTCAAATCGGTGAGCGCACAATTAAAGCCAATCGAAAAGAAAAGAATTTGAAAGCTATTCGTCAGCAAGTAGGCGTAGTGTTTCAATTTCCAGAACATCAGCTTTTTGAAGAAACGGTGGAAAAAGATATAGCTTTTGGGCCAATGAATTATGGCGTTTTGGAAGAAGAAGCAAGGCAAAAAGCAAGAGAGCTTATCAAGTTAGTGGGGTTGCCAGAAGACCTTCTCACCAGATCTCCTTTTGATTTGAGTGGTGGACAAATGCGTCGTGTAGCGATAGCAGGTATTCTAGCGATGAATCCTAATGTGCTAATTTTAGATGAGCCAACTGCTGGATTGGACCCTAGAGGCCGTCAAGAAATTATGAATATGATTTATCGTCTTCATAAAGAAAAAGGCTTGACGACGATTCTCGTGACTCACAGCATGGAAGATGCAGCTATGTACGCTGATGAGCTAATTGTGATGAATAAGGGAACGATTGCGATGAAAGGGTCACCTAGAGAAGTGTTTGGTCAGCATACGCAGCTAAAAGAATATGGATTGGATGTTCCAGAATCGCTTCGCTTTATGCTGAAGCTACAAGAGAAATTTCAGCTTGAAGCATCGGATACGGTTATTACCTTTTCTGAAGTGGTAGAGAAAGTGCAGCACCTTATGCAGCAAGGTGAACGATTATGATGAACTCAATCATTATTGGTAAGTATGTGCCGGGGCATTCTGTTGTCCATCGAATGGATCCTCGGGCCAAGCTGCTTCTCGTATTTGCATATGTATTAATTGTGTTTTTAGCAAATAACCCTATCGGCTATGCTTTTTTAGGTGTGTATACCCTTGCCATAGTGGCCATGAGTAAAGTGCCCGTTTCATTTATTTTAAGAGGGTTAAAGCCCGTTCTATTTATTATTATCATCACGTTTCTTTTGCACATTTTTATGACAAAGGAAGGGCCTCTCTTGTTTGAATGGGGATGGTTTTCTGTCTATAAAGGCGGCCTTATTCAAGGTATTTTAATTTCCTTACGCTTCTTGTTTTTAATTTTAATTACGACGATGCTAACGTTAACGACTACGCCCATTGAAGTAACAGATGGAATGGAAAGCTTGTTGAATCCATTTAAAAAGCTCAAGCTTCCTGTCCATGAATTAGCTTTAATGATGTCCATTTCTCTTCGCTTTATTCCTACATTGATGGAAGAGACAGATAAAATTATTAAAGCACAGACAGCACGAGGAGTGGACTTTAGCAGCGGTCCTGTTACGGATCGGTTGAAAGCTGTCGTTCCTTTGCTTGTTCCTTTATTTATAGGTTCATTTAAGCGTGCTGAAGAGCTAGCTATTGCCATGGAGGCAAGGGGTTATAAAGGCGGAGAAGGGCGTACAAAGTATCGTCAATTGAAATGGGGAAGCATAGATACAATTATGCTTTTACTTCTACTGGCAGTAGCAGTTGTTTTAGTGCTGATTAGAACGTAAAGATTGTTTGGTGAAAAGATGAAACGTTTAAAATGTATAGTTGCATACGACGGCACACACTTTTCGGGTTATCAAGTTCAGCCCAATAAGCGAACTGTTCAACTCGAGATTGAATCCGTTTTAGAGAAAATGCATAACAAAAAAGTTCCGATTTACGCCTCTGGACGAACGGACACAAATGTTCATGCACAGGGGCAAGTCATTCATTTTGACACAAACCTAAATATTCCATGTGATAAGTGGAAAAAAGCATTGAATTCAATGCTACCAGATGATATTGTAATGAAGAATGTATGTGAAGTTGATGCACATTTTCACGCCCGGTATGACGTTACTTCAAAAGAGTATCGCTATCATATTTTGCGCGGCGAAGATCGAAATCCTTTCACTCGTTCTTATGCATACCATTACCCTTATCCATTAGACTACTCGAAAATGAAAAAAGCCATCACATATTTACTCGGTACACACGACTTTACAAGCTTTTGTTCAGCGAGGACAGAAGTGGAAGATAAGATCCGTACGATTTATAAGATTGATATGTATGAAGAGAATAGTCAGCTTGTGTTTAGATTCGTTGGAAGTGGCTTTCTGTATAATATGGTTCGTATTCTTGTTGGAACGCTTTTAGAAGTAGGACAAGGCCGTATTGAACCAGATGCTATAAAAGATATTCTAGAAAGCAAATCACGTCCTCGTGCAGGGAAAACTGCGCCTTCGCAAGGACTATATTTATGGCGCGTTTTCTATGACAACTAAACCTGGTGTAACATTTTCTTGACATTAGTAGCTTAAAGATATAATATATCATATGGTATGTATTTTAACCCCACGGTTAGCCCCGGAAATTAATCGTGTTGAAATAGAAGGTTGAAATAATTTTATAATTGATGATGAAAATTAGGAGGGAAACTCATGCGTACAACTTTCATGGCGAAAGCAAACGAAGTAGAGCGTAAATGGTATGTTGTCGATGCTGAAGGTAAAACTTTAGGTCGTTTAGCAAGTGAAGTAGCATCAATCTTACGCGGTAAACATAAACCAACTTTTACACCACATGTTGATACTGGTGATCACGTGATCCTTATCAATGCGTCAAAAATCGAACTAACAGGTAAAAAATTAACTGATAAAATTTATTACCGTCACAGCATGCACCCAGGTGGTTTGAAACAACGTACAGCATTAGAAATGCGTACTAACTACTCTGAGAAAATGCTTGAATTAGGAATCAAAGGCATGCTTCCAAAAGGTAGCCTAGGCCGTCAAATGTTCAAAAAATTACATGTGTATGCTGGTGAAACACATCCACATGAAGCACAAAAACCAGAAGTTTACGAACTTCGCGGATAATTAATAAGAGGAGGTTATTATCTTGGCACAGGTACAATATTACGGAACTGGTCGTCGTAAAAGCTCTGTTGCTCGTGTACGTTTAGTACCAGGTAACGGTCGCGTAACAATCAACGGTCGTGAAATCGAAGAATACATTCCATTTGCTGCACTACGTGAAGTAGTAAAACAACCACTTGCTTTAACTGAAACTGTAGGTAACTATGACGTATTTGTAAACGTTAATGGTGGAGGTTATGCAGGTCAAGCTGGCGCTATTCGTCACGGAATCTCTCGTGCTTTATTAGAAGCAGACCCTGAATACCGTGGAACATTAAAACGTGCTGGTCTATTAACTCGTGACGCTCGTGCGAAAGAACGTAAAAAATACGGTCTTAAAGGCGCTCGTCGTGCACCACAATTCTCAAAACGTTAATTTTATATTACGTTTCAAGCCTTGGTCTTTGGACCAAGGCTTTTTTTATTTATTGTTTGCGTATGAGACGAAGGCTTGTGCAGACAATATGTAAAAAAGGGAGGCGTTATCATGAACGAGGTTACATATTTAAAAGAAAAACGTTATGAAAAAGAAATGAAATATGAACGCAAAGTCCTAAGGGAATTATCGTTTGATTTGCTTCAAGAGAGGCTGCGCCGTTATTTTCACCCAATGTTTCAGTGGAATATGCTAGGAGACGAACATGTGGAGGAGTACTGTCTTGACATTGCTATCGAATCATTTTTATTAGGTGCCCGGGTGAGTAAACGTGGTAAAGGCTACGAAGATTTTCAGAAGCACAGTAAGCAAGAAGAGTCTCTTTTAATTGATACATTGTACGGAGCCGTCAGCATGTCTGTAACAGACCTTTATCAAGATGGTCTGTATTATTTGTGTCAAGGATATGTGCAAGACTGGTGGAAAGAAGGTTATCGAACCGCAGAAAAAAGACGTCGGTTACGTTTGCATTAAAAAGTACTCATAATTCCCGTTCTTGTCCCATATAGAAATAAATAGGTGAGGCAAGAAGGGAAGGGATAAAATGTCTAAAGTAAAAATAATGAGCACAATTATAGCGCTTCTCGTTCTTTTTGTCATTGTACAATATCAGATAGATCATAGAACATCATCCGGTTCGCTTTCACTTCCTCTTAGCGGGAAAGTTATTGTACTAGATCCTGGACACGGCGGTGTTGATGGAGGAGCGGTAGGAGAGGATGAAGTGCTTGAAAAAGAAATAACTCTTAAAATTTCGTTAATGCTTCGGGACTATCTGCAAGAGCAAGGGGCACTTGTTATTATGACGAGAGAAAAAGACGAAGACCTAGCGGCCAAAGATACAAGAGGATACAGTCGGAGAAAAGTAGAAGACTTAAAAAATCGCTTAACGATGATTAATAAATCCAATGCCGATTTGTACTTAAGTATTCACTTGAATGCTATTCCATCCTCTGCGTGGAGAGGGGCTCAAACTTTCTATTACGGATCCCTAAAAGAAAACGAGCAAGTGGCCAAACTCATTCAACAAGAGCTAAGAAATAACCTAGACAATACGACCCGTGAAGCAAAAGCTATTCAAACTCTTTACCTTCTTAAGCATTCTAAGCCACCCGGTGCTTTGGTTGAAGTAGGATTCTTATCAAATCCTACAGAACGTAAAATGCTTCAATCGAAACGCTATCAAAAAAAGTTAGCTGAATCCATTTATGAAGGAGTCAGCCGGTATTTTACTGGAGAAAAGCCTAAATAAAAAGCATAGCATCCTTCTATTCAGAAAAATCTAATATGTATGATATACTTGATAGTATAAATAGATTTTAACATGGTGGTGGGAGTATGCTAACGGAAAAGCAAGTAAAAGAAGTAGTAGGGGAAATTACAGATCCATTTTTAAATAAAAAACTATCAGAAACAGATGCGATTAAAGAAATAACAATCAAAGCTGAAAAACAGCATATAAGCCTGAAGATTGCTGTTGCAAAAACAGGTACTAGTGAACAGCTGAGCCTTCAAGGCACAATTGTAGAAGAATTAAAAAAAGCAGGTGTACAGTCGGTGGGACTGCGATTTGTTGAGTTTACGCCTGAGGAACTTCAGCAGTACCGCGCTGAGCAGCCGAATACTGGCAACTTACTAACTAGTCCGAATGCACCTGAATTTATTGCTATTGCCAGCGGTAAAGGAGGCGTTGGTAAATCAACAGTCTCTGTGAACTTAGCCGTTTCTCTAGCTCGTTTAGGAAAGAAAATTGGTTTAATTGATGCTGACATTTATGGATTCAGCGTCCCAGATATGATGGGAATCATACAGCGTCCTGTAGTAGAAGGTGAAAAGATTATTCCAGTTGACCGTTTCGGAGTAAAAGTTATTTCCATGGGCTTCTTTGTAGAAGATAATTCACCTGTTATCTGGCGAGGACCTATGCTTGGAAAAATGTTGACGAGCTTTTTTACAGAAGTTGAATGGGGAGAATTAGATTATCTTTTACTAGACTTACCTCCTGGAACAGGTGATGTCGCATTAGACGTTCACTCCATGCTTCCTGCTTGTAAAGAAGTGATTATTACAACACCACATCCTACAGCGGCATTTGTTGCAGCTAGAGCGGGTGCTATGGCTTTGAAAACAGATCATGAGGTAATTGGAGTTGTAGAAAATATGGCCTACTTTGAAAGCCAGCTAACAGGCGAAAAAGAGTACGTATTTGGTAAAGGCGGGGGTCCAAAACTTGCTGAGGAACTTCAGACAGAGCTTTTAGGACAGCTTCCGTTAAGTCAGCCCGACTGGAATGAAGAAGATTTTGCACCTTCCATTTACGACGAATCCCATCGTTTAGGTCAAATATATGGAGAGATTGCAAGCAAGATTGCATTTATTTGCGAAAATGAAAAAGCAGCAACAGGGAAATAACAAAAAGCACGCGCTCGAACAGCGCGTGCTTTTTGTTGTTATACAGAGAGTTCAATCTGCGCCTTTTTAAAATCAAATGCAAGGTTTTGCTTTAAGAGAGCTAAAAATGTTTTTCCAGCTGTACTTACGGTGTGAGACTGGTGCTTTAAAATGCCGATTGCAGGGCCCTCATGTAAGTCATGAATCGTTTTAACCACCACTTGATCTGGCGGAAGAGTTGCGCTTATTTGTGGAACAACGGCTATTCCTAAGTTTTCTTTTACAAAATGCTGAAGTGTGCTAATAGTGCCTAACTGGACTTTAGCAGGCAGCTGTCCTGTTCGTTCAAAGATTAGCTGCTCAATTTTCTTTTGAACGGAAGATTGCCCAGCTGTAATCAGCGTTTCGTGTATTAAATCTTTTGCAAAGATTGTTTTTCTTTTTGTTAGAGCATGATTGAATGGTAGTAGCAGCACAAGTTTTTCCGTTAGCAATGCCTCAAATTCTATATCTCTGAACGATTCTGAGACAGTGCCAATCGCGAAATCAATTTCTTGATTGCGTATATGTTGATGAAGGTGCTTTTCGTCTGCAACGAGTAAGCTAATTTCTGTGTTGGGATATCTTTTTTTAAATAATGAGAGAATGGAAGGCAGTCGACTGCTTGCTGTAGGCTCTGCAGCACCTATACGGATAGTGCCAGCTTCGCCTGTTGAATAATCCTTTAAGGTGTTATTTAGGTATTCATATTCCTTTAGTAAGATATTTGCCCGCTCGTAAAAGATTTTACCTGCTTCAGTAAGTTTAATGCTTTTTCCACGTTCTAAAAGCTTAAATCCTAGTTCGGATTCTAACTTTTGAATGTGCAATGTAATAGTAGGCTGAGAGTACTTTAAATATTCAGCGGCTAATTGAAAGCTTCCTAAACGAACAATGGTTTGAAACGTTTTAATAACGCGAAATTCCATCGAATTCCCTCCTTTTGCTATAAAACGATTGTGTTAATTTCTAATATTTTACCATAAAGCTAAGAATTAAAGTTTACAATTCCAATAAAAATACTAAGTATTAAGAAATATAAAGAAGTCATTTAGGTTTTTTAATAAAAATAAATGACATAATTAAATACGCATCTCATATGAGATGCGTATTTAATCACTGTTGTTGCTGTTCTCCGCCTGAGTCAGATCCAGCGGAAGAAGAACCACCATCGTCGCTGCTTTGTTTTTGTCCACCTTGTGTTTCTTCAGCGGCTTTCAAAAGAATGTCTTGAATTTTAGATTGATAAAGAGGGCTATCAAACGTTTCGGTCATAATCTTTTGTAAATAAGTGCGATATTCTTTACTCTTTAAAACAGTCAGTACTTCTTTTTCCATAGCCGGATCCTTTAAAACATCTTGAAGCATTCCTTGATATTCAGGATCTTTCATTAGTTGTTTGATGACCGTCTTATTTTCTTTTTCCAAACTTTTAGCAAAGCTTTCAGCAAACTTCGGATCATCCATGGCTTTTTTCCAAAATTCCACGCCTTTATCTGATACGAGGGTTTGAGAAATTGTATCTTTTATCGCGTTTTGATCCATTAAAATATCTTGTCTAACAGAAGGGTCTTTCATAATTGCCTCGACTGCTTTTTTTCCTTCATCTGTTTTTAAAATATCAACAACCATTTTCTTTGTTTGATCATAATCCATACCATTGTTCTCTTCATCTTGCGGTGCACAGGCTGTAGCTAAAAGCATACACATTCCTATATAAATGAGGAGCATGAGTCGCTTTTTCATAGTAATGAGCTCCTTTCCTAATATGCTTACGCTTAATATGAGATAAACAAGGTTTTTTATTCATAAAAGAGCTCTAGATTTTTCAAAACGTGATTGGTACAATTTATGAAAAGGTACAATTTTGTAACTTATGGGGGAGATGGAAGTGAATAGTCGAAATTGGGTTCGTCTATTTCTAACCACGTTAGCTGTTGGGGGTATAAGTACAGCTGTTGTTGGGTTTGCGGTGCGCTGGGGGGAATACGGTCACTTATTTCAACAAGGAAAGATAGGAGAAATTGTTGCTGTTTTAACATGGCTCGTAGGAGTAGGGTTTATTTTTAGTTTAATTAGCCAAATGGGTTTTTTTGCATATTTAACTATTCACAGATTTGGGTTGGGAATTTTTAAATCTGCATCTCTTTGGAAATCGGTTCAAATTGTATTTGTTTTATTTGTATTATTTGACGTTGCTTATTTTCGATATAAGTTCTTCCAACAAACGGGAGAAGGCATAGGTAAGTATATTTTGTTAAGCGTTTTCTTGTTAGCAGTGGGGTTGTTAGTGGCGTATGCAAAGAAAAAGCAGACGAATAAAGAGGCTTTTGTACCAGCGCTGTTTTTTATGATTGTTGTAACGACAATTGAATGGTTCCCAGCGCTGCGAACGAACGAAGAAAGCTGGCTTTACCTTATGTTGTTTCCACTTCTAATTTGTAATATGTATCAACTTCTTATTTTGCCGAAACTTCTTACGCATGCAAGAATAGCAAAAGCAGACAAATAGCATATTTGTCTGCTTTTGCTTTCCATATACAGTGGGTATAGATCTTAGCGGATATCTTTTACCTGGGTTTTTGAATTTGAAATTAATGTTGAAACACTTACGTTTGAGACTTTTTTATTTTGTAATGAATTCTTGATATATGGAATAGCCTTTGCTGTTTGTTGAGCGGAGTCAGACGCGTGCAGCAATATAATATCTCCCCCGTCTAAAGGCTTTGTAACATTCGATACAATCTTTTTAACCCCTGGATTTGTCCAGTCTTTAGAGTCAATGCTCCAGTGAACAGTAGTATATCCTATATCTGCTGTTAACTTTAAGATGTCTTTATTAAATTGCCCGTTAGGAGGACGAAGAAGGTGAACATCTTTAAGGCCTAGAGAATCAAATACTTTCTTTGATTTTGCAAGATCCTGTCTAATCTCATTAGGTTTTAGGCTTGTATAAGAAGTATAGTCATAGCCCATTGTGCCAATTTCGTGACCTTCTTTCTTAATGCGCTCTACAACATCTGGGTGACGTTCAGCCCATGAAGCAGATAAAAAGAAAGTAGCATGTTCAATATGCTGTTTTTTCAGTTCATTTAGAATAGGAATAGCTCTTTCGTCTCCCCAGCTGATGTTAAATGTAAGAGCGACTTCGGGATTTTTATCATCCGCCTTATAAACAGCTCGTGGACCATTATCTGTTGAAAACACAGGGAAGTGAAACGTCTGCTGAGCATAAAGAAAAAAGCTTGTAAAAAAAGCAGCAACTACGATAAGCATTGTTTGTTTGATTCTTTTAGCTCGAATAGTATAAAACATATTCATTTTGTCACCTCATTTAATAAGTAGTACTTGTCTAATTTGTATGCGTTTTGTCTACAATTAATAACAGGTAAGGAAAAGAACGACTGATTTTATTTTGATGTTTGAGAATCAATGTCGCAAAAAGCAGGTGAATCAATGAAAATTTGTTTATTTAATCAGGTGGAGTGTTTAGAGTTAGAAGCACTACTCAGAGAAGAAATGAAGAGAACAAACGTTGTTTTTCAACAAAGTTTGAATCAGGTAGTTCTTGAACGAAACATTCAAGAGAAGTATCAAATCCTTTCAAAGATCTTGCTAAGGTTCAGTGAAAGCAGGGAAGTAAACAAGGTTTTTTAATAAAACGAAAAAAACTTTCCAAAAAGTATTGACTTTATATAATACAGATGTTAAATTATTAAATGTCGCTGATGAGTGATTGGAAAGCAATCGCAATTCATCAGAAATAAAATATTAAAAAGTTGTTGACAAATGAAAGGCAACTTGTTAATATAAAAAAGTCGCTCAAGAGCGGCGGTTGAACTTTGAAAACTGAACAAAGCGACAAACGTCAACGTTAATTTTTATTTTTAAATTGAGCAAGTCAAACATTTCTTCGGAGAGTTTGATCCTGGCTCAGGATG
>NZ_JBLTHW010000008.1:0-67128 GCF_049199565.1 Priestia sp. D3YE.R1 | reverse complement strand
ATGACTATCAAACGAAGTTCCTGAGTCGTTTTGACTCCAAATTGATATGCCGTTTTTTTCACTATAAAACCTATGATCTGACGAACCATAAAGGCAGACAAAAACAATCCGATTGTTTTTGTCTGCGAAGTTAAACTTTCACCATGAAAAAGAGCAGTAATTACTTCGGCAAGCCACTTAGCTTGAAAAATAATGGCTACACTTTGAATAGTAATAAGCCCTATTAACATGGCAAGAACCATTTTTATTCCGTTGTAAACCATTAAATTTCTACCCATTAGTACTCCATATGCTCCTTATGATCTACACGTTTTCTAAAAACGTAGTAGCTCCAAATTTGATAACCTAACACAAAAGGCAGCAGCGCAATAGCAGCGTAAGACATAATTTTTAAGGAATAATTCCCTGATGCTGCATTATGAATCGTTAAACTATAGCTTTCATTAATTGAACTAACTAAAACGGTTGGAAACAATCCTGCAAATATAGAGGAAATTGATAAAATTAAAATTAAGCCAGACATAGCAAATGCCCATCCGTCTTTTTTTCGTGTAAGGAAAAATCCTGCTAGTAAATACACGAAAATACCGATAAAAAATGTATATAGCATCAAGCGGCTATGATTACTGAATAAATCTGTTTCAAAAAACGTCATGCCTGAAAAAATAAGAAGCAGCAAGGCATTCACAGGCAAAAGCTTCATAGCCACTTTTCGTGAACGATCTCTGATGTCGTCCATCGTACGAATCGTCGCAAAAATAAGTCCGTGCCATAAACAAAGCATTGTTAAGGTCACGCCGCCTGTTATGGTATATAGATTCACAATATCCGAAAAGCCGGCATTCATTTGCATGTTGCTTTCAACAGGCAAGCCTTTCATTAGTGCTGAAAATAAGATGCCAAAAATGAGCGGTGGAAAAAGACTTCCGAAGAATATCACCCAATCCCATGCATTTTTCCACGCTTGTTTTTCAACTTTTCCTCGAAATTCAAATGCTACACCGCGTCCGATAAGGGAAAGCAAAAGAAGAACGAAAAGAACATATGACCCGCTTAATAGCGTCGCATACCAGTTTGGAAAAGCAGCAAACATAGCACCGATTGCTGAAATTAACCAAACTTCATTTGCATCCCAAAAAGGACCGATTGTATTAATAAAAGCTCGTCGCTCTAAGTCGTTTCTTCCTAAAAAACGAGACACCATTCCAATCCCGAAATCAAAGCCTTCTAAAAAGATAAAACCAACAAACAGAATGGATACTAGTAAATACCAGAATTCATTAAGAGAAAACATTGTATCCCTCCTTTGTAAACGGATCAGTTGATGTTACTTTTGTATGTGCTTCGTGATCATGATCTGGACCTTTTTTAATTTCTTTAATAAATAAGAACACCATAATCACAGCTAAAATTAAATAAAAGAACGAAAACGAGATAATAGAAAACAACAGTTCACCTGCTGTTACACCAGGAGACACGGCATCTTCGGTTTTCATATAGCCAAATACAACCCACGGCTGACGGCCAATCTCTGTCATAATCCAACCTGCTGAGCTTCCAAGGAACGGAAAGGCAATGGCAATCGTCATAATACGTAAAAATAGTTTGCTTTCTTGAAGTTTTTTACGAGAAAGCAAGTACGTACCCCAAATGCCCAATGCACATAATACGCCACCTAGACCAGCCATAATGCGGAAACTCCAAAACGTTGTGCGAACGGGTGGAATATAATTTCCTTCCCCGTATTTCGCCGTATACTGCTCCTGCAGCTCGTTCATTCCAGGAACCGAACCTGAAAACTTACCGTATGATAAGAAGCTTAATAAGTAAGGTATTTTGATTTCACTCGTATTTTTCTTTTCATCAGGGTGAATATTTGCTGTTACCGTCCAAGCACCTGGACTTCCGCTGTTTTCCCATAACCCTTCACTTGCCGCCATTTTCATCGGCTGTGTTTTGACTAAATATCCAGCCTGTTCATGACCAGATAGCGCAATTCCTACACCTGAAATTAACCCTACAAGGATAGCAACTTGAAATGATTTTTTGGCAAAAGCCACATGTTTTTTCTTTAAGAGCATAACGGCACTGACACCCGTGATAAAAAAGGCGCCTGTTGCAAACGAACCTAAAATTGTATGAGGGAATTCAACCCACAGCTGACCGTTTGTTAACAATTTAAAGAAGTTATTCATTTCTAAACGGCCATTATTCAGCTCCATTCCGACCGGATGCTGCATAAAAGAATTAGCCGTTAAAATAAAGAACGCTGAAAAGATAGTACCTAGACTAACAAGCCAAATACATAGGCAGTGCAGCCATTTAGGCAAACGATCCCACCCGAAAATCCACAGTCCAAGGAAAGTGGACTCCATAAAAAACGCTAGCAGTGCTTCAATAGCAAGCGGCGCACCGAATACATCTCCTACAAACCGTGAGTACTCTGACCAGTTCATGCCAAACTGAAATTCTTGTAAAATACCTGTTACGACTCCGACAGCAAAGTTAATCAGGAATAAGTGCCCCCAAAACTTTGCCATCTTTTTATACTGTTCATCTTTTTTTACTACGTACATCGTTTCCATGATCGCTACTAAAAAGACAAGGCCGATAGACAGCGGTACAAAGATAAAATGAAACAGCGTCGTTGATGCAAATTGAATACGTGATAGTATGACTGTATCCATCTTCTTTCTCCTTTCATATATAAGAACATTCATCGTTTCCATAGATACTTTGCTCATTTCTGAGCATCTTTTACTTATATTGTGAAACATTGAGCATAATAATTCGAGAAATATGCTCAATATTTCACAAACATATGTAATGTCTCTCTTTCTATTTACATAGTATAGTCTATTTTTTTAGCTGTGCACGTACATTTTTTGAACGTTTTTAGACTAAAACGTGACTTTCTTGTGACAAAAAAGTGAAGGATCCCTTTATTTTTTCATAAAAAAAGCACGCTCTGATTTGAGCTTGCTTCTCTACGGTCGATATTTTGCTTTGGCATTTAATTTAGATTGACGAATGATTTGGTTAATGACTTCAGAAAATACAATACCAATGGCAATTGAACCTGAAATCATAAAGGCCTTTGCTGCAAGACTAATGGCTTCATTATAGTTATTTTCTACAAAGTTACGCATGGCATCGTATGCTGTTCCCCCTGGAACGAGCGGAATAATACCTGCTACGGTGAAAATAATGATCGGTGTGCGATAAATTTTTGCGTAAATTTGACTAATAATAGCAATAAAGAAGGCCGATGCAACGGTGCTTGGAATTTCATCTACACCATAGAACGTTAGCAAATAGTAAATGAGCCAGCCAATCATTCCGACAAATCCACTTTTTAATAATGATTCACGTGGAACATTAAAAATGATCCCAAACGCTGCTGAAGCAATAAAACTTGTAATTATCTGCTCTACGATATGCATATGATGCCTCCCTCCTATAGAAGCGTAAATACAATGGCAATACCTGCACCAATAGCGAATGCCGTCAGAAACGCTTCTGCTCCTTTTGATAATCCAGACAGTAAATGTCCCGCCATTAAATCTCGCACTGCATTGGTAATGGATAAGCCAGGAACGAGAGGCATAACGGATCCAATAATAATTTTATCAATTTGCGTGCCCAGTCCTGAAGCGACTAAAAGAGCTGATAAAAGGCCAATAACTAACGAAGCGGTAAACTCAGCAAAAAAGCGAATCGGAATAAGACGATGGAAATACACCACGGTTAAAAATCCGAGACCTCCTGAAAACATGGCTGGAATAAAGTCCGTCCATAAACCTTGAAACATGATTAAAAAGCATCCGCTAGAAATGGATGCAGCTGCAAGTTGAACCCATAGTGGAAAAGCTACGTTCGTTGCTTCAATTTCTTGTAGCATTTCATACGCTTCCTCCAAGGAGATGTTTCCTTGACTGATTGTTCTTGAGACGCTATTTACCATGGTTACTTTTTTCAAATCGGTCGTTCGTTCGGAAATACGAATTAACTTCGTTTTCGTCGGTTCTTTCGTTTCAAGTGAAAACATAATCCCTGTTGGCGTCACATAGCTGTGGGATTTTTTTATACCGTAAGACGCTGCAATCCGCATCATTGTGTCTTCTACTCGATACGTTTCTGCTCCGCTTTCTAACATAATTTTACCTGCTAGTAAGCTAACGTCCATAATTTCATATTTATCTAATTTTTGTTGTGTCATCAAATCGCTCCAAACATATTAAAGCTTGGTTTTTTCCCCTACAGCATACAGTGTATAAGAAAGAGGGAAGTAGACGCAATGGTTAATGCAAAAAAGTGTGGACTTTTTGTCTCACACTTTCAGGAATAGTATATACATTCCTTATCAATTCATACGTTTTGTGGTCTCACGCTCTACTAATACAGGTGCCATTTTATACTGTACTTGATCTATTTCTTGCTGATTCTGAATTTGCTGAAGTAAGAGGTTTACTGCTTTTTCAGCCATTTTCTCCATCGGTTGACGGATGGTTGTTAGCGGAGGATGCGCTTCACTAGCTTCTTTAATATCATCAAACCCTATAACAGACAAATCTGCTGGAACGTGAAGCCCGTTTTGCCACGCACAGTGTATCACTTTCAGAGCAATGTAATCCGTAGCACAAATAAGCGCAGTTGGGGGCTCTGGATGATGAGCTAGCTCATTTATAAACTGATATAGTTCATCTGAGTTATTCATATCTTCTTTTACAAACTTTGCGTTTGCTGACGGTACATACTGATGAAAAAGAGACAGACGGTGCTCGACTCCGCTTACAGCTTTTCCAACGAACCCGATATTCTTATGACCAAGGTCCGTTAAGTGAGCAACAGCTAATTGTATTCCCACCGCATCATCTACATGTACAATCGGCCAAAGTGCAGAAGAGCCGTCTCCTGTAAGAGAAACGTAGGGCGTTTGATATTCTTTTAATATGTCTACAAAAGGATTCTGAGCGGCTACATAATCTAATAAAATGACTCCATCAAACCAATGGTTCATCATAACATTTAATTGACGCTCAGCCGTTGTTTCTTGGTAATCCGTATGTCCAATAAGAACATCCATCCCTCGACTTTGGACTTGTTGCTGTACCTTTTTTAATAGTTCAATTAAAAACGGATCTTTTAAGTCTCTAATTAATATCCCGATAATCCCTGTTTTTTGGGCCCGCAGAGCTGCCGCAAATGGATTCGTCTGATACCCTAAATGAGCTGCTGCTTTTAGTACTTTTTGCTTGGTTTTTTCACTGATTTTAATTTTACCGTCTTTATTATTGAAAATTCTTGATACCGTAGCTAATGAAACACCCGCTTCTTTCGCTACTTCTGTAATCGTGATTTTTTTTCTCCCCATTCGTACCGACTCCTATTTCCTTTTAGTCTATCGACCAAGTAAACATTTTTCTTTATTATACTACTAGAAGTCGGAACTACCGAAACCTACCTTCCCTACTTTTCACTAAACAGCCACTTTAGCACATCTTGAATTTTTTGATCCCAATATGCCCAGTCGTGACTTCCTTTTCCTTCTTCATATGTAAAACAAATAGGCTCTTGCTTACATCGCTCGGAAAAACGTTTATTTTCCTGATATAAAAAATCTTCTGTTCCACAGCATTGATAAATACGCGGAGTCACTTCTCCATAGCGCCGGCGATTTTCAAGCAGCCAGAAAAGATCATCCTCAGGTCTAATAACAGGCGGCATGCCAAAAATCANCCATAGCGCCGGCGATTTTCAAGCAGCCAGAAAAGATCATCCTCAGGTCTAATAACAGGCGGCATGCCAAAAATCAAAGGATAATCTAAGAACTGAACTTCTCCCCGCCCTCCAAGCCCTTCAACGTCCATCACTCCTGATAAACTGGCAGCTGCAGAAAATTGATGTGGTTTGCGAAACGCCCATTTTAAAGCGCCGTACCCTCCCATAGAAAGACCAGCTACAAAATTATCTTCTCTTTTTTCCGATAACGGAAAGAATGATCTAGCCAATTGAGGAAGTTCTTCTGTTACAAACGTCCAATACTTCTTTCCATACGCCATATTTCTATAAAAGCTACGATCTACATTTGGCATTACAACTGCAAGCCCTAATTCTGATGCGTAGCGTTCAATCGAAGTTCTTCTCATCCATATCGTATGATCATCAGAAAGACCATGTAATAAATAGAGCGTAGGGTGTTTCTCACTTCTTGTATTGGTTTGTAAACCAATTTGAGATTTTGTTTGCTGCGGTATCAAAACGTTCATTGAAGTACTTATTTGCAATACTTCTGAAAAAAAATCACATTGCATAAATGCCATATTTCTTTTCCCCCCTACTTTTTCTTCCCTATTGATTGATAACAAAACGTACATAATTCATATAAAAGTTAAAAAATAATTTGATTATTTACAATTTTTAGTTTAACATAAAAACATCTTTTATGAAAACGTTTTACGTATAACGTTTTTTTAATTAAAATAGTGACCGCGATTCAAAGGAGGAATTTATATGGGGATAGTAAAAGTAACTTCTGACGAGTGTAAGGAGCAAAAAGGAAATCTATTTTTTGTTATTTTCATTTCATGTGCAGCTGCTTTTGGAGGGTTACTTTACGGCTATGACACAGCCGTCATTTCAGGGGCTATTAGGTTGATGGAAGTGCATTTTAATCTCAGTCCAACGATGGTAGGTTTTGTTGTATCTAGTTTGCTGCTCGGTGGTGCCGTTGGGGTACTTGCTTCAGGAAAACTGAGTGATCGATTCGGTAGAAAAACCATCTTACTTTTAGCAGCTTCTTTATTTATCGTATCCGCAATTATGCAAGCGCTATCTTCATCTATCTCTTTTGTGATTGTTTCTCGAATTATTGGGGGACTAGGCATTGGTATGGCTTCTGTTCTTTCTATTACCTATATTTCTGAAATAGCCCCTCCGCACATGCGCGGCCGCTTAGGCTCTCTTTATCAATTTGCTGTTGCCGTTGGAATTGTTTCTGTCTATTTTGTAAATGACTACATTTTATCTATTGGAGAAGACGCTTGGCAGAATTCCACAGGATGGCGCTACATTATCGGTGCTTCTGGCATTCCAGCTCTTTTATTTCTTCTTATTCTTTCTCCTGTTCCTGAAAGTCCAAGGTGGCTGGTAAAAGCAAACCGCACTTTAGAAGCTATGGACATTTTAATTAAAATCAATGGTACACGCATTGCACGCCAAGAGCTGTATCATATTGAGCAATCGTTAAAAGAAAATCAACCGGCTTCTCTTTCGCTTTTTAAAGAGGCAGGCCCTCGAAAAGCGTTGCTTATTGGTATTCTACTTGCAGCCTTTCAACAGCTTGTCGGAATCAATGCCATTATTTATTACGCCCCGCAAGTTTTTGAAGCAGCTGGAGCTAGAGGAGATTTATCACTCCTTGTTACGTCTATGATTGGTGTAGCTGCCTTTTTAGGCGTTCTTTGTTCCATGTGGCTTATCGACCGGATTGGCCGCAAAGCTTTATTACTTACTGGCACAGCTGGTATGGCCGTTACGCAGCTTCTCGTTTCTTTTGGATTTCATTCACAGGGTACTGAAGGCTTGACTACTAGTTTACTTATTGTTTTTTATTTATTTCTTTTTAATATTTCTATGGGACCCGTTGTATGGGTTGTGATTTCTGAAATTTTTCCTAATCATGCAAGAGGCTATGCAATGTCTATTTCCACCTTTTTCTTGTGGATAGCTAATTGGTTTGTGTCTCAGTTTTTTCCTATTCTTTGGAACAAAGCTGGAGGATCTTTTACCTTTTTATCTTTTATGATTATGTGTATCGCTTCGTTTTTGTTTATATGGAAGTGGGTGCCAGAAACAAAAGGAAAGTCACTTGAAGAAATTGAACATATATGGAAATAAAGGAGAATGTTAGGGCACTACTGAATGAAGCTAATCTAAAGACGAACAAATGTGATACATGAGCTAAACTGCTTGTGACACCGCAGGTAATTTCCGTGCAAGACTTCGCTTTCCGCGGGCGGCCGCTGAGCCTCCTCGTCGCTTGTACTCCTGCGGGGTCTCATCTGTTCCGCTTTTCCCGCAGGAGTCTTCGTCTCTCCCTCCGATCAACTGCTAGAAGAAGCTAAACAGATGAAACCTACGTTCACTCTAATAAAAAAACGAACCACTAATCAAAATTTTGATCAATGGTTCGTTTTTCACTTCGTCTAAAATACTTTTGGCTCAGCCTCTTCTTTTTATCGAATTTGTCCATTTCCGTAAATAATATATTTTAATGTTGTTAATTCTTTTAATCCCATTGGTCCGCGTGCATGAAGCTTTTGTGTACTAATCCCGATTTCTGCCCCGAAACCAAACTCTTCTCCGTCCGTAAACCTCGTCGAAGCATTCACATACACAGCAGCTGAATTAACGCGCTGTAAAAAACGCTGAGCATGAGCATAATTTGTTGTTACAATCGCTTCGGAGTGATGTGAACTATGAACATTAATATGGGAAATCGCTTCATCGATATCATCTACGATTTTAACCGCCATGATGAAATCCAGATATTCTTTCTTCCAATCCTCATCCCCTGCTGGAACAAGATCTGGAACGATTGTTAGCGCACGGCCATCACCGCGTACTTCTACACCTTCCTCTCGTAGCGCTTGAACAATAATCGGCAAAAATTCATAAGCCGCTCGTTCATGAATAATCAGCTTTTCGGCTGAGTTACACACCGCTGGACGAGATGTTTTTGCATTAATGACAATATTAGCCGCCATGTCACGGTCATATTCGTCATCAACATAAATGTGGCAGTTCCCGGTTCCCGTTTCAATAACAGGAACCGTTGCATTTTTTACCACCGCTTCAATTAAACCAGCACCGCCTCGAGGAATTAATACATCGATATATTCATTTAGTTTCATTAACTCCAGTGCTGTTTCTCTCGACGTATCTTCAATAAGCTGGACGCTATGCTCAGGCAATCCTGCACTTGCCGCAGCTTGAGATAATATAGAAACAATCGCTTGATTCGAATAAAATGCCTCACTGCCTCCGCGCAAAATAACCGCATTTCCTGCTTTTAAGCATAAGCCTGCTGCATCACATGTAACGTTTGGACGCGCTTCATAAATAATTCCTATGACACCAATAGGTACACGCTGCTGCCCAATTTGTAAGCCATTTGGCCGTTTGGCCATAGACAGTACTTCTCCTACTGGATCCGCAAGCGCAGCTACTTGGCGCAGGCCGTCTGCCATTCCATGAATCCGCTCTTCATTTAAAGATAGGCGATCTAACATCGCTTTTGACGTGCCTTTTTGAACCGCTTTTTCTACGTCTAATTCATTTGCTTTTAAAATCGCTTCTTGCTGACTCAATAAAGCAGCCGCCATTTTATAAAGCGCTTGCTGTTTTTGTTCGCTCGTTACATTTCCTAAGAAATAAGAGGCTTCTTGTGCCTGCTTTCCTTTAAGCTGCAATTCACTCATTTCATTACTCCTTCAGCTTGTTTTAAGAATAACGTTCCAATTTCTTGGCCTTCAATAATATCTCGCAAAATACTTGGCTCTTTACCATTTGCTAAGATTAAGCTCACGCCTGCACTTGTAGCTGTTTTAGCAGCGGTAAGCTTTGTGACCATTCCGCCTGTTCCAACGTCAGTTCCACTATCTCCAGCAAAATTCTCAAGCTCCGGCGTGATGCCATCTATTACTTTCATTAATTTAGAGTTAGGGTTTTTTGTGGGATCTGAATCAAAGAAACCTTCAATATCAGATAAAATAACGAGTAAATCTGCGTGAATCAAAACTGAAACAATGGCCGATAAATTATCGTTATCTCCAAAACGCACGATGTTTTCAATCTCATCGATTGCAACTGTATCGTTTTCATTCACAATAGGAATCACTTTGTCTTCAATTAATTTTTCAAACGTGTTCACAACGTTATTGCGCACATGTTCATCTTCGATTACATCTTTTGTTAACAGTACTTGACCAACAATGTGACTGTACTCACCAAAGAATTTACTGTAGATATGCATAAGCTCACATTGCCCGACAGAGGCTGCTGCTTGTTTTTCTCGAATAGAAGTTGGCTTTTCTTTTAACTTTAGTTTTTTTACTCCCACTTGAACGGCACCTGATGTAACAAGCACAACTTCTTTTCCTGCATTCATTAAATCAGATAAAACACGCGCTAGTTTTTCAATGCGTGCTAAGTTAATATCTCCATTATCATAAGTCAACGTAGAGGTCCCTACTTTGACTACAATACGCTTGCTATTTTGTAACTCTTGACGATGGTTCACTCTTTTCATCTCCCTAACTAAAAACACCTAAATGCGTACTAATTTTTTTAAAAATTATAGCAGAGATTATGCGAAAAGTCTTATAGTTTTTCAAAGGGAATTTGAACTTTCTAATTTTTAAAATAATTAAGGGAAAAACTGGTGATAAAAGCGCTTTCTTCTTTTATAATGAAAGTTGTAAGGGGAACACACAATTACATAACGTTGTGTAGTAGTACAAACATCAGACAACTAAGGGATAGGGGGATTTGTAATGAATGCGGTTACGATTGTTATTGGATCTATCTGTATTTTAATGATTGCGTATCGGCTTTATGGAACATTCATGGCTGTTAAGGTCTTGAAGCTAAACGATGCGCAACAAACGCCGGCACATGAGCTTGAAGATGGAAAAGATTATGTGCCAACCAACCGATGGGTAACATTTGGTCATCACTTTGCAGCTATTGCAGCTGCGGGTCCGCTTGTTGGACCTATTTTAGCGGCTCAGTTTGGCTATTTACCCGGACTGCTCTGGCTTTTAATCGGAGCTGTAATCGGAGGAGCCGTTCACGATGCAGTTGTGTTATTTGCATCTATGCGCCAAAAAGGCCAGTCGCTTTCAGAAGTGGCTAAAAAAGAGCTAGGACCCGTCGCTGGTTTTTGTACAGGTTTAGCTATGCTTTTTATCATTACCATCACAATGGCCGGTTTATCTATGGTCGTGTTACACGCACTTGAGAAAAATCCTTGGGGTACATTCGCTGTTGGAATTACGATTCCGATCGCAATGGGGGTAGGTATTTACCACAAAAAAACAGGTAATTTAAAAGCGGCTTCTACCGTCGGCTTCATTTTAATTTTAATTGCCGTATTTAGCGGTCCTTATATTCAAGGAACAGCTTTAGGAGATTTTTTAACGCTAGATATTAAAACACTTTCAATTATTCTTCCCGTTTATGCATTTTTCGCAGCGGCCTTGCCCGTTTGGCTGCTTTTAGCACCTCGAGATTACTTAAGCAGCTTTATGAAAATTGGTGTCTTTATCGCGCTGATTGTAGGCGTGTTTTTCGTAAATCCAGCAATTCCATTTCCTGCAGTTACTGAATTTATTCACGGAGGCGGCCCTATTTTAGCAGGACCTGTGTGGCCGTTCATTTCCATTACGATCGCCTGCGGTGCTATTTCTGGCTTCCATGCATTTGTTGGTTCAGGAACAACCCCTAAGATGCTTGATCGTTGGAGTGACATTAAAGTTGTAGGCTTCGGCGCGATGTTAGTCGAATGCTTAGTAGGAATTATGGCATTAATTGCAGCAACAGCTTTACATCCTGGAGACTATTTTGCAATTAACTCTACACCTGAAGTGTTCAAAACGCTTGGCATGAATGTAACAGCTCTTCCTCAGCTTAGCCAAGAGATTGGTCTAAACTTAGAAGGCCGCACAGGGGGCGCTGTTACACTAGCTGTAGGAATGACGTATATCTTCACGGAAATTCCTTGGTTCAGCCACCTGTCTTCTTATTTTTTCCAATTCGTCATTATGTTTGAAGCAGTGTTTATTTTAACTGCTATCGACGCTGGCACACGCGTTTCCCGCTATTTAATTCAAGACTTTTTCGGTGAGTTTTATAAACCTTTAAAGCGAGTAGACTGGCTTCCGGGGTCAATTTTTGCAAGTGCCCTAGCCTGTTTTATGTGGGGGTACTTATTGTTCTCAGGAGATATTGGCTCCGTTTGGGCGCTGTTCGGCGTATCGAATCAGTTAATGGCCTCTATTGGTTTAATTATTGGAGCAACCGTCATTCTTAGAATTGCAGATAAACGCTCCTATATGCTTACTTGCCTTATTCCACTAGCCTACCTTTACGTAACGGTTAACTATGCGGGTTATTGGATGGTTAAGAATGTGTATTTAAACGAAGCTGCGGCAGGTTACAGCATATTAAATGCGACTCTTTCGATCATCATGCTTATACTTGGTCTCATTATTATGATAGCCGCGATTCAAAAATGGACACAGCTTTGGCGCACGCCTCAGGCTGAGCTGGCAGCAAAAGCAAATTTATCACAAAATATATAAAACGAACACGCTTGCTTATATAAGCAAGCGTGTTTTTAATGTAGTAATAGCCGTTCAAAATAATTACACACCAGGCATTTTTATCATTAAACTAAATATACTATACAGAAAATTTTAAAAATAGTTCGTACATTCCACATGCGTATCCCCCACTGATTACATCTCAGAATACACAGGTTAAATTATAATAATTATAAATTAGTATTGATTTTTTATTTAAAAATGTTATCATTATTTCTAACATAACAAAATTCAAATAAGAGGTGGTTCTAAGATGACAACAAACAAGAATAACCTAACGACTAGTTGGGGAGCTCCGGTTGGAGATAATCAAAATTCAATGACCGCTGGTTCACGCGGTCCTACCTTAATTCAAGATGTTCACCTTTTAGAGAAATTAGCCCATTTTAACCGAGAGCGTGTTCCTGAACGTGTCGTGCACGCAAAAGGCGCCGGTGCCCATGGTTATTTTGAAGTGACAAACGATGTTTCAACCTATACAAAAGCAGGTTTCCTTTCTGAAGTAGGAAAACGAACACCTCTATTTGTTCGCTTTTCAACAGTAGCTGGTGAAAACGGCTCAGCAGATACCGTTCGCGACCCTCGCGGATTTGCTGTTAAATTTTATACAGAAGAAGGAAACTACGACTTAGTCGGAAATAATACACCTGTATTTTTCATCCGAGATGCGATTAAATTTCCCGATTTTATTCATACACAAAAACGCGATCCACGCACGCATTTAAAAAATCCGACGGCCGTGTGGGATTTCTGGTCCCTCTCTCCTGAATCTTTGCATCAAGTTTCTATTTTGATGTCTGACCGAGGTATCCCGGCAACGTTACGCCATATGCATGGATTTGGCAGCCACACATTTAAGTGGGTTAACGCCGAAGGAGATGGCGTTTGGGTGAAGTATCACTTTAAAACAGAGCAAGGCGTGAAAAATCTGGCTCCAGACGTAGCCGCCAAGATAGCTGGTGAAAATCCAGATTATCATACCGAAGATTTATTTAATGCCATTGAAAAAGGCGATTTGCCTTCATGGAAGCTGTACGTTCAAATTATGCCGTTAGAAGATGCTGATACGTATCGCTTCGACCCGTTCGATGTAACAAAGGTATGGTCACAAAAAGACTATCCACTAATTGAAGTAGGTCGCATGGTATTAGATCGCAATCCGGAAAATTATTTTGCAGAAGTGGAGCAGGCTACATTCTCACCTGGAACGCTTGTGCCGGGAATTGACGTATCACCTGACAAAATGCTGCAAGGTCGACTATTCGCATACAGCGACGCACATCGCTACCGCGTCGGCGCTAATCATCAAGCGCTACCGATCAACCGTCCCCGCAGCGAAGTAAATAACTATCAGCGTGACGGTCAAATGCGCTTTGACGATAACGGCGGCCGTTCTGTTTACTATGAGCCAAACAGCTTTGGGGGCCCGACAGAATCTCATGAAAACAAACAAGCGGCATACCCTGTTTCAGGCGTTGCTGATAGTGTTGCATATGATCACAACGATCATTACACACAAGCAGGTGATTTATACCGCCTTCTAAGCGAAGAGGAGCGTACACGCTTAGTTGCAAACATCGTTGAAGCTATGAAGCCTGTAGAAAAAGAAGAGATTAAACTGCGCCAAATTCAACACTTCTACAAAGCGGATCCAGAGTATGGAAAACGCATTGCAGATGGTTTAGGGTTGTCTGTTCCACAGCAAGTAAAATAAATTTATCAGTTTTCTAAATGAAAAAATAAAGAGATTTTTCTCATTATAGATTCTCGTTTATTCTCAATTAGTTTAATATTTTATCAATAAATAAGTATCCGTATTTTATGGATACTTATTTAAATTCCTGTAAAAAGAGGAAGGGATGAAGAAATGATTGGACAAGAAATAAGATGTAATCAGTGTCATAGAGAAATAAAAGTACTAAAGCACAGTACGCTTTGCGGTTGCGGAATAAAATTAAGAACGTTAAAAAAAGAGAAGCAACCAGCATAATGAGGTTGCTTCTTTTTTTTACTAGATATGCTGTTTATATTCACTCACATTAAAGAGTAATCGTTACTTTAAATAAATCTCCGTCAATTTCAATATTCAGTTCTCCTCCGTGCAAATCAATAATTGACTTAGCAATAGCTAACCCAAGTCCGGAGCCATCGGTTTGTCTTGAAGTGTCCCCTCTTTTAAATCGTTCAAACAGCTCATTGTTTACAACTAAAACCACATATTCGTCCATTGCTTTCTCAGTCTCCTTTCAAAAGTATGTCATGGGTCATTTCGTCTATGGGTTTTATTGTAAACTGCATTTTTTAAGAAAAAAGAAGAGAAAATTTTAAGATTTTCTTAAGCGACATATATTGAAAAAGGTTTAAGGAATAGGGATAACAGGAACGTTAAAAGAAAAAATATAATCAATTCCTCATTTGATTCTAAAGAACTATCCGTGAGCGATTATATCTTTTTATTTAAAAGGAGGATGATTTAACTTGGAACGGAATCATACAATTATGCAATTTTTCGAATGGCATGTGCCAGCTGATGGCGAGCATTGGAAACGCCTCAAAGAGCTCGCTCCTCAACTAAAAGAACAAGGAATTGATTCCGTGTGGATTCCCCCGGTTACAAAAGGTGTTTCATCAGAGGATAATGGCTACGGCGTTTACGACTTATACGATCTTGGCGAATTTGATCAAAAAGGAACCGTTCGTACAAAGTATGGAACCAAACAAGAGCTGCATGAAGCGATTGATGCCTGTCATAATCATGGAATTAATGTCTATGTGGATGTTGTAATGAACCATAAAGCCGCAGCAGATGAAAAAGAAACGTTCCACGTCATTGAAGTGGACCCCATGAACCGAACAGAAGAAATTTCTGAACCTTTTGAAATTGAAGGATGGACAAAGTTTACATTTGAAGGGCGCGGCGATCAATATTCTTCTTTCAAATGGAACTTTAATCATTTTAACGGCACTGATTACGATGATAAAAATGGAAAAGAAGGCGTTTTTCGTATTGCCGGAGAAAATAAAAGCTGGAACGAAAATGTGGATCAAGAGTTTGGCAACTACGATTATTTAATGTTTGCGAATATTGATTACGATCATCCTGAAGTTCGAGAAGAAATGATCAAATGGGGAAAATGGTTAGCAGACACTCTGCAGTGCGACGGTTATCGATTAGACGCCATTAAACATATTAACCACGATTTTATTAAAGAGTTTGCCCACGAATTGTCCTCTTCTCAAGAAAAGCCCTTTTATTTTGTGGGAGAGTTTTGGAATCCAGAGTTAACAGCCTGTCAGGAATTCCTAGACGTGATTGATTATCAAATCGATTTGTTTGACGTATCGCTGCACTATAAACTGCATGAAGCCTCTCAGCAGGGAAGAGATTTTGATTTAACCACGATTTTTGATGATACATTGGTTAAGACTCATCCGTTGAATGTTGTCACATTTGTAGATAACCATGACTCTCAGCCAAATGAATCTTTAGAATCTTGGGTAGAAGATTGGTTCAAACAAAGTGCTTACGCTCTAATTTTACTTCGTGAAGACGGCTATCCTTGTGTGTTTTACGGAGACTATTTTGGGATAGGCGGAGAGCACCCAATTGAGGGAAAAGAAAAAGATATTTCCGCTCTCTTGCATGTGCGGTATGACAAAGCATACGGCCAGCAAGACGATTATTTTGATCACCCGAATACCATTGGATGGGTAAGGCATGGTGTAGAGGAATTTGAGAAGTCTGGATGCGCTGTGGTGATGTCAAACGGCGAAGATGGCGAAAAGAGAATGTTCGTCGGCGAACACCGAAGTGGACAAACGTGGATCGACTTCACAAATAACCGAGAAGACCAAGTTGTGATTGAAGAAGACGGCTACGGACACTTTCCTGTAAATGGCGGCTCTGTATCCGTTTGGGCTGAAGCATAAAAAAACAGTGGCCTGCGCCACTGTTTTTTACCATAGACCTATCAGTTTCCACCACAAGCCGCCAATTCCAATCCAAATGATAATATGAATAATTGAAATTAAAAAGCCGAGCGACCACCATTTTTGCTGCGTTACATATCCACTACCGAAGAACACCGGTGCCGGTCCACTGCCGTAGTGAGTTAAACAGCCAAATAAATTGCTAAAGAACGCTAAAATTAATGCTGACAGTAACGGAGGCGCACCAGCGGCCACGATGACAGATAAAAATGCTGCGTACATAGCGCTGACGTGAGCCGTATTACTGGCAAAAAAGTAGTGAGAATAAAAATACGCAATAGCTAGTACAATTAACGCCGTCATCCAAGACATATGACTAACAGTGCCTTTCATCAGATCACTGAACCAAGGAATCATGCCTAGATCATTTAAGAAAGTTGCCATCATAACCAAAACAGCAAACCAGACTAATGTATCCCATGCTCCCTGTTCTTTTTTGATGTCCGACCAGCTTAATACTTGTGTTAAAAGCAGCGTACATAGACCAATAAAAGCAGTTGTTGTTGCATTAATATTTAAATTAGCTCCAAAAATCCAAAGCACAAGAAGAAGTAAAAATACGCCAATCATGTACCATTCTTCCTTCTTTAGTGGCCCCATTTCATTTAATTTTTTCACTGCAATTTCAGATGCTTCCGGTGTTTCTTTTAATTCTGGGGGATACAGCTTATAAATAACAAGCGGAATCACAATTAAACTAATAATTCCAGGTACAATTGCAGCCGCTGCCCAGCCAACCCATGAAATAGTCTTGCCTGTAATTTGTTCCGTCATTTTAACAGCAAGAGGATTGGCCGCCATTGCGGTTACGAACATAGCGGATGTAATCATATCTCCTTGAAACGATACTTTTGTTAAGAAAGCACCGACTCTGCGCTCCGTACCGTCTCCAGTTCTCGATCCGTATGTTTCAGATAAAGAACGAATGATTGGAAGAATAATTCCTCCAGCTCGTGCTGTATTAGACGGCATTGCAGGTGATAAAAGTAAATCACTTACGATAAGAGAATACGATAGTCCCAACGTCTTTTTACCGAACAAACGAACAAAGATATAGGCAACCCTTGTTCCTAGACCAGTCTTAATAAAGCCTCTAGAAATAAAGAATGCAATAACAATTAACCAAATCGTCGTATTTTGAAAACCGCTGAGCGATTGTTCAAGTGTTAATGTATTAGTTAATACAATAATGGTTAAAGATAAAATAGCTACACTGCCTAATGGCAATGGTTTAATGATAAGCCCTACGATAGTAGCCACAAAAATAGCGAATAAGTGCCAAGCCTTTACATCAAGTCCGGACGGAGGTGTAATAAACCATAAAATAAGTCCGATTGCCAGACAAATTAATAAAGGAATAAATTTCACTTCGCCGGCAGGCTTTTTTGTTATTTCAGCCATAATCTTTCTCCTTTCATGTTTTTAAATAATAGTAGTAGTATGCTCTTTCCACTTCGTACCCAATCTTATCCCATTCAAAATAAAACAATTGTAAAAATACGTTTCTTAAGGATGATATTGTAAAATTGTGAAGTGTTGAGCATAATTCCTTTATTATTTTATCATACATATTGACAATATTTATCTTTCACCTTCATTTTATTCCCTTCAAAATAGCTTGTAAGCGTTATTTCATCACAATAAATAAGCTGCATGAGTTCATCATGCAGCCTTGCATTTAGCGATTTACTTTTTGAATAAACACGACTTTGAGATAATCACCTGACTTAAATTCTTTTATTGTTTTAAAATCAGCTGGAAGAGAGAACTGCTCCATCATTTTGTAGCGTTCCCCTTTTTCATCAAAAGCTTTTTCAATAAACGAATGAAATTTTTTCATATCAAAATTACTTGCATTCGTAGATGCTACAATGACACCATTTGGCTTTGTAAGAGCAATGGCTTCTTTTAATAAATCTTTGTAGTCTTTTGCCGCACTAAACGTATGCTTTTTCGATTTAGCAAAGCTCGGCGGATCTAGCACCACAAGATCAAACGTCATGTTCTTCTTAACCGCATATTTAAAATACTTAAAAACATCTTCTACAATAATGTCCTGTGCCTCATGATCAATTCCATTTACACTAAATTGCTCAATTGTTTTTGCCAAGCTGCGATTGGCTAAGTCGACACTTGTTGTTTTCGCAGCTCCTCCAAGAGCGGCCGCCACTGAAAATGCGCCTGTATATGAGAACATATTTAAGACGGTCTTTCCCTTTGCATATTTATCTCGAATCGTTTTACGGACGTCTCGCTGATCTAAAAAGACCCCAACCATCGCTCCGTCATTTAAATAAACGGCAAAACGAATACCATTTTCTTTTACAATTAAAGGGAATTCACCTTTATTTCCTGTGACAAAATCATCTTCTTCAATATACTGCCCTTTTACGTTGAAACGTTTTTTCTGGTATAGCCCTTTAAAGTTAGGCGCAGACTTTAAAGCTTCAATAACGGATTCTTTAAATTGATAAATTCCTTCACTATACCAACTCGTGACGTAATATCCGTCATAATAATCAATGATTAAGCCGCCAATTCCGTCGCCTTCACTATTAAATACACGAAAAGCAGTTGTATCTTCAGACGCATAAAAATCGTGACGAGAGGCAATCGCTTGCTGAATTTTCCGTGCAAAAAACGCCGCGTCAATTTGTTCACTTTTCTTCTTCGTCAGAATCCAGCCGTAGCCTTTGTTTTGCTTTCCATAATAGCCTTTGGCTAAAAATTGATTCTTCGGAGTGACTAAGTTAATAATAACGCCTTCTTCTTGCAGTTTATGACCATCAACAAGCGCATCTTTTTCAATGAGTGGATAACCTTTGTTCACTTTTTTAATAAAAGCTTCTTTGGCTATAACTTGTACTTCTTTTCTCATGTATACACCCTATCTATTTAATTTAGTTCATTCTAGTTTTATCCATTTTATAAGAATAATCTACATTTATCTTAACATAGATAACCGTTGATGTTTCCAGTTACAAAATAGAAAAGCAGAGGGTGCTTTGAAGCATCCTCTGCTTGATATGAATGAAAAATGAAATGTATATTTTAAGATAAAAAGTTATGAACACTCTTGTCCCGTATAAGCATCGAACTTAAGCGTCTGCTGCTTGCTTCCGCTCACTATCTTTACTACGTATACAGTTATTGACTTTTCCGTTGTAAGCTCAATATGCTCTACTTTTCCTTTTTGATGTTTTAAAGCAAGAACTTTTACAGCGTTCTCCGTTAACGGCTGAAGCTTATCTTGTTTTACATATGTGATTTTACCCGAAACCGCATCGATTCTGACTGTGTATTCCGTATTGCCTTTGATTACTTTCACTGTGAAAATTGCTGTGTTTTGATCATATTCTACCATTTTCACCTTACCTGCATATGTAGCCAATGCAAGATCTTTTGCATCTTGTCTCGTTAATAGCTTTACTTCTTGCTGAGAAGTATTAACTACTGTTCCAGTGAAAGCATCTAACGTTACGGTATATTGAGTGCCATCTTTAAGAATCACTGCGATATACTGACTAGTGGCTTCTTTAAACTCTAGACTATATACGTAACCACTATACTGTTTGACAGCTGCTTCTTTTATTTTTTGCTCTGGCATTAGCTGCAGCTCTTTTTTATTTTCATGAATGACTTTCCCCGTTAGACCATCCACGGTTAGCGTATATTCTACTTTGCCATCTACTACAATAACATTATATTCAAGCATTTCTTTGTTAAATATAATAGATTGAATGGCTCCTTTATAGTTCTTAGAAACAGATTCTTTCACTTGATTTTGTGTCCATAGCTTCACTTCTTGCTTCTTTACTACTTTTCCAGTGCTCGCACTTACTTCTACGATTCTTTGCTCCAGGTTATTCGTTACAATGGTAATTACATACACACTTGATTCCTGCTTAAATTCCGTAGATGTGACCGTCCCGTCGCAATCTTGCAAAGCAATACCTTTCGCCTGAGCTTGCGAGATACTCACATGTTCAGTTGTCTCTGCTTTCGCTGTCTTCATTTCTGCAGCGTGACTCGTTGTAATAGAGCTAAATGCAATTGCAGTTCCTAAAGCAGATGTAGACAATACTTTTGCCCATTTAATCATCTTTAAATTTCCTCCTCTTTCACCATTAGACTTTCCGTCCAATTTATGGTGTTTTATCTAGTACGCCGTTCATTATGCAAAAGATTTCTGAGAATAAGACGAATAGAAGCTTAAAGTTAGCTGAAGATATAAGAATAGCTACTATTTTTCAGCTTGCTTTCAGCTATTATTCAGTGCTGTTTCAGATAAAAAAGCATAATAGAAAGTAGAGGAGCAAAGGAGTTTTCACCATGATGGATCAACTAAAAGGAATTAAAGTCTTGCTTATAGATGACGAACCAACTATTTTACAGTTTTTATCTTTAGGTTTAACGAATGAAGGATTTGATATCAAAGCTGCCCAAGACGGAATTGAAGGAATTAATATAGCCAAAGAATTCAAGCCTCATATCGCTATTGTAGATGTTATGCTTCCGGGAATGGATGGATTTGAAGTATGCCGCTTGTTGAAGAAAATGGGGAATATCGCTGTCATCATGCTAACAGCAAAAGATCAAGTAGACGATCGAGTAAAGGGGCTGACCATCGGAGCAGATGATTATATGGTTAAACCTTTCAGTTTTGAAGAACTTCTTGCGCGCATTCAAGCTAGAATCCGCAATCAATTTCCAAACTTATTAGACGAAGTATCAATCGGTCCATTTAAAATTGATGACCGCCGCAAAGAAATTAAATACCTTAATCACATACTTGATTTATCCCCTACTGAATATGCACTCTTAAAATTCTTGGTTATTAATCACGGTCTCGTACTAAGTAAATCCACCATTTTAGATCGAGTGTGGGGGTATGATTTTGGAGGAGAAGAAAACATTGTAGAAGTATACATTCGATCACTGAGAGAAAAATTACAGGACCATAGCCGAACCGTTATTCGAACGCTTCGCGGTGTAGGGTATCGGATTGATATTTCATGAAGTACAAACGGTTCTTTCCACTGAACTCTCTTCGCCTTCAGCTCTTATTCAGAAGTTTGCTTGTTATTTTGAGTTTACTGATACTGATAGGCTTGTTTCAATACGTGTTCATGAAGCAATTTATCTACACAAACAAAATTAGAAGCATCGAGGATCAAATTCACTTGATTCCTGATGATGTCTGGAAGCATGATATTGAAACAAGCCAGAATGTAAAAAAATCAAGACCAATGGTTTATTTCCCGGGTGTTAATATTACCTTTATTAATCAAAAGATTACCTTTCTAAGGTTGGCTAAGGATCCACATCACTCATACTTTCCTAGGCTTTCCGCATCTACATACAAACAAGTAATGAAAAACATCAACCAGCCGGAAAACACGATGAGCATCGTCAAAAAAATCGATGGTCATCAAGAGCAAGTTATTGTTTTAAAACCTATTGTCTTTGATGGGGAAATACAGGGCGTTATCCAAATCAATACTCCAACAGAATCACTGAGAGATTTGTTAATCAGACAAATGATGATCTTTTTAATGCTTTCACTTACTGCAATGACCATTGCTTTTTTTGTTTTTTCTTCTGTTTTAAAACGGACGTTAATCCCTTTATTTACTACTACTAAAAAAGTGGAGCATATAAATGCCGGAAGCTTACATGACCGCTTACCCGTTAATCAAGGGCAAATTGAAATGGACCGTCTTTCTCTTTCTATTAACGAAATGCTTGAGCGTCTTGAAAAAGCATTTAAAGCTGAAACAGAGGCCAAAGAACAAATGCGACGTTTTGTTGCGGACGCTTCTCATGAACTGCGAACGCCGCTTACATCCATTCATGGCTTTTTAGAAGTTTTACTAAGAGGGGCTAGCAGTAACCCTGAACAGTTAAACGACGCATTAAAAAGTATGTATGGGGAGTCTAAAAGGCTGCGCAAACTGATTCAGGATCTTCTGCTTCTTGCTCAGCTTGATCAACTTCCCCTGTTTCAAAAAGAGTGCTGTTTTGTAGATGAATTAATTTTAGATATGAAACCTCAATTAATGCTATTGGCTGGGAACAGAAACGTTTTATTCGACTTCCCAAGCCGTTTACCATCAGAAATTAACAAAGATCAATTTAAACAAGTTATTTTAAACTTATTTTCCAATGCGGTACAGCATACGAACCCAAATACAGGAGTTATTCAAGTGATAGGGAAAACAAATGAGAAAGAACTTTCATTAACAATACTAGATAACGGTCATGGCATTCCTCAAGAGCACCTTCCTCATTTATTTGAACGATTTTACAAAGCTGATGCTTCACGCTCTCGAGCATATGGAGGAGCGGGCTTAGGCTTGGCCATCAGCGCATCTATTATAGAGCTGCACGGGGGAAAAATACGTGTAGAAAGCAAATTGAATGCAGGAACTGCTTTTCAAATCGTATTGCCCTTAACGTAAAAAAGACGATTGCCGTGAAGCAATCGTCTTTTTTATCAAATCAGCATACTTTTCCTGTTTGAGGGCTGATTTTTACAGTATGTTTTATATTGTCTGTTCCTTTGATCACAAACGTGTACGCTTGTTCACTGAATGAAACAGATTGAACCGTTCCTCTGTGCTGTTGAAGAGCAGCTTGTTTAGCTTGTTCTTGCGTAAACTTTACCGCTTCGACTTTGATTACTTTGCCTGTTTCAGCGTTTATTTTCACATGGTGATCTTTGTTATCTTTTCCGTGAATTAAAAATGTGTATACATCATTTGCGTATGAACTAGACTGAATCGTTCCGCTGCAATTTTTTAATGCGATCGTTTGAACCTGTGCTTTTGTAAATGCAGCGCTTTGAATTTGAATCACTTTTCCACTTTTTGCGTTCACTTTCACGTGATGATCGCGGCTATCTTTCCCATGAATTAAGAACGTATACACTCCATCATTGAAGCCTACTGACTTAACTGTTCCTCCACAGTTTTTCAACGCTACTGCTTGTGCCTCACTTCGAGAAAAAGATAGTTTTTCAACCTTTACCACTTTTCCGCTGTGTGCATTTACTTTTACGTGGTGATCTTGATTATCTTGTCCGTGAATTAAAAACGTATAGGCATTATTTTCAAAAGAAACCGATTGAACCGTTCCTCCGCAGTTCTTTAAGGCAATTGTTTTTGCTTGAGCTTGTGTATATGTTGCCGCTTCGGTATGAGCCGACGCTTTTGTTGAAGTAATGTGCTGGCCGTCTGAAGCAAATGCACTTGTCATTGATCCAAGAGCGATAGCTGTTCCAATTGTGGCACCTCCCACGGCTTTTGCTACTACTGCTTTTCCTGCTAATACTTTTCCAATCATGATTATACCTCCGCGTAATTTTCAATGTATTTACAGCTCAAGCTAAAGGTTTTAGCAGCGGTCATTTATCAAAATAGCGCCATTGGAGTAACGTTTTTTTCTGCTAAAATACCTTTCACTGTTGCTGTACGAGCCAAAGCGCTTCTTGTCCTCTTTAGCTATGTGTTTATTGTAAGAGCGGAACATGAATTCACTATGAAGCCCAGCTGAATACTATCTGAATAAATTCTGAAAGATAGCTGAATAACTTCTAGTTAAACTTGTCATCTAAATGTTCAACGTTCTTAACAACAGCTCAACAAATCCAGCGCTTCTCTTTATATTTCCTCAACAATCAAATGATTTAATAAGTATATGAATACGATTTGGAGGTTATCAACCATGAAAAAACGAGTATCCCTTGGACTATCTCTCACTCTCTTAGCTTCTAGCGCCGCTTCTGCTTTTGCAGCAGAGCATCATCCAGTTCAACATCCGAAACAAATAAAAAGCGTCGAGTTTCAGCCAATGAAAGCACCTACGACGATTGAAAATATGATTAAAACGTATACAGAAGCCTCTGTAAAAGTAACGTATAAAGATGGAAGTGTGGAAGAAACACCGCTTAACTATAACCAGCTCTTTCTTTCAAAAGATAAAATTGTCGATAATAAAGGGGAATTAATCGCCGCTGGTACACCAATCGATGCAAACGGCGATCCAATTATTGACCGAAGCGTTCCTGATCAGCCATCACCATACGTATCGGACGCACCGGATTCAAACAGCTTTATCACCATCAACGGTAAGTCTTATATTATTTCACATTATGAATATGAATCTGTTAATAATGCTGGAAAAGAGATTTCCGGTCTTCCTGCTTCCATGACGCTTACACAAGTTGATCGAGATGATAAAACAGGAAAACTAACTGTCAACCATGCTAAAAAAATTGATTTTTCAAATGTAAATGGTTTGTGGACACCATGTAATGGTTCGACAACCGATTGGGGGACTCACCTCGGTTCAGAAGAGTACGAGCCAGATGCACGCGCTTTTGAAGACCCTTCATCTAGCTCTTATAAAGACGTCACGAACTTCGCCAAACTTTATTTCGGTGACACGTCAAAAGCAAACCCTTACTACTACGGCTGGATTCCAGAAATTTCAGTGGATGAAAGCGGCCATGCGTCCGTCGTAAAACATTACAGCACAGGTCGTTTTTCACACGAAATGATGCAGGTACTTCCAGATAATAAAACCGCTCTTTTTGGAGACGATGGGTCTAATACTATGATGTTTATGTATGTAGCAGATAAGGAAAAAGACTTCTCAGCAGGAACGCTTTATGCTGCAAAGTTTAAACAAACGAGCACAAAAAATGGAGGTAAAGGCGACCTTCAGTGGATCAAGCTTGGCCATGCAACAGACAATGAAGTGAAAGCAATTATTGACAAAAGCACAAAATTTAGTGATATTTTTGAAACAGCTGATCAGCCTACAAAAGGATTTAAAGCAGTCAAAACCGCCGCAAGTAAAAAAGTTGAATATTTAAAAGTAAAGCCTGGCATGGAAAAAGCAGCTGCCTTTTTAGAATCACGCAGATACGGTGCGATTTTAGGTGCCACGTCTGAATTTAACAAAATGGAAGGACTAACGGTTAACAAAAAAGATAAAAAAGCGTATATGGCTATTTCTTACCAAAATAGTGCCATGCTAAAAGAGCCTGGTGCTGTACAAGATGATATTCAGCTTCCAAAATTAGAGTCTGGTGTGACCTACCAGCTGAACTTAGGCTCGCATCAAAAAGACCAAGCAAAAGGCAAGATTAACAGCGGCTACGTTCCTGCAAGTATGGAAGGACTGCTGATTGGACAAGACCTAGAAAAAGCAGATGCCTATGGCAATACAGCGAATCCAAATAAAATTGCCAACCCTGATAACCTTACGTATTCAAACGACTTAAATACACTGTTTATCGGAGAAGACAGCTCACTGCATACAAACAACTTCGTATGGGCTTATAATGCGAAAACAAAAAAACTATCACGCATTCTTTCAGTTCCAGTGGGAGCAGAAGCAACAGGACTTCGTGCAGTAGAAAACATTAAAAACTCTCGCTACGTACTAAGCAACTATCAGCACCCAGGCGAGGACATCAGTGACAAAAATATTACCGCTGTTGATAAAGAAGAGTTAGCTAACGCAATGAAAGAAAGCATTGGCATTCAAGAAACAGGTGGTGTCGGATACATTTCTGGACTGCCTTCTAAGGACGGGGCTCCTTACAAAAAGCATTAATACGTAATGAAGCCACGTCTGTTGTGCAGTGACAGACGTGGTTTTTATATAGTAGAAGTTATTGATAAAACCTTTTATCGTGGTCATAATTATGGTGAATACTTTATAATATCCTTAAAGAAAGTGCCTAGCCCCAAACGCGTTAGCATATTTATTGGTAAGTATCCGGTATATCCCTTCAGGCTCGCTTATCCCCCACTAATACTAGATATAGAATTCGTTTCAATAAGTATTTCCAGCCAAACAAAATGTCTCGTTCCCTTGCACTTTTCGTTCCATACCATTAAAGTATATATTGGTTGAAGTTTATACTAGCATTCAACCTTATAAAAGAAATTACACTTTTTAATTTTGGGAAGATGTTTTCCCTAAAAGAAAGGGTTTAGATATAAGATGAAAGATAATTTTTGGCATGAGTTGCCGCGTCCGTTTTTTATTTTGGCACCGATGGAAGCTGTGACGGATGTCGTTTTTCGCCATGTTGTGACTGAAGCAGCACGACCTGACGTATTTTTTACAGAGTTTACGAACACGGAAAGCTACTGCCATCCGAAAGGAAAAGATAGCGTAAAAGGACGTTTGACGTTTACAGATGATGAACAGCCAATCGTTGCGCATATTTGGGGAGATAAACCTGAATACTTCCGTCAAATGAGTATTGGCATGGCCGAAATGGGCTTTCGCGGCATTGATATTAATATGGGCTGCCCTGTACAGAACGTTGCAGGAAACGGAAAAGGTTCTGGTTTGATTCGCCGTCCAGATACTGCGGCTGAGATTATCCAGGCAGCCAAAGCTGGAGGGCTTCCAGTAAGCGTAAAGACTCGTCTTGGCTATACTCAAGTTGACGAGTGGTATGAATGGCTGAAGCACATTCTCGAACAGGATATCGTGAACCTTTCTATTCACCTTCGTACGAAAAAAGAAATGAGCGATGTTGACGCGCACTGGGAGTTAATTCCGGAGATCAAGAAGCTTCGTGACGAAATTGCGCCTCATACGCTACTAACAATTAACGGTGATATTCCTGACCGCCAAAAAGGTCTTGAGCTTGCGGAGAAGTACGGCGTTGATGGAATCATGATTGGACGCGGAATTTTCCATAATCCGTTTGCGTTTGAAAAAGAAAAGAAAGAGCACACAAGCGAAGAGCTATTAGAACTTCTTCGCCTGCAGCTAGACCTTCATGACAAATATTCTGAAGAACTAGAGCCGCGCCCTTTCAAACCGCTTCGACGCTTTTTCAAAATTTACGTTCGTGGGTTCCGCGGTGCAAGTGAATTAAGAAATCTCCTGATGAGCACGGAAACGACTGATGAAGTGCGTGCGTTACTTGATGAGTTTAAAGACAGAGCTGGAGTGAAAGAAGACGAAGGTTTTTCTGTTTCTTAAATAAGAGCTCGTTTGCTCAAACTCAATTGTTCTTTTTATAGAGGTGTGCTATTTATCCACATATGATAAAAGCAGAGGCAGAAGGTTTCACATTTCCTTCTGCCTCTGCTTTTAATGAAAAAATATCCACACGTTCTATTTATGATACGGTTCATTTCGAATAATACGAAAAGCTCGGTAAATCTGTTCTACTAATACTAGGCGCATAAGCTGATGAGGAAAGGTCATTTTTGAAAAAGAAAGAGCTGCGTTTGAACGTTTCATTACTTCGCTGCTTAAGCCAAGCGATCCGCCAATGACAAACGCTACTTTACTTTTTCCGTAAGTAGCTAATGAATCGATTTCTTTTGCCAGTTCCTCGGAAGATTTTTGTTTTCCGTTGATAGCTAATGCGATCACGTGAGTATCATCTGAGATTTTCGCTAAGATGCGCTCTCCTTCTTTTTGTTTCACCTGTTCCATTTCAGATTCACTTAAGTTTTCGGGCGCTTTTTCATCTGCAAGCTCAATAATTTCTACTTTTGCATAGCTTGATAAACGCTTTAAATATTCTTCAATACCTTGTTTTAAGTATTTTTCTTTTAACTTCCCAATGGTTATAATAGAGATATTCACAGGCTGTTCTCCTCTCCTTTATCTCTTATCCACAGATATTATCCACATATCCACATGTTATATCCACATTTTGTATAAGAATATTAGTTCCCTACTACATATACAGCTTCATTGTCACAATATTCGCAGCCTTTTTTGTCAGTTGAGTTTTCTATTTTTTCAAAAACCGGTGCTAGCTCAATCTCATCTACCATTACATCCAGCGCTAGTTCTGTGTGTTCTAAACAGCAATATATCTTCATGTATTTATCTTCCTTTCTCTATTCTTTTCATTAAAAAACCACAGGAGTTTATCCCCTGTGGATAACTTTTCTTTTACTTCATTTGACGCGTTAATTTTACTTCTGTGGATTTCTTTTTGCCATCACGATAGAACGTTACATTCATTTTATCGCCAATTTCTTTTTCAATGTAGAGGTGTTTGCGAAGTGTCGCAATATCCCTTACTTTGCTGTGATCTAGCTCAACAATCACATCATATTCCTTCAACCCAGCTTTAGCGGCTGGCGAACCTGGTTCGACTTTTAGAACAGCGACTCCGTTTACTACATCATGCGGTAACTTAAGGGTTTCTTTTAAATGATACCCTGATACCTCACTTAATGATAGTGTACTAACTCCAAGATACGGACGTCTGACTTCACCATATCGTTCTAAGTCATTAATAATGGGCCTAGCCATGTTAATTGGAATCGCAAGACCAATGCCTTCTACTGCTTCTTGGGCAATCTTCATGGAATTAATGCCTATTAATTCACCATCAATATTAACAAGAGCACCCCCGCTATTGCCAGGGTTAATGGCTGCATCTGTTTGAATGACTTCTGATTGCCAATCAGGATTTCCATCGCCATTCAAATCTTGAGGAATGACACGATTAACTCCTGAGACAACTCCTTGTGTAACGGATCCAGAAAATTGAAGGCCTAGCGGGTTTCCGATAGCAATCACTGGTTCACCAGCTTTAAGCTTATCAGAATTTCCGAAGGTAGCCACTTTTGTCACGTGACCTGCATCAATTTCAAGAACTGCTAAGTCCATTAAATCATCACTGCCAAGAATTTTAGCTGATACCCTTGTGCCGTTACTGAAGCTTACTTCAATTTCGTTAGCACCTTTAATGACATGATAGTTTGTCACAATATAAGCTTTATTGCCCTGCTTTTTGTAAATAACACCTGAGCCCGTCCCGGCATCAGTTCGTTCATCATTCCAAAAGCTTTCAGAGTTCTGGATGTTTACAACTCCTACAACTGCTGCATTGGCTTCAGAAACAGCTTTTGTGACGGCCGTAGTGACGTCAAGAGATACTGACTTTTGAATGGTAGATCCTGTTTGTTCATCTCTATTTTCATCCGTCATCCATCCATCTGGCAAAATCCCGTTCCTCACCAAGGCTGGCATAAGAAGCAGTACAATAAGTGCACCTATAATAGCTCCAATGAGAGCAGAAGCGAAATATCCTCTGCGGCGTTTAGGCGGCCGACTATTCGGCTCTTGGCCTTCATCATAATGTTCCACACTATCACCGAACCCTTCATTTATCATCGTGAATGTCTGCATTCACGTACTAAATGAAGTTATTTTTCGCTTCCTTTCTAGAGACTATACATAAACAATATCAGTTGGTCTTTTTGGATCAGTATCACATAGCAGAATATTGTCCTCTACATTGATGTCTTTTTGTTGTAACACTTGTGCAACCGACATGCGGGCAATTTCCTTCATGTTATTGTCTTGACTCAAATGCGCCAAGTAAATGCGTTTGGTTTGATCTCCAATCACATCTGCCATTGCAAGCGCCGCGTCTTCATTTGATACGTGTCCCACGTCGCTTAGAATTCGTCTTTTAATGCTCCAAGGGTAGCGCCCCATTCTCAGCATTTCAACATCATGATTGCTTTCAAATACGTACATATCGCTATTTTTAATCGTACCTTTCATGCGATCACTTACATAGCCGGTATCCGTAATAAGGGTTAATTTTTTAGACCCTTGATGAAAGACATAAAACATAGGCTCTGCAGCATCATGCGAAACGCCAAAAGACTCCACTTCCAATTGACCAAACGATTTCGTTTGGCCAATTTCAAAGTGAAACTTCTGTTCCGTATCAATGTTGCCGATCAAGCCATCCATTGCGTTCCACGTTTTTTCATTTGCGAAAATAGGGAGCTTATATTTACGTGCCAGAACACCTAGTCCTTTAATATGGTCACTATGTTCGTGAGTCACTAAAATTCCTGATAAATCCGGGATATTGCGATTTACTTGTTGAAAGAGAGCTTCCATTTGCTTTCCGCTCAGCCCTGCATCAACTAGTAAGGAATGTTCTCCATCACTTACTAAAATCGCATTTCCTGTGCTCCCACTCGCTAGCACGCTGAAATGCAGGCTCATTTATCTCACTCCAAATACTTATTTATTTCCTTTTTTAATAATCTGCCCTTCAAAGGCATTTACAAAATAACTTGTATCTCCATTTACAACGATGTGCCAAGTTGGTGCTAAAACTTGAGAATTTAGTAACGGCAGATCAAACGTATAGTACCCAAACTCTACTTTTGTTACAGAATCTTTCTTTTTCAATTCACCCTTCAAAAACAAATTTTCCAATGCTTTTAAAGGCGTTAAAACATCCTGCTCATCATCCAACGTTTTCACAGAACCTAGCATAGTTTGTTCATATGAAACAATTTCGCCTTTATCATTTAAATGAGCAATGATCATGCCATTTTCATTGTCATAGATTTTATGCTTCTTATATTGTTGAAAGAATGTAACTGTGTTTTTCTCTTTGTTAACATTCCATAGCTCATAATCCTTACCCGAGAGCACATACCGTTTTAGAAATTGACTTAGCTTTGCTTCGGGACTTTTCTCAGGCACTGAAAAAGGTTTGTCTAATACGCTTCGAATTGTTTTTTCCTCAAGCAGCGCTGCTTTTTGTTCTTTAAGCTTTTTTAAATCTTCATCTTTAAACAGTTTGCTTTTAGCATTTAACGACGAAGCTTCCTTCACATCTTTAGCTAAATGTTTGTATTCAATGCCTTCACTCGTTAATTGTTCTTCAACGCTCGACTCTACAAATAGAGAGTACTGATCTTCTTGATGGGTTTTAAAAATCTGATAGCCTAAGTAAATATTAAGAATCAAGAAAGTGAAAATAAAAATGGTTTTTGTTCTATTCCAATCCATCGTTATCGCCTCCTTCGGTCGGCGGTGCAATTCGATACCATTTGCTATTATAATAATAGAACCAAGAAGGAACGAGTTTGACAGAATTAGAATTAAATTCAACCGTCTTTTCACCGGTTTTCGGCTGCTGTGAAACTTCTTCTAGCTGATAGCCTATTGAAATATCTTTTAACAGATTCGGGTCAAAGTTTTGATGTTTTTCAATTAATTGAATCACCTTTTGAGATGACTGCAGCTTTTCTACACTGGAGTCCTGTACTCTTACAAAACGATAAAGAGGACGACGGTAATTTAAAATCTCCGCATTTCCCCATCTCTGATATATTTCAGTCATTCCCTGATTGCTGTACACGGGATAGTTATCTTTATAATAACGATAGCTAATTTCTTTTGTAATACGATTCCAGCTGTTGAATCTGTAATTAGATTCTGTCCAGCCGCCATGGTCATTAACGAAGCTAAAGCTGCGATTTATCAAATTATAATCTTCCATTACCTCGGTCGTGGAATTTACAAGATTCACATATTCCATCACATCTGTCTTCGTATTGACATTAATCACTTTTGTACCTTCGGTGTAGACATCTCTGTTTGTAGACGTTTCTTTCCGTGCATAGTCTGGGTTGTTAAAAAGCGCTTCTTTATATTTTTCAATATCTAAATGCCTCATGCTCGTATAGTAGACTTCACTATTCATCGTAATATTATTTTCCGGAAGGAAGATATACCGATTTTTGTTTTCTTTATATACAAGACTCGGGGCATACGTACGCTTCATTTTATCTTCTAATTCTTTGATATCATCTTTGGCCAAATTCTTGACTGTAACCGAATAAATCTTTTTTTGCTCATAATTCACAAGATACACGCTCACGAAAAAGGAAGGTGTACGCTTAATTTTAATGAGTACACGGTCAAATGTTTGATTAGGCAAAGAAGTTTGAGAAAATGAAAAAAGCTGTTGAAATGTTTTTAACGGTAGCGCGTCTGGATACAACACTTCAATAGAATTACTTCCATGGACATAATTTAAAAATCCATCAGGAGAAATAGCATCCGAAACGTCCGTCACATTCGAAAACTTCCACTTTTTCATTTCATTTACCCATTTGTTTACATCATCTTCGTCGTGAGACATGTAGTGATTATCGTTTCGATGATAGAGAACTTCTGTTGGAAGAATATGATCTTCTATTTTACTTTTTGAACTCACTTCAACTTCCTGCAAATGTTGATTTTTTGAAATGACCTTATAAGAAGGCTGATACGTCCATATATGATACGTCATAATTAAACTGGAAGCGACGAGAACAACTAAGATGGCCGTTTTGATATGTTCATATCTCATTCCCATTCGTCATCATTCTCACTTTCAATCGGAAGAGTAAAGTAAATCGTTGTTCCTTTTCCTTCCTGACTATCTGCCCAAATGCGTCCATCATGTGCTTCAATAATTTCCTTGGCAATAGCAAGCCCTAATCCTGTTCCGCCTAATTTACGCGTTCGTGCTTTATCTACACGATAGAAGCGTTCAAAAATTTTAGCTAAATTTGATTTTGGAATTCCCATACCTTGGTCTTTAATGCTCACAACAATTTCATGCGTATGCTGAGCAATTGAAAATGTAATGGTTCCGCCTTCAGGTGAATATTTTATTGCATTGGAAATAATGTTATCTAATACTTGTGTAATTTTATCTTGATCGATAGCGACATAGATTGCTTCATTTGGTAAGTCGCGCACGAACGAAATACCTTGTTCAATTGTCATTTCAAAGCGATCAATAATGTAATGATAGAACTTCACAAAATTGATTGGGTCACGACTAAATCGGTAATCTTGGCTATCTAGCTTAGATAATTGAAGCAAGTCGTTAACGAGACGAATCATTCGCTCTGTTTCCGTTTGCGTTACATTTAAAAATGTTGGAGCTAAGTCCTTATCTTGCCAAGCTCCGTCTGCAAGCGCATCTAAATAACTGCGCATTGTTGTTAACGGCGTACGCAATTCATGTGAAACATTCGCTACAAATTCTCGGCGATCTTGATCAATTTTCTCCTGCTCTGTAATGTCATGCAAGACAATGATAATCCCGTTAATAAAACCGGTCTCTTTTTGAATAGCGGAAATGGTAGCTCGTAAAATAAAAGGATCCGATTTTGTACTAAAGTCCAAAATTAATGACTCTTGATTAGCGAGCAAGCTTTCAAACGTATGCGTTTCTTCAAGATCTAATAGGGAAACAACTGGGTCAGACAAAACCGTTTCACGTGAAACATTTAGCATAGCTGCGGCTGGATCATTAATTAAAATTACTCTTCCCTTTCGATCCGTCGCAATAACGCCGTCCGTCATATGAGCTAATACCGAACTAAGCTTACGGCGCTCCCCTTCTGTCGTTGCCTGTGCTTCTTGAAGCTTTCTTGTTAAGTTGTTGAATGTGAGAGCTAGCTGACCAATTTCATCATACCCGTATACCTTAGCTTTTCTCGTGAAGTTCCCTTTGGCCATCTCAAGTGCTTGTTTTCTCATTTCAGACATTGGACGAGTAATTGTCTGAGCTAAAAACACGCCTAAAATAGCTGTGATAAAAAGAGCAATCACCGTACCTGCCTTAAAGATCTGATTGATATTACTCATTTGATCGTAAACAGGCTCCATGGAAGCTGTTAAGTAAATAGCACCTAAGATTTCTTCGCTAGACTGAACTTTTCCATTTTTATTAGCGGAATTTGATTGACTGGCACCTACTTTATCCTGTAAACGAATAGGCTGTATCATAACTCTGATTCGCTGTCCGCTTTGATCAACAAATACATTATCAGAGTTCGTTCCTGCTAACAACGCATTTGTAATCGCTAAATCATTAGTCTTTTTACCTATAATCTGTTGAGGATTTGAGTTCGATGTAGCAATGATTCTTCTATTTTGGTCAATGACTCTTACTTCAGAGATGTCATTCATATCATTTGAAGCTAAATTGGGTCTTGAAGCAAAATCTCGTAAAATAGTCTTTAAGTCTTCCTCAAGAGTGGGTGAATCATCATCACGATTTTTCACCATTTCTTGTCCAATATTATACGTCAGCAAGTCCGTCCGCTCTTGAAGAGACGTTCGAAAGTTGTTAACTAATTCCTTTTCTAATTGTCGTGCAAAATAGACCCCAATAATTTGCATCGCAATTAAAATGAGCAGCACATAAATCAATACAAACTTTAAATGAATAGATTGCAGGAGCCTTACTTTCTTCATCTAAAATTACTCCTGCTCTGGGCTGCGTAAATAATAGCCTACTCCACGTCTTGTTACAATCCACATTGGATGGCTTGGATTATCTTCAATTTTTTCACGTAATCTTCGAACTGTTACATCTACCGTACGCACATCACCAAAATAGTCATAGCCCCATACGGTTTGAAGCAAGTGTTCACGCGTCATGACTTGTCCAATGTGCTTCGCTAAATAATGCAGCAGCTCAAATTCACGATGAGTCAGTTCAATCGTTTCTCCGCGCTTAGACACGATATAAGCATCTGGGTGAATAACAAGTGCTCCAATCGTAATTTCATTCGTTTCACTTTCTTCTGTTGGAACAGCTACCTGCTGATGTCTACGTAAATTAGCTTTTACACGTGCTAATAATTCACGCGTACTGAACGGCTTAGTTACATAATCATCTGCACCTAATTCTAGACCTAAAACTTTGTCAATTTCAGAGTCTTTTGCTGTTAACATGATAATTGGCATATCATATTTTTTACGCACTTCTCGGCAAACTTCCATTCCATCTTTCTGAGGAAGCATAATATCTAATAAAATCATTTCAGGCTGTACTTCTTCCACTTTTTCAAGTGCTTCTACGCCATCATAAGCACAAAATACTTCGTAACCTTCTTTTTGCAAATTAAACTTTAAAATATCTGCAATCGGCTTTTCGTCATCTACGACTAAAATACGTTTATCCATGATCATCGTTCTCCTTTATTAGTTGAAGCAAAATATAAAAGATAGTATTCATACTGTTTGAATACCGTAGTTTTATTATACTTGATAACCCTTGAAACGTCACAAGTTCATCCTCTACTATACATGAAGATATATGATTTTCAACCATCTCTAAATACAAAAGTAATATATTACCACAAAAGAGATACAAAGCAAATAACGTTTTCTTTTAAATGTAAATAAAAGAAAAAAGCATGACTTTAAATAAAGTCATGCTTTTTGATGGCTCGGGACGGAATCGAACCGCCGACACAAGGATTTTCAGTCCTTTGCTCTACCAACTGAGCTACCGAGCCAAAATGGCGGTCCCGACGGGAATCGAACCCGCGATCTCCTGCGTGACAGGCAGGCATGTTAACCGCTACACCACGGGACCTCAGTTTATATGCTATGTATTAAAATTATTAAAAATGACCCGTACGGGATTCGAACCCGTGTTACCGCCGTGAAAGGGCGGTGTCTTAACCGCTTGACCAACGGGCCACGTTGTAACAAAAGTGAGCCATGAAGGACTCGAACCTTCGACCCTCTGATTAAAAGTCAGATGCTCTACCAACTGAGCTAATGGCTCATGTTATATCTCTTAGCGACGCTTATTATAATAACACGATATTTTATATAAATGCAATAGTTTTTTAAAACTTTATTTTTATTATTGAGCTTTTTTTAAAAATCTTGTTAACAAACCACCAATTATATATATAAAAGGTTAGCTCACGAGGAGCTAACCTTTTTTATTTAGCTATATACACCACGTAATACATTTGTTTGTGTACGATCTGGACCTACAGAGAAAATAGATAAAGGAATACCTGTTAATTGAGACACGCGCTCTAAGTAGTGGCGAGCGTTATCAGGTAACTCATCTAATGTTTTCACACCCGTAATATCTTCTGTCCAACCTGGAAGCTCTTCATATACAGGTTCGCATTCTGCAAGTGTTTTTAAGCTAGCAGGGAATTCTTCCATAACTTCCCCTTTGTAACGGTAAGCTACACAAATCTTTAATGTCTCAATTCCCGTTAATACATCAATCGAGTTTAAAGATAAATCTGTGATTCCGCTAACTCGACGAGCATGACGTACAACTACACTATCGAACCAACCTACACGGCGAGGACGACCAGTTGTTGTACCATATTCACGTCCTACTTCACGGATTTGATCACCGATTTCGTTTGTTAATTCAGTTGGGAAAGGACCGTCACCAACACGAGTTGTATACGCTTTTGATACGCCTACCACGTGTTTGATTTTAGATGGACCTACACCAGAACCAATCGTTACTCCACCAGCTACTGGGTTCGAAGATGTAACAAATGGATATGTTCCTTGATCGATATCTAACATAACACCTTGTGCGCCTTCAAATAGTACACGACGTCCTTCGTCTAACGCATCATTTAATACTACTGATGTATCAACAACATATTTTGCAACTTGTTGACCATACTCATAGTACTCATCTAAAATTTCTTCTAATGTAAAGCCTTCTACTTCATACATTTTTTCAAGAAGGCGATTCTTTTCAGCTAAGTTTTGTGTTAATTTTGCTTCAAATACTTCACGGTCTAGTAAATCGGCAATTCGAATACCAACACGTGCTGCTTTATCCATATAAGCTGGTCCAATACCTTTTTTCGTTGTACCAATCTTATTTTCACCTTTACGTTCTTCTTCAACTTCATCTAATTTTAAATGATATGGAAGAATCACATGAGCTCGGTTACTAATACGTAAGTTTTCTGTTGTTACACCGCGATCATGTAAGTATTTTAATTCTTGAACAAGCGCTTTTGGATCGACAACCATACCGTTTCCAATTACACACGTTTTGTCATTATAAAAAATACCTGAAGGAATTAAATGTAACTTATAAGTTTCACCATTAAACTTAATTGTGTGACCTGCATTGTTCCCCCCTTGGTAACGTGCAATCACTTCTGCATTTTCTGATAGGAAGTCTGTAATCTTCCCTTTTCCTTCATCTCCCCATTGTGTTCCTACTACAACGACTGAAGACATATCTTAAGCACCTCCGCTTAGTAAGCAACAGCTCACTACGACATAATTTAACCATGGATAAGTGTATCAATTTATCACGCTAAAGTCAATTAAATCCGAACGATTTAACAAAAGTTATTACAAATATATCGTATTTTGCGGAACGAATGCGATAACAATAAAATAAAACCTCTCATATTGAGAGGTTTTATGCACCAGGCGGCACTCCTGCGTCATCAAAGCGCCGCTCGAGATTAACGAATTTATTGTACTCTTTTACGAAGGCAAGCTGTACGGTTCCAACGGGACCGTTACGCTGCTTAGCTATAATAATCTCGATAATATTTTGATTTTCTGTATCTTTTTCATAATAGTCTTCACGATATAAGAAAGCTACGATATCGGCATCCTGCTCAATACTTCCGGATTCACGGATATCAGACATCATCGGTCGCTTATCTTGTCTCTGCTCTACTCCACGAGAAAGCTGTGATAAGGCGATAACAGGAACTTCTAATTCACGGGCTAAACCTTTTAACGCACGCGAAATTTCAGATACTTCCTGCTGTCTGTTTTCTCCGCTTCGTCCATTTCCTTGAATGAGCTGTAAGTAGTCAATTAAAATCATCCCAAGCCCGCCTTCTTGCTTCAGGCGACGACACTTAGAACGAATTTCACCTACTCGAATACCCGGTGTATCATCAATATAAATCCCTGCATTGGACAAAGATCCCATTGCCATCGTGAGCTTTCCCCAGTCATCAGCTGTAAGCGAGCCTGTACGCAACCTTTGTGCATCAATATTTCCTTCGGCACACAGCATCCTCATAACAAGCTGCTGAGCACCCATCTCTAAACTGAAGATTGCTACGTTCTCATCCGTTTTCGTTGCAACGTTTTGCGCAATATTTAAGGCAAAAGCCGTTTTACCTACCGATGGACGGGCCGCTACAATGATTAAATCATTTCGCTGGAACCCTGCTGTCATTCTATCTAAGTCACTAAACCCGGTTGGGATACCTGTAATGTCACCTTTTCGATTGTGAAGAACTTCGATATCATCGTACGTTTGTACAAGTACATCTTTGATATTTTGAAACACACCGCTGTTTTTACGCTGTGCTACTTCTAAAATATTTTTTTCCGCTTCATTTAATAAAACTTCTACTTCGTCTTCCCTTGCATATCCTTCTGAAGCAATATGCGTTGCAGTACGAATTAGACGGCGTAAAATCGACTTTTCTTCTACGATTTTACCGTAATACTCTACGTTTGCAGCCGTTGGAACAGAGTTAGCTAAATCACTTAAATACGATACGCCGCCAACTTCTTCTAAGATTTTTTGATCAGCTAATTCAGACGTTACCGTTACCAAATCAACCGGTTCACCTTGGTCAGAAAGTTTCAGCATACATGTAAAGATTTTCTGGTGCGATGCCCGGTAAAAATCTTCAGGTATTAGCAGCTCAGATGCTAAGGTTAAAGAAGAAGGCTCTAAGAAAATGGCCCCTAATAGCGCTTGCTCTGCTTCAATATTCTGAGGCGGAAGACGATCAGCAAAAAGATCACTCATATTTCTATGCCCCTCTTATATTCTTTCGTATTTTCTTTCATCATAAATGTTGGCGCGAACAAATACAAGTCCGCGCCAACCCTTTATATTATTTACCTATTTTTCAATCGTACGTTTATTTTTGTTCAGTCACGTGTACCTTTACAGTAGCCGTTACTTCTGGATGTAATTTAACCGGTACATTTGTGTAGCCTAATGCGCGAATAGCATCATTTAATTCAATTTTACGCTTATCTACTTTAATTTTGTGTTTTTTCTTTAATTCTTCAGCAATTTGTTTGCTTGTGATAGAACCAAATAAACGGCCTCCTTCACCAGATTTTGCTGTTAATTCAACTGTTAGTTCTTCAAGAGTTGCTTTTAACTCTTTGTTTGCTTGAAGTTCTGCAGCTGCATCTTTTTGCTCTCTATGTTTTTGTGCTTCTAATACCTTCACATTACCGCCTGTAGCTTCAACAGCATAACCATTTTTTAATAAGAAGTTATGTGCATAACCGTCTGAAACATTTTTCACTTCACCTTTTTTGCCTTTTCCTTTTACATCTTTTAAGAAAATTACTTTCATGATCTTCTACCTCCATCTAAGTACTCATCAATTGCTTGTTTAAGCCGTTCTTCAGCTTCATCCAAACTAATGTCTTGGAGCTGAGTAGCAGCATTCGTTAAGTGGCCTCCGCCTTGGAGACTTTCCATAATAACTTGTACATTGATATCCCCAAGCGATCTAGCACTAATACCAATTAGATTATCCCGTCGCTTAGAAATAACAAATGAAGCAACCACTCCGCTGATTGAAAGCAGCGTATCTGCAGCTTGCGCAATTAACACCTGATCATACATTTTGTTTGGTTCAGCTCGTGAAATGGCAATACCTGCTGTATAAATCTCTGCATGTTCAATAAAGCGTGCTCGCTGTACATATTGCGTGATATCTTCTTTTAAAAACTTTTGAACAAGAACCGTATCTGCGCCTTGAGAACGTAAAAAGGACGCTGCATCAAACGTACGAGATCCCGTGCGTAATGTAAAGCTTTTTGTATCGACAATAATACCGGCTAAAAGTGCTGTTGCTTCTAGCATATCAATTTTAAATCGTTTTGGCTGGTATTCAAGCAGCTCAGTAACGAGTTCTGCTGTCGAGGAAGCGTATGGCTCCATATAGACAAGAAGAGGATCTTCGATAAAGTCTTCTCCTCGTCTATGATGATCAATGACCACGACATTTTCAATACGATTTAATAACCTTTCTTCAATAACGAGCGACGGCTTATGCGTATCTACTACTACTAAAAGAGTATCATCGCTCACAAGATTTAAGGCTTCTTCAGGCGTAATAAATCGTTCCCACAGGCCTTCCTTCTTTTTAATCTCTTCTAGCATTCGCTGAACACCTGTATCAATATGGTCAGGATCTAATACGATAAAACCGTCTTTTTGATTCACTTGTGCTACTTTTAATATTCCAATGGCAGCTCCTACAGCATCCATATCCGGATACTTATGACCCATAATAATCACTTTTCCACTCTCTGTAATGAGCTCTTTTAACGCGTGAGAAATAACTCTTGCACGCACGCGCGTCCGTTTTTCCATTGGATTTGTCTTGCCGCCAAAGAATTTCACTTTTCCATTCGGCTGTTTAATCGCTACTTGATCTCCACCTCGACCTAAGGCCAAATCCAAGCTAGATTGAGCTAAAGCACCCAGCTCAGGTAAATCAGCAGCACCAGCTCCGATACCAATGCTTAATGTAAGCGGTATATTTTGTTTAGACGTCTCTTCTCGAACTTGGTCCAAAATAGAAAATTTACTTCGCTCTAAATGAATTAAGATTTGTTCATTCATAATCGCAATAAATTTCTCAGAAGACGTACGTTTAATAAAAATACCGTATTCTTGAGCCCAACTATTTAACATAGAAGTTACTTGGCTATTCAAGTTACTTTTAACTTGATCATCCATTCCTTGCGTGAGTTCATCATAATTATCTAAAAAGATAATGCCTAAACTTGTTCGTTCTTCTTCATACAATTTTTCGATTTCTATTTGCTCTGTAATATCAAAGAAGTACAGTAAGCGCTCGTCTCGTTTAATCACCACTTTGAATTTCCGATCATGCAACGTGACAACTTCTGTTTCCACTTCTTGTTTGATCAGTGGAATAATACTCTCTGCTACATCGTATAATGATCTTCCCACTAGTGTGTCTTCACCGAGACAAGATGCTAGAAAAGGATTGGTCCATTCAATTTGATATTCATCATTAAATAGCATAATCCCAATCGGCATTTCCATTAATGCCTCTTCGCCTACTTTTTTCAGCCGATGAGACAGCATTGAAATATAGGTTTCAAACTCATCGGACAGCATTCGCTCCATTCTCATGTATAGAAAAAGACAGGCTAATAGTAATATAAAGCCTATCATTCCTATGATCCAATTATGATAGGTCACGATACCTACTAAAATCAGGGCTATACTATACAATGAGTAAAATGGATAGCGAATGACGTTCTTTTTTGTAAAGACAGGCATCCATTTCAGCTCCTACTTTTTTAAGTTCCACAATATCTACTTTTTTGTGTCTAATTGTTTTCTTAAATTAAATCCTAAATCAATTATACCTAAGATGCGCACAATTTGAAGGATAATTGGAATAATTAATGCTAAAATTGTTACAACAATTGGAATTGCTTTGGCATACCCTTTTTGATACGAGAAATAGAAAATAAAAGAGATCCCTTGTAACACTACTAGCATTTGCAGTCCCATCACGATGTTGATAATAGCTACGTACATAAATGTACCTTGTTCAATATTAAAAGATGGGAAAGATAAGATTAACGCAATCAAATAATACCATAGAATACTTTTAGGAAGTTTCAATTCACGAAAAGGCGGGAATGCTTGCACCTCATAACCTGTTCTTTTAAGAATAGGCGTAGCAATAAGCTGAGAGAAAAAGGCCAGAATAACTCCGCCCATAACAATTAATAGAGGCAACAGATTTTTAAACATATCAAACGCATCTCTCATTTGGTCAATTTGAGATTCCTTAACGTCTTGTCCTAAACTTTTCATCATTTCAATACTTTGATTAATCGATTGATCTAAAGCATTATTTATTTGCTCCATTAAATTAACATTAAAAATGACATTTGCTCCTACGAACAATAAAAGTAAACCTAAACTAAATGCAACCGTGCCGCCTAGTAAAATGGTATACCTTTTTTGTTTTTGTCGGTAAAGCATTCCTATTGCTAATCCACCAATACCAAATACAAGTGTAAAAGGAAGAGTCAACACATTTCCAAATAACAAAGTCAATAACAACCCTACTACTAAAAATAATATTGCCTTTTTCCACCCATGACGAACGGTATACACAATAAATGGAACAGCTAGCGCTAGTTGAAAAATGGTTCCCACAACAGGTATGTATAGTGAAAAAAGCAACAGCGCCACAAACAGCGCTAAAAGAGCTGCTCCTTCTGTAATATATCGAATTCCTTTCACAACTTCACCTCGTTGACATAGACTATTATTTATTTTATCGATTCAGTTCATAAGAAGCAACTATTTGACAAAAGAGCACCTATGTAATGTAAAAAGAGGCAGTAAGGAAATCCTTACTGCCTCTTTTTATACCGTTCATTATTCACCAGAAACATATGGTAATAATGCCATTTGACGAGCGCGTTTGATAGCGATCGTTAATTTACGTTGGTATTTAGCGCTTGTTCCAGTTACACGACGAGGTAAAATTTTACCACGCTCTGAAACGAATTTTTTAAGCATATCTACATCTTTGTAATCGATGTGAGTGATGCCGTTTGCTGTGAAGAAACAAACTTTACGACGTCTGTTGCGTCCACCTTTACGTCCACCTGCCATTTTGATACGCCTCCTTCCGCTTAAAAGTTTCTATAAAATTTTATACTCCGGATAATCTACTGCGAATTAAAACGGTAAATCGTCATCTGAAATGTCAATTGTCTCGCCATTATTTGCAAATGGATCATCATCAACGCGAGTATAACCTTGATTACCTGAGTTACGGTTCTGATTATCTCCAAATGGAGAGCCTTGTCCAGATCCTCCAGTGTTAGCAAAGTTACTGCGTTGCGTATCCCCACCGCCACTTTTCGGCTCTAAAAATTGCACACTTTCCGCTACAACTTCCGTTACGTATACGCGACGACCGTCTTGTCCTTCGTAACTGCGAGATTGTAGTCGACCATCAACACCAGCTAAGCTTCCTTTTTTAAGGAAATTCGCTGCATTTTCAGCCTGACGACGCCATACAACACAGTTGATGAAGTCAGCTTCACGTTCACCTTGCTGATTTGTAAATGTGCGGTTTACCGCTAAAGTGAATGTTGCAACCGCTGCTCCACTCGGGGTATAACGTAATTCAGGATCTTTGGTTAAGCGTCCTACGAGAATTACGCGATTCATCATCAGAACCACTCCTTAAGGAAATAAAACCCATTTATTTAAACGTTTAATTATGCTTCTTGTTTAACAACGATATGACGGATAATGTCTTCGTTGATTTTCGCAAGACGATCAAATTCAGAAACTGCTTCTGAAGTAGCCGCCACGTCAAGAATCATGTAGTAACCGTCACGGAAATCATTGATTTCGTATGCTAAACGACGTTTACCCCATTCTTTAACATTTGCGATTTCAGCACCATTATCAGTTAATACGCCGTTGAAGCGCTCAACTAATGCTTTCTTTGCTTCGTCATCAATGCTTGGACGGATGATGTACATTACTTCATACTTTCTCATCACTGTCACCTCCTTTTGGTCTAACGGCCCGAAACGGGCAAGGAGCAATAAAATATTACTCACGAATTAAAATTATAGCACACTACCATAGGCAAAGCAATATGCATTGCGGGCTGTTTCGTAAATATACGCTAATATTTTCGCCAACGACAAAAGCCGAAAGAAGATATCTTCTTTCGGCTTTTAATCTTATACGTTAAAGCGGAAATGCATAACGTCTCCATCTTTTACGATGTATTCTTTTCCCTCTAAACGTACTTTTCCAGCTTCACGAGCCGCTCCCATTGTTTTAGCAGCTAATAAATCCTCGTATGACACCGTTTCTGCACGAATAAATCCACGTTCAAAATCTGTGTGAATAATACCTGCACACTCAGGAGCTTTCATACCTTGTGTAAACGTCCACGCGCGTACTTCTTGCTCACCAGCTGTAAAGTACGTAGCTAATCCAAGTAAATCGTACGCTGCACGTACAAGCTGATCTAGACCTGACTGTTCAATGCCTAGTTCTTCAAGGAACATTGCTTTTTCTTCTCCTTCAAGCTCAGCAATTTCAGATTCAATGCGTGCGCAAACAACAATTACTTCTGCACCTTCACTTCCCGCATACTCACGCACTTTTGCTACATATTCGTTAGCAGATGCATCGGCTACTTCATCTTCAGAAACGTTCGCTACATAAAGAATAGGTTTGATCGTTAGCAAATGAAATTGTTTTACTAATTTCATTTGTTCTTCTGTAAACGATACAGCACGAGCTGGCTGATCACTTTCAAATGCATTCTTTAGTTTCTCTAGAATTTCGTATTCATACATTGCTTCTTTATCTTTTTGTTTAGCCATTTTTTGAACACGGCCAATACGCTTCTCTACCGTTTCTAAATCTGCTAAAATCAACTCTAAATTAATTGTTTCAATATCTGAAATAGGATCTACTTTTCCTGAAACGTGCGTGATATTTTCATCTTCAAAACAACGCACAACGTGACAAATTGCATCTACTTCTCGAATATGAGATAAGAATTTATTTCCCAGTCCTTCACCTTTACTAGCACCCTTTACGATTCCAGCGATATCTGTGAATTCAAATGCTGTTGGAATTGTTTTTTTAGGTTTTACAAGCTCTGTAAGTTTTTGAAGACGATGATCAGGTACTTCTACAATACCTACGTTAGGATCAATCGTACAGAAAGGGTAGTTCGCAGATTCTGCGCCCGCTTGTGTAATTGCATTAAATAATGTTGATTTTCCAACGTTAGGAAGACCAACAATTCCAGCTGTTAAAGCCATATATTTATTCACTCCTCTTTATATATCCGAAACAAGTTAACCTGTCACAATTATAGTGAGTCAACTTTTGAAATACAAGTTTGATAAAGAACCTTTAGCCGCATGGCGTTAGGGTGCTTCATTTTGTCCCACCTTACAGTATAAGGCATAAACATAGAAAATGCATGAGGTTATTCCTCATGCTTTACAAGAATTTTTTTCATTTTACGTGCAAAATCACGTCTTGGAATCATTACGCTATGGCCGCAGCCTTCACATTTAATACGGATATCCATTCCCATTCGAATGATTTTCCATTCATTTGTACCGCAAGGATGAGGTTTTTTCATTTCCACAACGTCATTTAAACCAAATTCTTTTTCCGTCATCAGCTCTCTCCTCCTTATGTCCCTTTCAACGTCGACGAATGCTGTGCTTCTTCTGTACGATTATACATAACCATACGAGGAAATGGAACTTCAATGCCATGTTCATTTAGCCTTGTACGCACTTCTTTACGAATCATACGAGAAATATGGAAATGTCTCATTGGTTTTACTTCGCTTGTAATCCTCATTGTGACTTCAGTTGCATGGATATTTTGAACGCCCAGCAATTCAGGCGTTTTAACCATATCTTCATAGCGACTTGGCAATTCTTCTAACAGGTCTAAGATCACTTGTTCTGCTTTTTGTATGTTTTCTTCATAAGAAATGCTTACATCAACGAAAGCTACGCTGTTATGTAAAGAAAAATTAGTGACCTCCACAATACTGCCATTGGGCAAAATATTAATTTCGCCTGTCCAACTCTTAATCTTTGTTGTACGCAACCCAATTTCCTCCACAGTTCCCTCAAATGTTCCTACTCGAACATAATCGCCAACGGAGAACTGATCTTCAAAGATAATAAAAAAACCAGTGATGATGTCTTTCACTAAGTTTTGAGCACCAAACCCTACCGCGAGCCCTACGATTCCAGCCCCCGCTAGCAATCCACGGACATCTACGGATAATGTTTCTAAAATCATAACTCCCGCAACGAAATAAATAGCATAAGAAAAAATATTCTGAAGCAAACGGACCATCGTAGCTTCTCGTCGCTCAGAAATACGCAGAGGGCTATTTGTGCGAACCTCTACAAATTTATTTAACGCTTTCTTTCCAATTCGAATTAAAAACATGGAAATAAGCAGAATCAACAGAATTTTTATAAATCCCTCTCCAATATGTGCCCACGTTTCTTCTTGAAAAAATGGCTCAAACACGTTCTTAAAAACTGACTTCAACGAATTCATACTACATGTAGCTCCTATCGTAACATAATCTACATACGAGAAAGTTTTAATCTATTGTAGCAAGTTTCTACGAACTTTTGTAGCGATTTCGAAATGGATACAATAGAACGGCTGTTACTAAAAATAAATTGACGATTCCATACATTGGATATAAAACGGCAATCAAAGTAGAAAAACCTAACTTTGTAAAAGGAATCATTAAAAGTAGCCAGCAGGCTGCCAGTTTCCAAAGAGATTGCACCTTTTCGGTATGAAAACGCGCGGTCAGTCCTAAGATTCCCGATACGGCTGTTGTATAAATTGCAATGAGCAAAACAATGCTCATTAAAAACAGCATCGTATAAGGAAAGTCTTTAAGAATAGCGAATAATGGAATTTCATAAGAAGAAAGAAGGCCTGAAACTTGAATAAGCGATTCATTATAAATAAAGGAAAGCCCCCCTAATAAAAAACCACTGCCAATACTTGCAATATAAATCTCTTTTTTGCTTTTAATTTCCTTTCCAATTGTAGATAATACCGCCACAAGAGGGAGGATATTTAAAGCCGTAAAGGTAAAAGCAGCAGGCCAATTATGCTGAAGATGCCAATCAGTTACTCCAGGATGACGTAAAACAAATGTAAGAAGTACGCCAGCTAGTCCAATCATTAAGATTGGCATAACAAAAGAATTGATAGAAAGAAGCCCATTTAATCCTCTCGAAAAAACAAAGACGATAAACGTACTAAGAGCGCCAATTCCCCACCAGTAAGGAACATGCCACATTTCCAATGTCGCCCCACCGCCCGCGATCATAATCACAGTTGTCGTAAATAAATAAAAAACGATTAAAACATCGTAAGCTGCAGCCCATCTCTTTCCTATTAATTCAATGAGCACTGGATAAAATTGATTGGTTCGGTAACGATAGCTGATTTGCATAATCACATTGCAAGAAATCGCAAAAATAATAGAAAATAGAAAAATAGCAAGTCCGCTTTCTTCGCCAAAAAACTGCCATAGCTCTCTCCCTGAAGCATATCCAGCGCCTATCATGGTTCCCATAATTAAGAATATCCATTTACATCCTGCTCTCCACATCGATTTTCCCCCAATCCATGAAATATATGTATAGAATCTTCAAAATCTTCGTATACTGTTACTATTATGTATAAGGAGTGGACCCTATGAATTTAAAATCTCCCTTCTTTGAGAAGACACAACATTCAACCCGCGTATTTCATGATGAAGAATCTGCTATAAAGAAGCTGAGTACACAGTTACTATCTTTACTTCCAGCACAGAAAGACAGACCAATTGTTTTTGTATGTATTGGAACGGACCGTTCAACTGGGGACTCATTGGGTCCATTAGTCGGAACGAAACTGAATGAAAGAAAAGTTTCATCTTTTCACATTTTTGGAACGTTAGAAGAGCCTGTTCATGCTGTTAATTTGAAAGAAACGTTAAAGCATATTCAAAAGCTTTTCCCAAATCCTTTTATTATTGGAATTGATGCTTGTTTAGGTCGTATGAAAAGCGTAGGCTCTGCATCACTTGGAGTAGGACCCGTTAAACCAGGAGCAGGAGTTAATAAAGAATTGCCGCCAGTCGGAGATATTCATATAACAGGAGTTGTCAACGTGAGCGGATTTATGGAGTTTTTCGTCTTGCAAAATACGAGGCTTCATCTCGTTATGTGCATTGCCGATTTAATTGCGAAAAGCATTGAGACTGTGCACACCGAACGAGAGAAAGAGTTTAATGCTTCTCCGGTTTACCAAACTGTAAGACACTATAAACAATAAAAAAGGTTGTCCTAAAACTAGGACAACCTTTTTTATACAGAAGATTTATTGGTTTGAGAAAGATCATTAAATAATTCGAGAAGACGGTTTAAATCTTCTTTAGAGAAAAATTCGATTTCAATTTTCCCTTTTTTCTTGCTTTGTGTAATGTGAACGGAGGTACCAAAACGCTCACGGAGCTGTGTTTCACTTTGTTTTATAAATAAATCTTTATCTTTTTTAGTTTTTGATGTTTCACGTGGAACGGCTTTATTTAAGTGGGCAATATAAGCCTCTAGCTGCCTGACATTCAACTGTTCCTTGCGTATTTTTTCGACTACTTTAGGTAGAAGAGCTTTATTTTTTAAACCGACTAGCGTACGCCCGTGTCCCATAGACAATTCATTAGTAGAAATGAGGGTTTGAATTTCCTCAGGCAGTTGCAAGAGGCGAACATAGTTAGCAATATGAGGTCGGCTTTTTCCTAGTCGTGTAGCAAGTTGCTCCTGTGTCATATCGAGCTTATCCATAAGCAATTGATAAGCGGTTGCTTCTTCAATTGGCGTCAAATCTTCACGCTGTAAATTCTCCAACAAAGCTAGTTCCATCATTTGCTTTTCTGAAAAGTCTTTTATAATGACAGGAACAGTAGCAAGGTCGGCTTCTTTAGCAGCTCTAAATCGTCTTTCACCTGCTAAGATTTCATAGCCTTTAATGCTTTTGCGAGCTACAATAGGCTGTAAGATGCCATGATGTAAAATGGATTGCTTTAACTCATTAATTGCTTCTTTATTAAACGTTTTACGTGGTTGATAGGGGTTGGGTCTGAGTTCGTGAATAGCAACTTCCTGAATTGAATCATCAGCCTGTGCATCTAAGCCTGAAAATAAGGCATTAATTCCTTTCCCTAATCCTTTCGCCATTATAAATCACTTCCTTTGCAAGTTCCGTATAAACTGCGGCCCCTCTAGATCTTGCATCATATAAGATAATTGGTTCACCATGACTAGGTGCTTCGCTCAAACGAACATTTCGAGGAATAATCGTTTGATAAACGCGATCCTGAAAGTACTTCTTCACTTCTGCTGTTACCTGCAGTCCTAAATTTGTACGTGCGTCAAGCATAGTCAGCAATACACCTTCGATACGCAGTTGATTATTCAAATGTTTTTGGACTAATCTAACCGTATTTAGCAATTGACTTAATCCTTCAAGCGCATAATATTCACACTGTACAGGTATTAAAACAGAATCAGCTGCAGTTAACGCATTTAATGTCAGTAAACCAAGAGAAGGGGGACAATCAATAATAACATAATCAAAGTGATCTTTCACCGTTTCTAAAGCTCTCTTAAGTCGAACTTCACGTGAAATAGTCGACACTAATTCAATTTCTGCACCAGCTAATTGAATGGTCGCGGGAATGATTGATAAATTTTCGACGGCTGTTGAACGCACAACGTTTTTGGCTTCCATATCTTCCACGATTACATTATAGATACATTCATCTACATCTGCTTTATCTATGCCAACTCCACTCGTAGCGTTACCCTGGGGATCTCCGTCTACAAGTAGAACCTTTTTTCCTTGTTCAGCTAAACAAGCTCCTAAATTAACAGCGGTTGTTGTTTTTCCAACTCCGCCTTTTTGATTCGCAACTGCCACAATTTTCCCCATGTTGTCACCTACTTTCATTTCCATCCCATTTGTCCAGACAGTTTAATTGTTCATTGAATTTTCTGACGAAAAACTTTGATAAAAAAGCCTCATCAAAAAAGATGAGGGCTATTTCTTTATTTTTTCGGAATCTTAATAGTAAACTGAAAATATTCATCAAACTCTTCTTCTTCCGTGTTTAATGAAATACCGCTGTCACTAACCATTGTCAACGATTGACGAATTGTATTCATTGCGATACGCGTATCTTTACTAAACGCTTTTCTTTTTGCTTTTGGCCTTTTAACCTGCGTTTCTAACAATTTAACTACTCGATCTTCCGTTTGTTTTACATTTAATTGTTTTTCAATAATCTCAGCTAATACTTGAAGTTGTTTTTCTTGATTTTTGAGGGGAATGAGCGCTCTTGCATGTCGCTCTGTAATCAATTTTTGTTTGATTGCTTCTTGTATTTCAACAGGAAGCTTTAACAAACGAAGTTTGTTTGCAATTGTGGATTGGCCTTTTCCTAAACGTTGAGCTAATGCCTCTTGGGTAAGATTATGTAACTCAATTAACTTTGCGTAGGCTAGTGCTTCTTCGACAGCCGTTAGCTCTTCACGTTGTAAGTTTTCTATTAAAGCCACAGAGGCCGTTTCTGTATCGTTAAAATGTTTCACAATTGCAGGAACCGTATCCCAACCTAAGCTTTGTACAGCTCTCCACCGGCGTTCTCCAGCAATTAATTCGTATTCTTCGCCCTCAGTCGGTCGAACCACAATAGGTTGAATAATACCGTGTGTATGAATAGTAAGAGCTAGCTCTTCAATTTTTGCTTCATTAAACACAGTACGCGGCTGATAACGATTCGGAATAATACTTGAAACTTTAATTTGTTTTACTTCATCTCTTAAAACTTTTTCGACATTTTCATCTTGGACAGTTTCAATCTCTACATGAATATCCTCATCTTTTTCTTTTAAATTAAAAAAACGTGAAAAAGCAGATTTCATAGTCCCACACCACCTTCAGGAAAATCCCGCCTTAAACTAATTCGATGTTTTTTAATCATATCCTGCTTTCTAAACAGAAAATATAGAGAAGAAAATGTTTCATATGAAACATTTTCTTCTCTATCTATTTACCACCTACTCTAATGGAAGCTTAACTGGAGTACCAGGTTTTCTAGGATATTTTTTAGGCGTTTTCTTTATTTTATCTATTAAAATAATGTAACGTTCACTTTGCTCCAAAGGCAATTGGAAATGTTCAATCGACTTCACTCTTCCACCTAATACTTGAAATGATTTTTCCCCATTTTTTAATTCCTCAGGGGCAGAAGCACCTTTCATTGCTAAAAAGCGTCCTTGTTCTTTAACAAGCGGTAAGCAAAATTCATTAAGAACCGAGATACGTGCCACAGCTCTTGCTGTTACAAGATCGAATGACTCGCGAATCGTTTCTTTTTTACCAAATGTTTCAGCTCGATCATGACATAGTGTGACATTGTCTAGTTCAAGCTCATTTACAAGATGCGTTAAAAACGTAATACGCTTTTGTAACGAATCAACGATTGTTACATGCAAATGCGGGAAGCAAATTTTGATCGGAATACTTGGAAATCCCGCTCCTGCACCTACATCACACATGGATTCAATTTCTGTAAAGTCTTGAAAAAAAGCAGCTGAAATAGAATCGTAAAAATGCTTTTCATATACTTCACCGTGATCAGTGATAGCAGTTAAATTCATTTTTTCGTTCCATTCCACTAAAACTTGATAATACTTTTCAAATTGATTCAGCTGTTTAGAAGAAAGAGAAATTCCCTTTTCTTCTAATAGCTGTTGAAACTGTTGAATATTCATTGAGTTTCCCTTTCTTCGCGCCTAAGAGTTTTAATCATTTGATACTTTAGCGATGCGCCCTTGTTCAATATAAACAAGCAAGATTGAAATATCAGCTGGGTTGACTCCAGAAATACGTGAAGCTTGTGCTACCGTTAGTGGACGCACTTGATTTAATTTTTGACGTGCTTCTGTAGCTAGACCGTTAATTGCATCATAATCGATATAATCAGGAATCTTTTTGTTTTCTAACTTCTTCAAGCGTTCAACTTGTTGAAGTGATTTCTGAATATATCCTTCGTATTTCACCTGAATTTCTACTTGTTCAGCTACTTCAGGATCTACCGTCTCATCAGCTGGTGCTAATTGATGAATATGAGTATATGTCATTTCAGGGCGGCGAAGTAAATCTGTCGCACGAATGCCATCTTTTAATTCGCTGCCGCCAGCTTCTTTAATCAGTTGTTGAACAGCTTCATTCGGCTTAATAATAAAGGAGAAAAGACGTTTCTTCTCTTGCTCGATTTCCGCTTTCTTTTGTTCAAATTTAGCATAGCGCTCATCGCTGATTAATCCTAGTTCACGACCAATTTCAGTAAGGCGTAAATCAGCGTTGTCGTGACGAAGCAATAAACGATATTCTGCACGGGATGTTAGCAGACGATACGGTTCATTTGTTCCTTTTGTTACTAAATCATCCACCAATACACCGATGTAAGCATCAGAACGTCCTAAGATGACTTCTTCTTGTTCCAGCGCTCTTCTTCCTGCGTTAATTCCAGCAAGAAGACCTTGGCCTGCAGCTTCTTCATAACCAGATGTTCCGTTAATTTGTCCAGCCGTATAAAGATTTTTAATTTTTTTCGTTTCAAGCGTTGGCCATAACTGAGTCGGAACAATTGCATCATATTCAATAGCATAGCCCGCACGCATCATTTGGACTTTTTCAAGACCAGGAATTGTCGCAAGCATTTGACGCTGTACGTGCTCAGGAAGGCTTGTTGATAGTCCTTGAACATATACTTCTTGCGTATTTCGTCCTTCTGGCTCTAAGAAAATTTGGTGGCGCGGTTTATCATTAAAGCGCACAACCTTATCTTCAATAGATGGACAGTAGCGTGGTCCAGTACCTTTGATCATCCCAGAATACATAGGAGATAAGTGGAGGTTGTCATCAATAATTTGATGCGTTTGTTCACTTGTATATGTTAACCAGCAAGGCAATTGATCTGTAATATACTGTGTTGTTTCGTATGAGAAAGCACGAGGCACATCATCTCCAGGCTGAATCTCCGTTTTGCTGTAATCGATAGTTGAGCTATTAACACGAGGTGGAGTTCCTGTTTTAAAACGGACCATGTCCAGTCCTAACTCCTCTAAGTGTTCAGAAAGCTTAATAGCCGGTTGTTGATTGTTAGGACCGCTTGAATATTTTAGTTCACCTAAAATAATTTCCCCGCGTAAGAATGTTCCTGTCGTAATAACCACTGTTTTAGCTTTATACACAGCTCCCGTTTGAGTGACAACACCCGTACATACACCATCTTCTACGATTAACTGTTCTACCATGCCTTGCATAAGCGTTAGGTTTTCTTCGTTTTCTAACGTTTTTTTCATTTCATGCTGATAAGCAAATTTATCTGCTTGAGCTCTAAGTGCTCGAACGGCCGGACCTTTTCCTGTGTTTAACATTCTCATTTGAATATGCGTTTTATCGATATTTCTACCCATTTCTCCGCCAAGAGCATCAATTTCACGTACGACAATACCTTTTGCAGGACCGCCTACAGAAGGGTTGCAGGGCATAAACGCCACCATGTCTAAGTTGATGGTCAACGTTAACGTTTTAGCACCCATACGCGCAGAAGCAAGCGCCGCTTCACATCCTGCATGACCCGCTCCAATGACAATAACATCATATTGTCCACCTTCATATTGCATAATAGTAGCCTCCTTTAATAATCTATTTTCCTAAACAGAATTGAGAGAACAACTGATCAATTAAGCTTTCATGAACAGCATCACCAATAATTTCACCTAATAGTTCCCACGTTCTTGTTAAATCAATTTGGACAATATCGATTGGAACACCACTTTCAATGCCTGTGATGGCCTCATCGATAGCTCCTCTTGCTTGCGTTAAAAGCGCAATATGTCTCGTATTAGATAAATATGTTAAATCTTGAGATTCAATTGTTCCTTCAAAGAAAAGAGCTGCGATTGCTTCTTCAAGGTGGTCCACTCCTTGTTCTTGAAGAAGCGAAGTCGTTACTACTGGATGATCACCAGCAAATTGCTGCACTTCCTCTAGATTAATTTTTTGCTCAAGATCTGTTTTATTCACAATCACAATAACGTCCATGCCTTCTACAGCTTCAAACAGCTTTTTATCTTCGTCCGTTAATTCTTCATTGAAATTCAACACAAGCAAAATTAAATCTGCTTCTTTCAAATACTGACGGGAGCGTTCCACACCAATTCGTTCTACAATATCTTCTGTTTCACGAATTCCAGCTGTATCAACTAATCGTAGAGGAACTCCTCGCACATTAACGTACTCTTCAATTACATCTCGCGTCGTTCCAGGAATGTCTGTGACAATAGCCTTTGCATCTTGCACTAAACTATTTAGAAGAGAAGATTTCCCTACATTAGGACGTCCAATAATAACCGTAGCTAATCCTTCTCTTAAAATTTTCCCTTGATGAGAGGTTTGAAGAAGCTTATCAATTTCTTGACGTACATTTGAAGCTTTTTCGATTAACACTTGGTGAGTCATTTCCTCTACATCGTCATATTCTGGATAGTCAATGTTCACTTCTACGTGGGCAAGTGTTTCGAGAATTTCCTGGCGTAAATGACGTACTAGCTTGGACAAACGCCCTTCCATTTGGCCAATTGCCATATTCATCGCTTTATCTGTTTTGGCACGAATTAAATCCATTACAGCTTCTGCTTGTGATAAGTCTACTCGACCATTTAAAAATGCTCGTTTTGTAAACTCACCTGGCTCAGCTAAACGGGCACCATTTGCAATAACTAACTGCAGCACACGATTAACGGATACAATTCCTCCGTGACAGTTAATTTCAATAATGTCTTCTCTAGTAAATGTCTTGGGACCTTTCATAATGGAAAGCATCACTTCTTCAACGACTTGCTCCGTCTTGGGATCTACGATATGACCGTAGTGAATAGTATGAGAAGCTACGTCTGTTAATCGTTTATTCGAAACGCTTTTAAAGATACGATCTGCAATCGTAATTGCTTCTTCACCACTCAGGCGGACGATGGCAATAGCTCCTTCTCCCATTGGTGTAGAAATGGCCGCAATTGTATCAAAATCTAGCACCAACTTCACCTCATTTCATTTTATAAACCTTTTATTTTAAACGATGTTATATACTATCATCGTTAACAATTTTCCACGAACAAAAACATCTATTTTAAGGCCCGTGATTTGTATGAACCAAATAAATAGAATACCACAATTCACCGCTTTGGAACATCTCTAACGTTCTTCTGTTATGCACAGCAAGAAAAACAGGCAGTATGTACTATTTTAACTTATCCACATGTGAATAACAACGTATGCATCTTGATTTTTTTGAACGCTAGATCGATAAAAATAAGCACATAAAAAAGCACTAGCTTATTTTGCTAGTGCTTTTTGGCAACTGGCTGAACCAAAACACTTCTTTTGGGCTCTTTGCCAACGGATTGTGTCTCAACTAAAGAATTTTTAGCTAATGCTTGGTGAATCATTTTTCTTTCATGGGAAGGCATTGGTTCTAGTTGAACAGATCGATTCGTTTTGATCGCCTGGTTAGCTATTTTTAATGCCAGTTTTTCGACCATTTCTTTTCGTTTTTCTCGGTAGCCTTCTGGATTTAATACAACATTTAAGAATTGCTGACTGTATCGATTAGCTACCAATTGTGTGAGAAGCTCAAGCGCATTGAGGGTTTGTCCATGTTTTCCAATCAACATTCCCGCTGAATCGCTACTAATCTCAATTATGCAGTTTCTCGAGGTTTTTTTGACATTCGTATGAATCGAAATCCCCATTTCACGGCTAACATTTGTAATAAAATGAACCGCTTCCTCTACAGGGTCAACTATTTTTGTAACTTTTACAACTGCGGGTTTTCCCTTAAAGATTCCTAAAAATCCTTTTTTGCCTGGTTCAATTATTTCTACATTTGTTTGATTTCGCTCTACTTCTAAAGCATCTAATGCTTCTTGAACAGCAGCTTCAATCGTCTGGGCCGTAATTGTGATTTCGTTCATTTTTTAACCCCTTCAATATTCGCTCGTTTTAAGTCTGGCCCTTTAATGAAGTAGGTTTGAATAATCATAAATAGATTTCCCACTACCCAATAAAGAGATAAGGCGGCTGGAAAATTGATTGCAAAAATCACAATCATGATCGGCATAATCCAAAGCATCATAGCCATTTGAGGATTTTGATTTGCATTTCCGGCCATCATCATCTTTTGCTGAATAAACGTTGTGATTCCTGCGACAATTGGTAAGATAAATAGCGGATCACGCGCACCTAAATCAAACCATAAAAAGCTGTTGTTTGCGATTTCCGACGTTCGTGTAATCGCGTGGAAAATCCCAATAAGAATGGGCATTTGAATTAGAATTGGGAAGCACCCAGCTAAAGGATTTACTCCGTAAGTTTGGAATAATGCCATCGTTTCTTTCTGCAATTGCTGCTGCGTCTGGGCATCTTTTGAACTGTACTTCTCCTTTAACTTCTGCATTTCGGGCTGAAGCGTCTGCATCGCTTTCGTGTTTCTCATCTGTTTAATCATAAGCGGTAGAATAAGTAAGCGAATCAGGATTGTGACAACGATGATCGCAACTCCATAGCTTTTGAATACCTCCGCCAGATACGTAATGACTAATGACAGCGGATACACAACATACTCATTCCAAAAACCTTTACTATCATCTGTAATAGGTTGGTTCATTTCCGTACACCCCGCTAAAACAGTTAATAGAAAGATAAGCGTTATCCCTAAAAACAACTTCTTCTTCACCTGTTTTTCCTCCTTCTACATGTTCACCTTTCAATTCTGAAAGTGCGTCAAAATCCATTATATAAGGATGCGGTAGAAAAACAACAGCTATTAAAGGCTTTTCTTCTATTGTTTATTAATCATTTTGTCTATGTTTAAGTAATTTGCCACGCTTAAAGACATGCTGCAAACTGCTTTTAATTTCTTCATAGCTCATTGTTGCAGCAGGCTGCCTTGCAATTACAATATAATCTTTGTCTTGCTTTAAATACGGTGTGAATTCAAACATAATTTGTTTAGCAAGGCGCTTAACTCGATTACGAGTCACGGCATTTCCAATCTTTTTGCCCACAGAGAATCCTACGCGGAAATGTTCTTGATCCGGTTTGTCTAGAACATACAAGACAAATTGGCGATTCGCTACGGACTTGCCCTTTTTAAAAACTGTTTGAAATTCATCATTCTTTTTTATACGATATCTTTTTTTCATTTTTAACAACTCCTGCCCTTTTTCAGGTCATGCTCTTATGTAGTCCCTACAGGAACAGAGGTGATTTTAGCCTTATAAAGCGAAAAAAGACCACTGGCGTCAGTGGTCTATTATGCTGATAATACTTTTCTTCCTTTACGACGACGACGAGCTAAAACTTTACGTCCATTCGCTGAGCTCATACGAGCGCGGAAACCGTGTACTTTACTGTGCTTACGTTTGTTTGGTTGGTAAGTTCTTTTCATCTATAAACACCTCCTCGAGGAATAACTGAAAAAGACAGTCCTTGCAATTATAATGAAAAGACTAAGAAGATGTCAATGTTATTTAAAAAATAAAATTTTCAATCTCTTGGTTTCATTATCTGTTTTACTCAATCTTCTTCATTCTAATATCTTTATAACCCAATTGTCTATACCTAATCAATAAAATTCATTGATTTATTAAAGAAAAAATTTTTCCTTTTCATCTCTTTTTCTTTCTCTACCAGTTGCGATCGCATCGTTACTGAACAAAACTACAACAATAAATGTTATAAAAAGCCTCTTTTTTATTCAAATTCTTCTCTTAAATCTTTGTGGATAAGTTTTTTCGACATTTTTCTACTTTTCCATTTCTTATCGACAACTCATGCACACTATCTTGTGTTGTGGAAAACTTTTCTCCACAAGGTGTAGTGATTGTGGATAAGTTTCGAAAATTCATTGCATCATGCCGAATTCTTTGATATTATATTTTTGTTTTCACTCTTAATTACTTTTCCACAGTTGGTTTTTATCCACAAACTGTGGACAACTTGTGGACATCATTTCCACTATCACTGTATAAAGTTATCCACACCATGTGGAATCTGTCGAATAGTCGGCTTTCTTCTATAATATATATTTACCCACATAATAGCAATTGTATAAATATAAATTTTTTATGCATAAGGGTTTGTACAGGTTGTACAATGGTTGTACAAAGCGCATAAAAACTAGAAAAAGGAGGGGTTGCTCGTTGGAAAACATTCATGATTTATGGAACAGAGCTTTAGATCAAATTGAAAAAAAATTAAGCAAACCCAGTTTTGAAACCTGGCTCAAATCGACAAAAGCTCATGCTTTACAAGGAGACACGCTCATTATTACTGCGCCTAATGATTTTGCACGGGACTGGTTAGAATCTAGGTATTCTAATTTAATTGCTGAAACACTTTACGATCTTACGGGGGAAGAGTTAGATGTGAAATTTATTATTCCTCCTAACCAGGCCGAAGAAGAATTCGATATTCAAACTCCTAAAAAGAAAGTCAATAAAGACGAAGGAGCAGAATTCCCTCAAAGTATGCTAAATTCGAAGTATACCTTTGATACATTTGTTATCGGATCTGGAAATCGGTTTGCGCATGCAGCTTCTTTAGCAGTAGCAGAAGCGCCTGCTAAAGCGTATAATCCGCTTTTTATTTACGGGGGAGTAGGATTAGGTAAAACACACTTAATGCACGCAATAGGCCACTATGTGTTAGATCATAATCCTGCCGCTAAAGTCGTGTACTTATCATCTGAAAAATTCACAAATGAGTTTATTAACTCTATTCGTGACAATAAAGCAGTAGAATTCCGCAACAAATACCGCAATGTAGATGTGTTACTGATTGATGATATTCAATTCTTAGCAGGTAAAGAGCAGACACAAGAAGAATTTTTCCATACGTTTAATACGCTTCACGAAGAAAGCAAGCAGATTGTCATCTCAAGTGATCGACCGCCCAAAGAAATTCCTACACTTGAAGATCGACTTCGCTCTCGCTTTGAATGGGGCCTTATTACAGACATCACACCACCAGATTTGGAAACACGAATTGCTATTTTGCGTAAAAAAGCAAAAGCGGACGGCTTAGTTATTCCAAATGAAGTTATGCTTTATATCGCCAATCAGATTGATTCAAATATTAGAGAATTAGAAGGAGCACTTATTCGCGTAGTAGCTTATTCTTCACTAATTAATAAAGATATAAACGCTGATTTAGCAGCAGAAGCATTAAAAGATATTATTCCTAGTTCAAAACCTAGGGTTATTACGATTCAGGATATTCAACAGATTGTTGGACAAGAATTTAATATAAAATTAGATGATTTCAAAGCGAAGAAACGTACAAAGTCAGTAGCGTTTCCTCGACAAATTGCCATGTACCTTTCTCGCGAACTAACGGATTTTTCGCTGCCTAAAATTGGAGAAGAGTTTGGCGGGCGAGACCATACTACTGTCATCCATGCTCATGAAAAAATTTCAAAACTTGTTCAAACAGATACTGACCTACAAAAACAAATTAAAGAAATAAGTGAATCACTAAAAATATAGGCTTTTTTTACTTGTATTTTGTGTATAAGTGAGTTAGGATTGTACACAGTCTGTCCACATGTGGATAGGCTGTGTTCTCACGTTTTTAGGGGTTATCCACATTTCCACAGCCCCTATTACTACTACTATCTTAAAATATAATAAATAATAAGCTTTTAAACCTACTTTTAAGGAGGATTAATTATTATGAAATTTATCATACAGAAAGACTATCTAGTTCAAAGCGTTCAAGACGTTATGAAAGCTGTATCTTCTAGAACAACAATTCCAATTTTAACTGGTATTAAAATTGTAGCGACTGAAGAAGGTGTTACCTTAACCGGAAGTGATTCCGATATATCTATTGAATCGTTTATTCCAAACGAAGAAGAAGGAAAAGAGATTGTTGATATTCAAAAACCAGGAAGCGTTGTTCTCCCAGCTCGTTTCTTTAGTGAAATCGTCAAAAAGCTTCCTAAAGATATTGTAGAATTAGACGTCCAAAGTCACTTTTTAACAATCATTCGTTCAGGAAAGGCTGAATTCAACTTAAATGGTTTAGATGCAGAAGAGTATCCTCATTTGCCACAGATCGAAGAAAACAACATGTTTAGATTACCGACAGACTTATTAAAAAACATGATTCGACAAACTGTCTTTGCAGTGTCCACCTCAGAAACACGACCTATCTTGACAGGTGTAAACTGGAAAGTCGATGGCAAAGAATTAACGTGCATTGCCACTGACAGTCATCGTCTAGCTTTGCGAAAAGCGACCATTGAAACTGGAAATGAAGCAACGTATAATGTGGTTATTCCAGGTAAAAGTTTAAGTGAATTCAGTAAGATCCTTGATGATTCTCATGAATTAGTAGACATCGTTATCACGGAAAATCAAGTGTTGTTCAAAACAAAACACTTACTATTTTTCTCAAGATTATTGGACGGAAATTATCCTGACACATCAAGATTGATCCCAGCTGATAGTAAAACGGATGTTATATTGAACGTAAAAGAATTCTTACAATCGATTGACCGCGCTTCTTTATTAGCTCGTGAAGGAAGAAATAACGTAGTAAAACTATCTACGCTGGATGAAGGAATTGTTGAAATTTCTTCTAACTCTCCTGAAATCGGAAAAGTAATCGAAGAGGTGCAAAGTCAGTCTATCTCAGGAGAAGAATTAAAAATTTCTTTTAGCGCAAAATATATGTTAGACGCATTAAAAGCGCTCGAAGGAACAGATATCAAAATTAACTTCACTGGTGCGATGCGTCCATTTGTCATTCGAACATTAGAGGATGATTCAATGCTGCAGCTGATTTTACCAGTGCGAACATATTAAATCTCAGAAAGCTACTAGCATGCCGTACTAGTAGCTTTCTTTTCTCAAGAAGAATTATTTAGTAAAATAGAGATACATCATTAGAAAGTGAGAGAGTCGCATGAAAACAGAGGTTAAAATTTCAACTGAATACATTACGCTTGGCCAGTTTTTAAAACTAGCAGACGTCATTCAAACAGGTGGAATGGTAAAATGGTTTTTAAGTGAGCACGAAGTATATGTGAACGGTGAGCTAGAAGAGCGCCGCGGACGTAAATTATATGCAAATGACGAAGTGGATATACCGGCTGCAGGATCATTTGTTGTTATTACTTAAAGTTGGTGAAACGTTTGTATATTAAAGAAATTACTTTAACAAATTACCGAAACTATACGAAGACAACGATTCCCTTTGAAAATAAAGTAAACGTCATTTTGGGTGAAAACGCACAGGGTAAAACAAACGTGATGGAATCGATCTTCGTATTATCTATGGCTAAATCTCATCGTACATCCAACGATAAAGAATTAATTAAATGGGACTGTGAGTATGCAAAGCTATCGGGCATTGTAGAAAAGCATAGAGGGCCTGTTACACTGGATTTAGTCATCTCAACAAAAGGGAAAAAAGCAAAATATAATCACATTGAGCAGAAAAAACTCAGTCAATATATAGGATCAATTAACACTGTCATGTTTGCTCCGGAGGATTTGAACCTAGTTAAAGGGAGTCCGCAAGTAAGGCGCAAATTTATCGATATGGAAATTGGTCAAGTTTCGCCTGTTTACATGCATGATTTAAGCAGGTATCAAAAGATTTTGCAGCAAAGAAATCAATATTTGAAGCAGCTGCAGACAAAAAAACAAACGGATCTTTCACTTTTAGACGTACTTACGTTACAGTTAAGTGAAATGGCGGCGAAAATCTTAAAAAAACGTTTTGAGTTTTTACAGCTACTCCAACAGTGGGCAGAGCCTATTCATAAAGGGATCAGTCGAGACTTAGAAACATTAAAAATTGAGTATAAGAATTCAATTGATGTATCAGAAGATGCAGATTTGTCGAAAATGTTAGAAGCATATCATCAAAAGTTTGATAAAATAAAAAGTAGAGAAATTGATAGAGGTGTCACCTTAGCAGGACCACACCGTGATGACCTTCTTTTCTACGTTAATGAAAAAGACGTTCAAACATTTGGTTCACAAGGGCAACAGCGGACGACTGCTTTATCATTAAAGCTTGCTGAAATTGAGTTAATTCATCAAGAAGTAGGTGAATATCCAATCTTGCTTTTAGACGACGTATTGTCTGAATTAGATGATTTTCGTCAATCACACTTGCTAAATACCATTCAAGGAAAAGTTCAGACGTTTGTAACGACAACGAGCATTGAAGGAATTCATCACGAGACCTTAGAAAAAGCCGCTACATATCATGTAGAAGCTGGCCAAATTCAAAAGGTCAAATAGCAATTGATCTGTCTAAAAACTTTTCGCAAGGCAATCTAACTGAAATATGATATCATTATAGTTTTAAGTCTATATATTTCAACTCGTACCCTCGATTATGAAAATTTTGTGCATAAGTAAACAAATGGCAAATACATTAAAGGCTCCGTATTATTTCCACATAATATTCGAAAAACATAATACAAAATGATAAATACAGCAGTTTGCTGTTAAAAAAAAGTGTAGGTGATACATTTGACGATGGAACAAAAAGAAGTACAAGCATATGAAGCTGATCAGATACAAGTATTAGAAGGATTAGAAGCTGTTCGTAAACGTCCGGGGATGTATATTGGATCGACGAGCGCAAAGGGTTTACATCATCTTGTATGGGAAATTGTAGATAATAGTATTGATGAAGCGCTGGCCGGCTATTGCGATGAAATTAATGTTATTATCGAAAAGGATAATAGTATTACAGTCAAAGATAACGGTCGTGGAATTCCGGTTGGTATTCAAGAAAAAATGGGCAGACCTGCCGTTGAAGTTATCTTAACGGTTCTTCATGCCGGAGGTAAATTTGGCGGCGGCGGCTATAAAGTATCTGGTGGATTACACGGTGTAGGTGCCTCAGTTGTTAACGCACTTTCTACCTCTTTGGAAGTACACGTACATCGTGACGGTAAAGTTCATTATCAAAAATATGAACGAGGTGTACCTGCTGCTGACTTGAAAGTAGTCGGAGAAACAGATAAAACAGGTACTGTTATTCAATTCCATCCAGACGGTGAAATTTTTACTGAAACGCTTGAATACGATTTTGATACGTTAGCTAATCGTCTGCGTGAGTTAGCTTTCTTAAATCGCGGCATTAAAATTACGATTGAAGACAAACGTGAAGAAGGTAAAAGCCGTGAATATCACTATGAAGGCGGAATTAAGTCTTACGTTGAACACTTAAATCGTTCGAAAGAAGTGATTCACGAAGAGCCGATCTATATCGAAGGTAATCGAGATAACATTTCTGTAGAAATTGCTATTCAATATAACGATAGCTATACAAGTAATTTATATTCTTTTGCAAACAACATTCACACGTATGAAGGTGGAACGCACGAAGCAGGATTTAAAACGGCATTAACGCGTGTAATTAACGATTATGCACGTAAAAACAGCGTATTTAAAGACAGTGACGCCAATTTAACGGGTGAAGATGTTCGTGAAGGAATTACAGCTATCATCTCTATTAAGCACCCAGATCCGCAGTTCGAAGGACAAACGAAAACAAAGCTGGGAAATAGTGAAGCAAGAACAATTACTGACTCTGTGTTTGCAGAACACTTAGAAACTTACTTGCTAGAGAACCCTATTGTGGCGAAAAAGGTAATTGAAAAAGGTTTAATGGCTGCAAGAGCAAGAATGGCAGCTAAAAAAGCTCGTGAGCTTACAAGACGTAAAAGCGCGCTTGAAATTTCAAATTTACCGGGTAAATTAGCGGATTGTTCATCAAAAGATCCTTCTATTAGCGAACTCTATGTAGTAGAGGGTGATTCTGCCGGAGGTTCAGCTAAGCAAGGAAGAAGCCGTCATTTCCAAGCTATTTTGCCTTTGCGTGGTAAAATTATCAACGTAGAGAAAGCGCGTTTAGATAAAATTTTATCTAATAACGAAATTCGTACAATCATTACCGCTCTAGGAACGGGTATTGGTGACGATTTTGATATTTCGAAAGCCCGCTACCATAAAATTGTGATTATGACAGATGCAGACGTAGATGGTGCGCATATTCGTACGCTTCTTTTAACGTTCTTCTATCGCTATATGAGACAGATTATTGAGCACGGATATGTGTACATTGCCCAGCCGCCTCTTTACAAAGTTTCACAAGGTAAAAAAGTGGAGTACGCGTACAACGATCGTCAATTAGAAGAGGTATTAGCTTCTTTCCCTGAAGGCGCAAAACCAAACCTTCAGCGTTACAAAGGTTTAGGAGAGATGAATCCTGAACAATTATGGGAAACAACAATGGATCCAGAATTCCGTACACTTCTTCAGGTGAACTTGCAAGATGCAATTGAAGCTGATGAGACATTTGAAATTTTAATGGGCGACAAAGTAGAACCACGCCGTAATTTCATTGAAGAAAATGCTCAGTACGTAAAAAATCTCGATATTTAAATGAACGGTAATACCCTTTATATTTTTTATAAAGGGTATATAAACGTCAGGATAGAGATAGGTTCTATCCTGCGTTTACATATATATGAATTACTATACTGAACTTCGCGAAGGAGGTTCTTATCGATGTCAGATAAACCAAACTCTCAAATAAGAGAAGTAAATATTAGTCAAGAAATGCGCGCATCCTTTTTAGATTATGCAATGAGCGTAATTGTATCGCGTGCTTTACCAGATGTAAGAGACGGACTTAAGCCTGTGCACCGTCGTATTTTATATGCAATGAATGATTTAGGTATGGGATCGGATAAGCCATATAAAAAATCAGCTCGTATCGTAGGAGAAGTAATTGGTAAGTATCACCCGCACGGTGACTCAGCTGTATATGAAACAATGGTTCGTATGGCACAAGATTTTAGCTATCGTTATATGTTAATTGACGGTCATGGAAACTTTGGATCTGTTGATGGAGATGCAGCAGCAGCTATGCGTTATACAGAAGCAAGAATGTCAAAAGTTTCGATGGAACTGTTACGTGACATCAATAAAGATACAATTGATTATCAAGATAACTATGACGGTTCTGAACGTGAACCAATTGTATTACCTGCTAGATTTCCAAATTTACTTGTAAACGGTTCAGCTGGAATTGCGGTAGGTATGGCGACAAATATTCCTCCGCATCAGTTAGGGGAAGTCATTGACGGCGTTTTAGCTGTAAGTCAAGACCCTGATATCACAATTGCAGAGTTAATGGAGATTATTCCAGGACCGGATTTCCCAACTGCAGGACAAATTCTTGGCCGCAGCGGGATTCGTAAAGCTTATGAAACTGGAAAAGGTTCTATTATTGTTCGCGCAAAAGTAGAAATTGAAGAACAAAGCAATGGTAAACAAACTATTATTGTTCATGAACTTCCATACCAAGTAAATAAAGCAAAGCTAATTGAAAAAATTGCCGAGCTAGCTCGTGATAAGAAGATTGATGGAATTACGGACTTGCGAGATGAATCTGACCGTTCAGGTATGCGTATTGTTATTGAAGTAAGACGTGATGCAAATGCAAATGTTTTATTAAACAACTTATATAAGCAGACATCTCTTCAAACAAGTTTTGGTATTAATACCCTTGCATTAGTAGATGGACAGCCAAAAGTATTGAACTTAAAGCAATGTCTACAGTACTACTTAGACCATCAGGTAGTGGTTATTCGTCGTCGTACTGAATTTGAACTTCGAAAAGCCGAAGCACGTGCGCATATTTTAGAAGGTTTAAAGATTGCTCTTGATAATTTAGATGCTGTTATTGCTTTAATTAGAGGTTCTCAAACAACAGATATTGCACGTGAAGGATTAATGACGCAGTTCTCGTTATCTGAAAAACAAGCGCAAGCTATTTTGGATATGCGCCTACAGCGTTTAACAGGATTAGAGCGAGAGAAGATTGAAGCGGAATATCAATCTTTATTAGCGCTAATTGCTGAATTAAAAGCTATTTTAGCAGATGAAGAAAAAGTATTAGAAATTATTAGAGAAGAACTAATAGACGTAAAAGAAAGATTCAATGACGGCCGTCGAACAGAAATCGTAAGCGGAGGAGCTGAAATTATCGAAGACGAGGATCTGATTCCTCGCCAAGATATTGTTATTAGTTTAACGCACAACGGCTATATTAAACGCTTGCCTGTTTCTACGTATAAGAGTCAGCGAAGAGGCGGAAGAGGTATTCAAGGGATGAATACAAACGAAGATGATTTCGTTGAACATCTTCTAACAACATCTACTCATGATACGATTCTCTTCTTTACAAATAAGGGAAAAGTTTACCGTACGAAAGGATACGAAATTCCAGAGTACGGAAGAACGGCTAAAGGAATACCTATTATTAACTTGTTAGAAGTAGACAAAGGTGAGTGGGTAAATGCCATCATTCGCGTCGATGAATTTGTAGACGATTGGTATCTATTCTTTACTACAAAACAAGGAATTTCCAAGCGTACACCTTTATCTTCTTTTGAAAACATTCGAAATAGCGGACTTATCGCCTTGAATTTAAGAGAAGAAGATGAATTGATTTCTGTTAAATTGACAGATGGTAAGCGCGATATGGTTATTGGAACGAAGAAGGGTATGTTAATTCGTTTTAATGAAAATGATGTTCGTTCAATGGGACGTACAGCTACTGGAGTTAAAGGGATCACTCTCGATTCAGAAGATGAAGTAATCGGTATGGAGATTCTCGAAGAACAATCAGATATCTTGATTATTACGAAAAATGGTTATGGAAAACGTACGCCGATTGAGGAATATCGTGTACAAACAAGAGGCGGTAAAGGTTTAAGAACATGTAATATCACTGATAAAAATGGTGATGTTGTCGCCCTGAAATGCGTATCTCAAGAAGAAGATATTATGCTTATCACAGTAAGCGGCGTTCTTATCCGGGTTTCTGTTTCAGATATTTCACAAATGGGCCGTAACACACAAGGTGTCAAAGTCATTCGTTTAGGAGACGAAGAGTTTGTTTCAACGGTTGCAAAAGTACAAACTTCAGAAGATGAAGACGAAGTATTAGATGAATTAGATGAACATGAAGAGACAGATATAATAATTGAAGCTGAAGAAACGGAAGAATAAAAAAAGCCCCTGAAAAAGCAGGGGCTTTTTTTTATGTAAAAAAACCTTGCCATAGGCTTTTCATTTTGGTAATATATAAAAAGTCAGCAAAATACATATGAGTTTTTTAGTAGTTTTAAAAAAGTTATATAAAAGTGTTGACAACGATTCTTATAAAGTGTTATTATATAGGAGTCGCTTTAAGACAAGAGTTCTTTGAAAACTGAACGAAATAGTAAACGTCAACGTTAATTTTTATTTTTAAATTGAGCAAGTCAAACATTTCTTCGGAGAGTTTGATCCT
>NZ_JBLTHW010000007.1:0-138426 GCF_049199565.1 Priestia sp. D3YE.R1 | reverse complement strand
CGCCAGCGTTCATCCTGAGCCAGGATCAAACTCTCCGAAGAAATGTTTGACTTGCTCAATTTAAAAATAAAAATTAACGTTGACGTTTGTCGCTTTGTTCAGTTTTCAAAGTTCAACTGCCGCTCTTAAGCGACTTTATTATCTTATCAAGTTACCGACGTAATGTCAACAACTTTTTAAAATTCTTTTTTTCAGCTTCGTTGTTACCGTTATGTCTCAACGACGCTTTATAATAATAAAATATATCTTTATTAAAGTCAACAGTTTTTAAGAAAAAAATTCGAAACCATTACTTTTTGATTCAGATAGCTGTTTTATCTAGATCATATCATTATATTGTAGGCAAAAGCTAGGTTTAAACTTTGCCTTCTATATTCTTGAACTCTTCACTTTTTCAATTTCTTCATTTATCAAGAAATTGAAAAAGAGCTGTCCATTAGACAGCCCTTTCTTATTTCCCTTTAAAACTAGGTCTTCTCTTCTCAGCAAATGCTTGAAGCGCCTCTAGACGATCTTCTGTCGGAATTGTTAACTCATATGCTTTTCGTTCAATTTGCAAACCAGTCTGCAAATCAGCCTTCATTCCTTCTTTGATAGCAAATTTTGCTTGCTGAATTGCAATTGGCCCATTTTTCAATAAAAGCGAGATAAAAATATCTGTTGTTTCTTCTATTTGATATCCAGGAGCTACCTTCGTTACTAGACCACATTCTTTCGCTTCTGATGCCGTGAGGCGCTGAGCTGTTAAAATTAGTTCCATTGCTTTTGCTTCCCCAACTAAGCGGGGGAGACGCTGTGTTCCTCCTGCGCCTGGTATAATCGCTAAGCTTGTTTCCGTTAAACCCATAAGCGCTTCTGTTGAAGCAATCCGGAAATCACATGCTAAAGCAAGCTCCATTCCTCCTCCAAATGCATATCCGTTGATGATTGCTATCGTTGGCTGAGGAAGCTGCTCTATCTTAGAAAACACTTCTCCTATTTTGTAAATATTGCGCTTTACCTCTTGGTCAGAGAGGGTTTTACGTTCTTTTAAATCGGCACCTACACTAAAAGATTTTTCACCTGCCCCTTTAAACGTTACAACTCGAACATCTTTTTGAATACGAATCCCTTCAATTACTTCTTCCAATTCTTTAAGCATATCGTAATTAAAAGCATTCATCGCTTCCGGACGGTTCAGTATCACATGGGCGACGTGTCCCTTTATTTCATAAGAAATAGATGACATTCTTTTACCACCTCCAACTTGAAATCGCTTTCATTTCATCACTCCTGAGATACCTGCTGCTTCAGTGCACGCCTTAAAATTTTTCCCGTTGTATTTTTAGGAAGTTCTTTTAAAAATTCAATTTCACTTGGCACTTTATATTTAGCAAGATGCTCTTTGCAGTAGGCAATAAGCTTCTCTTCCGTTATCTCTTGATTATTGCACACCACGTAACACTTCACACATTCACCTAAAGAAGGATCAGGAACTCCGATAACAGCCACTTCTACAATATCCTGATGCGCATATAGCACTTCTTCTACTTCGCGAGGATAAACATTATATCCTCCTACAATAATTAAATCTTTTTTACGGTCAACGATATAAAAATAACCTTCCTTATCCATTCTTGCTAAGTCACCTGTATACAGCCAACCATCTCGGAGAGCATATTCCGTGTCTTCAGGAAGCTTGTAATACCCTTTCATCACGTTAGGGCCTTTGACGATAAGTTCGCCGACTTGTCCTACTTCCACTTCTTCTCCTAGTTCGTTTACCACTTTATTTTCAACATTCATAATAGATGTGCCTATAGAACCGGCTTTTCTCTCTCGGTCAATCGGATTGAAACACGTCACAGGAGAAGCCTCAGATAATCCATACCCTTCTGCTACCATTACTCCAAACTTACGTTCAAAATGGGTTAGAAGTGCCACCGGCATTGATGCCCCGCCTGATATACAAAGCCTTACCGTGTGAAAGTGCTCTTTTTTCCCTTTGTCATGCTGAAGTAAGAAATTATACATTGTCGGAACACCAGCAAAAATAGTCGCTTGTCGATTTTGAATTAATTCAAATATAGAAGATGGACTGAATTTTGGTTCAATTAATATCGTTCCTCCATTCATTAAAGGCGCATTCAATGAAACAGTTAAACAAAATACGTGAAACATCGGCAAAGCAGCTACGACTCGGTCATTCCCATTTATACTTAAATAATCTGCTACGTCTTGAGCGTTTGAATAAATATTCTTATGCGTAAGCATAGCTCCTTTTGGTTTTCCAGTCGTTCCTGACGTATACAGAATGATGGCCACATCTTCTTCTTTTAACTCCAGAAAATCATATGTAGCTTCCCCTCTGTTTACAACTTGCGAAAACGTGTGAAAATAAGAAGGGATATTTTCCACTGTATCTGTCGTTTCACATAAGATAACGTGTTCCAAAAATGGAGTGTGTCCAATGATTTTCTTTAAAACAGGGAGAAGTAAATCAACCGCAATAACTCCTTTTACATCTCCATCCTGAAGCATGTAGCTAATTTCATCCGCTGTGTAAATAGGATTAATGGGTATAACGGTAGCTCCTACTCGAAGGGCACCGTACAATCCAATAACAAAATGAGGCGAGTTGCCGACAATCAAAGCGATATGATCTCCTTTTTTTACACCTAATTGCTTCAGACCATTAGCAAACTTAGATACCGATGCATCAAGATCTGCATAAGATGTTTCCTGATCCATAAAAACATATGCCGATTTTTGTGGAAATTGCTCAGCTGTGTTATGAAGCTGTGCTGACAAATTCATCTCATAACTTCCTCCTTTTAATAACGAATGAATGAACAACCATTCATTATTAAGTCATAATAATGGAAAAATTCTTACTTCTTCTATTCTATTATAATGTTACTGCTGTTCTATTGACAAGACTCATCTGTTTAAAAAGAAAAAAAGCCTGACGTAGCAGACTTTTTTCTTAATAGATTAATTCAACAAACTCTTCTTTTGTAATATTACCAAAATAATGTGGAATATCGATGTCTTCTAAAGCTTGTTCAATAGAAGCTTTTTCATAACGAACACCTGTTAATTTTTCCTGTACTTCCTGGACATCCCCCACTCCAAAGAAATCTCCATAAATGGTGCAAGCATCGATTTTCCCTTTATTCACTTCTAAACGAACGTCAATTTGTCCCACAGGAAAGCGGTGAGAGTGCTGTAAGTTAAATTTAGGTGATTTTCCATAGTTCCAATCCCATGACTGGTAGCGCTCTTTAGAAATTTGATGAATCATTTCCCAATCTTTTTCCGTTAGTTTATATTCTGTTATATTTTCTTCTCCCTCAAAGATATACCGAAGCAGCATTTCTCTAAATTCTTCCACCGTTACTTTCTGTTCTAAAAATTCGCTGATATTTGCTACTCTATTTCGAATAGACTTAATGCCTTTGGATTCAATTTTATCTTTTTTTACTTTTAACGCTGATACCACGTTTTCAATCTCTGAATCAAAAAGAAGAGTTCCATGGCTGAACATTCTTCCTTTCGTCGAAAACTGAGCATTTCCAGAAATTTTACGTCCTTCGGCCATTAAATCATTTCGTCCGCTTAACTCAGCATTAACTCCTAATTTCTTTAACGCTTCCACGACTGGCTCGGTAAACTTTTTAAAATTATGAAAGCTATTTCCATCGTCTTTCGTAATAAAGCTGAAGTTTAAATTTCCTTTATCATGATAAACGGCACCGCCTCCAGATAGACGTCTCACTACATGAATATGCTGATCTTCAACATATTTTGTATTAATCTCCTCAATGGTGTTCTGGTTTTTTCCAATAATAATAGAAGGTTCATTAATATAAAACAGCAGATATGTCTCATTAATATCTAGATGCTTGAGCGCATACTCTTCAATTGCTAAATTAATTCGGGGATCATAATTTTTTTGATTATCAATAAATAACATTCATTTTCCTCCTTGTTATTCCCATACGTATCCTGATTCAGCTAACGTGAGCGTACCTCGATAATGAGCAGCAGCTTCCTCTACTAGCTGTTGATGTTCGCCGTAGTGGGGAAGGTGAGTAAGCATGAGTTGTTTGACACTTGCTTTAGAAGCAAGTGTACCGGCTTCTGTACTTGTCATGTGTCCAGCGCCGCTTCCATCTTGGCTAGCATAAAAATTACATTCACAAATAAGAAGATCTGCATTTTCTGAGAAGGAAACAAATTCTTCTAAATAGCTCGAGTCCGCTGTATACACGACGGTTTGATTGCCAGCACTTATTCTCATGGCATAACAAACGACTGGATGTTTTGTTTTCATAAATTCGATTGTAAAAGGCCCAACTTCAAGTTTTTGACTGGGATCGTACTCTACCCCTTTGGTAATTCCTTTATGAGTAAGTTTGTTGAAGCTTTCCTGATCATATGTATGTCCGTAAATAGAAAGTTCTCTAACAGCGTTCCCTAGATGAGTCTGAATGAGGCGAGCATATTGGAATACTCCGACATCAGCCACGTGATCATGATGATAATGAGATAAAATCATAGCATCTATTTCTTCTGGATTTGCATATTTTTGCAGCTGAGCCAATGCACCGCTTCCGCAATCAACAAGCAGCTGAAATCCATCGTGCTCAATTAAATAGCTAGAAGTAGCTTCTGAAACAGCAGGATACCCTCCCCAAAAACCAATAACAGTTACTTTCATTTCAATCACCCTTTCGTACTATTTTTATTACGTTCAGTATACCCTACTTTTTTTTGAAAACTAACTGAAAGGCACTCGTTTCCGCCATTTTATCGAAATAACTCATTGTTATATAACAAATAACCACTTAGAATAGCAAAATAGGCTAAATTGTTATAAAACATAATTGACATTTTATCATCTGTTATAATACAATGTTAGTAACAAAAACAACGGAGGGGATTTAAAATGTTAGAAAAAATGACTGAATTTTTCAAAAGATTACCCAATAAAAAGTGCGTAGAATGCGGAAACGATATCGAGGAACAGCATGAGTGCTACGGAAACAAATGCGATCACTGTCTAGATATCATGAAATAAAAAAAGCTGAAACTGTTTTATAACAGTTTCAGCTTTTTTTATACGCTCAAACTGCGATACTCGTTTGGCGTAATGCCTTCTACTTTTTTAAACACTTTTCGAAAGTATTTATCATCATGATATCCAATCATATTCGCAATTTCATAGATTTTTAGTTCTTCATTTAGTAAAAGTGATTTGGCTTTATTCATTCTGACTTTCACCATATAATCTGAAATATTTTCTTGAAATTCTTGCTTAAACTTTCTCGAAATGTATTCACGGCTTAAATAGAAACGTTCCGATATTTCTTGAAGCTTCACATCTCGATGAAAATTTTGCTGCAAATATTGTTCGATCTCATAAATAACGTCGCGATTGTTTTGCTTGCTATACCTTTTTACTACTTTTAAAAAGCGCTTTACTTCACGCTTCTTTCTCTCTACATACTTTGCTAGCTGAAACTGCCCATCTTGGTTATAGAAAAAAGAAAGAACATATTCAGGACCGTTATTTATCGTATAAGGAATGTGATATCTTTTTAACCAATGCTGGCTTAACAGCTGATATTCCTGCTCAAAATGCAGAATTTGCTTTAATGATAGGTAATTTTGTGCTTCAAAAGCTGTGATAATTTCGTTGAATACCGGCAAAAAGGCTTCAAACTTTCCTACTTGCAGCGCTTCTTCAATTTTACTGTTATAATCCATCATATTTATTAATAAAGCACTTGCTAAAACGTCTTGCTCTCCGTAGACCTTCACTTTATTTTGATCAAGAACATTGCTTAATAAAAGCGAGTTTTTCGCATGTTCATAGGATTTCATTAGCTGATCAATAGAAGAAACTCTGCACCCTCTTGCAATCCGACAGCTCACGTCTAACGTACGGCGAATTGCTGTATGTAAAGTCGTCAGTAAAGAGGTTATGCGTTCAAAATCATTCCAAAATATAACGATAATTTCCCACTTATTGGATAAATAACGGAAGGCTACCCCATTTTCTTCTGCCATCAGCATTTCATTGATTACATTTAAAATTGAAAAATAGGCTAAATCCCGGTCACCGCCAAAAGAACGAATAATGGATTCATCTACACGTACAATCCCCACTTCATATTCTCTAGTCAGATGGAAACCAAACTCTTCATAGATTGATTGATTTAGCAAATAATTGTTCATTAACTGCGTCAGTTTTCGATCTCGATAAATCGGCTTCATTTCATTGATTAAACGATAGCTGCTATTATGGACTTTTCTTGACTCTTCTTCTTTTTTCCATTGAGTTACAGCTCGTATAAGCGTATCGTTTAAAATCGAAGGATCCACTGGCTTTAGAATATAATCCGTACTTCCAAAATGAATAGCTTTACGCATATAGTGGTAGTCATCATACCCTGTTACCACAATCGTTTTGCTAGAAGGTGAATTCTCTTTAATCCACTCCAACAAAGCAATTCCATCGATATTAGGCATCTTCATATCAGTAAAAATGATTTCCGGTCCGTGATCCTCGATAAGCGCAATCGCTTGCTCACCGCTATCAGCTTCTATCACATCTGTAATTTCATGCTCTTGCCACTGTCCAAGGAGCTTTATCCCTTCTCTTACATGCTCTTCATCATCCACGATTAATACTTTCATCACTATCCCTCTTTTCTTCAATTGTTGTTAGCTTTATGACAACGGTAAAATCGTGATTTTCTTGACTGCTAATTTGCATTGAAGCATGATCTCCATAGTAGATGCGAAGTCGTTCATAAATGTTTTGCAACCCAATATGCTCATCTGTTTGATTATACGATTGCTGAAGTCTCGTTTTTAATTGATTCAACTCTTGCTCTTCTATCCCTTTTCCGTTGTCAGAAACAGTTAGAATCAGTTCTTCTCCGTTCAACTTCGCTGAAATCAACAGCTTTCCGCTTCCTGTGCGGGTTTCGAATCCATGCTTAAAAGAATTCTCAACAAGAGGCTGCAAGATCATTTTCGGTATTCGCATAAGCTCTGCCTCTTTTTCGATATTTAACTCATACTCAAACTTTGAACCAAACCGCTGCTTCTGCAGACTCAAGAAAGCTTTTACGTGATCGACTTCTTGCTTTAAGCTTACGATATCCTCTTTCATATTCATGCTGTAACGCATAATGTGAGAAAGTGAGGTTAATAAAGAATATACTTCAACTGCTTTATGCTTAAGGGCAAGAGTTCCAATCGATTGAAATGCGTTGTATAAAAAATGCGGATTAATTTGTGACTGCAGCACTTTTAGCTGCGTTGATTTATTTTCTAATTCCAAGCGAAATTTACGTTCAATCAAGTCATTAATTGTTTCTACCATAGAGGTAAAATGCCTTCCTAAAACACCAAATTCATCGTTTCCAAGCGACTTAAACCGCACTTCAAATGATCCTTTTTCCACTTCTTTCATATTGCGAATCAATACGTTAATTGGCTGTGTAAAACGTACTGATATAAAAAGCGTAGCGATAACGAGCATACACAAAAATGGCAGGCCAATTAATACATTCATAAGTGCTGTCTTTCTTGCATCCTCATATAAAACACTGTAAGGAATTCGTTTCACAATATACAAGTCCTCAAAAGGCTGTTTGAGCTTTTCATACATTAATACGCCTGAGAAGCTTTTATCTTCCCATTCCATGCTGTGATCCTCTTGAGACGTAAGCGCCTTTAGCCACGGGTAGTTTTCATTTTTTCCAATAACCTTTGAATCCGAAGAATACAAAACCTTCTCTTTATTGTTCATTAAATAAAAATCTTCTGACTCTTCATTATACAAACGCTGCGATATAGATTGAATTTGTGTCATGTTAATGTCTAAAGATAGATAAGCTAACAACTTGTCTGATGGAATTTCATCAATCCGCTGATGAAAGCTAATAACTTGATTCGGCAGTGAATCAATTAACGTTGATAAATTATTGTAGCTATAAATTTCATGGGTAGGCTCAATGGCAAGAAATTTATGATTTTTATTTAAATAAGAATAGTAAGGCTGAGTGTAAATATCATCGTACTTCCCTCTGCTGCTCACTTTCGAATTATAAGCTGTATACGAGTCATGCCCGTTCTCAATATAAAGATGGAGCTGTTCAATCTCTGGACGAGTATTATATAAATAAAGAAGAGTGCGTGATATTTCCAGTTGATTGGCTCCTAAGTCACTTGATACGCCTTCATCTAACACTTTAATAAATGGGTGGTAGCCGTACAGCCTTTTGGTAATATTAGCAATTTCATTTAAGTAATCACTCAAATCATTGCTTCCATTTTTAATAACTTGATAGTTGGTAGAAATAAATCGATTCTTAACCGTTTCTTTTGTGTATTGATACGTAAAAATCGTTGAAATTAAAAATGGAACAACGGTTGCGAATAAGAAAAACAAAATTAATTTCTTGCGTATGCTCCAGCCTTTCACAAATAACCTCCTTTGACTAATGTCATACATTATGACTATTATTATACATTAAAAGCGCTTTCAATTAACTATTATTTTTTCATAACTATGAATCTAACCAGCTATTTTTTCACACCAAAAAGTCCGCGTTTTCCACGCGGACCTTTTGGTTATTTTTTCATTTTCGCCCAAATTGCATCTAATTTCTTCATAAATTCTTCTTCCGTCATTTGTTTGCCTGCGTAAGACTGCATTGCTGCGCCTACTTCTTGAACCGTTCCTTCTGGATACTTAAACCAGTTCCAAGATAATGTTTTGCCTTCTTCAGAGTATTTTAAGATGTCATCAGATAAAGAATCGATTCCTTTTCCATCGATGTTTTTGAACGCTGGAATGAACTTGAACTTTTCAACTAAGAATTTTTGACCCTCTTTAGAAGAAACCATCCAATTTAAGAATTCCTTCGCTGCTTTTTTATCTGCATCTGGTGCATTTTTGTTCACTACCCAGTTATTTGGAACTCCAATTGCTAATTTATCATTTTTCTTCGCATCGTTGCTGATTGGCATTGGGATAAAGCCCATTTTCATATCCGGATTGATTTTCGTGATCATATTTACCGTCCAGTTACCTTGTTGCATCATCGCTGTTTCACCAGAAGCAAATTGAGTAACTTGTGTATTGTAATCCGTCGTTAATGGATTTTTATTTCCATACTTTAACGTTAAATCGAACAGATTCATAAATTGCTTAAACGTTTCATTGCCTTCAAATTTTGCTTTTCCTTCGTTTAGACCTTTAATAAACGCATCTGGATCGTCTTGCTGCGCCATTGGAATATTAAATAAGTGGTTACCTAGCACCCACCACTCGCCGTATCCGTTAGAAAATGGCGTAATGCCTTTTGCTTTCAGCTTTTTAGAAGCTGCTTCTAATTCCGACAGCGTCTTAGGCAATTCTTTAATGCCTGCTTTTTCAAATAAATCTTTATTATAAATAAAACCATAACCTTCTAAGTTTAGCGGCTGACCATAGATTTTCCCGTCCATCGTCATCGGTTCTTTAGCGATATCATACAGATTATCTACCCACGGCTGATCAGATAAATCTTCTAATTTATCCTTCCACGTTTGCGCTTCTTGGAACCCTCCATTATTAAAGATATCAGGTTCATTTCCAGAGGCAAACTGTGCTTTTAATGCTGCACCATAGTCCGCGCCTCCGCCGACTGTTTGGATGTTAAACTTTACGTTTGGATGTTCTTTTGTATATTCATCCGTTAATTCTTTCAGCTGATCTGCAATTTCCACTTTAAACTGGAACATATCAATAACAACTTGATCACCTGAGCCTGTTGATTTACTTGCTTTTGAATCCGTACCTGAGTTTGAACATGCTGTCGCAAATAAAAGTGATGTTGCTAACACGCCAGACATTATTGAAAGCCTTTTCATTTTCATTCGTTTTGCCCCCCTTGATATCTATCTCTCTTTATTTTACCGATTCTAGGACATTTGAACAGGTAACAATATTGAACAACCGAGTGGAAAATATTGAACACCCCCCTTCAGCACCCTTCGACAGGTCTCTCTTCTTCCACAAGAATTTCTATAAAATTTTTATCTGTTTTATTTCACCTAATAACATTTATAGACAAAATTATGTTAATATGTAGAGTGATAGATTCATAAGAAAATTTATGAATTTTTTTAACTTGTATAAACAAAGTGAAGGGGTTTACATGAAAACTAAAAAGCGCAAAAAAACACATGTCTCATTTCGAATTAACTGGCTGTTTATTGTGGTTTTCCTGCTTTTTTCTGCACTCATTTTACGATTAGGCTTCGTACAGATTGTGTACGGAGAGAACTATAAACGAGAAGTTGAAAAAACAGAAGATGAAACGGTAGATTCACCGGTTCCTCGCGGAAAGATGCTAGACCGCTATGACCGCGTTATCGTGGATAATAAACCGTTGAACGCTGTCACGTACACGCGTTTGAAGGGCGTCACTCAAGAAGACAAGCTAAAAGTAGCTAAAAAGCTTGCCACTCTTATTGATGTTCCTGTTACAACAGACGTTTTTGGCAAATCGGATAAAAAGAAAGATAAAAATACGATTAAGCTAACAGAACGCGACTTAAAAGATTATTGGATTGCAACTCATCCAAAAGCAGCTGCGAAAAAAATTACCGCAGCAGATAAGCAAAAAGTAAAAGAAGGTCAGCTTTCTGAAGATGATTTGTATCCTCTTCAGCTGAAGCGCATCACCAAAAACGAACTTTTATCGGTGAAAGATGACCTTGAAGTGATTGCTATTAAAAGCAAGATGGAAGGCGGCTACGCGTTAACCGCCCAAATTATTAAAAGCGGCTTAACAGATAAAGAGCTTGCCGTTATTAGTGAACAATTAGGGAACTTGCCAGGCGTTGATACAACAACTTACTGGGACCGTATGTATACATACAATGACTTACTTAGCACGCTGCTTGGTAAAATCACATCGGCAGATGAAGGGTTGCCAAGCGAAAACTTACAGTACTACTTGTCCCACGGCTACAGCCGAAATGACCGAGTAGGAAAAAGTTATTTAGAAAAGCAGTATGAAGACGTCCTTCGCGGTCAAAAAGCTCGCGTGCAAAACGTAACGGACCGCTCGGGCAACTTAGTGAGCCAAGAGACCGTTACAGAAGGTCAGCGCGGCAGTGACTTAATTTTAACAATTGATATGGAACTTCAAAAACAAGTCGAAGATGTTTTAACAAAAGCTGTGACATCTGGAGCTGCTGGTTCACGATTAATGGATCGCGCGTTTGCTATTATGATGGACCCTCACACGGGAGACATTTTAGCAATGGGTGGAAAACAGCTTGTTACCGATAAGCAAACTGGAGCACGTAAAGTACAAGACTTTGCTCTTGGTAACATGACAACTTCTTATGAAGTAGGTTCCGCGGTTAAAGGAGCTACTGTTCTAGCAGGACTTGATTCAGGCGCTATTCAGCCTGGTACGGTTTTTTACGATGCGCCGCTGAAGTTTGCTGGCGGAACAATTAAAAAGTCGTCTCACCCAATTGGAGCAACTGGGATCCAAAATGCTTTGGAACAATCATCAAACGTGTTCATGTACCGTACGGTTATGAGCATGGCTGGTGAAACGTACCGCCCTGGCGGCAAACTGAACATTCCACCGTCTATCTTTAATAAGCTGCGCTCATACTATAGCCAGTTTGGTCTTGGAATTTCAACGGGCATCGAATTAGAAAACGAATCAACGGGTATTCGCAATACCGTAACAAACGAACCAGGTAAAGCACTGGATTTTGGTATTGGACAGTATGATACGTACACGCCGCTTCAGCTTGTTCAGTACATCTCAACGATTGCTAACGGTGGATACCGCATGAAGCCACACTTAGTAAAAGAAATCCGCGAACCTGAGCTTGATAGCGAACTAAAAGGAAGTATTCAAAGTTCTGTTGAACCAGAAGTATTAAACCGTATTACGATGGGCCAGTCAGAAATTAACCTTGTCAAACAAGGATTTCGCCAAGTAGTTACAGGGTCACATGGTACAGGACGTTTACTTAATACAGGAAAATACCGTCAGTATAATATTGCTGGTAAATCTGGTACCGCGGAAACCTTTAATAAAGGCGTAAGCGTTCGTAACTCTACATTCGTTTCATACGCCCCTTATGATAATCCCGAAGTAGCAGTAGCGGTTGTTATTCCTTCTGCTTATGTAGCCGGTACATCTAATACGTTAAGTAAAACTGTTACTGGTGACGTGATAAAAGCTTACTTCGACCTTAAAAAAGAAGGCGAAAAAGAAGTAGAGCAAAAAGAAGAAGATGCAAAAACAGGAAATACGGAATTAAACGGTGTAAAAAAAGATGATAGTGAACAATAAAAAAGGTCTCTTCATGAGACCTTTTTTGTTTTTTCTATGAAAAAAGCCTATCTCACTGAGACAGACCGCGTAAAAAGTATAGTTCAATTAATTCAGCAATTTTTTCTTCTGAAAGCGGCTCATGCCGTTTTTCCCAATCATAGACAAGTGCAATGTACATTTTAAATAATAAAAAAGCTGTGAGCTCCGGGTTGCACGGTTTGATTTCTTTTTTAGAAATCGCTATTTCGATTTTGTTTTTTATATAAGTTAAAATCTCTTCTTCTACTCGCACCAGCACTTCTTGCACTGCTGTAGTGCCTAACTGCTGTTCCTGTACCAGCTTCAGCATGAGCTGATGCTCAGTGCGGAATTCTAAGATTCGAAAAATAGCTGCTTGAGCATTTTCAAAAAAAGGACGGCTGCTGTCAATGACAGTTTCAGCTGCATCTGTCATTTCTCGAATCATTCGTGTAACAATTTCATCGAATAACTCTTCTTTGTTTTTAAAAAAAGTATAAATCGTTCCTTTTCCGACATTTGCAAGCTTCGCCACTTGCTCCATAGTCGTTGCTTTATATCCAAACAGCGCAAATGATTTTGACGCTGCATCAACAACTGATTGCTTTCGGTCTATAGCCACGTTATCCCCTTCTTTCTGACCAAATGAATATTTCGGTCAACAAGTACGGTTTTACTATAGCATAAGTTTCTTTTGCTTTTCAACCACAATCTTTTCTCTTAGTATAACCTTTCTCTAGAAGTAGTAGACAAAAAAAGCGGAGCATTGATTCACCGCTCCACTTCTACAGTTGCTGCACATATTTAACCGCTTTTTTAGCCACATCTTCTCCTTGCTCTACACATTCTGGTATACCCAGACCTTCGTATGAGCTTCCCGCTACATAAAGACCGGCAAGCTCTTTTTCAAGCTGTTCGTTCATTGTATCTAGCATATCATGATGTCCGACCGTATACTGAGGCATTGACTGCTTCCATCTCGTTACCGCATAAAATTCGGGCTCAGCAGAAATGGTGATGAGCTTCTTCAAATCCTCCAGGACAATTTTGAAAATTTCATCGTCAGGCTGATCCACCACAGCTTCGTCTCCGGTTCGTCCCACTAAACATCTCAGTAGCACTTTCCCTTCCGGAACGGCATGCGGCCACTTTTTATTTAGCCACGTGCATGCCGTAATCGTGTAATCGCTATTTCTTGAAACGGCGATGTTCATTGCATCTAGATTGTCTTGCAGCGCTTCTTGTGCAAAGGCTATCACAACAGTAGCTACTGAAGTGGAAGGCATATGCTTCAACGGTTCGAATATTTTATAGTCCGAAAGCATAGACTGAGCAGCTGCATGAGGGGAAGTTACAATAACGCTGTCTGCTTTTATTACTTTCCCGCTATTTAACGATAATTCATATGTGGTATCTTCTTTATAAATTTTCTCTACTTTTATTCCTTTTGTAATAATATCAGGGTCTATTGCTTTTTCTACCCCATCTACTAGCGATTGAAGACCTTCTTTTAATGTTAAAAAGACGCTATTTTTTTTAAATTCCGAATCATCACCGTGCTGTGGGTGAATTTCTTTTAGCTTTTTCATTCCAACAATTAAGCTTCTGTACTTATGTTCAGCATGCAGAAACTGTGGAAATGTTGATCTTAAACTTAAACGATCAACGTCTCCTGCGTAAATTCCTGATAATAGAGGCTCAATTAAATTTTCAACAACTTCATCACCAAACCGTCTTCTAAAAAATACGCCTAGCGAACGGTCATCCTGATTTTTTGTCTTCGGTATGAAAAAATCAGCTGCTGCGCGCAGCTTGCCAACAGGTGAAAATAACCCTGTTGTGATAAAAGGAGATAACTTGGTTGGTATCCCCATTACAGCACCATCAGGCAGCGCATGCGGTGTATCTTTTACTAGAATATAGGATTTTCCTTTTTCATTTCCGACTAGCTCTCGACCTAGCCCCACTTCTTTTGCCAGCTTTGTAGCAGCTAGCTTACGCGCTAAAAATGAATCAGGACCTTTTTCAAATAAATAACCGTCTCGTCTGACCGTTTGAATTTTCCCGCCAAGCCGATGCGTCGCTTCTATTAGTTGAAGATCAATTGGCAGCTGATGATCCTTTATTTTTTTTTGCAAATAATAGGCAGCTGAAAGACCTGTTATTCCTCCACCGATGATGACAACCTTTTTTCGTCTATCCGTCATGTTATCATCGCCTTTTCTGTAAAATTCAATATAAAGAGAAGCGATTATGGAAATCCATAGCTCGCTTCTTACTTTTCTTTATATTGATTATAAGTTACTTTTCGTCCCTGTTCAACGTACAAAGAATCTATATTGACTTAACGGGCAATTCGTTTTAACACAACTGTAGCTAACCCATCGATAAATTCAGGCTGTGCATTCGGCATTTCAGGGCGGTAATAATCAGCCCCAATTTCATCTGTCACCACTTTGCATTCGTAGTCGTTATCATAAAGTACTTCTAAGTGGTCTGCGATAAATCCAACCGGGGTATAGACAAACGACGTATAGCCTTTTTCTTCATACAGTTCTCTTGTTAAATCTTGGACATCAGGACCTATCCATGGCTCTGGCGTATTTCCAGCACTTTGCCAACCAATTTCGTAATGTTCAATACCAGCTACTTGTGCAATTAAATCCGCTGTTTCTTGAAGCTGATTTGGATATGGATCTCCTGCTGCAATAATTTTTTCTGGCAAGCTATGCGCAGAAACAATCAATACGGCTTTTTGGCGTTTCTCTTCGTCTATTAAATCAAACGTTTGTTTAACACGTGTAGCCCAGTACTGAATGAATTTTGGCTCACTGTACCAGCTTTCTACGGAATGAATGATTGGTCCTCCTAATTTTTCAGCCGTTTCTTTGGCACGCCCATTATAGGACTTTACGCTAAACGTTGAAAAGTGAGGTGCAAGCACAATGCTGACCGCTTCTTTAATTCCGTCTTTATGCATGGCTTCTACTGCATCTTCAACAAACGGTTCAATATGCTTTAAGCCAAGATACGCTTTAAATTCAATTTCATCCTGTACTTCATTCAAGCGCTTTTCCAGACTTTCCATTTGCTGCTGCGTAATTTTTGCAAGAGGTGAAATGCCTCCGATTGCTTCGTAGCGGTTTTGTAAATCTTCTAAGGCTTCCGGTGAAGGTTTACGTCCGCGGCGGATATGTGTATAGTAACGTTCAATATCTTCTTCTTTATATGGCGTTCCATATGCCATTACAAGTAATCCCATTACTTTTTTACTCATGTGTTCGACACCTCTTTGTTAGATTCAATACTTGTCTTCATTTTGCCATGAATAAAAAGAAAAATTCAAAGTTTAGCGCTCCAAATTATTTGACAATTTATTGTCTATTTGCAGAATATTCATGAATAAAGGTTGTTAAACGCTTCAACGTTTCCGGCTGAACCTGTGGAAAGACGCCGTGCCCCAAGTTAAAGATGTAACCAGGACTGGCCATCCCTTTATCTAATATTTCTGTTACACGTTCTTCAATAACTTCCCATGGAGCTAACAAAATAGCAGGATCTAAGTTTCCTTGCAGTGTTTTGGTTAAGCCTAGTGCACGTGCTTCATCCAGCTGCGTTCGCCAATCTAATCCCACTACATCCAGCGGCAGGTCATGCCATTCTTTTGCCAAATGACTTGCTCCTACTCCAAACATAATAAGCGGTACATTTTTTTCGCGCAAAGAGGTAAAAATCCGCTCCATAACAGGCTTTATAAAATAACGATAATCCGCTACATTTAAAGCACCCACCCATGAATCAAAGATTTGAATGGCTTTTGCTCCAGCGTTAATTTGCGCTTTTACATATGTAATCGTCATATCTGCTAACTTATCCATTAATGCAAACCAAGCTTTAGGTTCCGTGTACATAAATGCTTTTGTTTTATTATAGTTTTTTGAAGGTCCTCCTTCAATCATATAGCTTGCCACTGTAAAAGGGGCACCGGCAAAACCAATTAGAGGTACGTTTAACTGTTCTGTTGTTAACAGTTTAATCGTATCTAATACATACGGAACATCTTCTTCCGGCGTAATTTCTCCTAGCTTTTCTACATCGCTTAAAGATTGAATTGGATTAGAAATGACGGGACCAATTCCTGACTTGATTTCAACATCCACTCCAATTGAAGGAAGCGGTGACATTATATCTTTATATAAAATAGCTGCATCCACTCCGTACTGTTCAACGGGCAGGCGTGTTACGTATGCCCCAAGCTCGGGCTGATGAGTGATTTCAAATAGAGAGTACTTCTCTTTTAGCTTTCGGTATTCCGGCTGTGAACGCCCTGCTTGGCGCATATACCAAACCGGAACATGATCCGTTTCTTCCCCTCTACAGGCTTTTAAAAAAGTATCGTTAAACGTTCCTTGACTCATAATTTCCACCTTTCTCGATTGTCTTCCATCCGTATTTTCTTCGATTAGACAGACAATAATCAGCAAAGGAACATACCGGTTCCTCTACTGATTAAAGTTTCACGTTATATTCTCTACTTGTCACTATACCCATTTCTTTACGACTTGTATAGCCACCTGCTAAAAATGTCAAAAAATCGCCCTACTCTTCTTTTTTTATTGAAAAAGAGCAGGTGTTACTTCGTTGGATTTTTTTCCTTTTTGTTTTGTTTGGGAATTGTAAGGAACTACATAATAAGTAGGACTGTCGAGCAGATTCACACGCTCTTTTTCAAATGCTCCTTTTCCCTTCACTTTGCCAATTACTTCGGCTTTATCACCTTTTTTCTCATAAACATAATAAACAGCTCTTTTATCAGGTGAAGGTGTCCACGATAAATTTACCGTTAGCAAACCGAATGGATGGAATGTTAATTCTTGTTTTAAGTCTTTAACTTGCTCTAAGCGTATTGGTTTTGGCAGATCTTTAACGCCTGCTGGCTTTTGAAATGCAGCTTCGTCGTAACCAGCTCTTGTTAAAATGTCTTTAAATAATAGAGTCGGATAAGAACTTCCTTTTGTTAAATAATGCTGGTCATTTGTAGAATCATATCCCATCCACATGCTTCCTACAACATCTGGCGTATATCCAACAAACCAAGCATCTCTTGTGGCTCCTTTAACATTCGTATACGAAGTAGACCCTGTTTTTCCTGCTAACTCTCCTTTAAACTCTCCATTTTTTGCCGTTCCTTCTTTAACAACTCCTTGAAGCATTTTTGTCATATACCAAGCCGTCTGTTTTGAAAATGCTTTGTGAGTGTCGGGAGCAGCTTTTGCAATCACTTTTCCGTCTTGATCTTTTATTTCTTGAATAAAGTACGGTTGGATGGTTTCTCCGTTTTCAGCAAATGCCCGGTACGCTCCTGCTAATTGAAGCGGTGTAATTCCTGCTTTTAACCCTCCAAGAGCAATCGCAAGCCCTTTATCTTCTAAAGGAATTCCTAGCTTTGTGAGATACTGCTTACTTGTTTCAACTCCTAGCTGATTCAATGTCCAGACAGCAGCTGCGTTTTTAGAATCTTTTAGGGCATCGTACATTGTTACCTTTTTAGCATATTGCCCGTCTACGTTTTTAGGTGTGTATCCCCCGTAGCTTCTAAGCTTGTCTTGGAGCAACGAATAAGGCTTGAATTGACCTTCTTCTAACGCAGGGCCATATACCGCAATAGGTTTCATCGTAGAACCTGGCTGTCTTTTGACATTTACGCGGTTGAGCGATTTTTGTACATAATCTCGTCCTCCCATAACAGATAAAACTCCTCCGCTTTTGTTATCGACTAATACAAAAGCACCTTGGGCACTATTATCTGTACCTGGAAAATAACGATTTTCTTTCATCAGCTCGTAGGCGGCTTCTTGTACTTTTATATTCATCGGTACTTTGACCGTATAACCTCCGCGCAGAAGCTCATTGCTCGAAATGCTGTATTTCTTCTCTGCTTCTTGAATAACCATATCGATATAGGTTAAATACGCTGGATTTTTACCCTGCTCCTTTATGTTCAACCCCAGCGTTCTTCCCTGCAAACGTACATTTTTTTCAGCTGATAAATAACCTGCTTTTTGCATGGCATTTAACACAACATTTCTACGTTCTATACTTTTTTCTGGATGTAAAATAGGAGAATAAGAATTTGGTGCTTTTGGCAGTGCAGCGAGCAGTGCACCTTCTTCTACCGTTAATTCGGAGACATCTTTATTGAAGTAAAGCTTGGATGCAGCTTGGATTCCATAGGCTCCGTGTCCAAAGTATATTTGATTCAAATACATTTCAAGCAGTTTTTGCTTACTGTAACGCTGCTCCAAGTTAATGGCCACCACTACTTCTTTTGTTTTTCTAAGCAGCGTTTTATCATTCGATAAAAACACATTTTTAGCCAGCTGCTGTGTTAAAGTACTTCCTCCTTCAACACTTCCCCCAGCCAGTATATCTCGGTATAATGCTCGGCCAATAGATTTAAAATCGATTCCGTGGTGTTCATAAAAACGAACGTCTTCAATTGAAATAAATGCTTGTTGCACATGCTTTGGAATCTTGTCAATTGAAACCAAGTCCCGATTTTTCACATAGAGCTTTGTTAATTCGTCTCCATTTTCGTCCACTAACCTCGTAGCCGAGTCCATGACGATTTTTTTCTCATCAATTACATAGTTTCCAAGAAACAAGATGATAATATATCCAATCAATCCTAATAGAAAAATTCCAACTAAGGCAGCAATTGCGTATAAGCCTTTTTTGTACATCGTGCCACCCCTTTTCTTTCGCTAAACTTTTGATAATATGGAAAACAACTTCATCAATGTTTTACTTTACCATCTTCATTAGAAGTTCACAATTTTTGAATTTTTGTGTGTAAAATTTTATAATTTTAGTATGATTTACAATTGTAAATTGTATGCAATTCCCAATTAGAAAGGAAGTATAATCCATGAAGATCTTTATTACTTACGGAACAGGCCCTTACCTTCAAAAGTTGATCGACGAACATCCGAGTGAACGTTTATTACTGCTTCACAAAGATGACGATCAATTTGCACTAGTCCACGAAACAGATGGAGATACAATTTTTAAAGAGGGACATGCTTATGAAGTATTAGATGCTTCTGGAGATCTTGCAGATAGCGGATTTGCTGTACTAAATAATATTTCAGTTACAGATGAAGGCCGTCCTTTGTTTGAACAGCGATTTAGCCAACGAGCTCGTTTAATTGAAAATGAAGCAGGCTTTTCAGCTATTCGCGTGCTTCGTCCATTGCAAAATGACACCTACATTATCTTTACAGGATGGAAAGATGAAAGTTCATTTAGCGATTGGCAGTCTTCAAAAGCCTATAATGAAGCACACAAAAAACGCGGTACGTCAGAAGGTGTGGATCAGCAGCCATCGATTTTTTCTCGCCCTTCTTATGTGACCTCATACCACGTAGTTAAATAAGTAAACATCCTCCTAGTAGGCGAGTATCACAATAGTCACAAACGTCATATTGTATACTACATTACCTATTGGGAGGAATTTTTATGGGCATAGAGCTTGGAGCTCTTCATTGGATGTATGTCCTTTTTATCGCCTTCATTATCGGCTTTATGATTATGCGGCGAGATACGAGTATCCTTTGTATACTCGGGATTTTTTTGCTTTCCTTAACGGCTACCTCTTCGTTAAGCCACTCCGTCAGCGCTGTTTTTTCCAGCTTCATTTATGCCATTACAGAACTGCTTCCTACCATTTTAATTATTTCAATTATTTTATCCATGAGTAAAGTCTTAATGGCTACAGGAATAAATGAATCGATGATTTCCCCTTTTGCTCGCCTCATTAAAACACCTGCTCTTGCCTATTGGGTTATTGGATTAGTTATGATGACAATCTCCTATTTTTTCTGGCCTTCTCCAGCCGTTGCTTTACTTGGAGCCGTACTGTTACCAGTTGCCATCCGCGTAGGGCTTCCGGCTATAGGCGTAGCTGTAGCGATGAATTTATTCGGTCACGGCGTTGCGCTTTCAGGTGACTTTGTTATTCAAGCCGCCCCTAAGATAACCGCTGACGCAGCAGGTCTTCCGGTTCACGAGGTTGTTCAAGCAAGTGTCCCTCTTGTCATTGTGATGGGAGTCGTTACAACGCTCTCTGCTTTTTACTTTCTAAAACAAGATATGAAGCACAATAGAATTCAGGCGCAACCGACAATTTTAACAAGCAGCTCTGCTAACCAATCCACACCTCTTTCTCCTTCACTACGCCGGGCTTTAGCCATTATCGTTCCCCTTTTCTTTGCTATAGACGTATGGGCAATGTTCGCCCTTCATTTACAGGGAGGAGATGCCACTGCTCTCGTTGGAGGTACAGCTCTATTTATTTTAGTAGTGGTGTCGCTTATTGCTCATAAAGGAAAAGGTCTTGAACAAACAACTTCCTATTTGATTGAAGGCTTGCAGTTTGGTTTTAAAGTATTCGGTCCCGTTATTCCGATTGCCGCTTTTTTCTATTTAGGAGATGCTGGGTTCAAAACAATTATTGGTGACTTTCTTCCGAAAGGATCACATGGACTTGTAAATGACCTAGGCGTTGCGCTTGCTTCCACTGTGCCGTTAACCGCACAGGTCGCTACTGTGACAATAACTGCGCTAGGAGCTATTACAGGGTTAGACGGTTCAGGCTTTTCGGGTATTTCACTCGTAGGCTCTGTCTCTCATTTATTTGCATCTGCTTTAGGATCGGGCGCTGCCACGCTAACTGCTTTGGGGCAAATTGCTGCGATTTGGGTTGGAGGGGGAACGTTGATTCCATGGGCGCTGATTCCAGCTGCTGCGATTTGCGGAGTCAGTCCGTTTGAACTCGCCAGACGCAATTTAAAACCTGTAGCAATTGGATTAGTCGTTACAACGATTGTCGCAATGTTTCTAGTTTAAACAAAAGCCCCCTTCTTTCTACGAAGGGGGCCCTAAGTATATATTTTTTACATGCCTTTTAGAAACTCTTTTTCTGCTGACGGCTTTACATATGCATAAACAAGCGTATAAAAGAAGATTCCTACAATAAGCCACATGAGCCCTAAGCTGTAGCCAGCTAAGACATCTGTTAAAAAGTGTTCTCTTAATAAAATACGGCTTACACCGATTAATAAAATTAGTAAACTAATTGTACGCTGGTACCGCTTTGCTACCTTTTGATTATTCATATGTTTTGTTAGAAAAAAGATGATCAGACCGTAGATAAGAATTCCCATCATCGCATGGCCGCTTGGAAAGCTGTAGCCTTCGATGCCTTCAAGAGGACGGCTTCGTTCTACCGCATCTTTAACTGCTTTGTTAATAATATCGCCGCTTAAAATAAGTAAAAATGAGGATATCATGCCAATATAATCTTTTTTAAAAAATAAAAAAACAATAAGTACAGCTAAAAGAACCATAATCATCATTTTTGAAGCTAAAAAAGACAGGCCGTGAAAAACAGATGACGCTGACTGAAGAATAGTGCTGTCATCTATAGCTGAAACAAGCCAGCGGTCTCCTTGAAAAGAATCTGTCGACACAGCAAACAACACTCCTAAAAAAACGAGACCCGCAATCCCAAATGCCCACATCAATTTTTTGTACAGAGATACAGTTTGTGAATCTACCATATCGTTACCTCCTATTATCTCACGAGAAAATTGGTAAAAAACTCATTCTTTATCCCTATTTCTCATCTTATGTATCTATTATGTATATAAAATATTTCATGATTCAATTACTTTTTTTAATAACAACGCTTACATTCTTTTCTTTTTTATAGATAATGATATAATGATTAAAATGTCAAAAAATTCAAAACTTTATTCAACTTACACAGAAAGGATATGGTTATGTGAACTCCAAGCTACATACTTTACTTGAAGAAAAATTTGATGAAATGGTTCAAATTCGCCGCTATCTGCATCAGTATCCAGAACCGTCTTTTAAAGAATTTCAAACTGCTGCCTACATTCGGTCTTTTTATGACAAAATCGGTATTTCTTACCGAGCAAATGTAGGAGGAAACGGCATTGTAGCAAGTATTCAAGGAGGAAAACCTGGTCCTACTGTAGCTTTGAGAGCCGACTTTGATGCCCTTCCTATTCAAGATGAAAAAGATGTACCCTATCAATCAACTGTTCCGGGCGTGATGCATGCATGTGGCCACGATGGTCATACGGCTACTCTTTTAGTCCTTGCTAAAGCGCTTTTTGAAATAAGAGATTCTCTGCCTGGTAAAATCGTCTTCATTCATCAGCACGCCGAAGAGTACGCTCCCGGAGGCGCCAAGTCCATGATTGAAGACGGATGCTTAGACGGTGTAGACGCGATATTCGGAACGCATTTATGGTCATTAACTCCGACTGGTGTGATTCAATATCGAACGGGCCCTATTATGGCTGCTGCTGATCGCTTTGAGATTACGATCAAAGGAGCAGGCGGACACGGTGCACAGCCCCATAAAACAAAAGATTCAATCGTCATCGCCTCTCAGCTTGTTGTTAATTTACAGCAAATTGTAAGCAGACGTGTAAACCCAATTGATTCAGCGGTCGTGAGCATAGGTTCTTTTGTAGCGGAAAATGCATTTAATATTATTGCTGATTCTGCTCGGCTAATTGGAACGGTAAGAACTTTTAACGAAGATGTGAGAAATGATGTCGAAAAAGAAATCGAACGAATTGTCCAAGGTACATGCTTAACAGCTGATGCTTCTTATGAGCTGAGTTATACGCGCGGCTATCCTTCCGTCGTAAACCACCCTGAAGAAACGGCTTTTCTTGCTTCTGCTGCCTCTCAAATCGATGAAGTTCATACAGTCGAAGAAACGGAGCCTCACATGACTGGAGAAGATTTCTCTTATTATTTGCAGCATATTAAAGGAACGTTCTTTTTTACGGGAGCTCAGCCAGAAGGTGTAGATGCTCCTTATCCTCATCATCATCCTAAATTTGATTTTAACGAAAAAGCAATGCTTATCGCAGCTAAAACGCTTGGTACGGCTGCTGTTGAGTATTTAAAAGAACAAGCTCCTTCTAAAAACGCAATAAAAGCTAATTGACCATTCAGCAAGCATTCGTACAGATAAATAGACGAGTGCTTGCTGTTTTATATTTTAGGAAACTTTTTCTCACTTAAAACGTAGTATTTATATCGACTGAAAAGAGGTGACTTTTTTGAATACGTATGAAGAAAAAGTATTACGAGAAGCTGAACATTGGAAATTTAGCATGTTGAAACGACCTTCTAAATTTCAGCGTACCGCAAAATCTTTACAGCTTAAAATAAACGAAAAAATCCCTGCTAAAGTCCATAGAATTATAACTGAAAGTATAAAAAAAATGGTTGAAACCACGCTTGTTGGGTCCGATTTCACGACTAAAAAAAGAGATGTCAGCAGTCTTTCGTTTGAAGAAAAAGAGAAAAGAATTTTAGAGCTCATACCTAAGTACAAAAAAACTGCTGCTGTAGAAGGAGCTGGTACTGGTGCAGGCGGTCTCCTTTTAGGTGCAGCAGATTTCCCACTTCTTCTTTCCATAAAAATGAAGTGCTTATTTGACATTGCCGCTACGTATGGTTTTGATGTAAAAGAAAAAGAAGAACGCATTTATATGCTGTATATTTTTCATCTTGCCTTTTGCAGCGACGATCATAGAACTAAGCTGCTCGAAGTAGTAGAAAGCTGGGAGGAAAAGAAAGAGGAACTTCTTGAGCTTGATTGGAAAGCTTTTCAACAAGAATATCGCGATTACATTGATGTTGTGAAAATGTTTCAGCTGATGCCGGGGATTGGAGCTGTTGTAGGTGCGTATGCTAATTATCAGCTTCTTGATCNTTACATTGATGTTGTGAAAATGTTTCAGCTGATGCCGGGGATTGGAGCTGTTGTAGGTGCGTATGCTAATTATCAGCTTCTTGATCATCTCACAAAAGTAGCGATGAACGTCTATCGCTTTCGGATATTATCTTCGTCTCAAAAGTAGCCTAAAAACGTAAAAAAAGCTCCATTCGGAGCTTTTTTTACGTTAATTTTTTATTTACATATGCATTTACAAATAAGTGAATAAATATAGCACCTGCTGCCACGGACAGCAGTGCAGCAACTATATTAGAAAAAGCCACCGCTATGGCGAGCACAAGAATTTGTACATACAGCGCTTTTTTCCATACGTCCAAAAATGCCCTTTTTCGTTCTTTAGCTTCGACGGGATAAAGAGAAAGCCATAAAATCTGCTTGTGCTGCTTCCAAAGCGGGAGTAATTGAAAACCCGTCATGTATACAACAAATAAAACAACCACTATATTGCCGTATTGAAACGGCGCAGCTACAATTAAAAATCCGCCAATGACAGTTAAACGAACGAGCAAACTTAAATAATCTCCTGATCGCAAAAATGTTCTGGTGTACAAGTAATGGTAAGTGGCACTTTGGCGAAATGGAATACGTGTTAATAGCCAATCTAAATACCTACGGCGTTTGATTCGTTCTTTTACTTGGGGAACATCCGTAAATAAATTAGCTAATCGATAAAAATAGCCCATACGCTTTTCTTCTAAGTCAATTAGCTTTTCCCATTTAATCGGCTTCCTTTTTGTCAGAGAGCGATAATAAATGGCTAGCGCAATCATAATTACCGCTACAATTCCTGTAAAAAATACGTATGCATGCGAAAATAAGAAATAAGTAAAAACCGCGTTTAAGAAAAACCTGACGATATAATCTGTCCACTTCGCCCACTTTTCTTCAAACCATACGGCCCACCAAGACATGCCTAAGTTTACAACTTTCAAGATGAGTAATAGCAGAAAAAACACAAAAATATTTGAGTACGAATCATGCATTACTTTTACCTGAAGAGGCGCTGCTGCACCCGTTGCAAATAATAAAATATAAAGCTGAATCGTAAAGGTAAACCAAAAAGATTTTTTGAAATAAGGCTGCAGCTTCGTCTCCAAAGGAAGTAAAAAGACTAAATCAGGTCGTTTTAAAAACGTTTGAATTTGGCCCATTGTTAAAATTAATCCCATAAGGATCGCAATCACTACAGCCGAAGGAAACGCGGGTGTTAGTGTACTCAACCACTGTTGATAATAGTAGGCCAAACCGCCAATCGCAAAAATTAACACTAATTTAATGTGGTCATTTAAGATATATTTTGTATATCTTCTTACATCCACTAAATACTGCTGAAATCGTTGCTTCCATAATGCATCAATCTTACTCATAGCCTTCTTCCTTTGTTAATTCAATATAAATTTCATCAAGGGTAGCATTGCGCATCTGAAATTCTTCTTGAAGATCTTTAAGCGTGCCTTGTGCTCTTACTTCTCCGTTATGTAAAATAACAAATTTATCACAGTAGCGTTCCGCGGTCGCCAAAATGTGTGTGGACATTAAAATGCCTGCACCTTGTTTTTTCATATCCGTCATCAAATCAAGTAAAGATTGAATACCAAGCGGGTCTAAACCTAAAAAAGGTTCATCAATAATATAAAGAGACGGCTGAACCAAAAAAGCGCACATAATCATAACCTTCTGCTTCATTCCCTTTGAAAAATGCGCGGGAAACCATTTTAACTTCCGGTCTAAACGAAATTCTTTTAAAAGCGGCTGCAGACGGGCTTCATATGCTTGAGGCTCAAGTCCATAAGCCATAGCTGTCATATCCAAATGTTCTTTCAATGTTAATTCATCGTATAGCACAGGAGTTTCTGGAATAAACGTAAACTGACTTCGATAGCCTGTCGGGTCTTGTTGAAAGGTTTTATTATTAATGGATACACTTCCTTTTTTTGCTTCCATTAATCCAATGATATGTTTAATCGTTGTACTTTTGCCGGCTCCGTTTAAGCCGATTAACCCAACTAATTCACCTGCATTTACATCAAACGATACATCTTTTAAGACGGGAGTTTTTGTATATCCCCCTGTAATATTGTTAATTTGCAATAAAGAACCCATCACGATCTCCTTTTATTTGTTCTTTTTTGTCTACAAGCGCAAGCGCTATTTGCTCTATTGTACCAAATCTTTTTCTTCCTCACATCGTTTTCAATTCTTTTCGGTTAATTTTTCCAGAATATAAACGAAATATCGGGACATTCTATATAGGGAAGAAGGAAAACAAGTTATTGATTACAACTAATCATTACAAAGCTTCTTACATTTGGGATGAGGTGTCTACAGCAGGCATATTTCAGAAAACCTTATTGTAAATCGATGTATGTTTGATTCATAAGGGGATGGTAGTCATGAACGTAGTAAGAATATATATAATGGGTAGACAATAATGTTCATTTATTACTGTGTAGATGAGGTGTTTGTCAAAGACCAAGAACGATTTCGTTCACATTGTATATTTTTTTAGCTCAATGCTTAAATGAGGTGTTTGTTAAAGAGAATATACTTTTTCAAGTTACTGTTTCATTAGGCAATGGAATTACGTAAATGAGGTGTTCCTTAAAGATCATATGCTGCATTAAAAGCTGATTTTTCCTTCTTCACATGACGGGATGCATAATCGTTTGCATCCCGTTTTTGTGTATAAAATACCAGTGGCTATTTCTTGCCTGCTGATTGCATTTCTACTTTGTGGTAAAATAAACGTAAATGTATCCCCATACATTTATATTGGTAACGGAAGGTGAACATAATGAGCACACATGATGAAAACTGTATTTTTTGCAAAATTATTCGTGGTGAAATTCCAGGTGCAAAAGTATTTGAAAATGAACATGTATTAGCTTTTTTAGACATTAGCCAAGTAACAAAAGGTCATACGCTTGTGATTCCAAAAGTACATAAAAAAGACATTCACGAACTAACGCCGGAAATTGCACGCAATTTATTTGAAGTGGTTCCTCAAATCGCTAATGCAATTAAAGAAACCTACAGCCCAATCGGCTTAAACATCTTAAATAATAATGGTGAAAAAGCTGGTCAATCCGTGTTTCATTATCATATGCACATTATTCCTCGCTATGGGGAAGGCGATGGATTCGGTGCTGTATGGAAAGAGCATACAAGCGAATACACGCCTGAAAAACTTCAAGAAATCGCTGGCAACATTTCTTCTCGTCTTTCTTGAAACAAAAAAAGCTTACACATGTAAGCTTTTTTTGTTTTATCTATTTATTTGACACAGGTTTAATCAGTGTGTGATATAAAACATAGTGCGGCTTTTCACTTATTATGAACGACTTTCCGTCTTAACTTCTAAATTCATACGTTCTTCAATCAATTTTGTTAATGCTCTTGATCCTTCAGGTACCAAGTGGACACCATCTGATGTAAAGTATTCAGGATGCTTAGAAGCCTCAGAGTACCAATCTACAAGCGTGACGTGATCAAACTTTTCAGAAGCAGCTTTCAAATTCTTGTTCACGGTGCTTTCCCAGGAACGAGGAACGCGCGTATTCACTAAGTAAACGTCCGCTTGTGAAAAAGCTTTTAACAGTTGTTCAAGTTCTTCATTTGTAAAATAGCCGTTTGTTCCTAACTCAATAATCACTGCGCTGTTCGGATTATTAAATGCTTGATAACTAGGAGTTAGCTGCAGTGCTTCATTGAGCTGCCTCCCTACTTTTCCGTCAATCGTAATACTAAGCGGCATCTCTTTAAGATTAGGAGCAATATCCAGCATGACCGAATCTCCAATCGCAAGAACATCTCTGTAAGAATTCGGCTGCTGTTCTTCTTTTGCATCAGATTTTTCTTCTGAGGAATTCTTTTTCGCGTTCTCTGCTTTTTTATCCTCCGCTTTGATCTTGTCTTTGACAGAAGTTGAAGCATTTTCTTTATGATTTGTTTGAATTTTGACCTCTTTCTCTTTGGCTGCCGTTTCATCCTTTTGCTGCGTACTAATAGCAAAGCTTGTCATGTCCGCTGTAAACAACGCCAAAAAGAAAATGAGACTGCCCAAAACCGCTTGTCTCGAACGAGAGAGATTACGCCATTTAAAAAGCTCTCTCGGATGGTAGTGCCGGAAATAATAGCGAAAGCCGCGTGTGCGGATAGGCACCTCGATGTAACGGTACGAAAGTTCAGCAATGATAAATGTAAGTCCTACTTGTAACAGCGCATGCCAATAGACCGGGCGGCCAATCTCGGCTACAGGTGTTGTAAGAACAATAACCGGATAATGCCACAAATAGATACCGTATGATCTAGTACCAAGCCAGCGAAGCGGTTTAAACGCCAGAGCTTTTCCTAAAAAACTACTAGGATGACTAATCGTTGCAACCAGTACAGCAGCATTTAAACAAATCAGCAGCATTCCACCTTGATAAAGAAAAGATGCATGAGTATACTCATCAACGCTCCATACGCAGAGAATAAATACAAAGAAACTCACCATACTTACCGCGTTTAATACTTGCTTGCCTACGGGTGGAAGGTTTTTTGATGATAAACGATACATCGGCCAGACAAATGCAAGTAAACACCCGATTAAAAGGGCAAACAGCCGAGTATCGGTTCCATAATAAATGCGGCTAGGATCCCCTCCTGGCTCGTATAAAAAAGACATTAGAATGGCTGAGGCCATTACTCCAGCTAAAATGAAAAGAGAAAGAATTCCTCTCTTTTTAATAAATTTCAAACCCAACAATAAAACAAGTGGCCACACAATATAAAACTGTTCTTCAATAGCAAGTGACCATAAGTTCTTTAATGGTGACGGTGATCCAAAACTATCAAAATATGAAACTTTATGAAAAATAAACCACCAGTTACTCATATAAAAAATAGACGATAATGCATCGCCTCGTAGCGTTGTTAACAATGGCCGGTTAAATAAAATAACCCACGCTGCAGTTAATACTACCATCACGTACACAGCTGGAAGAAGTCTTCTCGTTCGGCTGATCCAAAAATGCTTCAAATTTTTCAAAGGATTTTCCCAAGATTGCACCAGTAAAATTGAGGTAATTAAATACCCTGATAATACAAAGAAAACGTCAACTCCTAAAAATCCTCCAGATGCCCATCCAAATCCTAAGTGATATGCAATGACAGACATAACAGCGAAGGCTCGAAGTCCATCCAAACTATATATATACCTATTTTTCTTTTCTTTTGCACTCATAAAAATGCCTCCAAGCAATATGTACAACAAATTTCTTTCTCAATAAATATTAAGAATATTACGTAATTGTTACATTTTTGTTACAAAAATCATTATATACAATATTATTACTTTCTTCAATATATCACTTACTTAAAATCAAAGAATAAGTAAAAAGAAACAAATTTATTATCTATCTTATTCATAAATTACTAATTTAGTAGTAGTCATATCGATTCTATCTGCGCAGTACTAAAGCCTAACATCTTTCTTTCACCTTACCCGTTTCAGAAATAGAAAAACTTCACACAATTGGTGAAGTTTCTAAGGTGTCTTTAGCATATCTACGTGGGGGAGCCCTTCATCTGCATAAATATCGGAAATAGGTTTAAAACCAAACGATTCATAAAATTTTTGAAGTCTGCTTTGTGCTTGAATTTTAATTGTTTTCTCGTGCAATTCATTCTCTAGAAAATCAATTCCTCTTGCTACTAGTTCTCTTCCGAGACCTGTACCGCGCTGTGCTTGTTTTACAATAATGCGCCCAAGAGAAGCTTCCTTATAGCTAATTCCTTTTGGTAAAACTCTAAGGTATGCGATAATTTTCTTATTCTCTTTTTTGAACAAGTGATAAGCAAATTTGTCTTTTCCATCTACTTCTAAGTAAGCACACTTCTGTTCGACAACAAAAATAGAGGTGCGAAGCTGTAGAATTTCATAAAGTTCATCGTTTGTCAGCTCTTGAAATGATTTTATGCACCAACTCATAATCTGCTCACCTTTTCTTATTGTTCTTTTTCAATTAAATTCAGCGTACGTTCAAGCCAATTGATATAGCTTGTCTCCCGGTCTTGAGCGCGAGATAGCACCAAGTAATGACCAAATTGAGGAGAAGAAACGGTAATGTGGTGATTAACTTCTTCTAAAAGGTCATCCATTCGTTTCTTTAAGAAAGTAAGCTTCACTTTCCTGCTTGATAATTGATTATCTATTTGTTGCTTTAACTCTTCTATTGACATGGATGAAGCAAAATAAGCTTTTAACATAAATTCATCTTTAGTTGTTTCAGGAATAGGATCAATTGTAGTAAGCCACTTGCTTAGCTCGACTCTTCCTTCTTCCGTTATCGAATACATCTTTTTTTCTAATTTTTTGCCTTGAATCACCGTTTCATAGCGAATAAATCCTTCTTCTGTTAATCGCTTTAGCTCGGGATAAATCTGGCTGTGTTTAGCGCTCCAAAAATTACCAACCTCTTCTTTAAAAAGTCTGGTAATGTCATACCCGCTGAGCTCCTCCTGATTTAAGAGCCCTAATATTGCATATTTTAATACTCTCATTCTGTTCCTCCACATTATTTCTTCCATCAGTATAGCATATAAACATTTCATTTACATGTTTGCCAAAACATGTTTACGTATACTTTTTATTTATCTTTTTTCTATTATTTCCTCTTTACAGATTAATTTAAATTTTTGAAAAGTTACCTCCACAATCCATGGTTTTCATGATAGTATAATGATATTCTTTCTGACATCAGTCATTAGCCATTTTGTATGATGAGTGTTCGAACTAATTTGAGGAGGAATTAATGTGATTACGTTAAACCGAGCTTATAATTTTAATGCAGGTCCATCTGCGCTTCCCCTACCTGTCTTACAACTTGCTCAAGAGGAGCTAGTTAATTTCAAAAATACAGGTATGTCTGTGATGGAATTATCACATCGCAGCAAAGAGTTTGAAGATGTATTAACACATGCTAAAGAAACACTAACGGAATTGCTTAATATTCCAGATACACATGAAATTTTATTCCTGCAGGGCGGAGCAAGCCTGCAATTCTCTATGATTCCAATGAACTTTTTAGCTCCTGATCAAGTCGGGGCATATGTGCTAACGGGATCATGGTCGGAAAAAGCATTAAAAGAAGCAAAGAAACTTGGAAAAACAGCAGTTGTTGCTTCTACTAAAGAAGAGAACTACCGCTCTATTCCAGCTTTAGATGATGTAAAGCTTCCAAAAGAAGAGATTGGATACTTGCATATCACGTCCAACAATACTATTTTTGGTACACAATGGGCTGACTACCCTTCTATTGAAGGAGTAGACTTAATTGCCGACATGTCAAGCGACATTCTTTGCCGTCAAATTGATGTATCTAAGTTCTCACTCATTTATGCTGGTGCTCAGAAAAACCTCGGACCATCCGGTGTCACGGTTGTCATTTTGAAGAAAGAATTACTTGAACGTATTCCTGAAGGTTTACCAACAATGCTGAATTATGAGACACACGTAAAGAGCAACTCTCTTTACAACACTCCTCCAACGTTTGGCATTTATATGCTTTCACTTGTTTTAGATTGGATTAAAGAACAAGGCGGCGTTAAAGCAATTGAAGCCCAAAATCATAAAAAAGCTAAGTTACTCTACACAAGCATGGAACGTTCAAATGGTTTCTATACCCCTCACGCTACAGAGGAAAGCCGATCAATTATGAACGTAACGTTTACTTTACCAACCGATGAGTTAACCGCTGCGTTTTTACAGCAAGCAAAAGAAAAAGGCTTCGTAGGATTAGCTGGACACCGTTCAATCGGCGGATGCCGCGCTTCTATTTACAATGCTGTACCGCTTGAAGCGTGTGAAGCTCTTGCCGTCTTTATGGATGAATTTGCACAGGCAAACGAATAATTGGCAGAATTAACTGATTCTTTTTTCACATAAATATGTTATAATCAGTACGTAAATATATGCAATGGGCATAGACGCACTATTGGTATATTTCGAGCTTAGCTTAGAAGAGGAGAGATGAGAAATGAATACAAAAGTTTTAGTTTCTTTAGCGTTATTAGTCGGAATTGGAGCGGTTCTCCACACGGTGGTACCTCCTGTTTTATTTGGAATGAAGCCAGATATGATGTTAACAATGATGTTTTTAGCAATCCTGTTGTTTCCTAGCGTAAAAAATGTTGCATTGGTTAGCTTAACCACAGCGGTTATTTCCGCTTTAACAACAAGCTTTCCTGGCGGACAAATTGCAAACTTGATTGATAAACCAATTACAGCATTTGTTTTCTTTGCATTGTTTATGCTTGTGAAAAAAGCAACAGGCATTAAAACACCAGTTGCCGCTGCTTTAACAGCTGTTGGTACACTCGTATCAGGAACCGTATTCTTGTCAGCTGCCGCGCTAATCGTCGGCTTACCGGGCGGAAATAGCGTCATGGCACTTGTTGCTGCAGTTGTATTACCTGCGACAGTAGTGAATACAATCGTTATGATCGTTATTTATCCAATTGTTCAATCCGTTCTAAAACGCACAAGCATCAAAGCAAAACTATCGTAACGTCAAGAGCCTGATTTAATTAAGAATCAGGCTCTTTTTTTACACCAAAAGCTAAGGCCCGCCAAAACGTGGCGGACCTTCAGATAAAACGGTTTATTTATAGTATGTTGCTGATCTTTTAAAGACAGCCTACAGTTCGACTCTTAACTTTTTGTTTAAAAAGAAATGGTACAGGATGCTTTTCACTTAAATTTCATTTGCAGCTCATACAATAGGTATGAAGACTTACTATGTAATAAAGGTTTAAGTTCCCCATCCTAGGTTACATAATAAAGTATAAGCGCCAATAAAAAACTCGCAAAAGCCACTGTCGCACATGTAAGAGACTTCTGTTTAAGCACATGTTTAGGTGGATATGATGCCGTTCTAGTCGTAAGGCTAAACCATTTAAAGGCAGCCAGAAAAAAACTCAGGCTAATCATCAAAAGAATGAATAAAGCTATCCCATGTTGATAACCTCCTTCTTTTGTATAAATCTATGCTATTTTTTTATGATTATGTCAGAAGGAAGTGTTAGCAATTACTTTACTACATAGGAGGAAATAAATAATGAGTAGAATGAAAAAACTAGCAGCTGGAGCAGCAATCGGAAGCACCGTAGCCGCTATTACAACGCTTCTAATTACTCCCTATTCAGGACGAGAACTTAAACAGCGTGTCAGTTCTCGAAAAGACCGAGTTAACGCTTCACAACAAGAGCTTTCAACAAAAATAAAAGCTGTTTCTCAACAAGTACAAATGACCGCCAGAGAAGGAAATACTATAGTGAAAAATATCGCAAATGACCTTTCTACTACCCTTGGTCAGTTTAAAGAAGAAATTGTCCCTCATAAGGAATCCATTCAGCATCACTTGAAAGAAATCCAAAATTCTTTGTCAAACCTAGAGGAACATGTACAGACAACTAAAAATACCAATGAAAAAATTGACAAAAAAGAAGGTTAAAGCGCCTTCTTTTTTAATTTTTTAAAATTTTGTAAATTTACATCTTTATAATTTTTTATTTTATTGGCATAATAGAAGATAAATAAAAAAAGAGACTAAGTAGGTGGGAGAAGATGAAAAAGACTAGTGATCAAGATTACAGTTTGAAAGAAGCACTTCTATTTAGCCAACGCATTGCCCAATTAAGTAAAGCCCTTTGGAAAACCGTAGAGAAGGATTGGCAGCAATGGATTAAGCCTTATGACCTTAATATTAACGAGCATCATATTTTGTGGATTTCATATCATTTAAATGGGGCTTCCATTTCCGAAATTGCCAAGTTTGGAGTTATGCATGTTTCTACTGCATTTAATTTCTCCAAAAAACTAGAAGAACGAGGTTTACTTGAGTTTTCTAAAAAAGAAAGCGACAAGCGAAATACGTACATTCAGCTGACTGATAAAGGCGAGGCCATTTTACTAGATTTAATGGAACATTACGAACCTTCTAATAATTCAGTATTCAGCGGCGCACTTCCGTTGCGCGACTTATACGGCAAATTCCCTGAGTTTATGGAACTAATGACCGTCATCCGCAAAATTTACGGTGAAGATTTTATGGATATCTTCGAGCGATCTTTCCATCATATCGAAGAGGAATTCACTGAAGAAGATGGCAAGCTTGTCAAGAAAGATAAAGAGAACCACCAGGAGACTATTTCAAACTCTTAATGGTTAGTCCCTTATCCATTGAATAATTTCAAAAAATTCATTCATCACATCTTGATAAGAAGGTTGATAACGAAGCGATTCGACCGTCTCTCTAGGATTTAACTTATAATTCAGCATGCCAACAAATTGTGTAAGAAGCGGAACAAAGTCTGTTAGACCTTCCGCTTTTTGCTCAATATATTCGTTTTTTGTATCTTCACACAGAATTAAAATTTCCTCTACTTCCTTCTTTGTAAGCTGATTTCTTACCACTAAATCAATAAATGGTTTAGCTTCTTGTTCAGATGTCCCAGATAACAGTTTTATGTAATATTCTAAACGTGATACTCGAGATTCTAAAGTTTCCATCCGCTTCCCCTACTCCTTCAACGTTCATATACCTCTACTCCATATTGTACATGATTCATTCATGTTCTTCCAAATAATTCTTTCTTCGTCAATCACATTTCCTGTTTGAGTAGCACCGTATAAAGATTTTCATATACTGATTATGTACTCACTGCATATATTAATATAAATCCCTCTGTCCTTTTTAACAATCCTTTTGCACAATGGCTCATTGTTACTCATTTTCTTATCCATTCACTTTGCTATTTTGTTTAAAACCTATTTCTCAACTTCTTAACTACCCTTTATAAAATAAAAACCGCATTTCTGTGTAAATACCTTTTGAAATTCTTTGCTCAACTGTATATATAACTATCTATTTTACCGCTTTTTTGGTAATGTTAATATAGATATTTGTAAATTCATACAAAGCTGTACTATATAAATGACTATAAGACTTTTTGTCTTCGTCACACTGATTTTGTTAGGGGGATTTTTATGTACATATTCTTTATTGTATTTGCACTATTCATTTTATTCTACATCAATGCACTAACAAATACATTGTGTATTCAAAAAGAAATTCCAGCTGAAAAACAGCCTAAAGTTTTTCGTACGATTAATGTATTAATTACCATTTTATTAGTTTCATCTTATATTGAAGTATCATTTACATAAAAAACGGTGAGATGTCTCACCGCTTTTTTATAGGCTTAGCAAAAACAGCTAGCGCCGATAATAACTAATAAGATGAATAATACGACTAATAGCGCAAATCCACTGCCGTATCCGCATCCGTAAGAACCCATATCTATCGCCCCTTTCCTTTTATATTCATCTGTTTCCTAGTGGTAACATGCACAACCAACAATGACTAATAAGATAAACAGTACAACTAATAGTGCAAAACCGCCTCCATATCCGCATCCGCTCATTTGAGCACCCCCTTTGTTTACTAATACTGCATCTTATGCATTAGCTCAAAAAACGTCTAGGCTTTTAGCCCAAACTCCATAATTTATTTCTCTTGCTTCTCGTTTAGAGAGTACTCTGCGAGTTTGTCCACCATTTTGAAAACGCTTTATAAAAAAGACGTCATAAGCGTATAATCACTCCATCCTTAGTGGAAAATAAATGTAAATTTACGTGGTTTTAACTTCATTTGCTAACATCAGGAAATGTGATATAGTAAATCTTGAGTCAAGCTACATAAGTAAAAATGATGAGTAGGAGTGTTTACGTATGAAAAAAAGCTTAGTTGCACTAACAACGGCAGCCAGTCTCGTTGCTTTATCAGCATGCAGTGGTGGAAGTGATGCTTCAAATGCAAACGATTCTTCAAAAGTAATTGTAGAAACAAAAGCAGGCAATATCACGCAAGGTGATTTGTATAAGCAAATGAAAGATACAATCGGACAAGACCAATTTAATACACTCGTACGAAGCGTTACCGAAGAAAAAGTATTGAGTAAAAAATATAAAGTAACGGATAAAGAGCTTGATCAGCAGTTGAACATTCTAAGAGAACAATACGGTGATCAGGTTGATTCAGTTATTAAGCAAAAAGGCGAAAAAGAAGTCAAAGATATGCTAAAAGTTGATATTCTCCGTGAAAAAGCTGCTACAGCAGGTATTAAGGTATCGGACAAAGAACTGAAAAAAGCTTATGATGAATATAAAGCTCAAAAACCTCAAATTCGCGCAAGCCATATTTTAGTAAAAGACGAAAAAACAGCAAACGAAGTGGAAGCGAAAGTCAAAAAAGGCGAGGACTTTGCTAGTCTGGCAAAAGAATATTCAACGGATCAGCAGTCTGCAGCTAACGGCGGCGACTTAGGCTACTTCGGTGAAGGCCAAATGGTTAAAGAGTTTGAAGAAGCGGCTTACAAGCTGAAAAAAGGTGAAGTAAGTAAACCAATCAAAACAGAATACGGCTACCATATCATTAAACTAGTTGATAAAAAGAAAGTAGAATCGTTTGAGAAAAAGAAACCCGAACTTGAGCAGCAAATCAAACGTTCAAAAGTAGATCAAGCAGAAGCGAACAAGAAGATTCAAAAAGAACTTGATAAAGCAAAAGTGGAAGTCAAAGATAAAAATGTAAAACCAATTTTCGAAGAAGGTGCGACAGATAGTCAATCTGGCGTAGAAACTCCTCAGCAGTAATGCTAAGAGCCTGTCACTCATGTGACAGGCTCTTTTATATAATCAGATGGAATCGCTGTTGCGTCTTTCTTTTTCCACTTGCATTCTTTCGATGAAAACTTGTCCCTCTTTTTCAATAAACGAATCATCCACTTGCTTATCATGTTGCGCAGCACGAATTGCCATAAATCCACTAAAGAAAATGCCTGCTACAACTAAATAAATCCAAATTGGTAGTGTCACCATATATTGATCCCCCATCACAGTTATTTACAACCACTATATGCGAAGGAAGAAAGACTTATACCTTTTTAATCAATCGTTGGTTTATAAAATGAGCGATTATCAAGTGCAAAAATACGCTCTGTAAATTCACCAGGCTTTACTTTTGTTAATGCTCGGTCTAGCATATTCATTTTAGCGTCTACATTGTCAATCAAATGAAGCATCTCAGCTTCTTTAATTAACGGCTTTTTCGGACTTCCCCACTCTTCCTTACCATGATGCGATAACACAAGGTGCTGAAGAAGCATAACCTCTTCTCCTTCAATCGCTAATTCTTCTGCCGCTTTTCCAATTTCATTCACCATAATCGAAATATGGCCAAGCAAGTTCCCTTCGACTGTATATATCGTCGAAACAGGACCTGAAAGTTCAAATACTTTACCAAGGTCATGAAGAATCACTCCAGCGTACAGCAAGTCGCGGTTTAAGCTTGGGTAAAGGGTTGAAAATGACTCAGCCAGCTTTAGCATAGACACCACATGGTAGGCAAGTCCTGATACAAACTCATGGTGATTTTTAGTTGCTGCCGGATATTCTAGAAATTCCGTTTGATATTTTTTAAACAAATGGCGAGTAATGCGCTGGACATTCGAATTTTTCATTTCGAATATACTCTTTGTAATATGTTCGACCATTTCTTCTTGAGATAAAGGCGCCACTTCTAAAAAGTCAGATGTGCGCACTCCGTCTTGGGGCTGTGCAGGACGAATGTTGCGTATTTTCAGCTGGTTGCGCCCACGGTAATTCATTACTTCTCCAGCAGCTCGCACAATCTTTTGAGCAGCATAATTTTCCTCGTCATCTGGGGATGCATCCCACAGCTTGGCTTCAATATCACCTGTTTTATCCTGTAGGATTACCGTTAAAAATGGCTTTCCATTGCTTGCAATTCCTCTCGTTGAGGATTTAATTAAAAAATAAAGATCAACTTGCTCTCCTACTTCGTATTGAGCAATTCCTTTTGTCATGATCTTTTCCTCCTTACCACTTCATTCTATGTATTTGATAGCAAAGCTCTTATCGCTTCGTCCGCTTATTTACAGCTCTTTACATTTCATTTTACCATCGCTTGGCACCGAATGCACGGGTAGACGCTTTTTCATAAAAGATGAGATTGCGGCATAACAAAATCAATGCAGCCTAAAGACGAACAAATTGGATAAAGGAGCTGAACTTCTTGAGACACCGCTGTTGATTTCCGTGCAAGACTTCGCTTTCCGCGGGAGGCAGCTGAGCCTCCTCGTCGCTTCCGCTCCTGCGAGGTCTCACCTATTCCGCTTTTCCCGCAGGAATCTTCGTCTTGCTCTCCAATACGCAGCTAGAAGCAACTCCATGCATGAAAACTATGGTCACCATAGCAATAAAAAATCCGAACGAGTTGGATTCTCCATCAAGAATCTAGGTTGTTCGTCCGGATCTTCCTTCAGCTAAACTACTTTTGTCTCACCCTCTGACTTCTTTACGTTTCTTTTTTCGTTAACTGCAGCGCCTTTTTAATATCTTTAAAAGAGGTGGATTGACCATACATAAGGACTCCTCCTTTATATACACGGGCACCAAATATAGCTAAAGCAGTAATCGTTACAACTAAAATCCCTATCGATACACTCACTTCCCAGACTGGAACATTTAACATACCTACACGCAAAAACATAATCATCGGAGCAAAAAACGGGATAAAAGATGTGACCGTAATGATTGTGGTTTCAGGATCACCAAGTCCAAACATAGCAATTAAAAAAGCAGCCACAATTACAAGGGTCATGGGCGTAATCATTTGCTGTACGTCTTCAATACGGCTCACAAGAGAACCTAAAAAAGCCGCGAGCGTAGCAAAAAGAAAGTACCCTAATATGAAAAAGACAAATGCATACACGAATGTAGTCAGCGGAACATCATTAAATCCGAGATACGAAAAGATGCCGTTATGATTTGTTTCCACACTGGCTTTTAATGATGTGTAGCCCACGCTCAGTATCACTGCAAGTTGTGTTAAGCTGAGCAGTGCAATTCCAATGATTTTAGCAAACATTTGTGTAATAGGTGATACGCTCGATACAAGGATCTCCATAACGCGGGATGATTTTTCAGTAGCGACTTCCATCGCAATCATGCTCCCATACATGATAACGGCAAAATAAATAACAAACAGCAGCACATACACAAGACCTCTTGCTTGATTTAGCTCTTGTTCTGTTTTGGCATTTTCAACTAACGCTTCTTTTTTAAATGAAACAGGGCTGTAAAGCTGATCAATTTGCTTTTCTTCTAAACCGATTTTTACTGTAGCCATAGCCACTTTTGTTTGCTGTACCGCCTGTTCTAAGGTAGACGAAAGATTTGACTCGGCCAAAGAGTTAGCTTTGTACATAGCTTGAGGCAGCTGCTTATCGTTTAAAGATAAAAGTAAATAGCTATCGAGCTGCCCGCTTTTTACCGCTTGCTTTGCCTTAGACTCAGACGTAAATTCTTTTAAATGAATGTCTTTATCCATGGCATTTACATTTTGTTTGAACAACGTATATACGCTTTCCACTTCATAGATGACACCCACATTTGTGCCATTATCGTCTGAATTAAAAACGTCGATAATTTTCTCCATATTTGTAAGAGCAACTAGAATAAGAGCAGTAATAATCGTCGTAATAATAAAAGATTTTGTTTTTAATTTATTAAGATATGTATGAAAAACGATCACCCAAAATTTATTCATAGGAAGCACCTACCTTTTCAATGAAAATATCATTTAATGAAGGCTCTTCCACTGCAAATTTAGATACAAATGAAAAGTGTTTAAGTTCTTGAAAAATGAATTGCGATACGGATTCATGTTGAATTTGAACAATTATGCCTTCAACCGTTTTTTTCACTTTTACAACACCTTCAAGCTCCGTAATTCTCTCAAACGGACCTTTTCCGTGTACAATGACATTTTTCTTGCCAAATGAACGCTTAATCTCCGGCAGTCTTCCATATACAACAGGCGTACCATGATGCATAATACATAAATATTCACAAAGTTCTTCCACATGTTCCATTCGATGACTTGAAAAAACAATCGTCGTTCCGCGCTTTTTCAAATCAAGTACCGCTTCTTTTAGTACCTCTACGTTTACAGGGTCCAAGCCGCTAAAAGGTTCATCTAAAATAAGCAGCTCAGGACGATGAATAACGGAAGCGATAAATTGAATTTTTTGCTGATTTCCTTTGGATAGCTCTTCTACTTTTTTTGAAGCATATTGAGGAATATTAAATCGAGTTAACCAGCGCTCCATTTCTTGCAGCACGTTCGCTTTTTTCATCCCGCGCAGCCGTCCTAGGTAAACAAGCTGATCTTTGACTTTTAATTTCGGATATAATCCCCTTTCTTCTGGAAGGTAACCAACTAGATGACTTCTACTGTAAGTTAAAGATTTATCATTCCACTGGATGTGACCTGAGGTTGGTTCAATGAGCCCTAAAATCATTCGAAACGTCGTTGTTTTGCCAGCACCGTTTGCACCTAAAAAACCAAACACTTCACCTTTTGGAATTTGCAAAGATAGTTCGTTTACAGCTGTAAATTCACCGTACCTTTTTGAAACTTCACGGATAGAAAGAGACATTTAATTCCTCCTTTGTAAATAAACCTATGTTTATTGTATGGAAAAAAATGATATCTGTAAACCTTAGCAGGATTTAGAGGAATAAGACGAGAAATATGTTGAATACGCTTACAATTATACTATAAGAGGAGAGTAGATTTTATGAGTACTTATACATTAACCGCTTTTGAAAAGACTGGAGAAAAATTAATAGATGAAAGTTTCGAAGCAGCTTCTGAAACAGAAGCAAAGACTATCGGCACCAAAAAGTTAGAAGAGCTTGCCTATTTAGAAAAAACACATCGATGCGTTAGCTCTAGCGGAAAACTTGTATTATTTCATCGTTAATACAAAACGCCGGAAAGGTTTAGCTTTCCGGCGTTTTATATTACTTTACAGCTTCTTTTAGTTCTTTACCAGCTTTAAATGCCGGTACTTTTGATGCTGGAATTTGCATTTCTTCACCCGTTTGAGGGTTACGGCCTGTACGAGCAGCACGCTCGCGTACTTCAAATGTACCGAAGCCGATTAACTGAATTTTTTCACCTTCACCTAGTGTTGATGAAATTGTTTCTAGTAATGCGTCAACTGCTTTAGATGCATCTGCTTTTGTTAACTCTGATTTTGTTGCCACTGCGTTTACTAAATCTGTTTTGTTCATTTCCAATCACCTCATTAGTTTCTACATTATCTTGTGTTACCACTGTTTTGCAACTTTTAAACATGCTCTATCAATATGATAGACAAAAATACTGGCTTTTAAACTAGTTCACTTAATTTTCGGAAATATCTTTTTCACTTTGATTAAAAACAGGCGCTCGCTTTTCCAGAAACGCACGTACACCTTCCTTATGATCCAAACTTTGGCTCATAGCAAACTGACTTCTTTTCTCAAGCGCAAGCACTTGCTTTAATTGTGAAATAGATGTCTCCACATAAATTCGCTTTGTTTCCTTCAAAGCACGTGAAGGTTTTTTTAGCCAATATGAGAGATAATCTTCTACATGCTTCGCCAAATCTCCTTCTTTTATTTCATCAATTAGGCCAAATTGATGAGCTTCCTCTGCTTTTAATGTCTTTCCTTCCCAAATCAGCTGTTTCGCACGATGAGAACCGATGCGCTTTTCTAGTAAAAAGTGACCGCCTCCATCTGGAATTAGAGCAATGCCGATAAAGTTCATCGCAATTTTTGTGTGTCTTTCTGCAATAATATAATCAGAAGCAAGCGCGATGCTGAGCCCTAGCCCTGCTGCCGCACCGTGCAGCACACTTATCGTCATTTGAGGCAGGCTGTATAAAGTCAGCACGGCTTCATTAATCAAATCCATTACCTGCTCAAAACGTTTTGATTGTGAAGGTGACATCATCATATTAATATCTCCGCCTGCTGAAAATACCTTTCCGTTTCCCTTTACTATTAAAAAATCTGCTTCGCTTTCTTCGACAACTTTTAAACATTGTATAAACTGCTCTAGCACTTCCTCGTTTAATGCGTTTAACGCATCCGGCCTGTTAAACGAAATTGTGGCGACGCGCTCTTGCAAAACTAGTTCTACTACTTTTAATTCGACGGTCATCTTACTCACCCTTTCTGATAATGATTGACGACTTGTTCACGAAGCGTACGTTTTAAGAACTTTCCTACCGTTGTCTTCGGGATTTCATCCATAAATAAAATTTCATCTGGAAGCCACCATTTTGCGAACTGCGGCGCTAAAAATTTGATTAGCTCTTCTGACGAAACGACACCTTTATATGCATCTTTTAACACGACACAAGCAACTGGACGCTCTTGCCACACCTTATGAGGGACTGCTATGACACAGGCTTCGAAAACAGCTTCATGGGCAATAAGCGCGTTTTCTAGATCAACAGATGAAATCCATTCTCCTCCGCTTTTAATTAAATCTTTTGTTCGGTCTACAATTTTGATCGTTCCCTCTTCGTCAACCGTCACAATATCTCCCGTATACAGCCAGCCGTCTTTAAACGTATCTTCTGTTCTTTTATCCTTGTAATATTCAGAAGCCACCCACGGCCCCTTTAGTAATAGCTCACCCATTTCCACTCCATCCCAAGCAACTTCTCCATTTTGACCTATTACTTTCATTTCTACGCCAGGAACTAAGAAACCTTGCTTCGCTTTTACGCTGAGCTGATACTCAGTGTCTTCGCTGTACTGATAGCTTTTTAAGCGGGAGACGGTCACCACAGGGCTCGTTTCCGTCATTCCGTATGCATGCATAAATTCAATTTTATATTTTTCCTGAAATTCTCGAATGACGCTTTTGGGGGCCGCTGATCCGCCGCATAAAATAGCTCGCAAACTATCAACTGCGTAAGGTTTTTTTTCTAACTCTTGTAAAAAATTTAACCAAACGGTAGGTACTGCTGCTGCAAGAGTTACTCTCTCTTGTTCAATCAGAGAAGCAATCGTCTCCGAAGTACAAAAAGCACCCGGCAGCACGAGCTTTGTTCCAAACCAGACCGCAGCAAAAGGAATTCCCCATGCGTTTACGTGAAACATTGGAACGATAGGCATAGCGGTATCAGCTTCTGATAATCCAGCACTATCAGCAAGCCCTAGCGCCATACAGTGCAAATAAATAGCGCGATGAGAATATACAACGCCCTTTGGCTCTCCTGTAGTAGCAGAGGTATAACAAAGGCCTGCTGGTTCTTCTTCGCTTAAATCTTGAACAAAGGAATGCGATGCATGCCCTTGTTGAATCCAATTTTCGTAATGATAAACTGGCAAGTCTGTTTCTGGCAGCTCACCTTCATCTGACATAATGATATAGGCTTCAACATGTGGAAGCTTTTGATGAATGCTTTCAAATAAAGGTAAAAAGCATTCATCAAGTAAAATGACTTTATCGCGTGCATGGTTAATGATGTATACAATTTGCTCAGAATCTAACCGAATATTAATTGTGTGAAGAACAGCGCCTATTCCCGGCACAGCAAAATAAGCCTCTAGATGTCTATGATGATTCCATGCAAACGTTCCGACTCTTTCTCCTCGCTTCACTCCAATTCGTTCTAGCATACTAGAGAGCTGCCGAGTCCGTTTTATTAACTGATTATAAGTTAAACGCTGAATTCCTTTTGAAGATTTAGAAACCACTTCTTTTTTACCAAACAGCTTTTCAGCTCTTTCCATCATAGATGGTACGGTTAACTGTACATTCATCATTAAGCGGCACCTCGCATCGTCATAATAAGAAAACGCTTACAACTTTTTTATATATTCAACAGATTCCGACATTTCCCTGCTGAAAATAAAAAAAGATCACTAAAAAGTGACCTTTTTATTTCTTAAACAATTCACCTAAAATCTTGAGTTTCTCTTGTGTGTAGTGCTCGAATCCATCGTTGTACGATTTTGGATCTTTTGGATTCGCAAACCTTGTAATAATTCCTGTTTCTGGATGCACGAACTTACTGGATGCCCCGCACCCAAGGCCAATAATCGTCTGCTTTTCTTCCATGATCATAATATTGTACAGACTCTCCTGACCAGGGAATGAATATCCAACGTTCTCTAAATTACCTAAAATATTTTTTTGGCGATATAAGTAATAAGGTTCATATCCTTGTTCTTGAGTCCACTCAGTCGCTAAATCCATCATTTTACCAATTTCATAGCGATCTGCTACTTTGTATTTCCGTTTATTTTGAGTCATTTCAGACGCGCGTTTAAACGATAGCGTATGAACAGTTAAAGATTCAGGAAGCAATTTTTTAGACTCGTCTAGCGTATGCTGAAATTCTTCTACACCTTCATTTGGAAGCCCAATAATTAAGTCCATGTTAATGTTATTCATCCCCATTTTCCGAGAAAGATGAAATTTATCAATCGTTTCTTCAACTGTATGATGACGTCCAATAGCTTTTAAGGTTTCTTGAATATAAGACTGTGGATTTACACTAATCCGGTCAATATTCCATTTGTTCAAAACAGCTAGCTTTTCTTCCGTAATCGTATCAGGTCTTCCTGCTTCTACCGTAATTTCACGGATATTTTGTACATCCGGGAACGATTCATACATCTCTTCATACAGCATGTCCATTTCTTCAGCGGTAATGCTCGTTGGTGTGCCTCCGCCATAATAGACGGTTGTAATCTTGACGTTATTGTCTTTTAACCATTTTCCTACTTCACGCATCTCATAATGCAAGCCGCCTAAAAATGACGTAACGGATCCTTGACGTCCGTTAATCGCATAGGCTGGGAATGTACAGTATGCACACTTCGTCGGACAAAACGGAATGCCTATATAAATGCTTACCTCGTTCTTTAACTCATGTAAATCAGGAATAGCTGCTAGTTGACGATCCACAATATGCTGCATTAAATTAATTTTGTCATCGGTGATTAAATATTCTTCCTTTAGCTCACGATGTGCCTGTTCTTTACTTTTGCCTGACTGCAGTTTCATATGAAGCAGTTTCGTCGGACGTATACCAGTTAAAATACCCCATTTTTGAACAATGTTTGTATACTCCTGTAACACAGATAAGTAGACGCGAAGCACTACATTTTTTATTTGCTTAAATTTTTCTTTTTCTGTTTCATACAGCGTAAATGATTTAGAAAGCTCTTCTGTAAACACCTTGTCCGTTGCAGCATCATGCAGCACTGCTTTCGCATAAATTTCTTCATGAACTTTTAGCTCTACTTCGACCTTCAGCTGAGCTTCGTTATCATCCTCAAAGGAGACGTTGCTTTCTTCAAAAAACAAATCTGAAATTCGGTGAAGCGGACGTAAAAAACGCTCATCTTCTATACCTTTTATATAAATGTTCAATATAATCACCTTTCAAATCAATTCTATCTAAGTAATCAGTTTACAAAACCTACGTATGTCCGGTCAAGGTGCTCAGCTCAAGGGAATACGCGAACAGGAAACAAACGGAAAAAGAGATTGAGCCATAATTACATTAATTCAATCTAAGGACGAACAAATGGGATAAATGAGCTCATATGAATTGCTTGTTACACCTCTGTTGGTTTCCGTGCAAGGCTTTGCTTTCCGCTGGCGGCCGATAAGCCTCCTCATCGCTTGCCCTTTTCCCTCAGGAGTCTTCGCCTTGCCCTCTAATCAACAGCTAGAAGCACCTACATATATGAAACCTACGTTCACCCTACCAATAAAAAAATCCGAACGAATTGGATTCTCTATCAGGAATCTTGATTCATCGTTCGGATCTTCCTTCGACTAAACTACTTTTGTCCTAGCTTCTTTTTTACTTTATTTACTTTAAACGAAAGCTGTCAATTTGATGAAGATAACCGAGGCGCTGCTGCTTTCTAAATAATTCTTTCACCATATAGGCTACACCATTTTCATTATTAGAACGAGTAACCCAATCCGCAAGCATTTTTAATTCAGTTGGTGAATTGCCCATGGCCACACCCATTCCCGCATGTTCAATCGTTTCTAAATCATCATAACAATTTCCAATTGCCACCACATCTTCCATTGGTATCCCTAGACGATTTGCTACATAACGAACGCCGGCAGCTTTTGTGGCTCCTTTTGGCGTAATATAACATCTATTTTCATTTGGATACGAAAACCATTCAATATCCGGAACTGCACTAGCAATTGTTTGCTCAGCGTATTCTTTTTCTCTACGATCTGCAAAATACACTTCTATTTTTGGCGTAGAAACAGGTTCATCACGAAGCGTATCTCCTAATGAATCTACGAACTGCACGGGATAAAAGAGCGGTTCTCCCGTTTTCAACACGCTTTTAGCTACAATATTGTTAGGAAGCTTTACACGATTTCCAATTGAAAACCTTTCATGTAAAATGCGGACATGACAATTAAAATTTTCAAAAAGCTGAATGAGATTAAATGTTTTTTCCTCGCTAATTCTCTTATCTAGTATCGGTTTGTCTATCGATGTTCCGATAAAGGCACCGCTATGAGTAATGAGCATTGCAGGATGAACTTTAAGTGACCGAGCAATTTTTTTAGCAGACGGAAAATGCCTGTTTGTTACTAATGTAACGTAAACCCCTTTATTTTTCACAAATTGAATTGCGTCTTTCGTTTCTTTTGTAACGCGCCCTTGGCTATTTAAAATGGTTCCATCAATATTCAACGCTAGCAATCGATAAGCCATATGAGAACCCCTTCTTTCATAGATGTCTAATCCGTTAGGATACGGTTATAAATGACCTTTTCATGATAGTCGGCATGTGTAGCCTTGTTACTAAGCTTATGAGCAGAACTGCACAATTAGAAGAAATTTCCGCATAAAAAAAAGAGGAAAAGATTTCTCTTTTCCTCTTTTCCCTATCTCTTATTCAGCCGCACCGTAAAGTTCTTCAAGTGGCTTCATGATAATTTTGTTTAATTCACCAATTACCATGCTCATACGTTGCTCAGCTTCCATTAGCTTCGCGATATTTTGATCTTGTTGAACGATTGCAACTGTTTGTTGAGCTTGCTGAACTTCTTCTTCAGTGATCTCTTGGCCCATCATTTGCTTTTGTTGCAGCTCCATTTGCATTGTACGGAAACGCTCAAATAATTGTTTTGAACCTTGATCAGCGTTTACTGCTGCATATAAGTTTTTTAAGTTTGTGTAATCGTCGCTGTGACGAATTGCTTTTTCTAAATCATTTGCTACATCATGTAAATTTACAGACACGTTAAGTTCCTCCTAATTAAGTTCTATAATTTCTTGACTTCCCTAACTATAACAAATTATTATATAAAATTCAGCTTAAGACCTTTATTTTCTCAGAAAACGATAAATTCTCTTCACGGATTGGGCTAATTCCTCATAGTATATATCAGCATTCGCCTACTAAAGGAAAGAAAAAGAGGATTCGTTTATGAATACTTTTACCATTTCTCTAAAACCACTAGAGAACCATATGAGCGACGACATTTACATTAGTTCTGCTCTGTTCTCACGTGTGAAATGCAAGCATGAGTTTACATTAACAGTAGGCTCCATTACGAAAGAAGTCAAAGCCACTGTTTTTCAACATCGAGAATGCTGCTTCATGATGTCAGAAACTCTATTTACAGACTTTCGTTTTCCGTATGAAACGCATCAGCTGAGAGGCATTTATGAAGAGAATACGTTTAGGCTGGGACCCGTGATTAGCATCGTAACAGAAGTTCGAGAAGATGAAGAACCCTTTGGCAGCATTTCTGTATTTTGTAAGGAATTTGTTCAAGCTTGCAAGGAGTTAGGGTGTTTTTGCTACGTGAGCAAATTGAGCGACTTGAAGTCATTGTCACCTAAAGGATATGTTTATCGCGCTGATCGATGGGTTTATTCAGACGTTCCCTTTCCTGGAATCGTACACAACCGGATTCATGCCAGGAAAACCGAGCAAAGCGCTGATTTTCAAACCTTTAAAACATTTTTAAAAGAGCATGACGTTCCTTTCTTTAACGCACGCTACTTAAATAAATGGACGGTTTTTCAACAGCTTAAAGATGTCGTACACTTGCTTCCATATTTGCCAAAAACGTATCAGCTTCGTTCACGTCAAGATCTTCTTGACGCTTTGGAACTTCATGACGATGTTTTTCTGAAGCCTGTTCATGGTAGCCAAGGAAAAAATATTTTTAAAATTTCAAAGAAAGAGAAGTATATTTTAGACTATACAACGTTTACGCAGACGTATGAAAAAGAATATGAATCTCTCTATGACTTATTTGAAACGCTTTATAGTCAATTAAAAAGGCAAGGGTTTCTCATCCAAGAAGGAATTTCACTGCAGGCATACAAACAGTGCCCTTTTGATTTCCGCATTCTCTGTCATAAAAAAGACGACTTGACGTGGAAAATCACGTCCATTGTCACACGTGTATCAAAACCCGGCAATTTCGTCTCAAATCTTGCCCGTGGAGGAGATATTCATCCTCCTCAGCAAGTTTTAACTCAGCTCTATGATTCAAAAACTACGCGCCATATCCTTTCACTTTTAAAAGAGATTGCGATTGAAATTTGCACACAGCTTTCTCACCCGTCTGAACTTTATGCAGAATTTGGTATTGATTTAGCAATCGATCAAGAAGGAAAGCCTTGGATTATTGAAGTAAATGTCAAACCTTCCAAACAATTAGATTCAAGCGCTTTCTCTGTTCGTCCCTCAACAAAAGCACTGCTTGATTATTGTCTGCATGCAACGAATTTTCAATTTGCCAAGGAGGATTTACGATGATTTCATTAGGCTTTTTAACGATTCACCCACAGCAAGAAGTGGAGTACGTAACCGAAATTGCTAAACATGCTTCTGAGTTTTCAATTGAAATATACCGTTTTACTCCTTTTAACATTCATCCTAACACCGAAAATATTGAAGGCTTCCGCTACGATTTACAACAAAAAAAATGGATAGAAGATTCCTTTTTACTTCCTTCGTTTATTTACGATCGCTGCTTTTATAGAAAAGACTCGCTGTCTAAAAAGGCTCGCCCTATTGTAAACTGGCTTAAGCAGCGGGAAGATGTTACATTTTTAGGCCATGGATTGCCCAATAAGCTAGATGTCTATGAAGTAATTAAAAAAGATAGCTATTTATCTTCATATATTCCTCCCACCACTCCAATCGAAAGTGTAGAGCAGCTTGTTCAGCTGCTTCGAACAAACGATAGCCTAATGATTAAGCCTGCCAACGGCTCACAAGGTAAAGGGATTGTGAAATTAAGACAGCGCGGACGTGAAATTGAAGCTTCTTATCAACAAAATGACATTGTAAACACCATTCTATTTTCCTCTTTTCAGGAGTTTAAGAACTGGTTTACGAAAACGACCCGTGATGTATTGTATATTGCTCAGCCCCATATTTCATTTTTCCCTTACGAACGCACTCCTTTTGATATAAGACTGCTATTACAAAAAGGAAACGATGGTGCTTGGAAAGAAATTGGAAGAGGACTTAGACAAGGTGAACGGGACTCCATCGTAACAAATGTAAGTTCAGGAGCCTCTATTGTACCTTTTGAGAACTTGCTGCCTCGCATCCCTCGCGTTCACCGTCAATATGTAATGGATGAAATCAACACCATTTGTAAAACGATTCCGTCCGTGCTGGAAAATCATTTTCCTTCTCTTTTTGAATTAGGTATTGATTTATGTATCTCGAGAGACTTCAGCATCTGGATTCTAGATGTAAATTCGAAACCGGGAAGAAAAATAGTAATGGAGACAGCCCCTGAACAAAAAGAAGTCATGTATAAAAATGTCCTGTCTTACTGCGTCTATTTAGCTAACACACTATCGTATCGTAAGGAGTAATGCTATGAAAAAAACTCTTACTCGCCTTGTTGTAGTAGAGCAGCTAGGATGCGATCTTTCTGTTCCTGCATCTCTTTACAAAGACTCCTTAAAACAAGCAGCTTTTGGAACAATGACAGCTTCATGCCTTATACAATCTTCAGAACGTGAAGAAATTCAGATTTCAGCTGAGCTAATGACAAAACTGCAAATTCCTTTCGCTCATATGATGCACCCTATTATTGTGAATGAGACCATTCACTTAGGACCTTTAATTGGTGTGCTATCAGCTGGTTTTACTGGTTCTCTGCTGCGGCCAATTGGAAAGCGTTCCCTTCACTTAGCTAAACTTCTTTCCACTGCAAGTATCACAGGGGGACTGCCTTTTATTTTTGGAACCCATCATATCAACTGGGAAACCGGGACCATAAACGGCTATTTTTATGAAGAAAGCGGCTGGACACAGCATGAAGTTCCATTTCCCAATGTTGTATATAATCGTTTGCCAAATCGAAAAACAGAAGGGTTAGCTCCTTTTAAGTTCATTAAAGAAAAGATGATGACTGATTACGGCATTCCATTTTTTAATCCTGATTTTTTCAACAAGTGGGAAATTCATGAGCTTTTAAAACTGAACGAGCAGACAGCTTATTTGTTACCTTACACGGTTGAAAGTCCTTCGTGTGAGCAAATAAAAAAACTTCTACTTCTTCATCAAACTGTTTATTTAAAACCGAAAAACGGAAGCTTAGGCCGCGGCATTTATACACTATCTTTTAAAGATTCCATGTACACGCTGACTTACAAAGGAGAAAAAGGTCTTCATGTTCAAGAAAAAGAAACCTTAGAGGAGTTATTATCAGAATTTGAATATTTACTTACTAATCCTTCTTACATTGCTCAGCAAGGTATTTCATTAATCAAAAAAGAAAAGCGCTGTGTAGACTTTCGCGTGCATACGAATAAAGACGGGAATAACCAATGGGTGCTTACTGCTCTAGCTGCTAAAGTAGCCGGTCCCAACAGCATCACTACGCATCTTGATTACGGCGGAGAAATTGAAGCTACAGCCAAAATATTCACCAACCCTTCTTACAAAAAAGAAATTGAAAATAAGCTAAAAGATGCCGCTATCTCAATTAGTCATGTGCTTGAACAGGAATTGAACGGATTAATTGGAGAGCTTGGATTCGATTTTGGAGTGGATTATCAAGGAAACGTGTGGCTGTTTGAAGCTAACTCTAAACCCGGTCGCTCTATTTTTTCACACTCTGCCTTACGAAAAGCGGATCAACACACTAGAAAACTTTCTCTAGAATATGCGATTTACTTATCTGGATACTATCTAAATACACCTGAAGGCATCAGCATATGATTACAATTTACTATCACAAAGAAAAGCAGCAGTGGTTTCATAATAACCCTTCAGCATCTTACACATGGGGAGTTCAAGAAATTGAACTTCCCTTTACTCAAAACATTTCTTCTACTCAAGCTTTTCTTCGTTTAAAAGGAGAAAAAGCAGGTCCTATTGTGGGAGTTTTAACGAACAAAGCTGTTTTAGAAAAACTGAATGTAAAACAGCGTCCTTTATTAGAACTCTTACATCATACCCTGCAAAAGAAAGGCGGGCTTCTTGCTTTATTCGCTGAAGAAACAATGTCTCATCACTTCTTTGAAGGGTATTGCTTTGACCGTGCAAAAAAGCAGTGGATCAAAACAACTTTGCCGCTGCCAAACGTTATATATAATCGTTATCCAGGAAGAAAATCAGAAACCAAAAAGCTGACATCTTTACACCAAAAAATAAAAAGCAGGCACATCCCCCTTTTTAATTCCGCTTTCTTTTCAAAATGGAAAGTCTATCAGTTATTTTCAAAGGATCCACTACTATCTTCTTACCTTCCTAAAACCTATCGTTTAACACCAGAAATTGATATTGCTAAGCTTCTGCAAAAACACTCTTCCCTTTATTTTAAGCCTATTAACAGCAGTAAAGGCGCTGGAATTTTTCGATTATCTTCCGATAAGCATACAATTACTTATCAAGATCATACTCGCAAAGAAGAATTTTCTTCTTTACAAGCAATTGACCTTCCCAGATCTGCTTATCTCATTCAAGAAGCAATTGAGACGCAGCCATTCAAAGACCGGCGCTATGACTTACGTATTTTAGCGCATCACAAAGATAGTGGATATGTTATTAGCGGCGTCGGTATTCGACATAGTCCCTATCAATCCATTACAACACATACGTTAAACGGCGGAAGCATTTCACCTTTTCAAGATCTTGAAGATGAAGTAGATACTTCCTTTCTTTCATCTTTTGTAAATACGTGCGGGCAAGTCCTTCAAAAGTCCTTCCCTCTAGTTGAAGAATTTTCTCTCGATATGGCAAAGTCAGTCCAAGGGCAGTATTATCTGTTTGAAGTGAATGCAAAACCAATGATTTTTGATGAAACAGACATTCAAACGCAAGGTGCTAAACACATATGCAACATATTTTATAAATTAACAAAATTTTTAGATTAAATGATTTTTCATCTCCTTTTCTCATGGTAAGCTTATAATAACTAATTGAGAAAGGAGATTTTCTTTATGGTTTCACATTTTCAGGTTAAACCACTCTATCAAAATAATCGAATGCCGGGCTGGCATATCTCGTTTTATATGAATCGGGTTTATTATGAGGCTGATTATTTAAAAGATGGACAAATTGTATGGAAAACTGCGCTTTCTAATCAAATAGATGAAACACAATTAATTGATTATATTCATGAGCTTATGCTTTTTCACGTTTATGAATAGTAAGCTTTCGCCGAAGGGAACGAGCACAGATGAAACAGCTGCACACACTATTTGGGGATAAAATGATTAAGGCTAAAATCCCTTCTCAATTTGAACGATACAAATGGTTTTCATGTGATGAAGGCTTCATTGGGATTGAACACACGGCTTTATCTCAAAAAGAGCAGGCGTTACTTTCTGCTTTTTTAACGCCTTATGATGAGGAAGTTTCTTTACTGACGCCAGAACAATTGTATTGGTCAAACCTGTTGTTTGAATCACCTGAAAAAGTCATTCACTCTCATCATACGCACCATTCTTTTCGCTTCACCCAGTTTTTAATTAAACGTTTGTTTGAACAAAAAATAGAGTTTGAAAATGCGCTTCACGCCTTGTATTCTACCTCCATCACTGTGTTGTGGATCGATAAACAATCAGGTATCGTTATCGAAACCTTTGATGATCCTAATGACTTAACTGAAAATTTATCAGACTCTATCGAGGTGCTATGTCATGATTTTGAAACTTCAATTCAGTTCTTTGAAGGACAAATTCACTTTTTTCCGTCTTCACCGCAATTAATTTTTGAACGTGAAAAGAAATGGTTTTATCAAATTAAGCATACAGTCGAACAAAAACATGTTATCCATTTTATCGACGTTTTACCCCATTTGGTTCTGCAAGAGTCTTCAAGGGCAATCCAAAACCATATGATACATTTACTTGATTTAGTAAAAGATGATGGAGATCTTTTAGAAACGATTAAAATTTATTTAGAATGTAATTTAAACGTATCTCTTGCTGCTAAGAAATTGTACATGCATCGCAACAGCTTGCAGTATAGAATTGAGAAATTTATTGATCGCACACACCTTGATATCAAACACTTCACAGGAGCTGTGTCTGCTTACTTAGCTATTCTTGCTTTAAAAAATTCGCAGGATGAAAAATAAAATGAAAGGGTTTTCGTAAATAGTGCACGAAAACTCTTTCTTTTTTTTGTGCATGTTTGCCATTTACCGTTTCATAAAAAAAAATTACACTAGAGTTAAGAAAACGGTTTCACAGAATACATACAAGGGGGAAATGGAAATGGCTGAATTACGTTTAGAACATATTTATAAAATGTATGATAAAGATGTGACGGCGGTAAAAGATTTTAACCTTCACATTCAAGATAAAGAATTTATTGTATTTGTTGGGCCTTCAGGCTGCGGGAAATCGACAACGCTTCGTATGGTTGCAGGCCTAGAGGAAATTTCCAAAGGTGATTTTTATATTGACAGCAAGCGTGTAAATGACGTTGCCCCAAAAGATCGCGATATTGCAATGGTATTCCAAAACTACGCATTGTATCCGCATATGAGCGTATATGACAACATGGCTTTTGGCTTAAAACTTCGTAAATTACCAAAAGATGAAATCGACCGCCGCGTAAAAGATGCCGCTCGTATTTTAGGACTTGAGCAATACTTAGAACGCAAACCAAAAGCATTATCCGGCGGACAGCGTCAGCGTGTAGCTCTAGGTCGTGCAATCGTTCGTGATGCTAAGGTCTTCTTAATGGACGAACCTTTATCAAACTTAGACGCGAAATTACGTGTGCAAATGCGTTCTGAAATTGCGAAGCTTCACCAGCGTTTGGGTACAACGACAATTTACGTAACACATGACCAAACCGAAGCAATGACAATGGCTTCTCGGCTAGTTGTTATGAAAGATGGGATTATCCAGCAGGTTGGTACACCAAAAGAAGTATATGAAAAACCTGAAAATGTATTTGTAGGCGGGTTTATTGGTTCTCCTGCTATGAACTTCTTAACCGGAACGTTAAAAGACGGAAAGGTTCAAGTAGGCGATTCTCTTCTTGCAGTTCCGGAAGGTAAAATGAAAATACTTCGCGAGCAAGGATATTTAAACAAACAAATTATTTTAGGCATCCGTCCTGAAGATTTCCATGATGAGCCTGTATTTATTGAATCTTCACCTGGCACAAAAGTTACAATCAAAGTGGATGTATCCGAGTTAATGGGAGCTGAAACCATGCTTTATTCTAAACTTGGCGGACAAGATTTTGTAGCACGCGTAGATTCAAGAACAGATATTAAACCGCTTCAATCTCTAGACTTAGCATTAGATATGAACAAAGCGCATTTCTTTGATGCAGAATCCGAACAGCGCATCCGTGCTGAACACGAATAAAAAAAGACCCCTAGGGGTCTTTTTTTATTCCTGTATTTGCTTCAACTCTTCACTGTGACAAGCAGAGCAGTAAAAGAGATGAATACATTGGTGATTTGCTAAATCACTAGGATACCCATTTTCTACTTTTAACTGATCGATTTCCATGTAAGCACTGTAATCATCAAAATAATCGCTGACTTTTCCCATATCCCCCAGCAGTCCTCCACATGTTTTGCACGTCATTTGTACATCACTAAACCCATTACATAAGGAACAAATCGACATCCGCACACCTCTCTTTACCTGATCAATATGTACCTATAATATGCACGGAATAAAACTCTCTTACTCTTTATCAAACTCCACATAATATTTTCTATAAATTACCAATTAATTTCTATGTATATGTTTTTTTCCCTTTCGCCATAATACTAGTAACAACCGAGCACAACGGCTCGCAAACATTGAGTTACGCCGCGGTAGGCAAGCAGATCTAATCGATGCATCTGCTCGGCTGGTTCAACTCCAGCTAACTCAACCATTACAATCTATTTTATCTAACGAGGAGATGAATACACATGGCAAATTATCAAAACGCATCAAACAGAAATTCATCAAACAAGTTAGTAGCGCCTGGTGCTCAAGCTGCTATCGATCAAATGAAGTTCGAAATCGCTAGTGAGTTTGGTGTAAACTTAGGACCAGATGCAACAGCTCGTGCGAACGGATCTGTTGGTGGCGAAATCACAAAACGTTTAGTACAATTAGCTGAGCAAAACTTAGGCGGCAAGTACTAATATTAACTAATTTCATATTATGGCTTTAGCGCTCCAAGATCTCTTGGAGCGCTTTCTAGTTTCTTTTAATCAGCTTCCTCATTCGTATTCGCAAATGATTTTACGGAAACTTTGCGAATACGTCGATTTTCTACTTCCTTAATGGTAAACAATATCTCTTCATATGAGAAAAAGTCTCCTTTAGCAGGAATATGATCAAACTGCTCATATATCCATCCCCCTAAGGTATGGCACGTACTGTCAGGAGAACTAACTGCTACATAGGTTAAAAATTCATCAATAGGGATGTCGGCGTTAAATTCGTACTCCTTTTCCCCTATCTGGTGTACATACTTAACAGCTTCATCATGTTCATCCCAAATCTCTCCTACAATTTCTTCTAATATATCCTCTAAGGTCACAAGACCGGCCGTTCCACCAAACTCATCAACTACAATTGCCATGTGCACCTTACTTTTTTGGAGCTCTGGCAATAGAACAGATATTTTCATGGATTCTACTACAAAAATAGGTTGTCTCAACAAATCACGAATAGAAATCTCTTTTCTTTGGACTAAACAGGTTAAAAATTCTCTTTCCGATAAAATGCCAATAATATTATCAATATGATCTTCGTATACAGGAACTCTCGAATACCTCTCTTCAAGAAACATTTGACAAACCGAATCAATATCGGCATTTACGTCAACTGCTGTGACATCTATTCTAGGTTTTAAAATTTGCCCCACCACAATATCATTAAAATTGAGTGAACGATGAACTAGCTCTTTTTCAATATTATTAATCGTTCCTTCTTCTTCGCTTAAATCTACCATCACTTTAATTTCATCTTCTGTAATCGTTGGTGTGGGAGCAGACGCTAACAAGTGAGAAGCTCCTTTTTTCACCTGTAAAAATAAGAAGGAAATCGGGGTTAATAATTTAATAATAAGAAATAACAAGGAAGAAATCATCAGCGCAAAAGATTCGGCATGCTCTTTCGCTAACGATTTCGGTAAGACTTCACCAAAAATCAAAATGATGATGGTCATAACGATGATACTAATCACAAGTGCTAGGTTTCCTTTAAACATATCGAGGGCAATTTTAGCTGCCAAAGAGGACGCAGCAATGTTTACAACAACATTTCCTACTAAAATTGTCGATAGCGTCTGCTCAAAGTGTTCAGCAATATGCAGCGCTTTTTTACTTCCTCGATATTTTTTCTCAGCGTAGTGTTTTAAACGAATTTTATTTACGCTTGAAAAGGCTGTCTCAGCAGATGAAAAGAAAGCTGATAACATAAGCAAAACGACTAATATCATCATTTGATTCAGAGGCAAGTCTCCCAAAAGACATTCACTCTCCTATTTTTTGATTTTTCTGTCTTTTTATCATATCAAATTTTTTTGTTGTTGAATATTTCATTCATCAACTTTGTATTACTTTATGCTACGCATGCGTTTTATTATGAATAAGTATACAGATTGTATATCCTAAAGAATAGATACTATCTTTTATAGAGAGGTGTAGCCAATGAAAATTTTACTATTAGGCTCAACAGGACGAGTTGGACAGTCTTTATTAAAAATGATGCTAAAAGATGAAAACGACGTTACTGTACTTGTTAGAGACCGCAACAAGCTAAAGATTAGTCATCCAAACCTACATATCTTACAAGGCGATGTCTGTCATCAAGAAAATATCAACTTTGCCCTCAAGCACCAAGATATCGTAGTCAGCGCGTTAAATACAGATGGTGCAGAGACCATTTCAAAAAGTATGCCGCTCATTATAAACAGCATGAAGCATTACGGCGTTCATCGTATTATTACTATTGGAACTGCAGGCATCTTACAATCACGAACAGAACCAGAAAAATATCGTTTTCAATCAAATGAATCAAAGCGTAAAACGACCAGAGCAGCAGAAGATCATTTAAAAGGATACTTACACTTGAAGGAAAGTGATCTAAACTGGACTGTTATATGCCCAACATACTTGCCTGAGGGTGAAATAACAGGCACGTACCGAGTGGAAAAAGATATTTTACCAGCTGATGCTGTTAAAATTTCAACGGGAGATACCGCTCACTTTACCTACCATGAGATATGGGCTCAAAAATTTCCCAAATGCCGCGTTGGAATTGCTTATTGAAAAATCAGGAGAACTTTTCGTTTTCAAAACGAGAAGTTCTACATCCAAAAAATACCGATTATGGCTAATCCACCTAGAACAAAACCTCCTATTTGACCAACGAGAGCCGGTGTCAAAACAGGCTTTCCTTTTTCTTTCTCTAATGTGCTAATATCAAGCTTCATTTGATACATTTCTTCTTTTAAATCTTCAATCTGGCCGTGCAGCGCTTGAATCTGACGTTCTTGGTCACTCATCCACTATCTTCCCTTCCCTTTTTTATTTTTATCATATGCGTAAAAAAGTTAAAGCTTTACTTTTCAGCATCACTTTTTCTAAATGTTAAAAACTCCTTTCCCCGGCTTTAGGATAAAAAACTCTTTCCTTCTCATAATAAAAAAGAATAGAGTCCTTAGTCACTGTTGAAAGGAGAATATGATGATAAAACTTGTATTGATTCGGCATGGACAAAGCGTATGGAACCTGGAAAATAAATTTACAGGCTGGACGGATGTAGACCTTTCTAAAAATGGATTACAAGAAGCGCGAGAAGCCGGAAAAGTGCTAAAGAAAAACGAATATGCTTTTGATATCGCCTATACTTCTGTTTTAAAACGATCCATTCGTACTCTATGGATTATCTTACACCAAATGGACTTTATGTGGATTCCTGTATATAAATCTTGGAGACTGAACGAACGTCACTACGGAGCTCTTCAAGGCTTGAACAAAGAAGAAACCGCAAAAAAATTTGGAGAAGAGCAGGTACATTTGTGGAGAAGATCTATGGACGAACGCCCTCCTGCTTTAGAGACAACAGATATTCGCTATGAAGCTTCCAACCCGAAGTATAAGGAATTAGCTAAGGGACAATTTCCTGTAACGGAAAACTTAGCCGATACAGAAAAGCGGGTTCTAGAATATTGGAACGAAACTATTGCTCCTTCTATTAAAGCTGGCAAAAAGGTTATTATTTCCGCTCACGGTAATACGATTAGAGCTCTGATGCAGTATTTGGATAACATTTCACCTGATGGCATTGCGAACTTGAATATTCCCACAAGCGTGCCGCTTGTTTATGAGCTTGATGATAATTTAAAGCCCCTTAGACATTATTATTTAGGCATCGATGGAGAGATTCCGACACATATTCCTTCTTCATAAAAAACGTGCCTAGATTGTAGGCACGTTTTTTTTATATATTTGAACGAAAGTATTTTCCATACGCCCAATGATTAGTAGGACCATGTCCGGAACCAATTTCAAGCGTATGCTTAATCGCATAGTGAACAAAATCCGAAGCGGTTTGAACTGCTTCAACTACGCTTTTGCCTTTCGCTAGTTCAGCCGTGACGCAAGCAGCAAACGTGCATCCCGTTCCGTGTGTATGCTTTGTGGTCATCTTTTCATGCTTGATTTCAACGTACGTATGGCCATCATACACTAGATCAATCATATCTTGATGAGATTGATCATGTCCGCCTTTAATTACCACGTACTTTACACCTAGCTCATGCATCTGTTTTGCCGCTTCTTTTCTGTCTTCAATCGTGTGAATTTCTTTACCCGTGATGACTTCCGCCTCCGGTATGTTCGGCGTAATCACTTCACAAAGAGGCAATAATTCTTTTAGAGCCTGTACAGCTTCTCTTTGAAGAAGAGACTGACCGCCTTTTGCAATCATAACGGGATCAACTACAACATTTTGCAGTCCGTACTGTTTGATTTTACGAGCCACTGCGTAAATAATATCAGCACTGAACAACATACCTGTCTTCACTGCATTAGGAAATAAGTCAGTCGCAATTGAATCTAACTGCGTTTCAACTGCTTCTACTTCTAAAGGATAAACTCCTTGAACCCCAACTGTATTTTGTGCAGTCACAGCTGTAATAACAGACATGCCAAAAACGTCACGCTCTTGAAATGTTTTTAAATCTGCTTGAATGCCTGCTCCTCCACCGCTGTCTGATCCAGCAATGGTTAATGCTTTTGGTACTGTCATGCTTGAAACCTCCATCTCTTTCTTACCCAATATACCGATGATAAAGTGACTTTGCTTCTACTATATCGTTTGTTCCATGGACAAAGACGCGCCCGTCTTGAAACATCACTAAACGGTAATCATCTACATAAAAAGAAAGCAGATACGGATTTTGTTCAATTTTATATCCTTTTTCTTTTAATCGTTCACCTAAAGACTGCAGCGGCTGCTTGGCTGATTTACCCGGACGGATTTGTACCGTGTTTCTGCCGCATAGCACAGCTGTTTTCGTTTGATTTTCATATTGTAAAAAGGGATACGTTTGTTCACTGCCGCATGAGCGGCAAGCGGATTTGCGAAACACGTTCACATTAATGCTCGTATACTCATTTTTCCATAAGTCAAACGAAACAAGTTCCCTCCTGAGTGCATTCCAGTCTCCAACTAATATTTTTAACACTTCTGTTACTTGATGAGCGACTACCATTTGTACAGCAGGACTAATAATCCCCACTGTATCACATGTTAACCCTCCAAGCGGTACAGATTCAAGCAAACAGGATAAACACGGTGTTTCACTTGGTATGATAGTATAACTAATTCCGTAACTTCCTACACATGCTCCGTAAATCCAAGGAATATCATATTTTTGTGATAAATCATTCATTACAAGGCGTGTGTCAAAATTATCGGTTGCATCAATCATAACATCTACCCCCTCAACAAGCTGTTCTAAAACTTGAGGGGTACCGTCTGCTACGTGGGCTTCTACTTTTACATCATGATTAATATCGTGAAGCCTTTTTTTAGCGGCAATTGCTTTTGGGATTCTTTTATCAGCATCTTTTTCACTATACAATTGCTGCCGCTGAAGGTTACTCCACTCTACATAGTCCCGGTCAATGAGCGTTATTTTCTTTACTCCCGCTCGCGCAAGGGCCTCGGCGTTCCCTGTTCCAAGAGCACCTGCTCCTACAATGAGAACATGCTTTTCTTGAATTTGCTGCTGTCCGCCTTTTCCAATAGGTTGAAACAATTCTTGGCGGGAATAACGATTAATCAACCGATACTCATCCCTTCTGTTGGACTGCTTGCCGTTGCATATTGTTTCTTTTCAATACGTCCTGCTTCAAATGCTGCTCGTCCTGCTTCAATCGCTAGCTTCATAGCACGAGCCATTTTCACAGGATCTTTTGCTCCTGAAACAGCTGTATTTAATAACACCCCATCTGCTCCTAGCTCCATAGCCTGAGCTGCGTCTGAAGCCGTTCCAATACCTGCATCTACAATTACTGGAACAGTTGATTGTTCAATGATAAAACGCATGTTCAACGGATTAATAATACCTTGACCTGAACCGATAGGCGAAGCTCCTGGCATAATGGCATGTACGCCTAACTCTTCCAAACGGCGCGCAAGTAAAACATCGTCTGATGTGTAAGGTAAAACGGTAAAGCCCTCTTTTAACAGTTCTTCACTAGCTTTTAATGTTTCAACTGGATCAGGAAGCAGCGTTTTATTACATCCAATTACCTCCACTTTTACCATGTCACAAAGTCCAGAAGCCTTTGCTAATTTAGCAATACGTACGGCCTCTTCTGCATTTTTTGCTCCAGCAGTGTTAGGCAAAAGAGTGAAACGCTTCACATCAAGTGCTTCTAATAAATTAGGCTGATTTTGATCAAAAATATCCATTCGTCTAACAGCAAATGTTAAAATTTCTGTTTCCGACTCTTCTACCGCTTGACGCTGAGTCGTAAAGTCCGGAAATTTCCCTGTTCCTAATAATAAACGTGAATTAAATGTATATTGTCCAATTTTTAACATACTCTTCATCCTCCTCCAACAAATGAAACAACTTCTAATGTATCTCCATCTTTTAAACATGCATCGCTATGTTCTTCTTTTTGCAAAATGTTCTTGTTTAATTCAACAATTACAACTCGCTCATGCAGACTCTGAGCCTGCAGCAAGTGCTCGACCGTTTCAATTTCATTTCCGACAGTGACGGTCTTACCATTAATAATTAGATTCAATGAACTCCCTCCATTGCTCTTGTTAGCTGAAATGATGTAAAAAATGAATGATTCGGCTTTTTCCCTAACAAAGCATCAGCCATAATTTTTCCAGTTGCAGCACTTAATAAAATACCGTTTCGGTAGTGGCCAAAAGCCATGTGTAGATTCGCTATTTCAGGGTGCTCTCCTAAATAAGGCCAGCCATCATTTGTTTGTGGACGAAGACCTGCCCATGCTTTTTCAAATGTAGCTTCTTTAATGGCCGGCAGAAGCGCAGAAGCTTTATTCAGCAAAAATTGAATACCTTGTGCAGAAACGGTCTTAGTAAAATCATGCTGCAGCTTAGTTGCCCCGATTACGATTCTTCCACCAGTCTTAGGAACTAAGTAAAAACCTTCATCTAAAAAAATCGTTTTAGAAAGCAGGGGCTTATGACTTTGCAGAGCAATACACTCTCCTTTTACAGGAAACACCTCACCTAAATGTTCAGAAGAAATAAAGCGTTTAGCCCATGAGCCAGCTGCGATAACTACTTTTTCTCCATAAAAAGAGCCTTTGGACGTCTGTACACCTTTTACTGTTTCATTTTCCATAATAAGAGAATGAACGTCACAGTATTCGAATACATCTGCTCCGTGATACAAGGCTCCATGAGCAAGAGCTTGCGTTAACTTAGCCGGAGCCAGCTGACCGTCTCCCGGTATTGTAATGGCTCCGTATATGTCTGGAGAGAGCCCGGGTTCTAACAAACGCGCTTCTTTTACATCAATCCATCTTACATCTTTGTCCCACCGGTGGTGCTGAGCGGCTTTTTTCTTTAATACGTGTGCATCTTCTTCTGTTACAGCGACTTTTAATAAGCCTTTTTGAATGAGCTCTACGTCGATAGCCGTTTTTTCTTTTAGTTCCTTCACCAGTTCAGGAAACATGCTTCTGCTCTTAATAGCAAGGTCTAAAAGAGGACCTTCTTCATCAATTTCAGCTTGAGCACCTAAAATACCAGCGGCTGCACTTGAAGCTTCACAACCAATTTGATTGCGTTCAAGAATAGCTACTGACGCTCCTTGTTTTGACAAATGATAAGCGATAGAAGAGCTGATTATACCTCCTCCGATTAACAGTACATCATAATGCTGCTTCATTTTCTCCACCTCCAGATGTCCATATATGAGAATATTGTTTAATCGCTTTGAGGGGATCTTGCGCAAGCATGACACCAGACATCACAGCTATACCGTGTGCTCCTGTTTGAAGTACCTCTTTGGCATTTACAGGAGTAATTCCTCCAATGGCAATAACCGGTATCCGCACAGCGTCTACTACTTCTTTTAGTGCTGCTATCCCTCGACTCTTTAATCCTTTTTTTGAATGTGTTGAATAAATATGTCCGTATAGAATGTAGTGAGCACCATCTTTTTCAGCTTCTAAAGCCTCTTCCACAGAGTGAACTGACTTTCCGACAATAAGAGAAGGAAATGCGTCTATAACAAACGAAACGTCTAAACTATGATAGGCAAGCTGTACGCCTTTTGCTTTTAAAGCATGCGCTACATCAACTCGGTCATTCACAATAATTTTAGAGCGACAAAATGGCAGGCTTTCTAGTAAACATTGAATCTGCTTTGCCGTTTTCTCTTTTTCTCTAATATGAATGGCACCCGCAAAAGGCGCGATAGCCGTTAAAGTTTTTTGAAGCTCTTCGATTGGCTGCTTATCTGTTGTAATGACATGAAATTTAGGAATATCCACATGATCGAAACCTTTCCATTCAGAATAAAGAGAAATTTCAATCACTTCATCTTGTGCAGAGGGCTTTATTACATACAAAAAACCACTCTACAACGTAGAGTGGTTAGCATGTATTCGTTATGTAAACATGATCGCCACTTCCCTACGCTGGTCCAAACCAGATCAGGTTCAAAGGGTCCGAAATACATTCGTCTCAGCTTCAAAAAGCTCCCCTAGTGATTGCTATTTATTGATTTTGTTTTTGCACTTAAAATTATAACACAACTAGATGTAAATACAATATCTCTTTATGCTCTTACGGCTCTCTTCCTTTTATAGATGTATCTTTTAAGCTTCTTTACTAAGAGACCCGGCGCACCGCATTATTCTGCTTTTTATATGGTTAGTAATCGGTATAGTCGTCAAATTCTTCTTTGTCTTTTTCCTTTTTCCGATCCCATATAAACAGCAGGAGTAACATAATAAAAGTTAGAATATAAAAACCGTAAAAAATAAATGCCGCCACAACATTTATAAATAAAAATAAAAAACCGATGATCTGACCTGCAACAGCTACAATCAACAAAATGTATTTCCAAACTTCTGCTTTTCTATCCATTCTCTACTTCTCCGTCTTTTTGTTTTTCCCTACTAGAAACGTTCTCTTTACTTAAATAAAAACGTTCCTGCCAGTAAACCGACTGCAAATAAACCAACTGTTCCAAATGCTGAAATCCCCACGTACGCCAACATTTTCCGATAAGATTTTTCTCGAATTAACTGTACGGTTTCCACACTAAACGTTGAAAAAGTGGTAAAGGCACCAAAAAAACCAATGCCAATCATTAAAAATATTGAATCATCATAAGCATGACTCGGAACCTTTCCATAATAACTACCGTAAAAAAGACCAAGCCCAAACGCACCGAGCAAGTTTACAAACAGCATTGATACTGGAAAAGGAGGGTTTGAAACTGTTTTTGTAACTTTTAAACCCAAAAGATAACGGCATATTCCTCCAGCTGCCCCGCCAAGTGCCAAGCTCACTATGCTCATTTACTTCACCTCATGTACTTTCACTAAATTTTCCCCTGCCGCTTCACCGCATAGATAGCCTGCTAAAGCAAGAAGTATTCCACCTACTAAAGAGACAATGACATAAATGGCTCCCCAAAATAAATGGTGCTGAGTGAGAGAAATGACGTCTCCTGCAAACGTTGAATACGTTGTAAAACCGCCGCACACGCCAACTCCTAGTCCAAGCTTTATCCATTCTTTTGGCTTTTTCCACGCAAAAAATCCTGTTAATAGGCCTAGTATGAAGCTTCCTAATAGGTTTTCAATTACCGTTCCTATTGGATAGCCCGTATATAATAAGGAAAGATTCAGCAAATAACGTGCATATGTACCAGCGATAGCACCAAAGGCAATTGAGATTAAGTTTATGGCTTTCATCATATCGCTCCGTTTCATAAATTCTTCTTTAAGTGTACCATAAGGAATTTATTTCTACCTTAACATTTAACTATATGTTTATTGCACCAAAAGTCATGAAAAAATGAAAGAGAAAATCGTCGCATGAAACTTCCTTTTTACTCCTCAAATATCCCTTAAAAATCCACTTAATCCAAATTTTAAAACCTTTCTGTATCCTTATGACAAACCGTGTATAGAAGGTATATTTCCCTTATTTTAAGTCACATTAATCGTATAAGTTTTTTTTGTTGACTTTTGCTGTGTTCTTGTTTAGTATCACAGAGTATCATTTCCTATCAGAATACTAGGGGGTTTAGAAAATGAAGAAATTTGCTGCACTTTTGTCGCTACTATTAGCTTTCACAGTTGTGCTTGCCGCATGCGGTTCTAGCTCAAAAAATGAAGCAAACAATGGAGACAATAAATCTTCACAAGAGGATTTATATAATAAAGTGAAAAAAGATGGCGTATTAACAATTGGAACTGAAGGTACATACCCTCCGTTCACTTTTCATGATGACAAACAAAAGCTAACTGGGTTTGATGTAGAATTGGCTCAAGAAGTAGCTAAACGTCTTGGCGTAAAAGCTGAGTTCAAAGAAACACAGTGGGACGGCATGTTTGCCGGATTAGATGCTAAACGCTTTGACATGATTGCTAATGAAGTGGGTATTCGTGAAGATCGTCAAAAGAAATACGATTTCTCTGACCCATACATCCAGTCAGGCGCCGTATTAATTGTTCGTAAAGACGAAAAAGATATCAAATCATTTAAAGATTTAAAAGGAAAAAAATCAGCGCAGTCATTAACAAGTAACTACAAAGACATGGCTCAATCTTATGGTGCAAACATTACGAGTGCTGAAGGTTTTGCTCAAGCAGTAGAACTAATGAGCGCAAACCGTGTTGATGCTACAATCAACGATAAATTATCGTTCCTTGACTATAAGAAAAAGCACCCTAACGCACCTATCAAAATCGCGGATGAAAAATCCGATGGTGCTGCAAGCGGCTTTATGTTTAGAAAAGACAGCGGTAAGTTAGTGGATGAAGTAAACAAAGCATTGAAAGATATGAAAAAAGACGGAACATACGCAAAAATTTCCAAGAAATGGTTTGGCGAAGATGTTTCTCCTAAATAATATTTTTCCTGATGGAGAGCGATTGAATCAATTGATTTCAATCGCTCAATCATCTCTCTTACCAATGCTAAAGGGAGCTATTCAATATTCTATTCCACTAACATTAATCACGTTTGTACTCGGTATCATTTTAGCTGTCTTAACAGCCTTGGCCCGTTTATCATCTATAAAAGTTTTAAATATAATTGCGCGCATCTATGTATCGATTATTCGAGGTACACCGCTGCTTGTGCAATTATTTATTATTTTCTACGGCTTACCCAATTTAGATATAACAATTGACCCATTTATCTCTGCTATTATTGGATTTTCATTAAGTGTAGGTGCGTATGCATCTGAAATTATCCGAGCAGCGATTCAATCTATTCCTAAAGGACAGTGGGAAGCTGGCTACTCACTTGGTATGACCTATTCCCAAGCGTTAAGACGGATTATTTTACCGCAAGCAGCACGTGTATCGATTCCGCCATTATCTAACTCTTTTATTAGCCTTATTAAAGATACGTCACTTGCATCGCTTATTCTGGTTTCTGAGATGTTCCGTAAAGCTCAAGAAATTGCTTCGACTAACTATGAGTTTTTACTTCTTTATAGTGAAGCAGCGCTCTTGTACTGGATTATGTGCACAATCTTATCCATTATCCAAGGACGCATTGAAATAAGACTAGATCGTTACGTATCTAAATAACCGTTTCGAGTAGCTAAAGGAGTTTTTCATATGATTAATATCAAAAATTTGCATAAATCATTCGGTGATTTGCAAGTATTAAAAGGGATTGATTTAGAAGTTGAACAGGGCAAGGTAATTGTATTAATTGGTCCTTCCGGATCGGGTAAAACTACTTTTTTACGTTGCTTAAATCTGTTAGAAATCCCAACAGACGGTACAATTGAACTTGATAAAAAAAGCATGAATTTCACCAAACCTGTTCGTAAAAAAGACATTACTTCATTTCGAAGCCTAACAGGTATGGTTTTTCAAAACTATAACTTGTTTCCTCATAAAAGTGCGCTTGAAAATGTTATGGAAGGTCCTGTAATTGTAAAAGGCATTTCTACTCAAGAAGCAGAAAAAAGAGGGAAAGAATTATTAACACGAGTTGGCTTAGGAGATAAGCTTGACTTTTATCCTTTCCAACTATCAGGCGGACAACAACAGCGTGTTGGCATCGCTCGAGCAATGGCGATGGACCCAAAAGTTATGCTGTTTGATGAGCCTACTTCAGCTCTTGATCCTGAGCTTGTAGGAGACGTTCTCCAAGCGATGAAAGACCTGGCGAAAGAAGGAATGACGATGGTGGTGGTAACTCACGAAATGCGCTTTGCCCGCGAAGTAGCAGATGAAGTTATTTTTATGGATCAAGGTGTCATCATGGAAAGAGGTACACCGGATCAAATATTTTCAAATCCTCAACAAGAGCGGACACGTCAATTCTTGAATATGATTCATTAAAAAGGTTGCACACTTTCATGTGCAACCTTTTTCTTTATTTAGCTACTGCTTTTTTCATTAAATCTGTAATGTACGTAAAGAATGCTTCAGCTGTGACATCATATACGACATCTACAGGTCGTCCTTCTTCAGAAATTTCCGTTCTTCCTTGGCTTGGTGTTTCTGTATGCACAATACTCGAAACGGTTTTCACCTTCACAAGTGTTGAATTCCCTGTAAACGCTGTTGTGAGTACATCCCACAAATAATATGTTGAATTGGTTTCAACGTGCACAAGCGGCGGGCAAGCCGCGTAGCACTGCCCTACAAAGTCTACTCCTTCGTACTTTCTAAGTGAAGCCCACATTTGGCGAATAGCCGGCGTTAATGGAACTTGATTTGTGCTTTCTAAAGCAACCATCTCAATTTTAATGCTGCTTTCCCATACTTTTGCTACTGCTTCTGGATCCCAAAAAGCATTCCACTCAGCCGTTCCATCATGTTCAGGCTCCTGCACATTTCCTACTTCTTGAAATGTACCTCCCATCCACACTAACTTATCAATTTTCTCTTCTATTTCCGGCGCTTTTTCAAGTGCTCTTGCTAAATCAGTTAGCGGTCCTGTAAATAATAAAGTCGTTTTTCCGGCTGTGTGCTGCAATGTTTCAATTAAATGATCATGAGCAGGCAGCTGACTTATTTTTGTTTGCACTTCCCCTTTTTCATTTAAAATCGGCAGTGCATCTACATAGAACGTATGCATGCGCCATTCTTTTGGAAATGGATTCATACCGCGTGAAGTAGATTTGGCTACCTCGACATCATAACTTCCAAAACGATCAATAATTTTTTGGCTTGCGCTGATACCTGGCTCTAAGTATCCGTCAGCAGGAATAACAGATACCCCCGTTACCTTTACATCGTCCATTTGCAGCAGTAAAAAAAGGGATACTAAATCATCAATCCCTGCATCATGGTTAAAATATATGTTTGTGCTCATTTCTCTTCTCCTCTTTTCTATGTATTGCTACCTAATAGCTATACCGCTATTTTATAATGAAATGGCCTCTTTCGTAATCAAAGTATTAGGAACTTCTTTTACTATTTTCTATAATGGGTATAGAAATAAGGTAATCTATGTATAGATATATACATCTCAGTATAGAAAGGAGAAATAAAATGGGGCAATCATTTTCAGCATTAGTGGTAGATAAAACAGGTGAAGAACAAGTGGAGGCTTCTGTCCAAGAACTGACGCTAAACGATTTGCCAGAAGGCGATGTACTCATTCGCGTGCATTATTCAGGGGTGAATTATAAAGATAGCTTAGCCAGCATCGCAAACGGCAATATTGTGACAAGCTATCCTTTTGTTCCAGGGATTGACCTAGCAGGAGTCGTTGTATCTTCTGACAGCCCTGATTTTAAAGAAGGTGATCGTGTCATCGCAACAAGCTATGACATTGGCGTATCGCACTTTGGAGGCTACAGTGAGTATGCGCGCGTACGCAGCGAATGGGTTGTGCCTCTTCCTGAAAATTTAACGTTAAAAGAAGCAATGATTATCGGAACAGCTGGCTTTACAGCTGCTTTATCTGTGCATCGCTTAGAGGAAAACCATACTAGTCCATCTAATGGCTCTGTGCTTGTAACAGGTGCTACGGGAGGTGTAGGAAGCTTTGCGGTTGCCATTCTTTCAAAATTAGGCTACACAGTGGAAGCAAGTACGGGAAAAAGCTCGGAAGCAGCTTATTTGAAAGATCTTGGCGCTTCCTCTATTTTAACGCGTGAAGACGTTTATAACGGCAAATTAAAAGCATTAGGCAAGCAAAAATGGGCCGCTGCGGTGGATCCTGTGGGCGGAGAGCCTCTAGCTTCTGTTCTCAGTCAAATTCAGTACGGAGGCTCTGTAGCGGTCAGCGGGCTAACAGCTGGAGGCAAAGTGCCAACAACCGTCTTTCCCTTCATTTTAAGAGGGATTAATTTACTCGGCATCGATTCCGTTTACTGTCCAATGCCTGCTCGAAAAGAGATTTGGAATAGACTGGCTAATGACTTTAAGCCTGAAAGCTTTGAACCTTTCATTCAGAAAGAAATTTCTTTACAAGATCTCCCTGAGGTTCTTCCTACTTTATTAAAAGGACAAGCTCGAGGACGAACAATTGTGAAGCTATAAAAAAACGGAGAAACCTGGGTTTCTCCGTTTTTTACGAACAGAAGCATATTGTCATGCATCTATTTTTGCTATTAAATCCGTCACTAATTCTTTCATGGTCACATCAGCTAAGACTTGTTCCATGGCATCTTGAGAACGTTTTAAAATCAATTCAAGGACACTTTGAATATTGGCTCCTACAGGACACCCCACATTCGGGTTTTCATGCATTTGAAACAATTCTCCTTCTTCCACTGCCGCCACCGCTCGATAAACGTCTAACAACGTTATCTCTTCTAAATCTTTCAATAGATAAGCTCCGCCAGCTCCGGCTTTTACGCCCACAAGTCCAGCTTTCTTTAACATCCCAATTACCCGTCTTATAACAACAGGATTTGTATTTACACTGCTAGCAATCCACTCTGAAGTACTAGGATGACTGCTATCTACTTTAATTAAAGACAGTATGTGAACGGCCACGGTGAATCGACTGCTAATTTTCATTGCTCTCACTCCTAATTTGTTGTAATCATTATAGTTACAACATTTATGAAAGTCAAGCGTGCTTTTTTAGGAAAGAATGTCTTCTTCTACCGCCTCATAAAAACGCAGCGTTTTCTTGATTTCCATAGCTTCAGGAAATGCTTTCGTTTTCTTTTTATTCGCTTCTTTATGTTCGTTCACATGTTCTTCTCTTGAGATCCATGCTTGAAAGAACTGCTTGTCTTCCCACTTGGATACAAAGACATATTCAACTTTATCTGCGGAATCTTTTTTCCAGCATTCAAACGATAAATTTCCTTTTGCTGCCTCAATTTCTGTTTTGTTTTTCTTAGCTTTTTGCCTGAGCTGTTCTTCAAATTTCTTTTTTGTTTCAAAACTTGCGTTTACAACAAACATCTTATCTTCCTTTCTAAATGAAAGTAATTCTCATTCGATTATTGCATAGTAATTTTATTTTTTCAATTTATATGGATAAGTTACAGAAGCACAAAAAGACCGCTGTTTAAGCGGTCTTCTTTTTTACAAATGTTTTCTATGCACTGTTTTTCCATCATACGTAAAGGCGATTGGCTTTCCTTCCATTACCGTTTCTAAGTGAACGGGTCGGCCCCAAAGCTGATGAACGTACGGTACCACTTTTTCTAAGTATTTGACATCTAATTCGATTCCTTCATACCAGTGTTTTAAATAGAGCTCTCCATTTTTTAAATAGTCTCCATTGGTTACTGTGATGTAAGGAAATCCTCCGTTTACGCGCATATTAACAAGCTGATCTCTAACTTCTGTCCACTCTTTATCGACGATTTTATAGTCTTTGCCTTGTTTTTGGAATAAGTACATATCCTCCCGCATGACTAAATCTTTTGTTAAGTAATTGCGGATAAAGGAAATATCTGATTCAACCTCACGTACCTCAAACATCTTCTCTCTTCCTGACCCAGGCTCCACGCCCCGGCGAATCATATCTTCTGTTGGATTGTCGTAGCGTTCTTCAATGTCTTCAAAGATTTTTAATCCTAAATAATATGGATTGATTCCCGTCTTAGACGGCTGCACAACCCCTGCATTTAGCTTGGCAAATTCTATCGCTTCATCACTCGTTAAGTCCATTTCTCGAATAATGCGCTGATGCCAGAAAGAAGCCCAGCCTTCATTCATAATTTTTGTTTCAAGCTGCGGCCAGAAATAAAGCATTTCTTCTCGCATCATCGTTAAAATATCCCGCTGCCAATCCTCTAAATAAGGGCTGTATTCTTCAATAAATAATAAGATATCTTTTTCAGGCTGAGGCGGAAATTTTTTAAAAGACTTTGGAGGTTTTGGTTTTTTCTTTTCTTTATAATCCAAATTCCATAAATCATCATAAGGAGAAATGATTTCTTCTTCTGATGATTCTACATCATCTATGCTCCAAGAAAGCTTGGCACGCATAAGAGACGGATCAATATGTTCCTGAACCGATAAGACAGCATCCAAAAACTTTTCTACTTCACGCTTACCGTGCTTTACTTCGTATTCTTTAATTCGATCAGCGGTCGCTGCCATACTTTCTACCATATCCCGTTTAGTGTTGGCAAAACGGCTGTTATTTTTAAAGAAGTCACAGTGGGCTAACACGTGAGCTACAATTAATTTATTCTGAATAAGCGCATTGGAATCCAATAAAAATGCATAACAAGGATCTGAATTGATAACTAATTCATAAATTTTACTCAATCCAAGATCATAGTGTAATTTCATTTTGTAAAATTGTTTTCCAAAGCTCCAATGTGAAAAACGAGTTGGCATCCCATATGCACCAAACGTATAAATAATATCTGCCGGGCAAATTTCATAGCGCATCGGATAAAAATCTAAACCGAAACCGCTAGCTATTTCCGTAATTTCATCAATCGCACGGTATAATTGCTTATAATCTGCTTCTTTCACGACAGCTCCCCCTTTCACTCCTTACTTCAATCTATGTACAAACATGTCAATTCATGTGTTTTCATCAAAAAGAAGCTTTATTTTTTCAAGAAAAGGGGATTTTTATTTAGTTGTCTTAAATAATGGATGTAATATAACTGTTACGCTGTATTATTCTTTGCTCTTCTTATCATTTATCCAGTGCTGTACGTTTATTCTTCTTACATAATGACTACAACCTCTTTTAATTATGCACTGGTCTTTTGCCCAACATTTACAGCGTAAGAATTCCCGCAAATATCATACACTAATTTCAACTCCTCAAAAGGAGGAACGTTATTAATGGATGTAATTGATTATGATCGAGCTTTATATTATACACACCGTTCACAATGGGATAACTTATTAATTTTAATGGTTCGAACAGACGACGATTTTCTTTCAAAAAAAATTGAACATTTTTTGCACGCCTACAATTTTGAACGAAACTACCGCATCATTCAAGAAGAGCTCTATTCTTTACTACGCTACATTGATCATGCAACGGAATATTCGGAGCACAACCCGGAGCTTCTGGAAGAATCATTGTACTAGTATTTTTGATACACACACTTGGACAAAGAAGGGATGAATTCCCTTCTTTATTTTTTTATGTTGCACTAAAAATATGCATACTTTATTTCAAAAAACATCAAATAACAATATGTAAACACATTTATTTTTATCGTTGACATAAAAACGAATTCGACGTACAATCTTCAGTACATACGCTAAGATATTTCAGTACATACTGGGAGGAACATATATGAGTACTAAAAGGTTTCGCACATTAGATTTAACATTAGCCGGTATGTTTGCAGCTCTTATGGCTATTGGTGCAAACATTACTTCTTGGGCACCTTTTTTACAAGTAGGCGGCGTGCCTCTTTCACTTCAGCCTTTTTTTGTTATATTAGCAGGACTTTTACTGGGGAGCCGAATGGGTTCTATTTCGATGATTGTATATGTATTAATTGGCGTTGCCGGCGCTCCGGTATTTGCTCAATTTAAAGCAGGAATCGGTATTTTATTTGGAAGCACCGGCGGCTTTTTGCTTTCTTATATTGTCGCTGCATTTATCACAGGAAAAATTATGGAAATGCGCGGCAAGCCGACTTTTTCTATCTTTTTAATTTCATCGCTAGTTGGTATTGCAGTTATTTATTTAATTGGTACTACGTATATGTATGTAGCGGTTAATTATTGGCTTGAAGCTCCTGCAATGACATATGCAGCGGCTTGGAAGATTATGTCGTGGTTTGCGGTAAAGGATCTTATTTTCACTGTTCTTGGGGCTATGCTTGCTCCGCGAATTTATAAAGCCCTACGATCTTCTTCGTATTTGTCAAATACGCAATCAAATAAAGTATCATAAAAGAAGCCTGCTCAAGTTTGAGCAGGCTTTATTTTTATACCGTTTTCACTTTATCTAGTACACGCTCCACTTCACCCATTACAGCTGTTTGTACAGCTTCTAAATGGGCAATGCTCGTTGCTTCATCTTCTGACACGACGCCAAAATAGAACTTCACCTTTGGCTCTGTACCAGACGGACGAAGGCAGAACCAAGAACCGTCTTCTAAGATATATTTTAATACATTTGATTTTGGTAATGTAATCTCTTCTACTTTTCCTGCTTTAATATGCTGGCGCTCACTTAATGTATAATCCTCTACAACCGAAACATTTAATCCTGCAATGTCAGTAGGAGGCTCATTTCTAAATGTAGCCAAAATATGCTGAATTTGCTCAGATCCTTCTTTTCCTTTAAGCGTTAAAGATTTCAGACCTTCACGATAGAAACCATATTTAGTAAACACTTGCTGAAGCGCTTCATACAGAGTCATGCCCTGCTTTTTATAATAAGCACAAGCTTCTACTGCTAGAATGGCTGCTTGTACAGCGTCTTTGTCACGTGCAAAGTCACCAATTAAATAGCCGTAGCTTTCTTCATAACCAAATTGGAATGTATACTCGCCCGTTTGCTCATATTGCTTAATTTTTTCACCGATAAATTTAAAACCTGTTAGAGTGTCAACAACTTGCAATCCAAATGAACGAGCAATTTGTGCGCCGATTTCTGACGTTACAATCGTTTTTAACACAACGCCATTAGCAGGCAGCACGCCTTTTTCTTTCTTTTGAGAAAGCAAATAGTGAAGCAATAAAGCACCCGTTTGGTTTCCTGTTAATAACGCATATTCGCCGCTTGGATCTTTGACAGCAATTCCTAAACGGTCTGCATCTGGATCCGTTGCGATTAAGATATCTGCATCAATTTCTTTTCCTTTACGAACAGCATATTCAAATGCAGCCGGCTCTTCAGGATTCGGAGATTTAACCGTCGAGAAATTCGGATCAGGAAGTTCTTGTTCTTCAATAACCGTGACATTTTCGTAACCGATGGATTGAAGCGCGTTGCGAACTGGCTTATTAGCTGTACCATGTAGAGGTGTAAAAACTACCTTTAAGTCTTTACCTGTTTCAGAAGCTAGCTCTGGGTTAATTAAAATCGTTTTTAGTTTCTCATTGTATGCTTCGTCAATCGCTGAACCAATCATTTCAATAAGACCTTTTTCTTTTAGCTCCGCTTCAGATTGAACAGCTAATGTAAGTTCATTTTCCACAGCATTTACAAAGCCAACTAGTTCATCAGCTTCTTTTGGCGGCAGCTGACCACCGTCTGGACCATATACTTTGTATCCATTATATTCAGGAGGATTGTGGCTCGCTGTAATAACAATACCTCCAAATGCGTTTAACTCACGCACTGCAAATGAAAGTTCAGGTGTTGGTCTTAGCTCTTCAAATACATACGTTTTAATTCCGTGACTTGCTAATGTTTTTGCTGCTTCCATCGCAAATTCAGGCGATTTGTGGCGAGAATCATACGCAATGACTACGCCTTGCTTGATAGCTTCTTCGCCAGCTTGTTTAATGTACTCAGCAAAGCCTTCGGAAGCTTTTCGGATTGTATACGTATTCATACGGTTTGTACCCGCTCCAATTTCCCCGCGCATTCCGCCTGTTCCAAATTCCAATGTTTTGTAAAAACTATCTTCTAATTGTTTTTCATCACCTTTGATCGCATCCAAATTTTGACGTAATTCAGGATCTAAATTTGGATGATTAATCCAAGATGTATACGTTTCTTTCCAACTCATAAAAAAAAGCCCCCTTATATAAATGTAAATATGTATGAAAAGAGAAAAACGAGTAATCGTCTTTCTCTTTTTTTAACAGTCATATTATATTTCTTCGTCAAAATTTGACTTCCTGCTATTATATTATGGCTGCATTGACAAATTTTGAGGTACTTTTTTATTTTATCATGAAATACCTGTCATACGGTTAACTTTTTCATCTACTGGTACAACTGCATCATGAAGGTGCTGTTCTAATTCATCCGTATAAGCTTTTGTTTGCTCAGGCGTCCACTTTAACTCTTCGGCCATATGAGCAATCACTTGTTTTTTCCAGCTTCTTACCCAGTTGATATCAAAGAATAAAGCGCCCGTACGTCGAATGAAGAAGTCCACTGGTTTTGAAACCATTTCTTCTTCTATGCCATATTGAATTTGCAAAAATACACTAGCTGGAAGGTCGCTGTTTTTTAGCTGATCCGGACGTTCAATCATATAGCGGTATACTTTATCTACGTTTGAGCCATAGCGTTTCACAAGCTTTTCAGCAGCGTCACGTGATAACCCTAGTTTGATGCCTTCTTTGACTTTTTGCTCTACAAACGTCGGGAACCCGCCTGAACCTCCCACATTACCTCCAGAAATCGGTAAATGTTTAGTTTGACAGCTTTCAAATTCGCGTCCTTCTGCTTTAAAATCTTCAGCTACGCGATTTACGACAATTTCAGCCATTTTACGATACCCAGTTAATTTCCCTCCAGCGATTGTGATTAAACCTGATTCTGATGTCCAGATTTCATCTTTACGCGAAATTTCAGAAGGATCTTTTCCTTGTTCGTGAATAAGTGGACGAACACCCGCCCAGCTTGATTCTACGTCGTCTACTGTAATATCAACCGTTGGGAACATATAGTTAATCGCATCAATAACATATTGACGGTCTTTTACAGTCATACGCGGATGTCTAGCGTCTTCTTTATAGACCGTGTCTGTTGTGCCTACGTATGTTTTTCCATCACGCGGAATCGCAAATACCATACGTCCATCAGGTGTATCAAAGTAAATGGCTTGTTTTAACGGAAAGCGCTCTTGATCAATAACTAAGTGAATTCCTTTTGTTAATTGAAGCTGCTTGCCTTTTTTTGAATTATCTTTTTCACGCAGCGTGTCCACCCATGGACCTGCAGCGTTGACGATTTTTTTTGCATAGATATTATATTCTTTATTCGTAAGCTGATCACGAACAACAGCCCCTACTACTTTTCCTTTATCGTAGATGAAGTTTTCCACTTTTGTGTAATTGACTAAGTCTGCTCCTCTTGCGGCAGCTTCTTTAGCTACTTCAATCGTTAAACGTGCATCATCTGTTTTATATTCAACATAGTAACCGCCGCCTTTTAAATCTTTAAATTTCACCAATGGCTCGCGGCTAAGCGTTTCTTCTGCGCTAAACATTTTGCGGCGCTCTGAGCGTTTTACACCAGCTAAGAAATCATAAACGCGCAGTCCAATTGAAGTTGAGAATTTACCGAATGTTCCACCCGTATGGAAAGGTAACAGCATCCACTCCGGAGTCGTTACATGAGGGCCGTTTTCATATACGATGGCACGTTCTTTACCAACTTCGGCTACCATTTTAACTTCAAACTGTTTTAAATAGCGTAGACCGCCGTGAACAAGCTTTGTTGAACGACTAGATGTTCCTGCTGCGAAATCCTGCATTTCAACTAATGCTGTTTTCATGCCTCGATGAGTCGCATCAAGTGCAATACCTGACCCAGTAATTCCCCCACCAATTACTAGTAAATCGTATTGATTTTGTGTCATGTCTACCAATTTATTCGAACGTGTTTGACTTGAAAACATACGTCATTCCCCTTTCATTTTTCAAAGATATCAAAATTTTCCAATATACAAAAAGAGAGACCACAAATCACATATATAGTATACCTACATATGGATCTGTGGTCTCTCCGATTCTCCAACCAATTTATTAACTTGAGTAAATTATATCATACATGCGCTTTTAATTAAAGGGTTTTCATCAAATAATTACTTAAAAGCCATTGTTGCATGTACAGCTTTTTTCCAGCCGCTATATAATTCTTCACGCTTTTCTTCTTCCATATTTGGTTCGAAAGATTTTTCCATATTCCACTGCTTCGCAATTTCATCGCAATCTTTCCAGTATCCGACCGCTAGACCTGCTAAATATGCTGCCCCAAGAGCCGTTGTTTCATTCACTTGAGGACGCTCAACCGGAACGTCTAACACATCACTTTGGAACTGCATTAAGAAATTATTCTTAACTGCTCCTCCGTCTACACGCAATGTTTTTAATGTAATTCCAGAGTCCGCTTCCATTGCGCTTAATACATCTCTTGTTTGATAAGCTAGTGATTCAAGCGTTGCACGGATAAAGTGTTCTTTTTTTGTACCGCGAGTCAATCCAAACATCGCCCCCCGTACATCGCTATCCCAATAAGGTGTTCCAAGTCCTACGAAAGCTGGCACAATATATACGCCGTCTGTAGACTCTACTCGCGTTGCATAGTTTTCAGTTTCAGCCGCATTTTTAAACATTCTTAAACCGTCGCGAAGCCACTGAATAGCAGATCCTGCTACAAAAATACTGCCTTCAAGCGCATATTCTACTTTGCCGTTAATCCCCCATGCTAATGTAGTTAACAAACCGTGATCGGACTTAACTGCTTTTTCACCCGTATTCATGAGCATGAAGCAACCTGTTCCATACGTGTTCTTCGCCATTCCTTTTTCATAGCACGCTTGTCCAAATAAAGCGGCTTGCTGATCTCCTGCTGCTCCCGCAATTGGAATACTCTGACCGAAGAAGTGATAATCTACTGTATGAGCGTATACTTCAGAAGAAGGCTTTACTTCTGGAAGCATGGATCTCGGTACTCCTAAAATATCTAGCAGTTCATCATCCCATTTTAAATCATAGATATTGAACATAAGCGTACGAGATGCGTTTGAGTAATCCGTTACATGCGCTTTTCCGCCTGATAGCTTCCAAATTAACCATGTATCGATTGTTCCGAATAACAATTCACCGTTTTCTGCTTTTTCTCGTGCACCTTCTACGTTATCTAAAATCCACTTTACTTTTGTTCCAGAGAAGTATGCATCAATTAATAATCCCGTTTTGTCGCGGAACGTATCGTTTAATCCTTTTGCTTTTAACTCTTCACAAATACCAGACGTTTGTCGAGACTGCCATACGATTGCATTGTATACTGGCTTTCCTGTTGCTTTTTCCCATACTACTGCTGTTTCACGCTGATTGGTAATTCCAATCCCTTCGATTTGATCAGCATGAACACCTGACTCAGATAGACAAGATGCGATAACTGCTAGGATAGAACCCCAAATTTCACTAGCATTATGCTCTACCCAACCTGGTTTTGGGAAGTACTGTGTAAACTCTTTTTGAGCTACATGTACAACTTCACCTTTTTTATTAAATAACATTGCTCGTGAGCTTGTTGTTCCTTGGTCTAAAGATAAAATAAATTTTTCCATATCAATATCCCCTATTCTCTGTATAGTGTCGTTTCTTTATTGTACATAGTTAGATGGTAAAGCGCATTCATTTTTTTGGTACTACTGCTGATTGAATTTGTGCTGCCTTTTGTTTAGAAACAGCGTAGATAACAGCTAAAACAATCACCGTAATGCTTAAAACAATCCATAAGCTGCTAGACATTTTATTTAAGAATGCCGCTTGATAAAATACTGCGCCAATTGATCCGCCTACTAAAGGACCCACTACTGGCACCCAAGCGTATTTCCAGTTCGAGCTGCCTTTGCCAGGTATCGGCAAGATAGCATGAGCAATACGAGGTCCTAAATCACGAGCAGGGTTGATGGCATAACCTGTTGTTCCTCCTAATGATAAACCAATACTTACGATTAAAAATCCTACTACTAAAGGATTTAATCCATCTGTAAATTTATTTGCTCCAATTGCTAAGATTCCTACCACTAATACAAACGTTCCAATTGCCTCACTTAAAACGTTTGCAAATGGGTTAGCAATTGCTGGTCCCGTTGCGAATACGCCTAATTTTGTACCAGCATCTTTTGTTTCTTTCCAGTGTGGAAGATAGTGTAAATAAACAACTGTTGCGCCAAGAATGGCTCCAATAAACTGAGCTAAGATGTACATCGGTACTTGTGACCACGGAAAATCACCTGTAATAGCAAGCGCTACAGTTAACGCTGGGTTTAAATGTGCCCCACTCATATTACCAACCGCATATGCTGCCATCGCTACTGCCATTCCCCATCCCATTGTAATAACGATCCATCCTGAATTAGCAGCAAACGATTTTTTTAAATTGACGCCCGCACATACACCAGCGCCAAGGATAATTAAAATCATTGTTCCAATTATTTCTCCTAAGAATGCTTGCATATAAATAACCTCCCCTTTGTATGAAAACAATTAAAATGATAAGAAAACAAGAAAATCCACAATACATCCCCCTAATAAAATCATTAAAAGGCTATACCGTGGATCTCCTATTCTCCCTCACATCTATTAACTTATCTAGAAGTTTACTAGATGATGAAAGCGTTGTCAAACAGTTTTTTTAAGTTGAAATACTCCACAATTCTCTATTTGATGTTGTAACAGCAGAAGCCCCGGCTCCCAAAGCATTACGAACTTCTTCTTCGGTTCGTATTAAACCTCCAGCTAACACTGGAATGCCTGTTTCAGCTTTGACTTCTTGGATTAAAGTGGGCACAATTCCAGGAAGAAGCTCAATATAATCGGGTTTTACTTTCTTCATTAACTCGTAGCTTTTCTTCAAAGCCGTACTGTCTAATAAAAAGACCCGTTGAATGGCATAGATCCCTCTTTGTTTAGCTTTTAAAATGACGTTTGTTCTTGTCGAAATAATCCCCGCAGGCTTAAACTCCTGACACAAAAAATCAACCGCATACTCATCGTGCTTTAAGCCATGAATTAAGTCTAAATGAATGATTAGCTTCTTTTCATGCTTATGAACCTCTCTCATAATTCCTTTTAGCATGCCCACTTGATTGTCTAAAAGAACTCCGTACTCGTAATTACTTGCTAAAAAATTTTCCAATTGCTTCATATCTCGAACAGCGGGTAATACCGATTGTCCATGAAAACTCATGTTTTCCCCTCTTTTCCATGGTTAGTACACAAAATTCATTGTAATAGTTTTTATTATGGCAAAAGTTGAAATAAAAAACACCATGCATTTGCATGATGTTTTTAGAAAATACGTTATTTTTTATATTTAATATTGTAAACATCATGGCGTCGATCTTTTAATTGACGAACCGTTCCTGATTGGCGCTGGCGACGAAGAATTTCTAAATCTACATCTCCAATAACCACCATTTCAATATTAGGATTACATTCTCCTACAATACCGTCTCGTGCAAATTCAAAGTCAGATGGTGCAAAAATAGCAGACTGAGCGTACTGAATATCCATGTTTTCTGTTTCAGGCAGGTTTCCAACTGTACCTGCGATAACCGTATAAATTTGGTTTTCAATCGCACGGGCCTGAGAGCAGTATCTTACGCGCAGATAGCCTTGGCGGTCTTCCGTACAGAATGGTGTAAAAATAATATTTGCACCTTTATCTGTAGCAATACGAGCAAGCTCCGGAAATTCAATGTCATAGCAAATTTGGATCGCAATTTTACCGCAATCTGTATCAAACACTTCAACTTTATCTCCTGGGCTAATTCCCCACCACTTTCTTTCATTAGGTGTAATGTGCACTTTGTACTGCTTTTCAATTGTTCCATCTCGGCGGAATAGATAGGCAATGTTGAAGATATCTCCATTATCTTCTTCGACGAAGTGAGATCCTCCAATAATATTTACGTTATATTTAACCGCTAAGTTAGTAAACAGCTCAATGTACTCTTCAGTATATTCTGCTACGCGCTGAACCGCTTTGCTTGGAATCTTTTCATTCAAGAAAGACATTAGCTGAGTTGTGAAAATTTCCGGGAATACGCAGAAGTCAGCTTTTGCATCATAAGCAACATCTGTATAATATTCTACCTGTGTTGCAAACTCTTCAAATGAATTGATCTGTTTCATCATATACTGAACAACACAAATACGCACTGGGAATGATGTTTTAAAATGGCGTTTTGAGCGGCGAACGTAATCTACGTTGTTCCATTCCATCAACGTTGCATACTTATTAGAAGCTAGGTCATCAGGAAGATAACCAGGGTTTATACGCATAAGCGTAAATCCGTTCATTAGCTGAAAAGATAGGACTGGATCATAAATTTTATGATGAATCACTTGCTCTACATACTCTCTAGGCGACATTTCAGCTGAATGCTTATGGTAATTAGGAATTCTTCCTCCGATGATGATACTTTTCAGGTTCAATTCACGTGCTAAATCTTTACGTGCTTCATATAAGCGGCGTCCTATTTTCATGCCGCGATACTTTGGATGAACCATTACTTCAATTCCATACAGATTGTAGCCTTCCGGGTTATGATTTGTAATGTATCCTTCGTCTGTAATATCGTCCCACGTATGCTGATCATCGTACTCATCAAAGTTCACAATCAAGCTTGAACAAGATCCGATAATTTCCCCGTCGTACTCTGCACATATTTGTCCTTCTGGAAAAATGGCCAGATGACTTTCAAGCTGTTCTTTTTTCCACGGATCCATTCCGGGGAATGATAGCTTTTGAAGTGCTAAAATTTCATCTATATCGTCCGGTTTGATGTTACGAATAATCATTTTTTTCTCGAATTTTGATAAATCTATTGTAGACATACGTTAAAACAACCCTTTCTCTCTCTTCATTAGGCAATTAGTTTCCCTGTTTTTTATTATAATAAACATTATTAAAAATTCAAAAAATGAGGTTGAGACATAACAAAATAAATCCAATCTAAAGACGAACAAATGGATACATTAGCTCGTCTTTAGATTGTGACAACGCTGTTGATTTCCGTGCAAGACTTCGCTTTCCACGGGCGGCCGATGAGCCTCCTCGTCGCGTACGCTTTCCCCGCAGGAGTCTTCGCCTTGCCCTCCCACCAACTGCTAGAAAGAACGAAACAGATGAAACCTGCGTTCACCATAATAAAAAAACGAACCACGAATCAAACATGTTGATCAGTGGTTCGTTTTTCACTTAGGCTAAAATCCTTTTGTCCCAGCCTCATTTTTTATTTGCATATATCTAATTTTATAGATGTTTTTTTATTGGGGTAATTTTCAATAAATCCTGGTCCTAAAGAGACTTTAATGCCGTCTATTTTATATACATTATAGCGTTCACCGCGATTTAACGTACGAATCTTTACCCATTTTCCTTTTTCTTCTTTTAACAAAACCATCGGTGATTGAATCGTTACAAAGCCAATTTGGCCTTTTGAGAGCTTTTTCGTTTTACAAAGATTCTGGGCAACTGGAGTACTGCTTATTTTGTATTTGTTTTTAACAGCGATTGAATCAAAACTTTGAGAATGAAATTGACCAATAACCACTTTTGTACCGGTTTGAACGTGGTCAAATAACCAGCGTACCTCTTCATCATACATACGAATACACCCTGAACTTGCGTAGGTCCCGATAGAACTTGGATTATTATTTCCATGAATAGCATACGTCGTTCCATATGTTCCGCGCGCATTTAATCCTAGCCAGCGATCACCTAGCGGATTCCTAGGATCTCCTCCCCTAATATTGTCTTTATAATAGGGGCGGTTTTTAATTTTATTCACAATGCTAAAGGTACCTTCCGGTGTATAGCTCATCTGCCTCCCTGTCGCAACTTTGAACGTCCTTACTAGTTTTCCTCCATCATAAAAAGCTAGGGTGTTAGTAGATTTGTTAATGATAATAAGTTGATTTGACGCCGCAGAAGCCTTGCCTGTCAGACCCATCCCTGCGAGTAAAAAAACAAGCCCAACAAAAAAAACAGCCACCTTTTTCATTTATCGACTCCCCCAATTTCTCTTATATCTATATAAGAAAAGTATAGGATGAAAGGCAAACCGTCAGAACACTTTTTACCTTATAAGTCAAAATACAATAAAATCTTTCACACACTCCTTTTTACTGACAAGAAGCAATAAATGTACATAATAAAAACGGCCCTTTAAAGGGCCGTTTCGTTTGTATTTAAAGCTTCACTTCAACTTTTGCATTTTTCTTAAGTTCTTCAACTTTTTTCTCTAATGCTTCTTGTTTCTTTTGTTGTTCAAGCTGCTGCTTAATTTGAGGCTTTACGTCTTCAAGCTTTGGCATTTGAGATTGTTCTTTACCGCCGCTGGCTTGACTTTGGCTTTGCTTTGCAAATTGATCGTAATAATCTTGAATTTCTTTATCTGTTACTTCAGGTGTTTGGATATCTTTATCTACGTACTGCTGATATTTAATGCTGTCAGCCAGTTCAGACTTTAATTGTGATTGAGTTAATCCTGCATCTTTTAAAGCCGCTTTAAACTGTTTATCTGTCTTGAACTGCTTTTTCGTTTCTTTGAACTTTTTATTTACTTCTTCATCAGTTGCTTTATAGCCTTTGTTTTCAGCTTCTTGTAATAGCAGCGTTTGACCCACTAAATTGTCAATGGTTTGTTGCTTTACTTGTTTAGCTGCTTCCTTAGAAGTTGGGTCTTGTCCCATTTGTTGGTACTGATTTTGTGATGTAGCAAGAGCTGCATTATATTCTTCACCAGAAACTTTTTTACCGTTTACAACCGCTACGGTTTTCTTTTCATCTACTTTTTGTTTCTCTAATTTTTTCTGCATTTCTTTTGCTTGTTTTTCCTGCTTCTTCTGAGCCTCTTTTTGCTGCTCAGTTTGTGCAGTTTTTTGATCATCACTCTTTGATTGCTTTGCATCATCGTTTGAACCGCATGCTGTTAAAGCTGCAGCAATTAACCCAATGAGCAATGTATACATCAGTTTTTTCATGATTAATCTCCTTTCATAATCCCAAACGATTATTAGCTATTCGAAAAAATCATCTAGGGGGCATTGTATATGATATAGACGTAAAAAGAAACCATTTAGGCTAATTTTAAACATATGTAATAAGATTGAAACGTTTTGTAATCTTATGAAAGATAAATGCTTCCGTTTATACGACCTGTCTAATCATAACATTATTTAGTATGATTTACATAATTTACAGTCCATTATACATCTGGAAATTTATTTGTTATATGAAAAGCAATAGTATTTGATTTCATGTTTCTATAAGAACTTTATCCGAATTTAACGATATCACAAGTTCTTTTTTTATCCAATTGAAAGCCGAAATTCATTAAAAAAAGAAAAAAGCATGGGATAATCATGCTTTTTTTCTTTCAATTTATGTATGAATTATAAAACGATTCATACGAATAAGTAATCAAATTGTTTTCTTTTGCAAAACATTCAATAGCAACAGGAAATAAGAACCCGTATTTTTTTAAAATTGCAATATTTTTTTCGAATTGCTCGCAGTCGCTTTCTTCAATCGGCCGATGTTGAATTGCTTCAATCACGGCAATTATTGTCTGAAGGCTACTAATGACTTGCAATGCTTCATCGAGTAAGCCATTATATAAATGGTCTGTACAATAATCTGGATTTAATAATTCATCAGGATTAAGCTTATCTACGGATACATACCGAGGTAACAAATCATAGCAAAGCTGTTCAGTCAACTCTTCTATGTATTTCTCCATTTCTGGCGGAGCTGCTTGGGCAATTTTCATGGTTACCCCCCCTTTTTTTCTCTTAACTTATGTCTCTTTATTTAGCATAACATAAACATAAAACGAGAACTTCAGGTAGTTATTTCCTCCTAATTATTTACAAGTTCTTTTTAAAGATCAAATGATATTTACTAGTATGTAAGGAAGGGATCAAATATGAATATACACGGCCAATGGCTAGAAGATAAAATCGGCAAAAATGATGCAGGTCAAACGATTGAAGATTATTTAAAAACAAAATGGCGTATTCCCAAAAAAACGCTGCATCAGTTTCGGATGAATAAAAATGTGCTTCTAAACGGTGAACCTTTACCATGGAGAAACACGCTTCAGGAAAATGATACAGTGTCACTTCCTTTTTTTGAAGCGGAGCTTAATGAAATAACACCTTACAATGTTGAGATTGAGATTTTGTTTGAAGATGAGCACGTACTAATCGTAAATAAACCAATAAACCTAGATACTCACCCTTCATTAGAGCAAGATCAAAAAACTCTTTTAAATGCTGTAGCTGCTTATTTTCAAAAAATTGGCCTTAAAACAAAGCCTAGACACGTTCACCGTTTAGATCGTGATACATCGGGTGCTATCTTATTCACGAAGCACTTTGTAGCAAGCTCTGTATTTGATCAGCTGCTCGCTGAACGTAAAATTAATCGTACTTATATTGCCCTCGTCCAAGGAATCATAAAAAAAGAAGAAGGAATCGTTAATGAACCTATTGGACGCGATCGTCATCACGCTACGAGAAGAAGAGTATCTAGAACGGGACAAGCTGCCAAAACATCTTATCGGGTGTTGAAGCGTAATACGGCAAAAAATGAAACGCTTATTGAACTTTCGCTAGAGACCGGACGCACTCACCAAATTCGTGTTCATATGAGTCACATTGGCCATCCATTACTTGGTGATACGCTTTATGGAGGAAAGAAATTGAAAGAACAGCAGCAAGCTTTACACGCCATTAAGCTTTCTTTTATACATCCATTTACTCATCAGCGCGTGTCAGCTGTTGCACCTCCAGATCAGCAGGTTTTTTTACCGTATAGCAACTTGTTTTCCTATTAAATAAAAAAGAGCGCCAATATGTTATTGGCGCTCTTTTTTATTTAATTTTAAATTGACGAATCAAGTTCGCCAATTCTTCACTAATCTCTTGCAAATGTTCAGCCGATTGAGAAACAGTAGAAATAGCTCTAATTTGTTCTTCTGTAGAAGCCGTAATTTCTTCAGTTCCCGCAGCTGATTGCTGTGCAATAGCTGCTATGCTTTGAATGGCCGCTACCACGTCTTCCTTATGCTCATCAATACTGTCCATGCTGCTTGTCACATGTTCGACAGCCGCCGCCACTTGTTCAATCGTGGTTGCAATTTCATGAAAAGCTTGTTCTGTATCTCCTACCACAAAATCTTGAGACTTTGAAAGCTCTTCTGTACGGTTGCATTCTTCACGCGCAGCTGCGACTTCCCCTTGAATCGCTGCAATCGTATGGCGAACTTGTTCAGTGGCCTGAGAGGACTGTTCAGCAAGCTTTCGCACCTCTTCAGCTACTACCGCAAATCCTTTGCCATGTTCTCCTGCACGTGCTGCTTCAATACTAGCATTTAGTGCAAGCAAATTTGTCTGATCTGAAATACTATTAATCGTGAAAATAATAGATTCAATTTCTTTCATCTTACTTGTTAATTCTTCCATTACAGTTTGAACAGCGTGAATCGTTTGAGACGATTCAGTGGTTTGGTTGCGAAGCAGCTGCATTTGTTTTAAACCTTTTTCATTGATGGTTACAGCTTCAATCGTCATTTTATTAATCTGGGCATTTTGTTCAATGACTTCTTCAATTTGCGAAGATAAACTCATCGTTTTGTGATTAGTAGAGTCAGCATCAGAAGCCTGCTGCGTGGCGCCGCTGGCAATTTCATGGATAGCCCGGCCAATTTCTTCACTGGATGCAGTTGCTTCTTCAGATACAGCACTCAAGTCTTCAACGGACGTTTTTACTGTCTCAACAGACGTCTGAACCGTGCCAATCAATGTTTTCATTTTAGCTACCATGTCGTTAAATAAATGAGTAAGCTCACCAATTTCATCTTTTGACTTCGTCTTCACCTGAACTGTTAAATCGCCAGCTGTTACTTTGGCTACTTCATTTTTCAAGCGGCGAATTGGATTTGTAATGATTCTTGAGAAAAAGATGGTTAACACCACTGATAATAAGATGCCAATTAACGCAATCCAGACAATAACAGTCAGTAAATGATGAGCGCTTGAGAGCATTTCATTATAAATAAAGGCATTTCCTATCTTCCAATTCGTTCCTTCGAGAGTATCATATGCCATGACTCTCTCTTCACCTTGAAAGGTATACTTCATGAAATCTCTATTCCGGTCTGCTTCGTACATTTTTTTCATAAATGGCTGATTCATTAAATTTTTTCCAGCTTCTGTTGGATGAACGAGCGCTGTGCCATTTTGATCAAATAAAAATGCATACCCACCGTGATTTACTTCTGCTTTGCCTACAATGTTTTTTAATGCATCTAAGTCTAAATCAGTAGCTATAACGCCCAGCACATTTTTAGTAGCTGGATCTAAAATAGCCTTTGCAATCGTCACGACCGTCTTTTTTGTTGCTGCATCCTCATATGGATCCGTATAAATTAATTGATCAGGTGATGCCACTGCTTGTTTGTACCAAACTCTTGAAGTCGGGTCATAACCTGATCCGTACTCTTGCTTAGGAACAGAATACATTCCTTTATTTTTTGTACCTATGTATTCAAGTACTAAATTAGGATACTTTTCTTTAAACTGTGTAAACTCTTTTTGAACTGTATTCCATGTAAAATAAGGATTTTTCTCTTGATTTGTTCCATTTCCTTCCTGCTTAACAAAATTAACGATTACATCGTTCTCACTGTACGTCAGCAAAGAACGACTATACATGTCTAAGTACGTATGAATCGTTTCTTTTAGCTCTTTCACTTGACTTTGAGACTGAACTTCTACATCTTTTTCTATCTGTGTTTTGGTAAATTGATAAACAGCCCCTGAAACAACTAATAATAAACTAGCTATAAAAATACTAAAAAATACTACGAGCTTTGCACTCAACCTCTTCATTCCCTCACCCTTCTACAAAAATCTTTATATTACTAATAACGGCTTTTTATTTTCATTTTTGAAGAAGTTTTTGTGATTTATTTCAAATTCCCGCAAAATAAAACCAGCGCATCCTTTCATAGCGAAAGAACGTGCTGGTTTTATTTTTGCTTTTCGTATGCATCAGGTTCAATATGAACAAGCGTATCTTTAATCTGATGCTCATCGTTCATCATATGTTCAATTTGATCAGCAATTTCATGGCTTTTAATAACATTTAAATGAGGATCTACTTTAACCGTTACATCAATCACGACTTGATTACCAAGCTTGCGCGCTTTCACATCTTCTACTTCTTTTACCCCTTTTACAAGCCCAATGCTTTCTTTGTAGTGCCCTAACTTTTCTTCATCAAATCCGTCCGTTAAAGAATGAGCCGCTTCTTTAAAAATCTCGATGGCTGTTTTACAAATAATAATCCCCACAGCAAAAGCAGCTACCACGTCCAGCCAGGGCAGGCCGAATTGTGAGCCGAAAATTCCCACAACAGCCCCTATGCTCACAAGTGCATCAGACAAATTATCTTTAGCAACCGCATATAAAGACTGGCTATCAAGTTTTTTAGCAAGCTTAATATTATATCGGTAGACACCACCCATAACGGCAGCGGCTCCAAGACCTACCCAAGCAGCCAGTAAATTAGGCGCTTCAGATTTATCCATAAATAATGACTGACCCGCATCGACCAATACTTCTAGTCCGATGACCATCATGATAAAAGAAGCAATAAGTGAAGAGATATGTTCCGCTCTGGAATGTCCGTAAGGATGATCATTATCGCGAGGTTTTTTAGAGATTTTTAAACCGATTAAGACGGCAATTGATGCAATAATATCTGTGACATTATTAAGACCGTCGGCTTTTAATGCAGAGGAAGCGGTGACACCTGCAATAGTAAGTTTACATGCTGATAAAAAGATATATGATAAGATACTAACCCAAGCGCCTTTTTGGGCTTGCTCATAGTAGTTCTCCATCCCTTCAACTCCTTTATTCAAAATAAGCAAACTTAGTGTAACAAATGGATTTCGTGTGGGTCTATAGAAACATTATTGGCTGTTAACATACAAATAGAGAACGTTAAACTCTTTAGCTTTCTGCAAAACAAGTTGCCTTTACTCAACACTTTAAACGTTTAAGATCTTTCTGAATGTGGCACTTCATGTAGAAGGACCTTTTTTTAAAATTGCCCTGTAAAATTGTTTACTATTTTTTAAAGGGTGTGATTTTTATCACAGCCGAGGGTATCTATTCTTGTTACACTAACATTGTGAAATACATCACAAAATAAAATTCAAAGGATGATACAAATGAAAACACAATTCACACCAAAAACACGAAAAGTTGCCGTTATCGGAACTGGTTTTGTTGGCTCAAGCTACGCTTTTTCAATGGTGAATCAAGGTATTGCCAATGAATTAGTGTTAATCGATATGAACAAAGAAAAAGCAGAAGGCGAAGCACGCGATATCAATCATGGAATGCCATTTGCCACACCAATGAAAATCTGGGCTGGAGATTATAAAGACTGTGCTGACGCTGATTTAGTAGTTATTACAGCGGGCGCTAATCAAGCTCCAGGGGAAACGCGCTTAGATCTAGTTGAAAAAAACGTTAAAATTTTTGAATGCATTGTAAAAGATATTATGAACAGCGGATTTGACGGCATCATTTTAGTCGCAACAAATCCAGTGGATATTCTTGCACACGTTACACAAAAAGTATCAGGGTTACCAAACGAACGGGTAATTGGTTCAGGAACGATTCTTGACACAGCTCGCTTCCGCTACTTGCTGAGCGACTATTTCGAAGTAGATTCTCGCAACGTTCACGCTTATATTATGGGCGAACACGGAGATACGGAATTTCCTGTGTGGAGCCATGCGCAAATTGGCGGTGTGAAGCTCGAACATTTTATTAATACTGCCGCTATTGAAAAAGAGCCGGATATGCAGCATCTATTCGAACAAACCCGCGATGCGGCTTACCATATTATTAATCGAAAAGGAGCGACTTATTACGGAATTGCGATGGGACTTGTACGCATCACCAAGGCTATTTTAGATGATGAAAATTCTATTTTAACGGTATCTGCTTTATTAGAAGGACAATATGGTATTTCTGATGTGTATATAGGCGTACCAGCCATTATTAATAAAAACGGCGTGCGCCAAATTATTGAATTGAATTTAACTCCTCACGAACAGCAGCAGCTCGAGCACTCTGCTAGCATTCTTAAGCAAACTCGCGACAGAGCTTTTGTGTAACATCAAAAGATTTTTGCGGGGGACTCCCCCGCTCCCTTGTTTTAAATATGTAGTAGAGGTGTATGAATATGACGTGGACTCAGGTATATAATCCGTTAAATAACATTTGGCTTTCTGCACTAATTGCACTCATCCCCATCATCTTTTTCTTTATTGCTTTAACTCTTTTGAAATTAAAAGGACACATTGCTGCCAGTATTACGGTACTTCTTTCTATGATTATTGCTATTTATTTTTATGATATGCCTGCCTCAATGGTCTTAGGAGCCACAGGCTATGGGTTTCTGTATGCACTTTGGCCCATCAGCTATATTATTATCGGCGCGGTGTTCTTATACAAGCTAACTGTCAAAAGCGGACAGTTTACTACCATTAGACAATCTATTATTTCAATAACCGATGACCCCCGCTTGCAAATGCTGCTTGTTGCTTTTTCCTTTAATGCTTTTTTGGAAGGAGCAGCGGGATTTGGAGCTCCAATTGCCATTACAGCAGCGCTTCTAGTTGGGCTTGGATTCAAACCGTTAAAAGCAGCTGCGCTATGTTTAATTGCTAATACAGCTTCAGGAGCGTTTGGCGCCATGGGGATTCCTGTCATTGTCGCAGGACAAGTATCTGGCATTGATCCAAAAGAAATTGCTCATTTTCTTGGCACACAGCTTCCGATTATTTCTTTTCTTATCCCTTTTTTACTTGTCTTTATTATGGATGGAATAAAAGGATTAAAAGACGTATGGAAAGCAACGAGCATCACAGCCATTTCCTATGCACTGACGCAGTACTTAACTGTTACATACATCGGCCCTGAACTTCCAAACATCACATCTTCTATTGTGAGTTTGCTTGCTCTTGCTTTTTATATTAAACGAACAAGCCCGGCAGCAGCTAAAAGCTTCAGCCTGTCACCAAAACAAATTTTAAAGGCTTGGTCTCCTTTTATTCTATTAACGATACTCGTTACGGCTTGGAGCGTTTCTTTTGTCAAAACGATGCTTGAACATATGAACCTGCTTATTAACGTCCCATTTTTACACAATCATGTAATTAAAGCAGCTCCTTTAGTAAAGGATCCTACGCCTTATGCTGCTGTCTTAAAAATAGACGTATTTGCAGCAACAGGTACAGCAATTCTTATCGCTTGTATCCTTTCAGTTTTCTTGCTTAACGTATCGCCAAAGGTGGCATGGACTACTCTTTTGGAAACCGTAAAAGAACTATCAAGACCTATTATGACGATAATGATGGTTATTGCTTTTGCTTTTATTTCAAATTATTCAGGACAGTCTTCTACACTTGGATTGGCACTCGCTACATCAGCTGCTTATTTTCCATTTTTATCTCCATTTCTTGGCTGGATTGGCGTATTTCTAACGGGGTCTGTCGTATCGAATAATGCGCTGTTCGGCAACTTGCAGCTAACTACAGCACAGCAAATTAATGTCTTGCCAATTATTCTTGTAGCGGCTAATACTGCCGGCGGCGTGATGGCTAAAATGCTTTCTCCTCAATCAATTGCTGTCGCTGCTGGAGCAGTAGGTTTAGCCGGAAAAGAAGGTGAACTGTTCAAATACACGCTCAAATACAGCATGGGATTTTTGATACTAGGGGGATTTGTCACCTTTTTGTTAGCTTGGTGGTTATGATACAAAACTGCTAAAAATCCTGTTATTACCTTGTTTTTTTCATTTAAACAAACGTTTGATTATATAAAAAGGTCCCCAGTTAGCGCTGGGGATCTTTTTATTCTGAAATAAGTAAACCTATATTGCCAAATTGTTTTCCTTTATCTAATCGTTCGCAAGCTGCAACTGCCTCAGACAACGGATAAAATCTATCGACGATTGGTTTAATTTGATGTTTCTCTATAAAATCCATCATGTCCACAAATTCTTCCTGACTTCCCATAGACGTACCAAGTATATTGAATTGAGGATAAAAAATGGTTCTTAGAGGCAATTCAACTTCATTTCCAGAACTCGCCCCGAAATTAACAATTCTTCCATTTGGCTTTAATATTTCAAAATAAGACGGAAATAAAGTTGCGCCTACACTATCAAGTATGATATCTACTTTTCTATCGTTGATTTCTTCTGTTAGGTTACTTCCACTGTCTAATGCACAATCAGCTCCATACTTTAGGGCTTGCTTTCTTTTTTCATCACTTCTAGAAGTAACCGTTACGTCAGCTCCGATAGCTTTTGCGAATAACAAGCCATAAGTCGCGACTCCGCTCCCTATACCAGGAATAAGCAGATGTTCTCCTTTTTTTAACTGCCCTTTTGTAAAGAGAGCTCTATACGCAGTTAAAGCCGATAATGAAAGAACTCCCGCTTGTTTCCAAGATAGATAAGGCGGCTTTTGCACAACATTATCCGCTTTTATGATTACATACTCTGCAAACGTTCCATTCGATGGACCACCTAAAATTTTAGGCGTAAACGGAATGTCCTCTATACGATCCCACTCCAGACTTGGATTAATGATCACTTCTATTCCAGTTTTTAAACCTTTTACCCCTTCTCCCACTTCTTCTATAATACCTGCACCGTCTGAACCGGGAATAAACGGCTTATCTCCTTTGCCTCGATTATTCATAACAAATAAATCTCTCCGGTTTAAACCTGCTGTTTTTAACCTTACTTTTACTTCTCCTCTTTCAGGGGGCATCTCCTGAAAATCTCTGTAATTCATGCCTGCTATCCCGCTTTTCTCACTATGTATAATGGCTTTCATGATTTCGCCTCCTCTTAATCTACTCTACTAAAAAGCTCAAAACCGCAAAAGAAATATGCCCAAAAAAAGGAAAATAAACTTTTGGAATCTCTTTTTCACCGTTTTATCTTTATTTTTCTGTATCGTAAAAGTATTCAGCTTCTTTTATTACAGTTTTGTTACAAAAAGATTGTTTGTAACAAAACGAATGAAAAATAGAAAAATCGATTTAAAAGCCCTGGTAAATCAACATTTATTCGCAATTTATTTATTATATCTACTTCAGAAACTAGTAAAAATCTAAAAAAATTTAAGGAAAAAAGACAAAACACTTTCTTTTATTACAGATTTATTGTAATATAAATGTAACAAAAGAAATATAAAACACATAATCGTTACATAAATAAGGTTAATTAATTAGGAGTGAGTTAGAAATGAAAAAAATTGGACTAGTTTTATCATCAATCGCTATTTTCTTTACACTAAGCACTGGAGTTACAGCACAAACAACATCTACAACACTAACGGATGCAAATGCTGTCAAAATTGCAGCTAGTGCCAGCAATCATTTCTGGAGTGCTCTGCACGGTTATAAAAACAAACCATGTACAGAACGTACATTTGAATATAAAGGAACTGAGTACGTGTACCTTTGCCCTGAATTTGATACAAAAGCTGAGCTATCAAGCTACTTATCTGAAACATTTACAAATAGTGCAGTAGAAAAAGGACTAACAAATTACGGCTATATCACATATAACGGCAAACTTGCACACCCAATCGGCGACGGATTCAGCATGTTAGAATGGTCAAAAGCAAAAACAAAACTTGTGTATCAAACAGCAACAGTTCGCTCTTATGAATTCACAGTTCCAACTGTAGATGGAGGCAGCGTAAAACGCACTGTCACATTCTATAAATCTGGTTCACAGTGGAAAGTAAATAAATTTGACGCTGTTCAATAATAAAAAAAGCAGGTCTGCTGAAGCAGACCTGCTTTTTTCTTTTTCATCGATAACATAAATAAAACTTCTACTTACAGCGCTCTAATAGCTGTAAATAGAAGTTGAGATCACAAGTTTAAGCAAATCAAATTTTGTCGAATCCTGTAGAAACAGTGATAAGTTACGTTTTATATTACAGGCTAAATTTCTTATTGTCAATATAATTCAGCAAAAAGATAGGGCAATATATTCAGAGCATAATAAAGACATTAACTTGGATTTTGTTCATGTTCCTTTGGGTTATCATGTACAGGGTGGGCCCCTGGGAATAACCTTTGAGCTTTTTCATGAAGGTTTTTGTTTTCATAATTAAATGCGCTATACGTTCGCTGCCCTTCTTCCCATGAAGTAGATTTCCCCAGTTTTTGATTAACCGGAGAGCCGAAGGGACCGTCTGGAAATTCTTCAGCGGTTATATACTCGTGGCTTTTTTCTACTGTAGAGAAATCACGATACGATGGCTGTTTGTGTTCTTTCAATGATTTCACCCCTTCTTTCTAGAAGATTTTCTACTAGTATGCACACTTCTTTGTAAAAAAACCTCTTAAATTAGGCTAAATCAGGGTATGATAACTATACATTTATTTTTAAAAGGAGTTGAACAGCTTGGAACCTAGACCTCAGAAAGGAACTTTTTTCCGAGAAAAAATCTTAAATAATAAATTTGTTGTATATACAATTATTATTTTTATTCTCAGCATGACTATTTTTTCGTTATCAAAAATCGGATTTATTTTAATTCCTATCTCTATTTTTATTAAAACAATCGCACTGCCGATTATCTTAGCAGGAATTTGCTTTTATTTATTTAATCCGCTTGTTGACTTTTTAGAACGAAAAGGTGTAAAACGAATTATTTCCATTCTTGTTTTATACATAGTGATTATCGGCGCATTAGCCATTATTATTTCATCGGTTATTCCGCCTCTAAAAAATCAAGTTGACCGCCTTATTGATAATATCCCAGAGCTGACGCATGACGTTCAGCATGCGGTGACGAATCTTTCAAATAACCGATATGTCGAACAGGGTCTTCAGTCGGCTAACACGGACCTAGATAAGATTTCAAAAGATGCATCAAAACACTTGAGTAAATATGTTTCTGGATTTTCAAGCGGTATTGTGAACTTTGTCGGCACCATTACTGAAATTATATTATCGGTTGCCGTTTTACCCTTTATTCTTTTCTACTTATTAAAAGATGGGAAAAATCTGCCTAATTACATTGTAAAACTGCTTCCAAACCGCTCTCGTTCTGAAGCAAAATTCATTTTAGCCGACATGAACCACGCATTAAGCGCATATATTCGCGGACAAATTTTTGTTGCGATTTGTATAGGTGTACTGCTTTTCATTGGCTATCTGATTATTGGGTTAGATTATGCATTACTTCTAGCGATTATCGCCATGGTAACCAATGTTGTGCCTTACCTTGGTCCTATTATCGCCATTATCCCAGCCATTATTATTGCGTTTATTACCTCTCCTTTCATGCTTGTAAAACTAGCCATTGTCTGGGCAGTTGTTCAATTGCTTGAAGGGAAAGTAATATCTCCGCAAATTATGGGAAGAAGCCTAGACATTCACCCGATTACAGTCATTTTTGTCATTCTAACCGCCGGAAACTTATTCGGAATCATCGGTATCATTTTAGCCGTCCCTGGATATGCCGTTTTAAAAGTTATTATTACGCATATTTACCAATTCATCCGTTTGAATTCTACTATGTATCCAGATAAAAAAGCATAATAAAAAGCCCATCGATTTTCGATGGGCTTAACTTTTTACTTTTGTTCTTCTTCATCTTCACGATCAAACCAAAGGAGCTCTTGATCATCTTCATCTCCATTATAGTTGATGAGAATTTCTTCTCCTGCTTGGATATCCGTATATGCATAAAAATCAAAGGTATGATTGTCAAAATTAATTTCATACGTAGCATTGGGTGTATACGAGTGATTAAACAGCATACCGTACCCCAAAAGAATAGCCGTATGATTCACTCCATATTCAAAAGCATAATCCGCTAGTGTTGTTTTCTCAATAAAATCATGCTCTTTATTAGGATAAGCGATAACAGGAGCTTCGTGAATAAGCGTTCCTTTTTTTATATCCTGCTTAGCAAATACACCTCTATTAAATTCTCCGTCGCTTATTGCAGACACTTTTATTTCGATCATATTCGTCACCTATATATTCTTTCCTCTAAGATTTTTTTCTTCCTTAAGCTTGACAGTTTCTAATGGGGAAATCAACTGTTTTTCATAACCACTTGAATATAAGCTGAAGGAACGCTTATCATGCGCACTTTTGTAAGCACTTACCTTAGTAGGAACATGCGATTTGGTTTTATTTTAGATATGGAAAAGCAATGGTCTTGCGCATAGCGATTTTTTGAGCCATTCAACATGTAAAGAATCGTTTTTCTCTGTGATATAATCGTTTATGCTGCTTTTTTATGTTAATCTATGACTCTTACTACCAAATTTATCTTATGCTAGGAAGAAGATTTTAAATGAACTTAAATCATGACAAAGATGGTGTGACGTATGCGGTCCTTTCTTATCTTATGTGGGGACTCACGCCAATTTATTGGAAGCTGGTTCACCACGTAGCACCAGGTGAGATTTTAGCTCAGCGCGTTTTTTGGTCTTTTATTTTTATGCTTATTCTTTTATTAATGACAAAGAAATGGCGTACATACATTACGTTTGTAAAACAAATAGTGAAAAAACCATCCTTATTTTGGTCCCTTTTTATTGCATCTGTACTTATTAGTGCCAATTGGGGCATTTTTATGTGGGCTGTCATCGAGGGGAAAATAGTAGAGGCAAGCCTTGGCCAATATATTAATCCGCTAACAAGTGTTTTATTAGGTATCATTTTCTTAAAAGAGAGATTAAGCGTGACTCAAATTTTTGCCTTTATACTAGCAGGAATCGGAGTATTAACACTCAGTCTTCATTATGGTGTAGTTCCGTGGATTTCACTTAGTTTAGCTCTTACCTTTGGATTATATGGGTTGGCAAAGAAAAAGATTAAAGCTGATTCAACAATTGGATTAACTCTTGAAACGATGGTCATCTCTCCTATTGCATTAGTGTACATAGGCTACCTCACGTTTCAATCACACTTGCAGTTTTTTGATTCTTTTTCAACAAGTCTTTTATTAATGGGAAGTGGAATGGTCACAGCTCTACCACTCTTATTATTCACAAAAAGTGCTAAAAAAGTATCATTATCAATGCTTGGTATTCTTCAATATATTTCACCAACCTTGTCTTTACTAGCAGGAGTGGTTCTATACCATGAATCGCTGACAAAAGCTCATGTTATTGCTTTTAGTTTCATTTGGTTAGCTCTTATTATTTATACGTGTTCATCTATTACCAAACGGGGAAACGCAACTAAAAAGCAAATAAAGAATGAGATGAAAGCATAGCAGACTTATACATTTTTTTTACGTATTATCTCTAAACAAATTGGGCTGGAAGGAATGGGAATTATGAAACTAATCATTGACTCTCATATTCATCTCGATCAATATGAACCGAAAAGCTGGAAAGACGTAATTAAGCAGGATCCTTCGTTAAAAGCGCTTATTTCTGTATCTTCTACATTACACTCATGCCAACTTAATCAAAAAATCAGCAAGTTATATTCCTGCGTGAAATCCGCCTACGGATTTCACCCTGAACAAATGCTGCCTTCTTCAAATGAATTAGCGGAGCTGCTTGCTTGGATTGATCAAAACAATGAAGAAATGATCGCTGTTGGTGAGGTTGGCCTACCTTATTACTTAAGGCAGACATATACTCTTTCTCTAGAGCCCTATTTGGAGCTGCTTGAAGCTTTTATTATTCATTCAAAAAAGTGGGGAAAGCCGTTAATTCTGCATGCTGTATATGAAGATGCTGAGATCGTGTGCGACTTACTAGAAAAATATTCTGTGTCTAAAGCTCACTTCCACTGGTTCAAAGGAGCTAAAAAAACCGTTGAACGAATGAAAAACAACGGTTACTATATTTCCGTTACACCTGATATTGTATATAAGCCTAAAATCCAAGCGCTTGCCACGGATTACCCTCTTGACTATTTGATGATTGAAACAGATGGTCCGTGGCCATTTGAAGGACCTTTTCAAAACCAGACAACTGTTCCATCAATGATGCATCAGTCCGTTCAGGAAATAGCACGTCTCAAAAGGGTTTCTGTAACGGAAACATATGATTTTTTATATCGAAATACAGCTTGTTTTTATAATCTCTCCACATAAAAAGCCTTTCCCTAAGGAAAGGCCTTTTATATCTAAATTCGTTTCACAAGTTTTACGATCAGCACAATCACTGCAATGACAAGAAGAATGTGAATGATGCCGCCGCCAATATGAAAAACTAATCCTAATAACCAAAAAATAAATAAAAGTCCAATAATCGTCCACAACATAATTTTTTCTCCTTTTTTATATGTAGTATTTGTTATAATTTTATATTTCCCTAAATATGCATAAATAAACGCATTTCATATACATCTTTTCACTAAAGAAGGTTCACATAATGTACAAAAAGCAATCATGTTCTCTGTGGTAAAATAAGTATGTAATCTTATTTAATTTAAGCGGAGATGATTAACTATGACATGGATTGTACTACTTTCCATTATTCTTGTAAGTGCGCTCAAAATATTAGTAACGTGTCTTCCAACTCCAGTTGTCAAATGGCTCTTGAGCAAGTTCCAATTACATCCAACACTTGATGATCAAAACGCTACTGTCACAGTTGATGGGAAACATTTAGAAGGCAAAGATAAAATTCAAGTGATTGATTATTTTAATAAAGCAACATTTTTAAAACAATATTATGTCCATGAAGGAAATAAGGACTATTATAAACGCCTAGAAGACAGTGAAACTCCACTTGTTATCGATACGAAAAAAGGGAAAAACGATGTTCGATTATGCGTATACAGCTATCATGATCATGTCGACGTCGTGAAACAATACAAAAAGAAGATTATCGCCTACAGCCTGCTTTCTGATCATCTTCAAAAGCAGTCCATAACAGCTGACCTAGCTTAAATCAGTCGCCTATAAGGCGGCTTTTTTAGTTTGTAGTTTTAGTTTGAAGCTATCTTATTTAAAAATACCAAACTTTAACATTAATTCTAATGCTATAATATAAATTAATAGAATTTTCTAACTTTTTTTAAGAGGTGATGAATAATGCTTTCTTTGTTAGGGTTTGGAATGATTGTAACGTTTCTTTTTCTTGTTATTAGTAAACGCTTGTCCGTGGTTGTTGCTTTTATTTTTGTCGCTATCTTCTTTGGGGTAATTGGAGGTTTTAGTGCTGATATGGGAGATATGATGATGAAAGGTATTTTGAAAGTAGCTCCTACGGCCATCATGATCGTTTTTGCTATTTTATATTTTGGATTAATGATTGACGTCGGTTTATTTGATCCTATGATTTCTCGTATCCTAAACATTGTGAAAGGAGATCCTTTAAAAGTTGTAATGGCAACTGCCGTTATTACAATGCTCGTTGGCTTGGATGGAGATGGCTCTTCTACATTTTTAATTACGGTTTCTGCCTTACTTCCTTTGTACACAAAATTAGGAATGAACCGACTAATACTTGCGTGTGTTATTAGTTTAAGCGCGGGTGTTATGAATATGATTCCCTGGGGAGGTCCTCTAGTAAGAGCGGCAGCAAGTCTACAATTAGAAGTATCAGATTTATTTAACCCTCTGATTCCAGCTATGGCAGCCGGATTGATGTGGACTTTATTTTCAGCATACTTACTTGGAAAAAGAGAGAAAGCGCGCTTAGGAACCATTCATTTAAAAGGGGCATCCATGGCTTTTGCTGAACAGCTTTCAGCTCATGAGCCACCTGCAAAGCCGCCTAGACTTTTTTGGTTTAATGCCTTATTGACACTTTGCTTAATGGCTCTCTTGATCTTAGACATACTCCCTATTCCCATTTTATTTGCCATTGCCTTTGCCATTGCTTTATTTGTTAATTTTCCTCATCCAAAAGAGCAGCAGGAAAGAATCTTAAGTCATGCAAACAGCTTTGTAATGGTTAGTACATTAGTTTTTGCAGCAGGAATCTTTACAGGCGTTTTTACAGAAACAAAAATGATGCACGCTATGGCCAATACAATTGTCAGTCTTACTCCTGAATGGCTAGGCTCTCACCTACCCTTAGTTGTAGCAATAACGAGCCTTCCTCTTAGCTTTGTGTTTTCACCTGATGCTTATTACTTTGGCATTTTGCCTGTTATTAGCCATACAGCCGCTAATTTTGGCGTAGAACCGGTAGAAATAGGACGAGCAGCTTTATTGGGACATTCCACAACTGGGTTTCCTCTATCCCCTTTAGTGCCTGCTACTTTCATTCTGATCGGACTGGTTAAAGTAGATTTCGGCGAGCATCAAAAGTTCCTTTTTAAATGGGCCTTTGGGACAACTATCATCATGACGATTACAGCCATTTTAACGAATGCTATTTCCTTTTAGGATCCTACCATAAAAAGGAAGCCGACTACCATAAGGCAATCGGCTCACACATGTAGGATATTGATTTAACACTAACAAAGTACAACACAACACTAGTAATTATATAATATATTTCATTATATTGAAAGCGATTTCATATATATATTTTCAAAAATATTTTTTTATTTGTTTTTCATAGAAAAGAACCACGTTTCAGCCAATTCGAAACGTGGTTCTTTTCTGTAAGGACTTGCCCTACAGGCTATAAATGTAAGTTACGTTCATTATAGCACGAGCCCGTATATAGATTCCATGGTAATTACTGTATTATCTCGTTACGTTATGACTCATTGTATTTTTCTGTCCATGTGCAGCGTATTCCATGGTTCATCCTGTTCAGCTAGCCTTTTGATAAAGCCTTGTGAAGCCCAAAAAGGAATAGCTCCAGGTAAAAAAGGATGAGTATGCAGATACAGCGTGTCATAAAAATGACTTTGGGCAAATTGTTCAACCGCTTTTAACAGCTGCTGTCCGATGCCTAGACGTCGGTACGCTGGATCCACATAGCACTTTACAATCTCGGCTGCAGTTCTATGTTCATATCGCTCTTTTAATGCATGAAACCGTCCATCGTAAGCGTATAAACCAATGGTCCCAATTACTTGTTGACTTTCCGTAACAGCTGCAAAAAAAGCAGCGCCTTTCGCTTGAACATAATGTTCATTAAAATGAAGCAAATCCACAGGAAGCTGATTTTTTTCCAGCATAGGAAACAGTTCATTTCGCATATTCATGACAAACTGAACCACTTCAGCATCCTTTTCTCTTACTTCTTTAATTTGATACATTTGTACTTCTTGCACGGTTACTGTCACGTCCTTTTATCTGTCATTTTATACGTTCTCTTTTCCCTATCTATGCCTCAATATTGACTATGAGGTTACATCTAAATGCTGAGTCAGCATATAATACTCGCTTGGATTTGTTGTCCAGTTTTTCACTTTTTGATTATAAGCAACAACAATGTTTGGGTGTACAATCGATGACGTCAGCATTTTTCTATTAATCAAGGCGGTTGCTTGTTTGGCTAACTGATCTCGTTTTGCGTCATCTACTGTGGAATTTAACTGGTGAATCATTTTTGTTAGCTTATCATCATTAATCCGGCTGGCATTTAAACCACCGCCGGGCAAATAGTTCGTACTTAAATAATAGCTGGCATCCCCTCTAGGTGCTGTGATAAGGCTGTACAATGCTAAATCCCAATCATCTTTTGCCATTAAATATTCATCGCTGTCCTCAACGAGATGAATCTTAATATTGATTCCTAACTCTTTCGCATTAGACTGTATAAGCTGAGCAATCAAAGGAAGTTCTGGCAAAGAACTGTATGTGACAAGAGAGAGCGATAATGGCTTTCCGTTTCTGATTGCTTTTCCATTTTTGATTTGATAACCTGCCTTCTCCAAATACTTTCTAGCAGATACGATACCTCTTTGATCATTAGCAGTACTATCAGCAAAAGGAAATTGGGGTAAAAATGGCCCTCGAGCCGCTGCCGCTTGATTGTTCATTATGCTGCTGACAATTTCTTTTCGGTTCAATAAAGCATCGATAGTTTTTCTTACATTTTCATCTTTTAATGCGTCATTGGTTTGATTATAAAGCAATAAATGGGTACGCACACTAGGTACTCCACTTACCTTAAAAGACGGATCTGTTTGTAAAGTGCTCAAGCTTTCTAAAGGCGGGCGATAAATAATATCGGCTGTTCCAGATTGAAGAGCAGCAACTCGCGCATTAGCATCTTCGTTAAATGCAAAAATCGCGTTTTTCAATTTCACTTTCCCATTCCAATAATGTTCATATCTCCCTAATTTCACTTGATTTCCTTGATCAAAAGACAAGACGCGAAATGGGCCCGTACCAGTGGGCTTCTTAGCTATATTAGAAGCATGAACGTCTATAATAGCTGTATTTGGATGCACTAATTCAGAAGGAAATTTAGGGATTGGTTCTTTTAACGTAATTGTGAGCATATGACCGTTTGCTTTCATTTCTTTGATTTTTAAAGCGTTTCTCATCGCATAGCTTTGATTTATTGCTCTTTGAAGAGAAGACTTCACGGCGCTTGCATCCAGCGCTTTTCCATTTTGAAACGTGATGTTCTTTCTTATTGCAAATGTCCACGTAAGACCGTTATCTTTTGTTTCCCACTTTTCAGCAAGCCAAGGCTTTAGTTTTAAATCGTCGCTAATCTTAACAAGCGTCTCTCCCACTCCGGCACGAACTGCCGTGTAATCATCATCGGTATGGGGGTCAAGGGTTGCAGGTGTGAAATTAAATAAAAATGTAGCGCTTTTATCCGTTTTCTCTCCTTTTTTCATACTCATACTCTCTTCATGAGACGTGCAAGCAGTAAGACAAAGTAAAACAAAAAGTAATATAGATACAAGTTTTTTATTATTTGTCATTCATTTTTCCACCTTCTATTTTAAATACACAAAAAAGCACTTCTTAAAAAAGAAGTGCTTGCCTTCACAACAAATCTAGATAAACGTATCCCTTGTTTATCGTATTTTTGATTCTGCCAAAACACCTCCCTATCCTCGTAGGTTATTGTGTGCTGCGATTTATGGCAGGTCTCCTGGCTTCAAGTCACTGCCTTATACCGCCTTCCCGTCTCTAAATAGACAGTGGCTTCTTGACATAAGGCTCCTTGTTACAGTGGCGGGACCGCTCCGGATTTGCACCGGATTCCCTTTTAAGGCAATTGAAAAACAATTACCACCATAAAAGCTTGTTATTTAATTTAGTAGCGTGCTCTTGAAACTCTAGAAGTAGAAGCTGATGGTGAAATGTCTTCATCATCAAATCCAGTGGCAATAACGGTTACCATCATTTCGTCCTTTAAATCTTCATTGATCACGGACCCAAAAATCATATTTAAGTCCTGATCAGAAGCGGACGTGACAATATCTGCTGCTTCCTGTACTTCGTAAAGACTCAGGCTGCTGCCGCTCGTAATGTTCAACAGCACGCCCCTTGCTCCATCAATCGATGCATCTAGCAGCGGACTAGAAATCGCTTTTTTCGCTGCTTCAATTGCCCGATCTGATCCGGAAGCTCGTCCGATACCCATAAGCGCAAATCCTTGATTAGACATGATTGTTTTTACATCAGCAAAGTCAAGGTTAATCAGCCCCGGAACAGCGATTAAATCTGAAATACCTTGAATACCTTGGCGAAGAACATTATCTGCTTCACGGAATGCTTCAAGCATAGGCGTCTTTTTATCGACAATTTCAAGCAAGCGGTCGTTTGGAATCACAATAAGGGTATCTACCGATTCATTCATCGCAGTAATACCGCCTACTGCTTGCTTCGTACGTTTATTTCCTTCAAACTTGAAAGGGCGAGTAACTACTCCAATTGTTAAAGCATTTAGTTCACGGGCAATTTGGGCAATAACCGGAGCTGCTCCAGTACCAGTGCCTCCCCCCATGCCAGCTGTTACGAATACCATATCTGCGCCTTGCAGTACTTCTTGAATTTGTTCTCTGCTTTCTTCGGCTGCTTCTCTTCCTACTTCTGGATTAGCTCCTGCACCTAATCCTCGCGTTAATGCTGCACCAATCTGCATTTTCACATCTGCTTTAGATAAATTAAGCGCCTGAGCATCCGTATTAACGGCAATAAATTCTACCCCTTGTACACCATGTTCAATCATACGGTTAACGGTGTTATTTCCTCCACCGCCGACTCCAATTACTTTAATTCGCACTAACGGCGATACATCTGCATCAAATCCAAACATTCTAAGTTCCTCCTCAATGATCAAAATTACTTTCTCTTATTATCCGAAAAAACACGTGAAGAACCTTTTACTCCTATATTTAACGCGTAACTGTTCTTTTGTTTTACAGATTTTATACATTTCTCTTTTAACCTTTAAATCTTTACATCTTTATGTAAAATTATTGTTGTTCTGAAGTTAGTACGCCGAACTTTTTTTGGTTTTCCCACTCAAAACGGCATATAAGCTTATTGTATCATTCATTTGACAGATGTCTGTATTTAATTTTGAGTAAGATGTGACTAAGAGAATAATATTTTTATAGACAAAATGAGAAAAAGCCCTTAGAAATAAGGGCTTCTCTAGATAATAAACCGTTTTACAATTTCCCAGTTAAGAATTGAGCTTCCCCCATGCCAAAGCTCCAATCAGCATTACCGTTCTCAACAATTGAAATCATAATGTCGTTTGGCTGAATACCGCAGCTTTCTCCCAGCTCTTTTACAATTAATTTGTAAAGAGCTTGTTTTTGCTCTTCTGTTCGCTGTTTGCTCGTCACACTTATAATAACCAAATCCTTGCTTCTCTCAAAGCCAAGACCTGTATCTTCAATAATCATTTCATGAGCAGGATGCTGGTGTACAATTTGATAACGATCACGTTCTGGCACGCCAAAGGCTTCTAGCATTGCTCGGTGAGCAGCGTCTAGTAATGTTTTTAACTCTTTTTCGTCTCTTCCTTCTATTACATCAAATCTGAGTAATGGCATACTAAGTAACCTCCAGCTTTTTGTCTAATGTATTATTGCTTCATCATATCACAACTATCATTTGTAAAAAAAAGATATGCTATTCAAAATGTGCTCTCTACTGAAAGAGACCTCAAAAACTTCAATAAAAGCTGAACCTAATAAAAAGAAATGAGCAGCATAACGGCTCATTTCATTAGTATAAAAACATTTATAATAAGAGCTAAAATACATACAGATACAATGGCAATGAGTACGTTCATCACAAGGTTTTGCGAGGATGTTTTGGCTTGTTTTTTCATATCAGCCCGACTCATCTGTTGCTTTTCATGATCACTTTTAGACATCACGTAGCCTCTCCTATTCATCAAAATGTCAGCAGTGTGTAAATGATTTTTGAGAAACTTTGATCCAGTTCTTTTGTATAAACAGCAGCACATGCAGGTTATCATCAGTTATTTTAGCATGTTTTGTCAAATAAGTGGACTATGTAGCGCTTCAATTTAGTATTCACGGCCAAATATATTTAAATTCGTTGCTTTTCTCTTCTTTTCTCGCTATTGTTTGAGAAGAAGGATAATTAGATACGATAAAGGATGATACGATATTGAATAACCATACGCAGCTGCCCCAGTATATCTACACATACGCATGCAGCGAAGAGGAACTCTCACTATGTCAATTAGAGAGACGCTCTCTTTTTGAAATTGAAACTGAGAAACCTATCATAAAAAGTGCCGTTAAACTTGATCCAAGCAGAAGCCCTTTTATCAAAGAGCGATTAGATATTATGTATGAATCAGATGACCTTGCAGATATTTGCAAACAAGTAGAAGATATTGACCTTGGAGATCAAACATTCAAACTCATTTTTATGAAAATTAATGACTTGGAAAAAGATCAAAAAATAAGTTATAAAGGTCAGCGTGCTATTGAACGTGATGTGGGTTGGCATTTTGTAGCAGAAGCAGACTTGCATAACCCTGACCATTTGTTTGGCATTGTTACATTTGAAGGACGCTGGTATTTTGGAAAATATCAAAAAAGCGAAGCTGTATGGCTGCATCATTTGAAGAAACCGCGTGAATACTCTACGGCACTCAGTACCCGCCTTGCAAGAGCTGTAGCTAACATTGCCGTTCCAAAGCCTGAAGGAATCAAAGCGATTGATCCATGCTGTGGTATTGGTACAGTCCTAGTAGAGGCTCTTTCAATGGGCATTGATATTGTAGGACGCGATATCAATCCACTTGTGACCGACGGATCTCGTGAAAATATTGCGCATTTCGGCTTAAGCGGTGATGTCAAAACTGGACCGATTTCGGATGTTACAACTCACTATGATGTAGCTATCATCGACATGCCTTACAATCTCTACACCCACGCGACGCCTGAAGATCAGCTTTCTATTTTGAAACACGCTCGCCGCTTTGCGGATAAAGTAGTCGTGATTACAGTAGATACGATTGACCATATGATTCATGAAGCTGGCTTTTCTATTTCAGATCGCTGCGTAGCGCGCAAAAGCGTATTTTCTAGACAAGTAGTTGTATGCGAATAAAAAAAGACACCAGTCTAACAGGCTGGTGTCTTTTGATTTACCACTCTTTAGGTTCATAGTCTAATTCTTTGAATAGCTGCGTACGCTCTTTTTTCGTTAAATCTCTCCATTGCCCAACAGGTAAGTTGTTTAAATGGATATTCATAATACGCGTGCGCTGAAGACGGTATACTTCATATCCCAGCACTTCACACATACGGCGAATTTGACGATTTAGGCCCTGTGTTAAAATAATTTGAAACTCGTACTTAGACAGCTGTGTCACTTTACAAGGAAGCGTTTTTGTACCTAGAATCTTTACTCCCTCAGACATGTTTTTAATAAACTCCGGTGTAATGGGCTTATCTACTGCAACAATATATTCTTTTTCATGCTTGTTTTCTGCACGTAAAATTTCGTTAATAATATCGCCGTCATTTGTAAGTAAAATTAAGCCGTCTGAATCCTTATCTAGTCGTCCGACATGGTGAATACGCAAAGGGTGATTGACTAAGTCAATGATGTTTCCCTTTACTTTTTTTTCACTCGTACTTGTAATGCCGACTGGTTTATTAAGCGCAATATATACATTATTTCGAGCAATCCGAAGCTGTTGGCCGCTTACTCGAATATCATCGCCAGGCTCAACTTGATCTCCGATTTTTGCAACCTTTCCATTAACGGTTACTCTTCCTTCACTAATTAACTTATCTGCCCCGCGTCTTGACGCTTTGCCAGATTCGCTAATAAATTTATTCAGTCTCAGGTGAATCACAACCTTACATTTAAAAATTTTAAAATTTGTCTCTTCTATTAGAAACAGATATGTGTCAATTTCTATACCGTCCCTATCGTAACATGCTATACGCTTCTCGTCTTCTTTTAATTTCATTACTGGATCATATTTTTTTAACAGTAATAGAAGTATAGTTCCAAAATACTTTATAATCTTATTCTTAACATCTCAAGCAATGCTTACACCTGTCAAACTAACGTCAATCTCCACTCCTATACAAGACCTAAACGTCTAGATTGACTGATCCGTATAGAGTTGCTACCATCAGGTTTTCTTATGCCTCCAGGAGGAGTAACGCTGGCTCTAACAGCTATGGTCGGAGGACGTTTGTTTGATAAAATTGGATTTAAACCGCTGCTTTTAACAGGCTTAATCCTTTTAACATTTATTTTAAGTTTGTTCACTACCATTTCAAGCGAAACAACTACGATGACCGCAGCTGTTTTATACGCCGCCTTTACAATTGGGGTAGGTTTAAGCATAGGGCCCGTGATGACGCTTGCTTTAAATCAAGTACCTAAACCTCTTCACGCTCACGGTTCAGCCATTTCAAATACGATTAACCAAGTGTCAGGTGCGATCGGACCCGCTTTGTATACAAGTATTATGACTATGGCTTCTCAGCACTTTATTCAACAATCAAATGAAACAAATAAAACGCTGTTACAAATAAAAAGTATGACAAGCGGGGTCCATACCGTCTATTATGTAGCCATCGCTTTCGCCATCGTTTCGTTCCTGCTCGCTCTTACGTTAAAGAAAAAAGATCAGCAGCTTGAAACACAATAAGTAAGAAACTGATAAGAGCTGCTCATAATTTGAGCAGCTCTTGTTATATGCAGAATTTATATTATAAATGTAAAAGCAATCATAGATACTATTAAAACAAGGATAACAATACTATTCTTTCTTTTTACCTTCCATGCTTCAATAGCGCCAACGACACCACCAATGACTAAAATAAAAGTACCTATAAGGTGCAGAGACAGCAGAGATAACAACCTGCCTAAACTCGCCAACACTCCTCCAATCAATATAAATCCTGTTGTTACAATAGATTTTAAAGATGTTAAGTCTCGGATAACTTCTTTTTTTCAGTTTTACTCAGTTTAAAGTACTCTATTATACTAAAAACAGCCGGTGTTCCCCATAAAATAAAGAAACTAACTAACCTATCCGTATCTACACTCACTGTTCATTCACCACCTTTATAAATCCCTTATGCACTTTTCCTAACCCATTTTTTAGAGATGAAAAAAGCGGCTGTAGCTGCTACAATGGGAATTGCAAAAGCAAAGCTAGGTGAATGACTGCCGAAAATGACTTCATTTGATAAACCTTCAATTGAACTCTACATATCTGCGCTTTCTGGAACATACCAAAGCGTAAGAATCATGCCTGATAGCAGTTGAAAGCTACCTAGCAACACGATGAAGCTAATGATAAACAGTCCGTATCTCTTCAATGAAATCTCCCCCTTGGTTTATATACGATTTCACACCTTTTAAGTTCCACTATTTAACAAATAACTTTCTATTATTCTCGCTTCAAAGATCCTCCAAAAGAAAATTGATGGTAGTCATCGACCTTATTCCAATATCCTATGCACTTTACGTCAGGCTCATCAATAGCTAACGCTTCTTTATTAGTCCCTTTATAAGGAAGAAAAGCAGTTAACTTCACCTTTTGTTTTGGCTTAATATTTAACTTATTACCTTCCGCTAACACCTTAAATTTATTTTCAGAATAACCGTTTTTTATTTTTAGTGGATACGATAAAAATACGTCGTTTTGTTTGATGGTCAAATCGCTCTTGTTTACGAATTCCAATTCATATGAAATCCCTTGCTTCATTTTTTGTTCTTTGATGACGTTAATATGTATCTTTTCTAGTTCTCTTAAAGGAATGTTGTCTTCTTCTTTTGAACCCCCGGCAAATAAGATGGCTAACGCTAATAAAACGAGAATTCCTAACTTTCTATTCAAAAAAATAATCCCCTCTCTCGTAACAAAGATTATTTTACAATTATAACTCAAAAAAGTTATTTAATGGTAAAAACAAACAATTAAAAAAGCAAACCTCTTCAGTCTGCTTTTTTAATTGCTACGCATAGGTAATGTGTTGTTGTGCGAAAAACTTTTCGATAAGGAGTTTGCCAACTATATGTATATCGTAACAAAAGAACAAAGAGTGCGCTGTGAGATTTGTCACTCCTTCTTTCAAAACAATCTAATCGAATACTTGCTATTTCCTTACGCAAAAAAAGCAGAACGCAAATGCGACCTGCTCTTTTCACATGCTAGATATGGGTAATTTGTCCATGCGTGAAAAGCTCTTCAATAATAAGGGGTTTATCACTACATCTATAGAATAACAGAGAAAAAAAGATGCGGCTGTGAGATTTATCACATTCGCATCTTTTTATCCAACTAGCTTATTAAATTGTACACGTTTATTAATTGCCGCCATAATTGGTGCTCCAACAAGCATAACAACGAACTCACCAACAGCTGTTGTTAACCATGTAAAGAAAAATGGTAAATCAAATGCTAGGTGCAGTTCAAACGCAATAATAAACATCGTAAACGTAAACACAAGTGTATTAATAAGCATACGAGCCCACATACTCTTAATGTATCGCATAGAAAAAATGGTAATAAATAATGATAGTACAGATTGTCCTACCCCAAACACCAGATCATAAGCGACCATTGGTGAAAAAAACAAATTCGTGAGAAATACCCCTAGTACAATGCCGTACACGTACTTTTTATTAAACACAATTAAATGATTGAACATTTCTGATATACGAAATTGGATGTTGGTGAAGCCAAACGGCTGAATTAACATGCTAACAGCAATATACATAGCCGCTAAAAGTCCGTTGACGCAAAGTGTTCTTATATTCATCTTACTATTCTCTCCTTAGTTTTTTAACGTGGGATGGTTACGAACCACGTAAACACTCAAAGAATCATACAGCAAGCTTAAGCTTTCGTCAATCTAGCTGTTTACAAACTAATGTCGCTTTCTATATCTTGAACATTGACTGCTCTTTTTTCTTACTTTTCTTTAGTATAAAATAGAAGACATATCCGTATACATGGTTGAAATCGAGTAGTTAACCCTTTTGATTAGACATACGAAAGGATTTGTAGCGATGTTATTAGATAATACAGATCAACGCATACTAGAAGAGCTGTCAAAAAACGGACGTATGAAGATGAAAGAATTAGGAGAGAAAGTGCATCTAACCGGACAAGCCGCTTCTGCTAGAGTATTAAAATTAGAAGATGAAGGCGTTATAAAAGGCTACACAATTAACATTGATGAACGAAAACTTGGCTACACCGTCCATGCATTTTTAAATATCTATACACAGAGCATTCATCACCACCCCTACCTTACATTTATAGAAAGTCAGCAGAAGTACGTTATCAACAACTTTAAAATCAGCGGCGATGGCTGCTACTTACTAGAATGCAAATTTCATTCAAATGAAGAATTAAATGATTTTTTGACAGAGCTAAATCAGCATGTGAATTACAAACTTTCAATCGTCATTAACAAATAATTTTTTAAAAATAAAGGTATATTAATTTATGAAAATGGCAATTCTAATAACGTATTCCCCCTATTCCAATAAATTTGAAAATCCTTTGCGCCGTCGCAAAGGATTCTTTTTTTATGAAGGAAACCGCCTTCTATTTTTTGAAAAGTTGAACATCTCTTATAGCGTTGACATAGCGGTCAGAGGTTTATATAATCGGTGACATCAAAGCATAGAAAAGCAGGATCAAGACATATACACGTATCGTAATTCTTCGTCTTAGAAGTTGATCAGTTTTATAACTAGACAATTTCTAAGACGTTTTTTATTTTATCATTTGTGAAAGACTATCTACGTGAAAATATCCTAATGATCAAGGAGGTTTGCATATTGAAAACAATCTATAAAGACATCATTTTAATTATTGCCGGAGCGCTTTTAGTTGCTGCATCGATTGATTTTTTTGTTATTCCAAATAAATTAGGTGACGGAAGTACGGTTGGTATCGCTCTTGTTTTATATTATTTATTTCATGTTCCTACAAGTATCAGCACATTTCTTGTGAACCTTGTATTCATTGCCTTAGCTTATAAATTCCTAACTAAAAAAAACATTCTTTATACGATTCTAGGAGCTGTCATGACGTCCGTTTTCTTAGGTCTGGTCAGCTATATTCCCTTTCACGTTCACGACATGATTTTAGGAATTGTATTCGGCGCCTTACTCATGGGAACAGGACTGGCACTCATTTTTATCGCGGATGGATCTACCGGCGGTACAACTCTTTTAGCTTATTTATTAAACTACACAAAAGGCTATAATATCTCTAAAAGTATGTTCTACATGGACAGCGTCATTATTTTAGCATCGTTTTTTGCCATTGGCGTCAACAACACGCTCTATACTTTTATATTCGTCTATCTTTGCGCCAAAATCGTCGATATTGTTATCGAAGGTTTCCACAACAAAAAAGCAATGACGATTATGTCCGATCAATATAAAGACATCGCGCAAGTCATCACCAGTGAATTTGGAAATGCAGCCACAATCTTTTACGGATATGGCTACTACGCCAATAAAGATAAACGTATCATTTACGTTGTTATTAAAAAGAATGAGCTATTAAAAATTAAAAAGAAAATCCAGCAAATTGACCCGAATTCTTTTATTGTCATCCACGAAGTAAAAGAAGTTGTCGGCGGGAAATTTGGATTTATCGGCAATTCACCTCATGAAACAAAAGCCGCTGCTAAATAAAAAAATCCACCTCTTGGTGGATTTTTTTATGAAAAAACCGTTAAGAAAAAAGAAAAGATACCTGCTAAAAAGTAAACTGCCCCTAAAGCAATTGCTCCTGTAACGACCGTAAATACACTTAATCCGATAGCTACCTTCATTTTCATCCACATCCCTTTTTAGATTAGTAGTATAAGTATGTCCAAGGATAGGAGATTTATAACTATGTCATTCTATTTATTTCATAAATTGATGAAACAATTGTCTATCCAATGTGTTCTAAAACCACCCTTGACGACATAATGTATAGGAAGGATTTCATATACACATCTTTGTATCACACATATCATATGAAATTAGGTGAGATAAAATGGTGGCTGTCCACTTTTTTGAAAACAGAAAGCTTCTATTAAGCCAGCTGCGGGAAAACATTCCTTCTACGGGTGATGATTTAAAGATTAAGGGACGAAAAGGAACCGTCGTGCTTGTGAATGACATCGATGAAAAAAATGTTCACGTGGAGGTTGCTTTAGAAAAAGTAGTGAAAAAGAACCTAGCGTTAGATAATGCTAAAAAGAAAAGGAGATAAGCGGCTACGCTTATCTCCTTTTCTTGATTGACATACGATCTCTTGCTTCTGTTTAGAAAAAAAAGAGACTCCTAAAAAAGGAATCTGCCAAAAAGAGCGATATCATCGCCTGAATATTAATACAAGCTATACTTTAACATATAAAAACATATTTTACAAAAATAAACTATTATTTTACGCATAATTATTTTTTATTAGGGGTTTTTCAACATTTGAAACCCATTTCGTATAAAGATCTTTATTTATTTTTCAGGCCAAATTTTTGCACCCGGCTCTAATAACCACTTATGCTCTTCTTCCATAATACGGTCTGTCCACGGATTATTATCAAGATGGCGAATCATCCAGCAGAAGTACATCGCATAGCCAGGAGCCGTTGCTTGAGGATGATCTAATTCACCAGGAATTGTAATAAAACTATTATCAACTACACGGTACGCATCTTCTCCAACCATTGCGCAGCCAAATCCTTGCGGCTTGTCAAAACGATAGTAATACACTTCGGGCTGGTCATGATGATGAGGCGGATAACTCGACCATCTTCCTGGATAAGAAATCACTTCTCCAATAACAAGGTTAGAATAAGGAGCGTTATTGTAGTCAAAAATTGTTCGAATTACACGCTGAGCAGTACCTTCCCATACTCCTTCACCAGCCACTGTGTTTTGACAATCTTCAGGCGTATATAATTTTGATGAAAACTCTTTTTCATTATCCGTTTTTTGAACTAGTACTTCACTATCGGCAAGCCCGGTAATTTTAACCTCCACATTTTTTGAAACGTGCAAACACCAAGGCTCTTCTTCAAAAAGGGACTGACGCTGAATTTCTTTCGAATGTCCTTCCCACTCTAGCTTTACCTTTCCTTCTAGTAAAAGAATAGCCGTTTCACTGCTGCTGTCTAGCAAGGTTTCCTCTTTTCCTTGAGACATATTATAGATCCCAATATCCATCAACATATCTTTGTGCTGACCGGCCATTTCTGTAAGTACGTTGTATCCTTTATTTAATTCACCTAATTTAACTAGCATGCTTAACTTCCTCCTTTATGTAGTAGCGCAATCAGAATTTACTAATCACTCATTTTTTCTTTATAGACTCTATAGATTCTTTTGAATATGTGACTATGATGAGTTTTTATTAACAGCAATACTCTTGCTTGTATTCAATTATTTGCAGATGCTGTAGCGTCTCTTCGTAACGGAGCCGTTGATTTCCGGATAATTAATTTCGGCTCAAGAAGCAAATGTTCTTTATGCATCGTTGGGTATTCCATTTCTCTAACCAGCAAATCCACTACGTTTACAGCCATTTCTTTTGTCGGCTGTGCTACCGTCGTCAACATGGGCGTAATAGTAGTAGAAAAAACGGTATTATCAAAGCCAATCACTGATAAGTCCTTCGGCACATCAATTTTGAATTCTTTTGCCGCCTGCATAACGCCGATAGCCAGTAAATCGTTACAAGCAAAAATAGCCGTCACTTTCTCCTTCATTGAAAAAATCCGCTTAGCACTTTCATATCCTTTTTGAATACTTGCTTCGGTCGTAATAACATGTTGAGGTGACACGATGATTCCGTTTTCTTGCATGGCGTCTCGAAAAGCATCTAAACGAGCGTGATTACTTTTTGCATTTTCTGTAATAATTGCAATTTTTTCATGATGTAAAGACAGCAAATAATCAGTCGCCAAAGAGCTCCCTTTGTAGTCATCCACTGTCACTGTATTAACGGATATGTGAGGAATTTCTGAAGCAATAACGCTAATCGGTATATCTTGCTTAAGCATATTTTTTAAAAGATTAGCATTGCGAAAAGCAGATGCTACAATTAAACCATCGATTCTTTGACGAATTAACAGCGATAGATACTTCTTCTCTTTTTCCGCATCGTTATCGGTATTGCACATTACTACATGGAAACCTTGCTCATGACTTCGGTCTTCTATGCTTCTCGCCAAGTCGGCAAAAAAAGGGTTGGAGATGTCGGGTACGAGAAGCCCAATCGTTTTAGTGGGTTTTCCTGTTAAAGCAGATGCTACGACGCTTGGATGATAATTCAACTGCGCCATAACCTCAATTACTTTTTGTCTTGTTCTTTCGCTAATATGACCAGTTTGATTAATGACTTTTGATACGGTAGAAATTGATACACCTGCTTCTTCAGCCACACTATAAATGGTTGGCTTCATTTCCCCTCCTCCTTTCACTTGATAAGCATATAAAAGGCATTAAGTCTTTTACATTCGAAATTAAAGACCGCTTTTTTCTTTAATAAAATTTCTCGCTTTTAGCGCATATTCAAAAGGATTAGCAAGCGCTGGATCCTGTTCTGCTTCTACGACAAACCAGCCGTTATAATCAGAAGCGGCAAGCGTAGTAAACACTTCATCAAATCCAATAATTCCGTCACCTGGAACAGTAAAAGCTCCTTCTTTTACCGCTTGCAAGAAGCTTAGGTCTTGTTCTTTGACCCGATCAACTACTTCTTGACGAATATCCTTTAAATGAACATGTTTAATACGGTGCAGATATTTTTTTAAGATATGAAGAGGTTCTTCTCCTGAAAAGACAAGATGACCGGTATCAAATAGCAGCGAAACAAGCTCCGGATTGGTAAGCTCCATTAGCTGCTCAATTTCTTCTGTTGTTTGTACACCTGTTCCCATATGGTGATGATAGACAATATGCATATCTTTTTCTCGTGCCAGTTTCCCAAGATGGTGCAGGCCTTCTGTAAGTCTGCTCCACTCTGTTGGCGTGAACACAGGCTTTTCTTTAAATAAAGGAACATCCATCAGCCCTTGAATGCTGTGCCCTTGTTCAGACACAACAATTACTTTTGCTCCCATTTGGTATAAAAAATCGCGATGTTCAATAAATGGCGTTACCGTTTCTTCCAGCGGCTTTGTTGTTAAAAATGTACTAAACCACGCGCTTGCAATTTCCAAATTCCGAAGCGATAATGCCTTTTTTAAGATTGAAACATTTCGCGGATATTTGTTTCCGACCTCACTTCCTCTAAAACCGGTTAAAGCCATCTCACTGATACACTGTTCGAATGTATTTTCAGCTCCCAGTTCAGGCATATCATCATTTGTCCAAGCAATTGGAGCAATCCCCAGTTTGACCGTATTTTCCTTGAACATCTCTTCCTCTCCCTTATATGAAATGAAAACCTCTTTTATATTTATCGAATGTTTCTCTTCAACAACCTCATTTTCTCCTGCTTCTTAATAAACTCTTGCCATTTCAAGATTTTTCACCTTATCTTCATAAGCTTCCTGTACATGCTGATTTTTAGATACCTCTGCTACTCCTACATGCCACCATGATTCATAACCGTTCGTCATAGTTTTTGGCAGCACTTTAATATCGATTAGCGTAGAAACCTCTTGTTTTTGTGCATCTTCTATCGCCGTTTTTAATTCTTCAAGAGAACTTACGCGATACGTTTTTACACCGTACCCTGCGGCGCTGGCTGCAAAATCAATTTTCATCACGTTTCCGTTTAGTTTTCCTGTTTCATCGTTTCGATAGCGAAACTCTGTGCCAAAGCTCCCCATACCGTTTGACATTTGAAGATTATTAATGCATCCGAATCCGGAGTTATCAAACAGTAAAATGTTTATCTTTTTTCTTTCTTGAAGGCTTGTAATAAGCTCTGAATGAAGCATTTGATAACTTCCATCTCCAACCATCGCATACACTTCTTTAGCTGGTTCCGCTAGCTTAACTCCAAGTGCGCCTGATACTTCATATCCCATACATGAATATCCATATTCCATATGATAGGTATTAGGTTTATTAGACTTCCACATTCTCTGTAAGTCGCCTGGAAGACTTCCTGCTGCACCAACGATGACGGAGTTGTCATCAAGGAGCTTATTCACCTCTCCAATCACTTCTGTTTGCGTTAATTGAGTACCAAGTGATTCTACATATTCAGCTAAGCTTTCATCTAAATGACCTTGTATTTCTGGAACAAAATCTGCACCGGTAAAACGTATGCTATGCAGACGCTCTAATTCTATGTCCCATGCGTCTTTAGCACTTGTAATTTCTGTTGTATAACCAGACTGATAACCAATTGATTTTAGCTCTTCGCTAAGAGCAAGCAGACCTTCTTTTGCATCAGCTACAAGTTTCACAGCATCAAGTTTATTTGCATGAAATTCAGACGTGTTAATGGTAAGAAATTGTACTTCCGGATGTTGAAAAAGCTGTTTAGATGCTGTTGTAAAATCAGTAAATCGTGTGCCTACTCCAATTACTAAATCCGCTTCTTTAGCAATTGTATTAGCAGCTAAATTCCCTGTTACACCAATTCCGCCAAGATTATAGCGATAGTCGCTTTCAACGGCACTTTTCCCAGCTTGAGTTTCTCCAAATGGAATATGGAACTCACTAGCAAATTGTTTTAATTCTTGTGCTGCCTCTGAATACCGAACGCCTCCTCCGCAAATGATGATTGGCTTTTTCTTTGTTTTCATTAATTGAATCGCATCTGATAGACTGTCCTTAGTCGGAAGACGGCGCTCAATGCGGTGAATGCGCTTTTGGAAGAAGTAAGCTGGAAAATCCCATGCTTCTCCCTGCACATCTTGAGGCAAACAAATAGTTACAGCTCCCGTGTCTGCAGGGTTTGTTAACACACGCATTGCATTAATCATAGCTGTCATCAATTGTTCAGGTCGGCTTACGCGATCCCAGTACTTGCTTACTGGACGAAAAGCATCGTTTGTAGAAATAGATAAATCATATGACTGTTCAATTTGCTGCAAAACGGGATCCGGCTGTCTAGTTGCAAATACATCACCGGGAAGCAGCAAAACGGGAATGTTATTAGCTGAAGCGGTGGCTGCCGTTGTAACCATATTTGCTGAGCCTGGGCCCACTGAAGATGTGCAAGCCATAATCTGCTTTCGATGTTTTTGTTTGGCAAAAGCCATCGCTGCATTGGCCATTCCTTGCTCATTGCGCCCTTGATAGACATCTAGATTTCCTGGGTCTTCTTCCAAAGCTTGTCCCAAACCTACCACGTTCCCGTGCCCAAAAATTGTAAAAAACCCTTTAATAAACTGGTGCTGCTTTCCATCAAATTCAACATACTGCTGATTTAAAAACTTCACTAATGCTTGTGCTGTGGTCATTCTAATCGTTTCCATGCTTCTTTCTCCCTTCTAGTACTAGATTACGATTTTAAAAAAGGAAGCATAAGGAATATCTTTAATTCCTGATACTTCCTTTTTAAATGAGATGCGATTTTTAACGAATCACTTACCAGCGCGTTGTTACCATTTTCTTTCTTGTATAAAATTCCACTCCATCCGTACCATTTGCATGAAGATCACCGTAGAAAGAGTCTTTCCAACCAGAAAATGGGAAGAACGCCATAGGTGCCGGCACTCCTACATTTACTCCTAACATGCCGGATTCAATATTTTCACGGAATTCACGTACGCTTGCGCCGCTATCTGTGTAAATGCAAGCACCGTTTGCAAAACGAGAGTTATTAGCTACTTCAATAGCTTCTTCTAATGTTTTCACACGCACAATAGACAGCACAGGTGCAAAAATTTCATCTTGCCAAATTTTCATTTCTTGTGTAACACGATCAAAAATCGTTGGTCCAACAAAGTATCCGCTGCCATTTACCGCTGCGTCTGTACGACCGTCACGGATTAGCTGGGCACCTTCTTGCACGCCTGATTCGATATAGCTAAGCGTACGCTCTTTATGATTTTCACGGATAACCGGTCCTAAGAAGACGTTTTCTTCTAAGCCGTCGCCAATTACGATATTGTTGGCTTCTTCTACTAATCTTTCAATTAGCTGATCCGCAATTTCTTCCTGTACAGTAACAACAGATGCTGCCATACAACGTTCACCTGCTGAACCAAAAGCGGCTCCGATAATTTGTTTTGTTGTTACGTTCAAATCTGCATCATTTAATACAATTGAATGATTTTTAGCACCGGCTAAAGCTTGAACACGCTTTAAGTTTTCCGTACCTTTTTTATACACGTACTCAGCTACAGGCTGTGAACCTACAAACGAAATAGCTTTCACTAATTTATGTTCAAGAAGACCGTTTACCACATCGTGCGCGCCGTTTACAATGTTTAGCACGCCTTTTGGCAAACCAGCTTCTTCAAACAGCTCAGCTAACCTTGCAGCTAAAAGCGGTGTACGCTCAGACGGCTTTAACACAAATGTATTGCCGCAAGCAATCGCAAGCGGGAACATCCAGCAAGGAACCATCATTGGAAAATTGAACGGCGTAATGCCTCCAATAACGCCAATTGGATAGCGGTACATGCCAGATTCAATGTCTGTTGCGATGTCAGGAAGCTGTTTACCCATCATTAACGTAGGAGCTCCAGCAGCAAACTCTACGCATTCAATTCCGCGCTGCACTTCACCTCGCGCTTCGTTAAAGCTTTTTCCGTTTTCAACTGTCACTAACTTTGCTAATTCATCCCAGTTATCTACCAATAGCTGCTGATACTTGAACAAAATTCGTGCACGTTTAGGCACGGCTGTTTTTGCCCATCCTTTGAAAGCTTTATTTGCTGCTTGCACCGCTTGATCTACATCTTCTTTTGTAGAAAGAGGCACCTGTGCGATTAATTCACCTGTCGCTGGGTTATACACAGGTTCTGTTTTTGATGCAGTTGATTCAATCCATTGTCCACCAATATAGTTTTTTACTGTTTTTACTGCTGTTTGTGTCATAGAATATCTCTCCCTTTATCTGATTTTAATAAGCTTCTATTCCTTTAATCTTTTAAGATTTCCCCTTTATCTATTAAGCTTCCTGCAAAACTTCCGTTGCTGTCTCCATAAAGTTGAAGAGCTCAATACTTGTTGGCATAGCATCTGAACAGCTGTGTTTTGAAATTACAATCGAAGCTGAGGCACCGCCCAATCGCATTGCCTGTGGAATTTCAAGCCCTTGCATCAATCCGTAAATAAAGGCTGAAGCATAAGAATCACCAGCGCCAAACGTTTTAAGAACTTTTGTTTTAAATATTCCTCCGCGGTGAGACTCGCCGTCTCTTGTATAAGCAATAGATCCTTCTCCACCGTGCTTAATCACGACGATTTGAGCATGATGAGAAAACCATCGTTCTGCTGTTACTTGGTCGTTAGATTCTTCATAGTTTAATAATTTTTCCATCATATCAAACTCTTCTCGCGTACCAATAATCACATCTGATTTTTCAGCGGCTAAATTAAAATAGACTGCCGTTTCAGCTTCCGATTCCCACGTGTATGGACGATAATCGATATCAAAAAATACAACAACTTCATGCTTTCGTGCGTGTTCTAGTGCTAAAAACACGGCTTCACGAGAAGGACTTTGCGCAAGAGCCGTTCCAGATATTAAAAGTGCCTTTGACTGTTTGATATATTCTTCTGATACTTCTGTAGGACTCAGCTTTAAATCCGCTACGTTATCACGATACATTAAGATACTGCAATCTGTAGGACTTTTGATTTCTGTAAAAGCTAGTCCCGTTACGGCCCCCGTTTTATCAATAACAATGCTATCTGTATTAATCTTATTTGTTTGCAGATAATCCGTAATGAAGCGTCCCATTTGATCATCTGATACTTTTCCGATAAAACCGGTTTTTAAGCCTAGCCTTGCTGCTCCAATTGCAATATTAGCTGGAGAGCCTCCTACATATTTAGTGAATGTTTTAGTCTCTTCCATTGGACGCTGTGTTTCATTTGCATTTAAATCAATACATAAACGGCCAACAGCGATGAAATCTAAATCACGATTTTCTTTAAAAACAAGCGGATTCATCTTTATTCCTCCTTAGTTAAGCGCTTTCCTAAAAGGGTAGAAAGACTAATTTCTTTCATCCCCACGTTTACCGTCATTAATTCACTGCGTATTTTTTATGTTCAATCTTTACTGGCTGCCCAGATAGTAAAGACTCTTTTGCTGCTTTAGCAATTCGTTCTGCCTGTAACCCATCGTTACCTGTACAAATCACGCTTTGATTTTCTGTAATTGCTCTTGCAAACTGTGTTACTTCATCTATGTACGCTTGTGTATAGCGCTCAAGAAAGAAATACAGCGGCTTCTCTTTGACTACACTTTTGCCTGTTGATATTTCTACTGTAGTTGGACGGCAATTATCAGCAGTAGCGGAACCTTTTTCACCAAAAACTTCAAGACGCTGATCGTAACCGTAGACAGCTTGACGACTGTTATCAATTACTCCTAAAGCTCCATTTGCAAATTTTAATGACACAATTGCCGTATCTATATCCCCTGCTTCTTCAATAGCGGGATCGATTAGCGTCGTGCCGTAAGCCGATACTTCAATTACTTCACTGTCCATTACATAACGAGCCATATCAAAATCATGAATCATCATATCCATGAACAATCCTCCTGAAGCGCGAACGTATTCCGGACTCGGAGGCTGAGGATCTCTGGAGGTGATTTTTAAAATGTGCGGCTGTCCTACTTCTCCTTGTTGTACAAGATCATGCACTTTTTTAAAGTTGGGATCAAATCGTCTGTTAAAGCCAACTTGAAGCTGTATGCCGTGTTCTTTTACTACTTCTAACGCTTGGATTGTTTCTTCTACTGAAAAACTAACGGGCTTTTCACAGAAAATATGCTTTTTCGCTCGAGCAGCTTCTTTAATAATCGATGCGTGCGTATTCGTTGGCGAACAAATGAAAACGGCATCAATTTCTGGATCAGCTAATAAATCTTGATAATTAGTTGTTAACGTCGAAATTTCTTTACTTGCAGCCCATTCATGTAAATGATCTACTACCACATCTGAAACCGCTTTAATTTTTATTTGCGGCATTAATTTTAAATTATCGACGTGTAATTTCCCTATGCGTCCAGCACCAATTATTCCAATTGTAAGAATCCCCATCTTATTTTCCCCTTTAATTAAAAGTTAAGACAACGTTCGCTCAAACCTCTATATAGGTTAAGCGCTTTCCTGATTCCAATTATACATAACGTTTTCTGAAATGCAAACATTTTTATAGATTATTTAGAATATTTATTTTTCAATCATCTAAATGTATAAAAAACTTTTTTATTTTCTTATACATTTATTGATGAAACATGAAGAATTTCTCTATATTTGAGTATTTTTATCATAAATTCAGTGATTATTACCTTACGTACCCATATTTTTATGATTAAAATTATTTAATTGAAAATTATATATATTTAAAATTTTAATTGACGTTCAAAAAATGTAAGCGTATACTTTTTATTAAATAGATTAAGCGCTTAACCAAATTAGTTTGATGTTTTACACAAAATAATCGATCTGGTGGTGTGAAAAATGAATGAATTTATTTCCAGAAAAACGGCTTTAGACAGGATTGGGATCCCTTCTCATTTAACGTGGGGATACATAGGTATTATTGTTTTTATGATTGGCGATGGTTTAGAACAAGGATGGTTATCTCCTTATCTTGTAGAACGAGGTTTAACCATTGAACATGCTGCTTTACTGTTTACTGTTTACGGCATTACGGTCTCTGTTTCTTCCTGGTTCTCCGGCGTACTGGTTCAGCTGTGGGGCCCTAGAAAAGCAATGGCATTCGGCTTAATATCCTTTATTATTGGTTCAATTGGATTTATAGGTTTAGGACTTCATATTATGAATTACACAATTATATTAATTTGTTATGCTCTTAGAGGATTTGGTTACCCTTTATTTGCTTACTCATTCTTGGTCTGGGTGTCTTACCGCACGCCCCAGGAAATGCTTTCAAAAGCAGTAGGCTGGTTTTGGTTTGTCTTCCAGCTTGGATTAAGTGTAATCGGAGCCTTTTACTCAAGTTATATGGTTCCGAAAATTGGCGAAATCGCTACCTTATGGAGTGGTTTACTTTTTGTTTTGATCGGTGGAATCTTTTCCATTATCATGAATAAAGACAAATTTACCGTACAAAAAGTAAACGATAATAAAACAAAAGAATTAATGAAAGGGATTACAATTGCATTTGAGAACCCTAAAGTAGGGATCGGCGGAATCGTAAAGATTATTAACTCTGCTGCTCAATTTGGATTTGTTGTTTTCTTGCCAACATATATGATGAAACATGATTTTACGATGAGTGAATGGTTGCAAATCTGGGGTACACTGTTTTTTGTGAATATGGCTTTTAATATTATTTTTGGTATTGTTGGAGATAAATTTGGCTGGGTAAATACAATCAAATGGTTTGGCGGAGTTGGATGTGGAATTGTAACACTTGCTCTCTACTATGTACCGCAATTCGTCGGACATAATTATTGGGTGATGATGATTGTCGCATGCTGTTACGGTGCAACACTAGCAGGATATGTTCCTCTTACAGCGTTAGTGCCTTCTTTAGCGCCGGAGAATAAAGGAGCTGCAATGTCTGTGTTGAACTTAGGTTCTGGACTTTCTGCTTTTGTAGGCCCTTTAATTGTAACCGTTTTTATTGGTCTTTTAGGCACTGGCGGTGTGATTTGGATCTTTGCTTGCCTATATTTCTTTGGTGCTTTTTTGACTGGCTTCCTTACGATTCCAACAGAAACAACTATTAAAGAAGACACAATAAACGAAGTCAAAAGTCCGGTCTCTCTATAAATATGATTAAGCAGAAAAAGCTGCAGGTGTTGAGGCACCTGCAGCTTTTTTATTTTCTCTACTTTATAACTTTTTTACTGACGCACGTTCTACTAGTTCGGGAATAATCGTTATTCGCTGTTTCGCATGCTCTTCTTTTTTCATAGACTTTAACAGCTGTTCAAACGTACTAGCAGCCATCTGAGAAATGGGTTGTTCAATCGTTGTCAAACCCGGCTCAGCAATATCAGCATAAATCGTATTATCGAATCCAATTACCGACAGATCTCCTGGGATCGAAAGCCCCTGCTTCCTTGCCTCGTTTATGAGCGATACCCCAATTAGATCTGTACATGCAAAGACTGCTGTCGGCCTGTTAGGCAAGGAAAGCAGCTGTTTACTTGCTCTTCTGCTATCTTCTACTGTTGAGTAACAGCTGATAATGGACTGATTTTCTAGTGACAAATTTGCTTCTGTAAGTGCTTGCTTAAAACCCGCTAATCGCCCTTCACTGCTTTTTCTATCTTTTTCAGTCATAATCGTTACCGATTGATGACCTTTTTCTATTAAATACGTACCTGCGATATATCCTCCGCGAACGTTATCAATTGTCACTACATGCGTTGAGATAGAAGGATGGTCAACTGAAAACAATACAAGCGGTACATCATGCTTCACAATTTTCTTTACGAGCTTCGTATCATTTAGTTCAGTTGCAATAATGATTCCATCTACTTGTTTTTTAAATAAAAGATCTATATATTCATGCTCGCGCGCCGTTTGATGATCTGTACTGCATAAAAAAAGCGTGTATCCCGCTGCTCTAGCACTATTCTCAAAAGCTCTTGCTACCTCTGCAAAAAAAGGATTAGAGATATCAGGAACTAACACGCCAATTGTGTACGTCTTTTTCCCCGTTAACGCAGCTGCTACACTGCTAGGCTGATAATCTAATTCCATCATTACTTCATTCACTTTTTTTATCGTTTTTTCACTAATACGGCCTGTTTGATTGATTACTTTGGATACAGTGGCTATCGATACCCCTGCTTTTTTCGCAACATCATAAATGGTTGGCTTCACTTTCACTGTTCCTTTCTTCCTGATCTCTTCCCTTATTTTATCACGAAAGTATTTAATCTTTTATTTTAGATATATCCTTTATCTTTAAAAGAGAAATAAAAAAAGCTGCTCTACTTGAAACAGCTTTTTTATAAGTGATTAATTGTTCAGCGATTGCTTGCTCATCCATTCCATTATGCTTATTGTGCTTCCATTTATCTTAGTGCTGGGTTCGTTGTTATACAGATATATCCAAGATGAATGTCCATTATACTGATAGGGCGCACCATCGTTATTTTTATACAAGCCTGTGGTATCATGTACATCCTCAAATAGTGATAAATAAACATTATTTGCATGGCTTTTAACCAAACGATCATAAGTTGGAAGAGTGTTAATTGTTGGCGGAAGAACTGTATCATTCTTAGCGGCTACGAACCAAATAGGTGTTTCTCTCATCTTTTCAATATCTTGATCCGTAATTAATCTATCATTTAGTCCTTCACATACTGGAAATGCTGCTGCAAAATAGTTTGGATAATCACGAATCATAAGCATAGTCATATATCCGCCGTTAGATGCTCCTCCAATATAGATTCTATTGGGATCAATATCAGGGTTTTTAGAAACATATTCTTGAATTAATGCCATCAGTGACTCTTTATAAATAGAAGTTCCATCCGCTTCACCGGTATAACCATCCATCCATTTTGTTGGCGCTTGTGGTACTAAAACGTAGGCACCTTCAAAATAGGCCTGAGTTTCTTTTATGACAAAGCTAACAGCTTTATTAGCAGATAAGGGAATTGTTGCATCTGTTCCTCCCTCTCCTCCACCATGTAGCCAAATGATTAATGGATTCTTTTTCTTATCTTTTGCCGGCGCATGACTTGCGTATGCTAATTCTACATTGTGATATATACCTTTTTTAATTGCAAAATCATCTACGAGTTCTCTTTTCTCTCCCGTAAACTGTTTCACTACAAGCCCTGACAGCTTTCCTTTCTTTGTTATCATATCTTTTTGCTGAGTAATGGTGTATTGACTCTCTATCCATGCATTTAATCCTGTACCGTATTCATCATAATTTAGTGGCGCCCCTAATGAAACGGCCGGTCCAACTTCCATTTCTAAAACTGCATATTTCCCAGTATGTACGGCTGGTTGTCCATCTTTATCGGATACATATGCTTTTTTTACTTTACGATCTCCTTGTTCCAATAAAGACGGCTCTAATCGACTATCACTTCGAGCCACATGCACCTTAAACGTTTCTTTTGTAAGTGAATTGGTTGGAACAGGTTCACCTAAGTCAATAATAATTTTTGTGATCGCCGCTCCCCAGTCATAAATCTCTGTCACTGTACGATAAGATGTAGCTTTTTCGTGCGCCTGCTTCGCAAACGCTGTTTTCTCGTAAGAGAGTATAATGCCAATTGCTAGACTCCATGTAACAGCCAATAATACATACTTTTTTAATCTTTGATACATGATGGACTCCTCCTTTTAAATTAGAATAGAATTATTAACATTCTCATTCTATTTCGAATAGTATGTAACCGCTTACTTACTTGTGTTCTATTTTACGTGATCTCTCTCTCTTTCTACACATAATTATTTTCCGTTACTTAGCGGAAAACTTTGTAACTATATTCCAATAAGCATATTCTATAAGTCCTTGAAAAAATTTTTTTATTTTATGTATAAAAACTATCTATTAATCAAATCATAATCTTAACCTTATAAAAGGAGTTGATTATGATGGCAAACAGCAGAAATAAGAGCAGCAACGAATTGGCAGTACACGGTGCTCAACAAGCAATCGATCAAATGAAATATGAGATCGCTAGCGAATTTGGCGTAACTCTTGGTCCTGACACAACTGCACGCGCAAACGGCTCAGTAGGCGGCGAAATCACAAAACGTCTTGTGCAAATGGCTGAACAGCAACTTGGCGGCGGACGTTTCTAAATCACTATCATAAGCAATACGGCTGGAGGAAGAACGAATGACCGTTCTTCCTTTTCCCATTTTTACATAATCTCTTATCGCGTTTCTTCTCCTCTATATGTATCTAAAACAAAACCACTATCCCTATAACGTTCACATCCCGTTATATAAGGTTCTCTTTCTCTCACAATAGATTATTTATGGTAAAACATAAAAAGAAGTTCCTTTATATAGGAACTTCTTTTATCTCACTTTATAAATGTGCAAGCTCTTTAGATATCTTTTCGGTCTTTGCTTTTAGCTGCTCTTGCTGACCTTCTAAGTCAGCAAGAACAGCTAACACTTCCGTATTCTCTGGTTCTTCTTCATACTGTTTTAACGTAGCAACAAGAGACTGTGAAACTTTGATGAGCTTCTGATTAACTTCTTGCTGCTGTTTTAAATAGTCAAGTTCATATTCCGTTTTTTCTAGATTTCTCATCGGTCCCCTTCCTTTCGTTAACTAGCTTTTATTTAAGAACGCAGTCTTTTATTATCGCATTTGGTTACTTCAACATTACCTTATTTTATTTTCGTGATTGCCGTATAACATTTTTTCATTCATTGGGTCAGCTGATTTTTCAGCAGGTGTCACTGTTTGTCCTAGAGTTGAATTGTGTTTATCATGCTCAACTGCGTCTACCATCAGCAAAACTTTTCCTTTTTTAAGATCAGATACATATGAGGAAGCTTCTGCAGCAGGTACACCATATTCGGTTAATTGATTTTCGATTCGATTAACATCTTGATCCATTTTTTCTTCAGACGGCGTAAAAGCATTTTTTATTTTCTCCATAAAGGATTGATGGTGCTTTGAGTGTTGATCTGTATCAACTGTTTGCACATCAATTCCTGCAGAATGCTTAATCGCTTCTGTATTTTCATGACGCAGACCACTGTTTGTCAAGACAGAAAGTGCACTGTCCGGATATCCCTGTGTTTTTAAATTTCGAATCGCTGTAATAACTGCTGCCTCTGAATCATACGTACCTACTACATTTTTTGTCATTTTCTATTCCTCCTAGGTATTATCATTTTTTAGCTTGTTATAGTATTAATACCCTTGGATTTTTTGGTAAAACTTTTTAATTTTATCTCTAACTCTCCTTACAAGGAGAAACCAATAAAATAACAGACCTGAATCTAAAAATTCAAGTCTGTTTTATGATATCAATGATTTGTATTATAAAATTGGTGACAGTAAGCGAGATACCGCTTCTTTAAATTTTATAAGAAGAGAGCGCTCTTTATATCGTTCAAGCGTTAATTTTGAACTGTATTGCACATCTTCAAGAAACAGGTTCTGCAACTTTTTGGCAATAGGCTGGTCATATACAACTGCATTCACTTCAAAATTAAGGCTGAAACTTCGCGGATCGATATTCGTCGTTCCTACAGAAGACAATTCATTATCTACTACAATCGTTTTAGCATGCAAAAAGCCTTTTTCATAGAGATAAATATTCGCACCATATGTCAGCAGTTCACCTACGTGAGACCACGTAGCCCAATAAACAAAAGGATGATCGGGTTTGTTTGGAATCATAATATGAATCTCTACTCCAGATAATAAAGCAATTTTACAAGCATCCATAAAGCTTGCGTCTGGAATAAAGTAAGGTGTTTGAAGGTACACACTTTCTTTGGCCGACATAATCAATGAGATATACATGTTTTTCAGATGCTGAGTAGTCGAGTTTGGCCCGCTTGCTACAATTTGTACAGGAACCGTTCCAGAATGAGTTTCTGTGCGATGCAAAAATTGTTCCAGTTCAATTGGCTGCTTTGTTGCTTGATGCCAATCTAAAATGAATCTCCCTTGAATATCGTTCACTGACTCTCCTTTAATGCGAAAATGAGTGTCTCTCCAATAACCCATTTTTGGATCTAACCCTAAATATTCATCTCCTACGTTAAATCCTCCTATGTATGCTACTTCACCATCAATGATACAAAGCTTTCGATGATTTCGATTGTTAATCCGAAAATTAATTAAGCGAAGAATTGAAGGGAAAAACGCCTGTGCTTCGCCGCCATATGAAATAAGCTCCTTAAAAAATGATGGCGTCATTTTTCTAGATCCTACTTCATCATAAAGAACACGAACCTTTATGCCTTCTTTTGCTTTTTTTGTTAGCTCATCTCTTAATTTTTTCCCAAGATTATCTCGTTGAATAATATAATATTGAATATTAATTTCTTTTTTAGCATTTCGAATGTCCTCAAACAATGCATCAAATTTCTGATTACCATCACTAAAGATATCAATTTCATTGTCGGTGCGCACAAGTGACTTAGAAGAATTTAAATTAGTGAACAGCAGTTTATTATGTTGAATCAGTAAATCATTTCGATATTCGTGGGTAGCTTTAAGCTCTTTTAATTGCTCTTCCACTGAAGATCTTAAATATTCCCGCTCATCAGATGACAATTTATAAAAGTTTTTCTGTTTTAGCTGTCTTCCAAAGAACAGATATACAATAAAGCCGACAATTGGTATAAAAAATAAAATAAGAAGCCACGCCCATGTAGATCCTATATCTCTTCTTTCGATGAAAATAAGAATACCGGCTAATAAAATATTAATAGCTGTTACAACAGATACACTTAGTGTAAAGATATGGGCAAATTCCATCCTTTTACTCCTTTCTTTCTACTACATCACTCTATTAACTCATTCCCTTTTTTAACGTTCTCATTCACTTTACTATACATAACACAGATGGCTTCCTTTTTCATCTTTAGGATCCAAATTTTATTGTTTTTTTATTTTTTGCTACACTAAAAATATGAAATATTTCTTTTTATTGTGTATTAAAAACAAGGGGGAAATAACTTGTTTTTTTCTTTTATTTTTCTTAGCCTCATCAATGTATTTATCAGTATTAGCCTGGGGTATACGGCTTATCAATCATTTAAAAAAGCATTTATTGGAGGTATTCTTACGGGTATCCTTGCTTGCAGCGCTCCTATCATGTTTGTATGGCCTTCTCTGTTTCTATCAACGGGCATATCACTTTTTCTCTACTTTCTCATTATTCACTCAAAAAATCACATATCATCTAATATATAGATAAAAAACACGAAAATCTAAGATTTCCGTGTTTTTTATCTACAAGCTATATACGTAATAATCCTGCACATGATATGAATTGAAACCGCATGTTTCGTAGAGTTGCAAAGCGCGTTTGTTTTTTGCTTCAACCTCAAGAAATACATCATACCCTAGCTGATGCTGCTGTAAAATGACTTGTTTTAAAGCCGCCTTTCCTATTCCTAATTTTTGATAGGAAGGTAAAATACCAAATCCATAAATCCATGCTTCGCTTTTATCATAAGATACCCTTAACTTTCCAACCGCTTGGCCATCATACTCTACGATAAAATGATGTTGCTGTTCCTCCGTGTTCAGTTGCTCATAATAAGCAGCTGCTTCTGTTAAAGACATACCAAAGCATTCTACATCAATTTGCATTTCTATTTTTATATGTTTATCTGATTGGGAAGAGCGAAGTGTAACAAAGGAATTATCATCTTCCAATTCTTTTTTTGCCCACTTCATTTGATATTCTGAAAAAGTAAACGAACATGGGATTTGCTTTAAGAATTCCCTACCTGAAACCGAATCGCCAGGAGCATTTAATAAAATCTCTGTATACTTACGCTTCTTACATATATGTAAAGCTTGAGAAAACAGCTTTGAAAAAATCTTTTTTCTGCGATAGCTAGGAGCGACCATTCCGCATATTTCAACTGTATTCCCAAACCCATAAAGACCAATAAATCCAACAAGCTGATTATCTTCATAATGAAAAAAATCGTTAACGTCATTTTGTTTTCGACTTCGTAACATGTCAAAATTCAGCTTCAGCTCTATGTGCTCTTCTTGTTCGCAAATAGAGTGTAGCTTTTGTATATCTTCTAGTACATGTTGTTCTAACATACGTATCCTCCTGCATCTCTCTTTTTATTATAAGTTCGGCTTTATTTAACTTTTTCCTTTCATCTTTAGCGCAATAGTCGAATAATTATAGGGTAAAAGCAAGATCAAAAAGCATATAGAGTAATCAAACTAAATAGGCGGGGTGCTTATGAAAAAGACCATTTTAATAAGTTTTATTGCACTAGTTGCTTTAACCATTATTTATTGCCTGCAGAAAGAATTTATTTTTGCTTTAGCTTTGTGGAGCATTTATGGGACAGTATTATCAATTTTTGTATATTTTTCTTTTCATAAATCAATGGAAGATCGCAAGGATGAGTAACAATAGCGCTTTTAAAAGGTCTGTGAAATAAACCTTTTTACAGACCTTTCGTAAATTTACAACTGGGATGCATATTGGTAACAATTTAGAAACAAGTATTCTTTATTCTTAGTGTTATAGAAAGAGATATTACCTATTTCACTAAGGAGTTGGAGATTCGTATGAAGACAATTACAAAATCTATATCGGTTTTTGCATTAGCAGCGGGCTTTACTTTTTCATCTCTATCTGGAATACTGCCATTCACTCACGAGCAAACAGCAAGTGCAGCAGAAAAAATAAACGCACCGTTCAGCGTATATGAAGTGACCGCAAACGTACTTAATATACGTTCAAACCCTAGCACTCAGGGAAAGATTCTTGATACATTAAGAAAAAAAGATCAAATCGAAGTAGTCAAGTTTGTAAATGCAGACTGGGCTGCCATTAAAATAATTGGCGGCACCGGATATATCAGTACTTCCTATTTAATGAAAGTCCCTACTACTGTTCATACAGCTGCTAACCTTAATTTGCGTACAGGGCCTAGCACAAGCAACAAAGTTGTAACAACTATTCCTAAAGGAAAAAGCGTCAGCTTCTTAGCTTGGGGCTACTCAAAAGACAACAAGCTCTCATTTGATTGGGCTTTTGTAGAATACAACGGCTTTAAAGGATATGTAAGCACTTCGTACTTACAGTTACCTAGTTATAGATAAAAACAGATAACTCCCTTGAATTATTTCAAGGGAGTTTATTTATAGACACCTTATTAATAGTGCCCTGCCCATGAAGCACCGATGATAATTAGTAGAATAAATAGCACAACAATTAACGCAAAGCTACTTCCGTGACCTGCTCCGTATCCGTACCCATAACCATAACCTCCGTAAAAACTCATTTTCTTTCACCTCCCTTTTTTGTAGAATATGTGAAGGGAAATAAAAACGAACATGAGTATTCTTTATCACAAAATTCATTATAATTTATAAACGTTAACTCTTTTACTAGTAAGGCATAGGATATAGCATCCCGTGGTTCATCTCTACATCTTTCCCTCGTTCATCCTTTTAAAATAAGGGTATATTCCAGCAATAAAAAAAGAAGAGTTTATATAACTCTTCTTTTTTATTGAACTGTATTATCAACTTGCATATAGTCATTATAATATTCTTCTAACGTAATTCCTTTCTTAGACACCTTAGAGGCGAGTTCTTTTCCGACAAATCGTATATGCCACGGCTCATATTTATAACCTGTAATCTGCTGCTTTCCTTCTGGATAGCGAACAATGTATCCGTATTTATATGAATTTTCTTCAATCCATTTGGCTTCAGGAGTATCTTTAAAACAATCTTGAGCTGCACACTTACCGGTGCTGCTTGATACATCTATACTTAAACCAGTCTGATGTTCACTGCTGCCTGGGTGAGCGCTGTAATGATTAGCTGCCGCTTCTCCATCTTGTTTTATATACGCTTGATAAAGAGATTCTTGACGGCTTTGAGAACGATAGGCAGAAACACCGGCTAGGTAAATTCCTTCTCGTTCAGCAGCTAAAAACATCCTTTCTAATGCTTTTGCTGCTTCTGTACGCATTTGGCGCTTTTCAATTTTTTCTTTAAATATAAACCGAACGTCTGGGTATACAAGGTCAGTGGGTTCATAGTGATCAGGAAGAAGATTTTGCTTGTTTACTAACACAGCAATGGATTCTGGGTTCCCTACAATTTCTATACTATTTTGCTTCTGTTTAGAAGAAGATAAAGGATTATGATCAGACGTATTCAAATGATCATCGTGCTGAAATAATCCTTGATAGCCTAGATACGAGAATCCTGCGATAACACCCAGCACTATTAGTAAAGCCATTTTTTTATAAAGTTTCATATTTCTATACTCCTGACATATTTTCAGCTTTTTAGGACACTCAAACATTGTATATAAATCAAGAAATAATTACTAATATAACAAACTAATTCCTACTATAAATTTTAGTATGCCCGGACCTAATTTTTTCAAACGTTCATTTTAAGCATAAAAAAAGAGATGTCTCCTAAAAGACATCTCTCTTTACTTCTATTCTATAAGACTAGTATTAGTCGATAACTGTAATTTTAACTGATCTTCTGCCCCAGTCTTGTGCAGCACTATCTGAAGAAACGAATACATCAATTCGATTTCCTTTAATTGCGCCACCTGTATCTGCTGCTACAGCTTGACCATAACCTTCAACGTATACTTTTGAACCTAATGGAATAACGCTAGGATCAACTGCAATTACTCGTTGATTTGGATTTGATTTTAAATTTACTCCAGTAGCTGTTGTACCACTGCATCCAGCACAGTTAGCTGTATAAGCTGTTGCTTCAACAGTCATAGACTTACCGCTAGCTTGCTGTTGAGACTGCTGCTGTTGTTGTTGTTGTTGAACTTGTTGCTGCTGAGCTGCTTGTTCTTTTTGTGCCTGCTCTTGTGCTGCCTGTGCTTGTGCCGCTGCTTGAGCTTGCTCTTGTTCTTTTTGTGCTTGCTCTTGTGCTGCTGCTTGAGCTTGCTCTTGTTCTTTCTGTGCTTGCTCTTGTGCTGCCTGTACTTGCGCTGCTGCTTGAGCTTGCTCTTGTTCTTTCTGTGCTTGCTCTTGTGCTGCCTGTGCTTGCGCTGCTGCTTGAGCTTGCTCTTGTTCTTTCTGTGCTTGCTCTTGTGCTGCCTGTGCTTGCGCTGCTACTTGAGCTTGCTCTTGTTCTTTTTGTGCTTGCTCTTGTTCTTTTTGTGCTTGCTCTTGTGCTGCTTGAGCTTGCTCTTGTGCCGCCTGTGCTTGCGTTGCTACTTGAGCTTGCTCTTGTTCTTGTTGTGTTTGTTCTTGTGCTGCTTGTTCTTGCTGAGCTTGTGCCGTTTGAGACTGCTGCGCTTGTGGAGCTGCCTTTGCTACTGGCGCACTAGCTGGTTGAGATTGAGCTGCTTGTGCCGTTTTAATTTTAAATTGTTCTCCAGGGAAAACTAAGTCTGATGTTAAACCGTTCCATTCTTTAACTTCTTCTACTGTTACGCCATAATGTTGACCGATTGACCACAAAGTGTCACCACGTTTTACAGTATGTACGATTTCTTTTATGCTAGATAAGTTTAGTGTCTGATTTGGATAAATTAGTGTTGATGTTAAGTTATTAGCATCTTTTAGCTCGTCTACGCTCACATTATGACTTTGAGCGATTTTCCATAAAGTGTCACCTTTTTGTACTTCATACGTTCCGCTTGTAGAGGCAGATGCTGCACCTACAAATCCTGCTGAAAGAATTGCCGTTGTCCCTAGAGTAAATACAAATTTCTTCATTTTCCGAATACCTCCTTATTTACTCAATGACTGAATGATACCACCTGTTCATTTCACTTCCATTACAGGAATATTTTACTTTTATTACGGATTTAATTAATTTTAAACATTTTCTTGTAATATTTCTGACAATTCATTTTTAAATAATGATTAAATTTCATCAAAATCATGTCAAAATTTGAAGAAAACTCTATAAAAAGTTGGAGTTGTATTCGGTGATAAAAGTAACTTATCAGCAAAAAAAAACCTTCTAAAAGCAGTTAGCTTTTAGAAGGTTTTTTTACTTATAGGAAACAGTTACAGTTGGAGCATATGCAGGATTGTCCCCTCCATAAATTTCAACTACGTCACTTAAAAAGTCTGCTGGACCTGAGCTTGACAAGCGAAACTGAGTTTTGCCGGTCCTATTCATATATCCCCAAAGTGAGGAAGGAAGTTGAATAGTTGTATATCCATTATTGAGTGAAGGCACTGACATTTGGAAGGCCGCTGAAATAGATGGTGAGGCCTGATAATCTATTTGTTCTAAAGAACTGCTAGTTCCAAATACACCGCTTTTAATATCGCCTTTCAAAGATGAAATATTCCCAGTTGAGGATTTGCGATAAATTTTTAAAGATACATCCGTAATGATTGCATCATCAGGTAAGGAACTTGTATCAAAAGATAAAATGGTTCGGTATGTGTCGGTATTGTACATTCCTTTATCCCCAATTTTATGAATAGAACTACTCATACCGTCAGCTGATAAATTTCCGATAAATCCATCTTCAGCAGCAAGCGAAGAAAATACTGAAGATTTATCTGAAATTTCAGAAATTTGATAAACTTCCGTCTTTACTCCCTCTTGGTTACCCACAGCGTCTACACTAAAAAATTTTATTGTTTTGCTAGAGTCGATGGTAATAGGCTCAGAATACTTTAGAGAATTAACAGTTGGTATGCTTCCATCTAATGTATAGTAAGTGATGGCAGGTTCATTGGTTGATAATGTGACAGAAACAGAACTTCCATACGTTCCTCCCGCTGGTGAAGCAGCTGTAACCGGTGGTGATACATCTCCTGGATTAGAAGCATCACTGTTCTTTGGATGGCTTTTAAAAAAGTTCCAGCTTAATTTAGTTGCATTTGGTCCTTTAGGATCTGTATAAGAACCGGATGTACTTCCCCCTGACCAAGCATGTCCCATTCCTTCTATCATGTACTTTTCCATTACTGTTTTTCCTGCTGTATCTTTGTAAATATATTGCGTATAGCTTCTTCCACCAGATACTGTACCTGTTGAAGTTTGATCTGCCGTATCATCAATATTGTTATTATCCAGCCCATCAGCCGCTCTATCGTTTGTTTGAGCCCATTGCGATAGTATTTGATTCGCATTTATAGGCGCAACAGTGTAGTCAGCTGTTCCATGAAACAAAATAACCGGAACCACTCGTTTATGATCTCCCATGGCTGAATAGGCTAAATCTCCTTGTTGGATAGGATTAGGACCTCCACTGCCCATTGCTGTATAAGCACCTGTCACACTAGTCGCTGCTTTATATTCTAAGCCAGCCCCAACGCTGATAGCCGCAAATATGTCTGGATAAGTAGCTCCCATAATAACACTCATAGCTGCACCAGCAGATAGCCCTCCAACAAAGACTTGGTCGGCATCTATTGAATAACTGCTTTTTATTTGATTAACCATTCCAGCAATTAACGCTGGTTCACCGCTTCCCCTTGATTGATGAGCCGTATCAAACCAGTTCCAACACTTATTTGAATTAGCAGAAGAGGGTTGTTCTGGATAAAGAACAAGAAACTTCTCTATCTCCGCCAGTGCATTCATTTGCGTTCCTGCTGCAAATTGATCAGGGTCTTGAGTACAGCCATGTAGCATAACTACTAGAGGTAAGGCAGTACCTCCCTGATAACCGCTAGGTACGTACAGTTTGTATGTCCTTCCGTTATATGTTTTAGAGGTAAAACTTCCTGCGGCTGAAGAAGATACAGCACCTAAAGATAAAAAAAGCATAATAATCATCCCTGCTATAAATAATCGTTTCATCTTCCTGCTTCCTCCTTATATTGATATGGTTATACTTAGCAGCAAACGTACATATCGGTATGGTATGGAATGAATAAGAGTTATTAGTAAGATGATAGCAAGGTTTTATGTAATCAAATTTATATTAACTGCACGATTTGCCTATGGTTATGAGGACGAATTAAATCATTCATCTCCAAGTGAAGAAAACGCTTACATAAAATTGTAAACGATTGTGCCGATAAATACTATTAAAAAGACATACCTTTTAAAAATAGGCCGGTATGTCTTCTATGGATTGCTTACTTAAGTATTCATATTGTGACTCGCTGCAATTTACCATAGCAATGGATTGAGGATAACGTTGTAAATGAGAAGGGAGCTCCTTAAACCCAAACTGATGATAATATTCAGGAAGAATATCGCTATAAAGCATAAAAATAGCGCTGCGCTTCTCTATCTTCATTTTTTGAAAAAAGTCTTCAAGCATATCACGGCCATACCCCATTCGTTGATAAAGCTGGTGTACAACAACGGATCCAATACCATGCAAAGCAAACTTTAATCGGGGAGTTTGTAAAAGAAGCAAAATAAATGAACCAATAATTTGATTCTCTTCATTTACGTATACATACCGAATTCCATATGTTTCTTCTTTTTGATTATCTCTAACATACTCTTTGTACGTTCTGCCTTTAGGCCATGCGGCATATCCCATTTGATAGACTTCTGCCAATTCTTCAGACTTTATTTTTCTTAATAACATGAACATCCCCTCTTTATTTATAATCCCATACGTCAGCAGACATTTTTTATAAAGTTAAAAATAGTTCCTGTATGTATATATTATACTTCATCCTACGGAGGCTTTCTTGCTCAGAGTACTATTAACAGGTAATATGTAAGCTGCTTTCTCAAAAAACTAGAAAGATTCCTGATAGTTGTTCCTTACCCATAGCAGTCATATATGTAAAGATACTCTTTATCATTCCATAAAAACATAGAGATGTAAATGTATTTCCAGCTTCATTTAGCATTCATTACGTATTACTCATCAAAAAAAGCATAGAAACTACGGTCTATGCTTTACAGGGAAAGTAATAATCATTTCTTAAGCTTTTTCGTTCTCTATATACTCCACTAGATAAAAGAAAAAACGATATGTAAGAACAAGAGCTTCACCTATCGACATTTTTTCATCAAATTCTTTTATAGCATCTAACTCAATATTCACATCCCATAATCCATCTTTATCATTAAATAAAAGCTGGACGCTTGTTGGGCTTTCATTAAGCTCTTTAGTAAAAAATTGTTTTAGTAAAGAACCGAATTTTTTTTGCATATGTAACCCCGTTAATACTTTATATGTGCCAAACACATCATCCACTTCAAAAGAACATCCATCCAGCTTAATAAATTCAAACCATTTTGATTCTACATATAGAAATTCACTTCTGTGCTCTTTCACGTAAGAAAGAGGAGTATCTAAAAACGAAAGAGGAGATTCTTCTGCGATCAGCTCGTCCGTTTCTTTATCTACTCTTTCGATATAAGAATCTTTAAAACGTGAAGATGCCTCTTTTTCTTCTATCATCAGGTTTTGCGGTACCAACTCTTTTTGCAACGCATATTCCTTTTCTTCTTGGTATAAAGACAAAGATTGACCTTGAACGTTCATTTCTTTTTCAATATAAGTTTGAATATTACTTTGTAACATGAAAAAACCTCCTGATTAATCTGCATCACTATCTTATATCATAACCTAAACAAGTGTTTATAAATATAGCCAAACAAAAAATCCTTAGGCTATGCCTAAGGATAATAATAATATATTCAAGTATGTATAAAAGATAATTTGGTTGCGGGGACAGGATTTGAACCTGCGACCTTCGGGTTATGAGCCCGACGAGCTACCGAACTGCTCCACCCCGCGATAATAAAAATGCCTGGCAACGTCCTACTCTCACAGGGACAAAGTCCCAACTACCATTGGCGCTAAAGAGCTTAACTTCCGTGTTCGGTATGGGAACGGGTGTGACCTCTTCGCTATCGCCACCAGA
>NZ_JBLTHW010000006.1:0-157275 GCF_049199565.1 Priestia sp. D3YE.R1 | reverse complement strand
CAGGATCAAACTCTCCGAAGAAATGTTTGACTTGCTCAATTTAAAAATAAAAATTAACGTTGACGTTTGTCGCTTTGTTCAGTTTTCAAAGTTCAACCGCCGCTCTTAAGCGACTTTTTAATCTTACCAGCTTATCTCTTTCTTGTCAACAACTTTTTTAAGAAGTTTTTTCAAGTTTTTGATAAATTTAGTATCGCTCATCAGCGACGTATATAAATTTACCACGGATTTTTCAAAGCGTCAATAGATTTTTTAAAATAAATCGTGTTTTTTTAGAAAAACCTTTCATCTAGGCTATAAAGTCATATGTCAGGGTATCTATACGTGATAACCATACCGTATCAGATACCCTTTATCTCTCTATCATTTCGCCACATAGTGTCTATGGTACAAACTCTTTCCTTTGGTTTCTACTTTTCTTACCATGATGATATCTTTTTCAATTAAAAACTCAAGGAGTATTCCTAAATCAATAGCATAAGGGCGTATTTCGGGATGATGAACAAGTTCATTAAACGTCCATTCCTGCTTTTCACTTTTCATAATATGAACAAGATGCTTTGCACCCAATTCAGTTTTTTTATTTACTAGAAATTCACTTGCTAAGAAAAGCAGCTCTAAACGCTTGCTAACCTCTTCTTGGCTAATAATTAGCTCTTCATAAAGACGATGAATTTCAGGTTCTATTTTTTTCACTTGGTTCCATACTGTTACTTCTGGGTGAAATCCATTTTCCAACACAGACAGTCGTGCTAAATGATGAAGAGCATGAATGACATGATTGAATGCATCTAAATAATGATTAGACGCATAAAAGTCTTTTCCTTCTTTAAATCGGCGAATCAACTTAGCAAACTCGACACCTATTCTCTTTGTCCGATCTTCTCTAGGGAAATCAATTAAGCGGTTCTTTAAGTTTTCCATATATTCGTTTCGATCAAATAGCACTTTACCATTTAAGATCCAATCAATAATACGGCGGTTCGTCCCATTCATAATCCATTCACTCATTTGCTGTTCAGAAGCCATATAAAGTGCCGCACGCTCATTTTCATATTCGTATTGTTTAATAAAAAGAGAAGTTTCTGTGGTTTTGGTCACAATAAATAAGATAGCATCCAAATTATCCGTCACTGGAGATTCTGATTTCTTTTTTTCAATCAGTAAAATACCTAGTGTGTCTTTATTGCTAGCTCTTTCTTGATATATTGGCCGTAAAACATCTTCCATTTTGAGCTCTCCTAACTGTAATAGACAAATATTTTTCAAAATTTTAAAGGCTATGGACTAAGATTTCTTTTTTTATTATATACGATGTATAACGGATATCCCACTCAGAATTATGGAAATCATTCAGAAAGCTCAAAAACCAAAGATAATTTTCCGAAGATTCAATTTTTATCACCATTCACTGTCTCACTCTATGATATATTGGTAACAGGGGGGATACTGATGGGGATAAAGTATTCAAATAAAATTAACAAGATTCGCACGTTTGCACTCAGCCTGATCTTTGTTGGTTTCATTGTTATGTATGGGGGAATTTTCTTTCGGTCTTCAGTTTGGCTAATGACTATTTTTATGCTTCTGGGGTTGCTGTGCATCGTAGCTAGTACCGGCGTTTATTTCTGGATTGGCATGCTTTCTACAAAAGCGGTTCAAGTAACCTGCCCTACATGTCGAAAGCAAACCAAAATGCTAGGGCGTGTAGATATGTGTATGTATTGCAACGAGCCGCTTACGCTTGATCGGTCTCTTGAAGGAAAACAATTCGATGAAAAGTATAATAGAAAAAAACAAAAAGAAAGCTGATAGTATCACTACTATCAGCTTATTAATGCGCTTTTTTAGCCGTACAATCAGGACACGTTCCGTAAATTTCCATTCGGTGGTGACTAATATCAAAGTCTGTAATATGAGCAGCCAGCTTTTCTACTTCGTCTAAACCAGGATAATGAAAATCCACAATTTTTCCGCAGCTTTCGCAAATCACATGATAATGCTCTGTTGTAACATAATCAAACCGGCTTGATGCATCACCGTATGTTAGTTCCTTTACAATACCTACTTCGCGAAATACTCTTAAATTATTGTAAACGGTTGCTACACTCATATTTGGAAACTTACCTTCCAGCGCTTTATAAATGTCATCTGCTGTTGGGTGTGTCATGGAATTGATTAAATACTCTAAAATAGCATGACGTTGTGGTGTAATACGAACGCCAGTACCTTTTAACGTTTCAAGGGCTTCTTGTAAATGATTTGACACGTCATGCACCCCTCTTCTGTAAGTATTATTACTTTATAATTCTTATAATTAGTCTACATGTTTTACCCACGTTTTGTCAACTTGATGCCTATTCCTATTTTATGTAATAAGTAAAAACTATTCATATATTTTATGCAAAAAAAGAAGTGTGGAAATCAACCCACACTTTTAAATATATTAACATCTGAGGAGGTATGCCCTACACTGATATTGTATGTTCAAAGACTAAAACTGCTCTAGTTATCTGCCTGTTTTTATGCCATTTTTTCTTTAATAAATGATAAAGCTTCTTCCACATGCCCTTTTACTCGAACCTTGCGATACTCTTTTACGAGCGTTCCTTCTTTATTAATGATAAAAGTAGAGCGTTCAATGCCCATATATTCTTTTCCAAAGTTTTTTTTCAGTTTCCATACTCCATACTCTTCAGCTACGCTGTGATCTTCGTCAACTAAAAGTAAGAACGGAAGGCCGTGCTTATCAATAAACTTATGGTGTTTGTCGATTGGATCCGGGCTCACTCCTAGAATCACCGCATCTAGCTCTTCAAAATTTTCATGCTGATCTCTGAAATCACAGGCTTCTGTTGTACAGCCTGGCGTCATATCTTTCGGATAAAAATACAGCACAACGTTTTTTCCTTTCATCGACGCTAGTGATACTTGTTCTCCATTTGTAGACATCAATACAAAATCGGGTGCTTTTTCTCCAACTACAGCTGTCATATTTATCTTCTCCTTTACGCTTTTCATTTTCTCTGAATAGCGTACCCAATATTAGATAAGATGACAAGTTTAAGTGCGGGTAACAGTTCGCATCACAAAGATTGCAGGCATAATATAGCCGATAAACGCTTCAAAAGTTGCAAATAATTTCCCAACTCCAACCGGATACATATCTCCGTATCCTACTGAAAATAACGTCGCTGCGCTGAAATACATGCTGTTAAACAGCGTATAAAAATAATGACCTTCATGTTCAAACCCTCCGCTTAACACTGGAATGCTCCCCATCTCACACACTGTATAAATAAGGCTAAATCCCAATAAAACTGTGATATATGAATAAAACAAGACAAAGAAATGACCAATTGAGAAAAAATGAAATTCTCCAAGTTCTTTTTCAAAGAGAAACTTCATACTACCAATCACAAAAACAATGATAACGAGGATTAGAAAAATAACCATCATTCTACTCCTTTAACTTGTACTCTACTACCACTATACGCACGTTCTTGTCCATTCATTACTACTCCGAAGCCACGAAAAAGAGCAGGCATTTAATTGCCTGCTCCTCTGTATTTTTTGACACCTGTATTCCATAAGAAAATAGAGATTACAAAAAAGACGATTCCTATAACTGGGGTTAAAAATGCATATCCGTACCATTCTGACCTTCCTAAGAAATAAGCAGCTGGATATACGCCTACAAATGCAAATGGAAGAATCCACGTTAAAACATATCGGATGACATTATTATAAATATCTACAGGATACCTTCCGTAATTTCCAATATTATAAATAGTAGGCATAATAGAAGTTCTGGCATCCGACCAGAAGCCTATGCTTGCTAAGGCGATGAAAATTCCTGCGTATACAAGCGCTCCTCCTAAAATAAACAATAGAAAAATAAAAACATCATACCACTGGAAATGAAGATGTAAAGAAGACGCAGCGTAAGCCATTACTGCAATTCCTGTGATACCACCAAACAATGATTCTAGTTCCATCCGCTCTAAAATAACTTGAAACAAACTGTGAATCGGCCGCGTTAAGATTCGGTCCATTTCTCCTTTAACAATGTACCGCTCGTTGAAATCCCAAATATTAAAGAAAGACGAAAAAATAGCAAAAGGGACCAAAAAGAAACCATAAATAAAGATAATTTCCTCTCGTGACCATCCGTGCAGCGACTGAGTATGTCCAAATACAACTAAAATAAAAATCAAATTAACTGTTTGAAACAATAAGTCTGAAATGATTTCAACTACCATGTCGGTGCGATACTGAAGCCTGGTTTTCATATATTGACTAATGTACTGAAAGAAAATCGAAAAATAAAACATTTTCATAGACTACCCTCCTTGAATAACCATTTTTTTCTTCGCTATGTTCCACAAACATGCAATAGGGATAAATAGAAGTCCTGACCAAACTGCTTGTGTGATAAGAGCATTTATTATTTCCTGCCCTTTAAATCCATTTGTGAAAATCATGCTCGGAATATAACTAATGGCCTGAAAAGGGAAATAGCTCATAATATGTTGCGCCCAGAAAGGATAGAAACTGATGGGCAAAAGAAGTCCTGAAAACAAATCAATAACCACTCGCTTTGCTCGAATGAGCCCATCATTGTTAAAGAGAAAGAAAGTCGTAATACCCGTTAATAAATTAATTTGTGTATTAATAATGAAACTAAAAATTAAAGACAGTCCAAAATAAAGCCATGTTGCTGCATTTGCTGAGAACTGTACTGGAAATAAAAACGCGACAATAATCATACCTGGCACTGAGAAAAACAGCAACCGAAAAATCCCTTCTCCCAGTCCTTGCATTGTTTTCATACCAAGGTAGCTATAAGGCTTAATTAACTCTACTGCCACTTTGCCATCTTTAATTTCCATTGCCATTTCACGGTCAATGTTATTAAAATAAAAGGCTCTTGCCATCCATGAAACTGCTACATACGTTGTCATCTGGGTAATGGATAACCCTTGAATATTCTCTTTTCCTCCATAAATAGCGGACCATAAAAAGTAGTAAGCACCAATATTAATCGCATAAATCAATATTCCGCTGTAATAATTCGTCCGATACGCCAGCATCATTAAAAAGCGAATGCGTATCATCTCTATATATTTATCCATTCACAACACCTTCTTCATAAATGTTGCGGATGATTTCTTCCGTTGAAATTTCTTCAATGTTAATATCACTGATTTCATGTTTTGCCACCACTTTAGCAATCAGCTGTGACATTAAGTCTCCTTTATTTTGAAGCTGCGCTGTCCACAAATATTTTTGATCACCTTCAATCCAGTTAACAGGCATCCCTTGCGTCAATAGCTTCAACTGCTCTTGATTTGGAGCTGTTCCAAATTCAAACGTAACTTGTTTAAGGTCTCCCCAATTCGAACGCAGCTTTTGCAGTGATCCGTCATAAATAATACTGCCTTCATCCAGCATTACAACGCGTTCACATAAAGCTTCAATATCTGCTAAATCATGTGTCGTAAGTAAAATTGTCGTATTATACTTTTCATTAATTTCTTTTAAAAATTGGCGGATTTTTAATTTAACTAGTACATCTAAACCGATCGTCGGTTCATCTAGAAATAGAAGCGGCGGATTATGAATAAGAGCAGCAGCCAGCTCACAGCGCATTCTTTGACCTAGAGAAAGCTTTCGCACCGGCTTATCTAGCAGCGGTCCAATATCTAAAGTTTGAATAACGTGCTCCATATGAGCGTTATAATCTTCATCTGACACTTTGTATACTTTTTTTAACAAGCGGAAAGATTCTTGTACGGCAATATCCCACCACAGCTGAGAGCGTTGACCAAAAACAACTCCAATCGTTTGGGCAAACTTCTCCCTTTCTTTATGAGGGTTCATTCCATTTACGGTAATCTCGCCTGAAGTAGGAGTTAAGATTCCTGTCAGCATTTTGATTGTGGTCGATTTCCCCGCTCCGTTTTCTCCTATATAACCTACCATTTCCCCTTGTTTTACGGTAAACGAAATATCGTTCACAGCTTTCATGACTCTATAATTACGGGTAAATAAATCCCGGAATGCCCCTTTAAGGCCAGAGCGGCTAGAATAAGCTTTAAATTCTTTCCGAAGTTGATTCACCTCAATAGCATTTTTCATCGTATTCCCTCCGTTACGTCGACGTATTAGTGGTTTCTTTTATTGTTTCCGGCGCCCTTGCTAGCAACTCCTCCAAGAAACGAGGAACTATTTTCTAGCAGTTAGCTCACAAATTTCTATCATACACGTTCTCGAATGTTTTTCAAGAAACAAATAAGTTTGATAGAATAAAGAAGTTGAACTTTTTATTAGGAGGCATAACATGCAATTTACAAAATCAGAACAATTACACGCTGAAGCGCTCGAACATATTGTAGGCGGCGTTAACAGCCCTTCACGTTCATATAAAGCCGTGGGAGGCGGAGCACCTGTTGCAATGGAAAAGGCAAGCGGAGCTTATTTCTGGGACGTCGATGGAAATAAATATATTGACTATTTAGCAGCTTACGGTCCTATTATTACAGGACACGCTCATCCTCATATCACGAAAGCTATTACAAAAGCAGCTGAAACGGGTGTTCTTTACGGTACTCCAACTGCTCATGAAGTCACATTTGCTAAAATGCTCAAAGAAGCGATGCCCGCATTAGATAAAGTGCGCTTCGTCAACTCNGTGTTCTTTACGGTACTCCAACTGCTCATGAAGTCACATTTGCTAAAATGCTCAAAGAAGCGATGCCCGCATTAGATAAAGTGCGCTTCGTCAACTCTGGAACAGAAGCAGTTATGACAACGATCCGTGTAGCACGCGCTTATACTGGACGCGATAAAATTATTAAATTTGCAGGTTGCTATCACGGCCATTCCGACCTTGTATTGGTGGCAGCTGGATCTGGCCCTTCTACACTCGGAACTCCTGATTCTGCAGGTGTACCAAAAAGTATCGCTAATGAAGTCATCACAGTTCCTTTTAACGATATTGAGCCTTACAAGGAAGCATTAGAAAAATGGGGCGATCAGATTGCGGCTGTTTTAGTAGAACCAATCGTTGGAAACTTTGGAATTGTTGAGCCGGAACCTGGCTTTTTAGAACAAGTCAACGAATTAACTCACGAAGCTGGAGCACTTGTTATTTATGATGAAGTTATTACAGCGTTTCGCTTTATGTACGGCGGAGCTCAAGATTTACTTGGTGTAAAACCTGATCTGACTGCCTTTGGAAAAATCATCGGCGGCGGTCTTCCAATCGGAGCCTACGGCGGTAAAAAAGAAATCATGGAAAAAGTGGCGCCGCTTGGACCCGCTTATCAAGCAGGTACAATGGCAGGAAACCCAGCTTCTATTCTTTCTGGGATTGCTTGCCTGGAAGTACTAAAGCAAGAAGGCGTTTATGAACAGCTGGATAAGCTAGGGGCGATGCTCGAAGAAGGTATTTTAAAACATGCTCGTACATATAACATGCCTATTACGATTAATCGATTAAAAGGCGCTCTTACTCTCTACTTTACAACAGAAACGGTTAAAAACTATGAACAAGCAGAAAATACAGACGGCGAATTATTCGCACGCTTCTTTAAACTAATGCTCCACCAAGGTGTCAATTTAGCTCCTTCGAAGTATGAAGCATGGTTCCTTACTACAGCTCATACAGAACAAGATATTACCGACACATTAGAAGCAGTGGAAAAAGCATTTAAACAATTAAGTGAAGAACGCTAATTTTTATTCTAAAGAGGCTGAGATAAAAGGATTTTAAACGAAGTGAAAAACGAACCATTGATCAGGATGTTTGATTAGTGGTTCGTTTTTTTGTTAGGGTAAACGTAGGTTTCATGTATGTAGGTCTTTCTAGCAGTTGATTGGATTTATTTCGTTATATCTCGACCTCTTTTTCGTTTTACCTTTGGGTTTCCTTATAGAACATTCCCACCTTTCATAACCATTTCTTACGCGTCATCTCCTTTTTGTCAGCCTGTCGAAAAATCCCGAGAAATACCCTTATTTTTCTGCTTGTTTTCTCTTGATATCCATTCTTAAACCTTGTATAGTATGTTATTGTTTATATTATTTCCAACAGGTTATGTAATAAAGAAGGATTGATTTTTGCAATTTATCATTTGTTTTGGGGAACATTCTTCATAACGAAAAAACTTTTCTACAGAAAGGAACTACGAACGCACATGAAACTTGGTGCCCGCATCTTAAAAACGGGAATTGCCATTACACTTTCATTGTTATTAGGTGAATTTCTAAGTTTACCATCTCCAATATTTGCGGCAATTGCGGCAGTTTTTGCAATTCAACCGTCTATTTACAGATCTTATTTAACAATATTGGAGCAAATACAGGCGAATGTGATTGGAGCTGCTTCTGCAGTTTGTTTTGGACTTATTTTTGGTACCCATCCCATCATTATTGGTTTTACCGCTGTTGTTGTCATCGCAGTCAACTTAAAATTACGTATTAATAATACAATTGGGCTTGCGCTTGTGACAGTAATTGCAATCATGGAAAATCCAGGAGATAATTTCGTTGAATATGCGCTTATACGCTTTGGTACAGTGTTACTTGGGGTATTCTCAGCATTTATTGTCAATCTTATTTTTATTCCGCCAAAGTATGAAACAAGATTGTATTATAAAATTGTAAGCACAACGGAAGAAATTATTAAATGGATTCGCATGAACCTTTATCACGCATCTGAGCACACATTGTTAAAAGAAGACATTGAAAAAATGAAAGACAATGTGGCTAAAATGAATCAAATCTTTGATTTTTACAAAGAAGAACGCACCTATTCAACCAAAAAACGTTTTGTTAAGTCACGCAAGCTCGTTTTATTTCGTCAAATGATTACCGTAACAACACAAGCTCTTACAACCTTGAAACTACTTCACCGAGTAGAAAATGATCTTCAAGTCATGCCGCAGCAATTTCAAGATTTAATCAAATCTGAAGTTGAGTGCTTGTTAATGTATCATGAGCAAGTATTATTAAAATTCATTGGGAAATTACGCGTACAGCCAACCACTACTGTACCAAACGAAGCCTGCGTTGGAAAACGAGCTTTAATCGATAAATTTATGCAGTATAAAATATACGATAATGATGAAGAGAATAAGGTTATTTATCATATCTTTCCTTTAATTTCTGTCATTATTGAGTATAGTGAAGAGTTAGAACATCTTGATAAGCTGATTGATACGTTCCAAAACTATCACAAAGATGATAACTCATTTGATATTAATCATCAGCGACAAGAAGATTAAAAACGCCACCTATTGTTAGACAATAGGTGGTGTTTTTAAATTGTATCAAGCTGCTGAACGTTAAAGAGCTGATAGTAATGACCTTTTTTCTTAATTAACTCCTCATGAGAACCCCGTTCGACTACTCTTCCATTTTCTAAAAGTACAATTTCATCCACATGAGTAATTGTAGATAAACGATGGGCTACAATGAAGGTCGTACGGTCTTTTGCCAGTTCAGCTAATGCTTCTTGAATATAGTGCTCACTTTCCAAATCTAGCGCTGAAGTGGCTTCATCAAAAATAAGAATAGCTGGATTTTTTAAAAATACGCGCGAAATGGAAATGCGCTGCTTCTGTCCCCCCGATAGCTTCATTCCCCGCTCTCCCACTTTTGTATCATATCCTTCAGGCAAATTCATAATAAAATCGTGTGCATTTGCGGCTTTTGCCGCAGCGATTACTTCTTCATCTGTCGCTCCTGGCTTTCCAAGCAGTATATTATTTTTAACCGTGTCACTAAACAACACCGTATCCTGCAGAACAATTCCAATCTTATCTCGCAGGCTGCGTACTTTATAGGTTTTGATATCAATGTCATCAATGAGAATTTTCCCCTCTGTCACATCGTAAAAGCGCGGAATTAAGCTGATAAGCGTGGATTTCCCTCCTCCGCTCATTCCAACAAACGCAACGGATTTTCCTTTTTCTACATCTAAATTAATATCATGAATCACAGGTTTTTCTTCTTCTTCATAAGCAAATGAAACGTGCTCAAACTGAACTTTTCCATGAAGCTCAGTGCATTCTTTTGCATCTTTTTTGTCTGTAATATCGTATTCTTCATCAATGAACTCAAACACCCGGTCCATAGATGCAACAGACTGCGTGAGCGTAGTCGATGAATTGACCAAGCGGCGAAGCGGATTATACAAGCGGTCAATGTAGGCAACAAATGCTACCATCGTTCCTACGCTAAGACTTTCTGTGATGACTTGATATCCAGCAAATGTAATCACGATTAAAGGTGCCAAATCGGTAATAGTATTCACTACTGCAAATGTTTTTGCATTCCAATTCGTATGATTGATTGCTTTTTGTAGAAAATTTGAATTTTGCTTATCAAATTGTTTCTGCTCATGAGGCTCAATAGCAAAGCTGCGAATAACAGAGATTCCTTGAACTCTTTCATGTAAGTGACCCTGCACTTCCGCTAAAGCCTGCGAACGGACTCTGGTTAAATGGCGCAGACGGCTGTAAAAATATTTTACAGAGAACGCATAAACCGGCAGCAAAATAATCGATACTAGTGTTAAAGGCACATTCATCGTAAACATAATCACAATGGCTATTACAATCGTCATCATATCAAGCCATACATTCATTAAGCCTGTGATAACAAAGTTTTTTGTTTGCTCTACATCATTGATGACTCGTGAAATCACTTCACCCGCTCGAGTATTTGCATAGTAACGTAAGCTAAGCTTTTGAATATGGCTAAACAGCTGATCCCGAATATCATATAATACTTTGCTCGATACCCACTGAGCATAATACTGCCTGTAATATTCAATGGGAGGCCTTAACACTAAAAATATAACAAACGAAATTCCCATAATCGTCACCATTTTATGAACTTTTTCAGCGGAAGACATGCCATGTCCATTTACGATATCGTCCAAAACATATTTCAAAAGCAGCGGAATTAATAAAGGAATAGCAAATTTAATAATACCAATTAATACAGTGCCGACAATTTGCCATTTATATGGCTGTACAAACTTCATGTAGCGTCTTATACTTCCCATAAAATCTCCCCTTTCTATCTATGAGGGCAAGCTTTCTTAGTATATGTACACGCGTCGATTTTTTAGTGCTTTTATCTCTTCTAAAAGATGGTGAGCATAACGCCAAAAAGAACATTATATCAAACAGTCAGCTTTAGACGGCCTAACATAATGTTCTCTAGATCATTCATCAAGAATGCCGATATGTTAAAAAGCGCTCATACCAAATGTCAATGAAATCTGGAGCAAACGGGCCTTTTCGCTGTCGAATCCAACCTTTTAACTCCTCTACGTGATTATGTAAAATACGGTCAATCACTTCTGGATAATTCATTTCTTTTCGATGCTTCTCATATTCATCTTCATCAAGAAGGGTGTATGTCATATCTGGGTAGACTTTGATATCTAAATCATAATCAATATATTTGAGCGCTTCATTGTCATCATAAATGAACGGCGAACTGATATTGCAGTAATAATAAATTCCATCTTCACGGATCATCCCAATGACGTTAAACCACTGCTGAGCATGAAAATAACAAATTGCAGGCTCTCTTGTGACCCATGTTCGTCCATCTGATTCTGTAACGACCGTGCGATCATTTCCTCCAATCACTAAGTTATTGGTTGCTTTTAATACGGTTGTCCGATCCCACACGCGATGAATATGTCCATTATGCTTGTAGCTGTGTATTTGAATTGTTTCTCCTTCCACCGGAATTCCCATCTCCAATACCTACTTTCATTTTAGCACTTAAAAAAATTCATATAACGTCTCCATTTGTCTTATGTTTATTATAACGGTTTCTCTCTCATTTTAACACAAATGTGCTAACCTTCTTGATTTCAAAAAAGTCACTTCCCCTACTTTTCCTTTGCTTGACAGCCTTAAAAAAGAGAGGAAGTGACCCATCAATGTTCATTAAGCAAGTGTAGAGCAAGCCCCTTCACTTTTATATGTACGAATAATGTCTTCGGTTTGTGCTTCAAACGTCAATTGAATCTCTTTTAATTTTAGCTTCATTTCACTAATTTCATACTGCACAGAATGAAGTTTTGCTTCTTCATGAAGTTTTATTAGTTCACCTTCAATTTCCTGACAGCGCTCAATCTCAGACTGCAAAAACAGAAGTTGATCCATGGTCTCCAATTGTTGAGTCACTAGCTGATCAAATTTTTTCATACGATAGCTCCTCCCTATTTGCTTTAACCATACACGCGGCACTTCTGTTAACATTCTGTTTAGGTGATCCAGATTCCTTTGACGAGCTGTGTAAAGTTTCAAGAAGTTTTGTCATACTTTGTTGCTTTTTATATAAGAAAAAGCGAACTTAACATCGCCGTATGAAAGACGTTAAGTTCGCTTTTGATATTAACCTTGGTATTTACCAGAGTTTTGGTTTTTCTTTGCTTCAGCTTGTGCGTTTTGTTGTCTCACTTCTTGAGCACTTGTTTCGCTAGCAAATTCAGTACCGAAGTTGTTTTTAGATGCTTGAGCATTTTGGCTTTTGTTTGCCGCTGCTTGAGCATTTTGTTGTTTCACTTCTTGTACATTTGTTTCGCTACCAAATTCAGTACCGAAGTTGTTTTTAGATGCTTGAGCATTTTGGTTTTTCACGTGTTGTGTGCTTGTACCAGATGCTGTTTTGTTTGTTTGTTTTGCCATTGTAATCACCTCCACGAAAATTAATATGCCCGGGAGGTAAATAGCGTATGCAAACTTTTTTCAGTATTTTAAAGCGCAAGCACAAAATACATTTACCTTACATTAAAAGTGAACGCCCTCCGTCAATAATAAGCGTTTGGCCGCAAATCATATTTGCTTGATCGGAGACTAAGAACATTACTGCATCTACCATGTCTTTTGGCTCCACCATACGACCAGCTGGAGTATGTTTGCGCGCATCATCTAACAGTTCATCACGATTTGGGAAATGCTTTAATGCTTCTGTATCCACAGCACCTCCAGATACAGCATTTACCACAATATTCTTTGGAGCAAGCTCCACTGCTAAATAGCGGGTCAATGCTTCTACAGCAGCTTTTGACACGCCTACTGTTGTATAATTTTCTAAATAGCGAATAGAACCAAGCGAACTGATGGTAACAATCTTTCCTCCGCCTACTTTTTCCATACGTTTAGCCGCTTCTTGTGCACAGAATAAATACCCTTTACTATTGATGTCCATTGTCCAATTCCAGTGAGTTTCTTCTAATTCCATAATAGGACGTAAAACCCCTGAAGCCGCATTACTTACAAATACGTCTAAGCGACCGAATGCTTCATCAATTTGTTCAAACATTTCTTTAATTTTTTCTACTTTTCCTACGTTTGCTTTAACAACTAATGCTTCTCTGCCTAATGCTTTGATTTCTTCCGCTACTTCCTGCGCTGCACTTTTGCTTCGTGCATAGTTTAATACAATATCGTATCCTTCTTTAGCCAGACGTAAGGCAATCTCTTTACCAATACCTCTGCTGCTTCCCGTAACTAGTGCTACCTTTTGTGACATGATGTCATCTCCCTTATGTATCATATTATCTTTACATTGTACTGATTTTATCGCATAAGAAACAAGTAATATAGGGAAAATAGATAAAACTTGATAAAATGAACGAGGTGAATAGAATGTATGTAGGTAGAGACATGACGGCTCTTTCAATGATTTCTAAAAGCGAGTGGAAAGACAGCGAGCTTGCGTTTTTCCATCACTCTTTACAGCAAATGACGCCGTATTTAAATGCTGAAGGACAAAGTATTCATCAGCAAATTATTAAAGAAATTGAAGCACGGGGCGGGTTACAGCGCCACGAAGCAGATTATACACACGGCACACATGTTTCATATGATTAAATAAAAGAAGCGCGGAGTTTATCCACGCTTCTTTTATTTAACAAGTAAATATTCTTTTAAGATTTTTTGATGGGAAACAGGAAATGCATATTGTTCTAAATCTTTTTCAGAAACCACTTTCAAATTTTTTAATGCACTGATATCACTTACAAGCTCTGCCTCATATACTGTGACGTTCCAGACGATATGAGAAAACACGTGCTGAATTGTGGTAAACGGCGCATTAATTTTAATATCAGCTCCGTACTCATTTTGAATAAATGCCTGAAGCTGCTGATGATCTGGCGCTATACTAAGATCTACTTCTATATTTGGAAATTCCCATAGGTTAGCTAAAAGTCCTTTGCTTGGACGCTTATGAATCAGATAATTTCCTTCACCGTCTTTAACCACCGCTGCAGCAAGCTGAAGAGCACGCGGCGCTTTTTTCTTTGATTTAACAGGAAGCTCATTTTGCACCCCTTCTTCAAAAGCGCGGCAATGTTCGCGAACTGGACATAACAAACAGGAAGGAGAAGTTGGTGTACAGACAATGGCACCCAGCTCCATCATGCCTTGATTGAAATAAGAAGGATTATCTTTTGAAATAATTTCATGCACGATTTCTTCAAACAGCTTTCTTGTTTTCGGTTTTGCAATATCATCCCAAACGGATAAAATGCGCGATAGCACACGCATGACATTTCCATCTACAGCAGGCTGCGGCACTCCGTATGCAATACTTAAAATGGCCCCTGTTGTATAAGGACCCACTCCTTTTAGTTTGGAGATTTCTGCTGGCGTATTTGGAACTTCTCCCCCGTATTGTTCGTGAACTTCTCGAACCGCGGTTTGCAAATTACGGGCGCGGGAATAATAGCCTAATCCTTCCCACGCTTTTAACACATCATCTTCATTCGCATAAGCTAAGTCTTTGATAGTGGGAAATTTGCTAATAAAATTATTAAAATAAGGAATAACCGTATCTACTCTTGTTTGTTGAAGCATAATTTCAGATACCCACACCTTGTAAGGGTCCTGATCTTGACGCCAAGGTAAAATGCGCTGTTCCTGTTCAAACCAAGAGATTAAGTCATTTTGAAATGCTCGAATATCAAAATTTTGTACAATATCTTTACTTTGTTTCACGTCATAGCCTCCGAGGTATTAACTATACATATACAATGTGTTGCTTTTTGAATCTTAGTAACTTTATGATAACCTTATAACAACTACAAATATGAATAGTAAAATGAATTGTTCAAATAATGAATAAAAACAGCCAATTTGCTGCGTTAATAATAAAACAAGATTTTTTGCTTTAAATCAAGCTTTCATGTTGAATTAGAATAATCTAAGATCGTCATCTTACAAAGGAGGAGTTCGCTCTGGATACTGGTACACACATTGCAATGGGAATCGCTCTGGGCGGCCTTGCAACATTAGACCCCACTGTATCTGCGAATACAGCCACAATGGATGCTGTGATGATTGGCGTAATGGCCGGGTCATTAGCACCTGATTTAGACACTGTTTTAAAGCTGCGAAACAATGCACAGTATATCCGCAATCACCGTGGAATTACACATTCTATCCCAGCTGTTATTTTATGGCCTTTGCTTATCGTGCTCATTCTTTCGCTTCTGCTGCCAGGAGCTAACTTGCTGCATCTATGGATGTGGACCTTTGCAGGCGTCATTATTCACGTTTTTGTTGATATCTTTAACGCTTATGGGACGCAGGCTTTACGGCCTTTCACAAATAAATGGATTGCGCTTGGCGTAATCAACACGTTTGATTACGTGATTTTCTCAGCTCACGTACTTGCGATTTTAATTTGGTTTATTGGAGCAGAGCCAGGACCAACATTTATTACGCTGTATGTGTTATTGGCGTTTTACTATGGACTGCGCTTTTATATGCGCCATCAAATCGCCAAAAAGCTTCGAAAACAGTTTCCTGATGTAATCAAGCTCAATATCTCCCCCACAATGCGTTTCACTCACTGGCACTTAGCCGTGACGACCGAAAAGTATTTTCATGTAGGAAGAGCAATCGGAGAAGAAATTTTCATTTATGATACGTTTGATAAAGTTCCAATTCCTGAATCGGCCGTAATCGAAGTAGCGAAAAAAGATGAAAACTTATCTGCTTTTCTTTCCTTTTCACCTATTTACAGATGGGAACTGGACGAATACAACGACCATATTGAAGTGCGCTTTATTGATTTACGCTACCGCAGCAAAGATTACTATCCATTTGTAGCCGTAGTCCAGCTTGATTACGACTTAAATATTATTTGTTCGTACACTGGTTGGATTTTCAGTGAGAAAAAATTGCGTAAAAAGCTTGATTACCTCCCGCACTAATCATAACAAGAACAAATATGAAACCCAAAAACGAACCGTCTTGAGAAGACGGTTCGTTTTTATTTAATGTTTTAAATAGTCATCGTTATTTAATAAATGCTGATATTTAGGGTTTTTAACCGCGATTTCATGAAGTTTGTCGCCGTAGCTGTTGATGTACATCGTAACAACCTTTTCCGTCGCTTCTTTCCCTTTATAATCATATCCTGCTTTTGCGTAAGACGACTCAAAATCTTCCCAGAAAAGTTCAACCCAAGTGCGCGCTTGAGCGTATGAGAGCGAACTGTTTTTATTTAATAGCTGATTCGTTAATCTTTCAAATATATCGTTCATAAGAACACCTCGATTACCAAAATTCTTTATGAGTATGTTTGCACTTTTAACTTACACTATAAATGCGGAGTTATTCACTCCCTCATGTACTATATCATAACCGCAACGCTTTCTGTTGTAAAAGGAGAGGTATCGATGCGCAATAAAGCAAAAGATTTTCCAAACCAACATCATACTAAGTTTGAAGGCGAACCTCGAGCAAAAGCTGAATACGCTTCAAAACGTGCAAATGGAACAATTAACACGCACCCTCAAGAACGTATGCATGCTTCTAATGAGCGCGAAGAATAACCGCTTGCTTTATTTATTTGTTTAAAAATAAAATGAATATAGAAATCAAACAAGCAGCACACTTCGTGCTGCTTGTTCGTCCCTTTATTTTTTCAACATGGAAATAGGCAATGCCTCTTCGTTTTGCGGTGAGCCAAGTCTAAACCCCCACGCAAAAACTCCGTTCATATAATCAATTTTAAAATATGAACCCGGATCTCCTTGAATTTCATATACTTCCCCTGCTTTAAACGTTTCAGGATCCAATAAATACGATCTAGCCATTGTTACTTTTCTTTCTAATACTGCATACTCATTGACCATGCCAAGCTGTTCAGCTTTTCGTGCTTTTTCTTGAAGAGACCCAATTTCTTGTTGAAGTTCATACGTCGTCATATCACTGTAACGTTTTTCAGACATGCTGTTTTCCCCCTTGGTTGCTTTCATTTTATTATAACAAAAGGTATAACTAAAGGGAGACTATGAAAAGGGAGTTTTGGGAATGAAAACAGTATTAATCACGGGCGGTGCGACGGGTCTTGGAAAAGAACTCGCAAAACTTTACGCAAAAGACTACAACGTCATTCTAGCTGGACGCAATCAACAGAAATTAACTGAGGCGCAGCATGAGCTGGGAGACAACGTATATACGATGTCTGTAGATATTACACAGCATGAAGAAGTAGGAAAATCTGTAGAAAAACTGCTGATGCAGCATTCAGTAGATATCCTTATCAACAATGCAGGCATTGGACATTTTGGTCCTTTGACAGATTATACAAAACAAGCAATCGATGAAGTCATCGATACAAATATAAAAGGAACTATTTTTTTAACGCAAGCGCTTATGCCTCATCTCTTGACGAGACCTGATCCTAAAGTTATAAATATCATTTCAACTGCAGGACTTCGCGGAAAAGCTAATGAAAGCGTCTATGTGGCAAGCAAATTTGGCTTAAGAGGATTTACAGAAAGTTTAAAAGTAGAGTATCAAAATACCAGCCTTCATGTGATTGCAGCTTATATGGGAGGCATGAATACTCCTTTTTGGGATCACAACAACCACATTAAAGATAAAAGCCGCTTGCGCTCGGCTTCAGAAATTGCTGAGATTATTTATAAACAGCAGAATGACTCAGAAGACATTTTGTTTTAAAGAAAGAGTGAAACCTACGTTAACGTTAACCATGAAAAAATCCGAACGAGTTGGATTCTCCATCAAGAATCTCGATTCACCGTTCGGATTTCCCTTCAACTAACGTACTTTTTCCTCCACCTCTACTCCTCTTCAATAGAGTCTAGAAATGATTGAATTTGATCAATGGAGAATCCTTTTCTATAAAGAGCCTGCTTCATTTTTTGCTGATATTCCCAGCCTTCATGCTTTGAAAAACGACGATGAGCTTTCATTCCTTGATATTGCAGAGCTTCCCAAACCTCATCGCTTTCTTTTTCTGTATCCGTTCGCTGAAATGCTTCTTGAATAACAGAAAACGAATAGCCCTTCACTGCCAATGCTTGTTCCATTTTTTGTTTCATCATTACTTGAGATAATTTTTTATATTTTCCTTTTAACTTTTCAATTAATTTTACAGCAGTTTGAATTTGCTGTTCTTCAGGGTATTCACATAAACTAAGGGTAATAATGGAATCAGAAATCCCCTTTTCTTTTAATTCTCTTTGAATCACATTTGGTCCTTTTGATTTCGTGTTCATCTGAGTTAACACAAATGCTTTTGCAAACTCTTCATCATTTAAATAACGATGGCTGACTAGTTTCTGAATAACTTGTTGAATAATAGTAGAGTTAATTTCTTTTTTCTTTAAATAATCATGTACCTCTTTTTCAGAGCGCATTCGATAAGATAAGTAAGTGATCGCTAAATTATAAGCTTTTTTCTCATCATCTGCGTACTGAATTTCCGTTAATTCAAATTCATCAAGCTCACGACCTTTTTTTAAGTCATATTTGATGAGGACATTTTCGTCAACGCCAAAGCCAAACTCTTCACCTTTACCGTAATCTAAATACACATTATAACGTTCACCGCTATTCTTTTGCGTTGTGATCTTTGTGACAACAGGCATACACCTTCACCTCATATTTCTTATTTAAATTGATGGCTGAAGAACCGCCAAACGTATCATACACATTTTTATTTATCTCAATAAAGGAGGAAGTTCGTATGAAAATTGTTATTGCTGGAGGAACTGGATTCGTAGGTAAAGCTTTAACAAAACATTTTTTAACACAAAAACATTATGTATATATTTTAACACGCAATGCAGACAAAGCTGCAAGAGATCCGAAACTTAAATATGTAGAGTGGATGCAAGAAAACAGCCAACCTGAAGAGCATGTAGAAGGAGCAGACGTTTTTATCAATTTAGCTGGCGTTTCACTTAACAGTGGCCGCTGGACGGACGAGCGCAAAAAAGCCATCGTGGAAAGTCGCCTTTCTTCTACTCAAGAAATCCTTCGCATTATGGCTGCCTTACCCGCAAAGCCGTCACTTTACGTAAATGCAAGCGCCGTTGGTTATTACGGGACATCAACGAAAGAAACGTTCACAGAAGCTTCTCCATCCATCGGCACAGACTTTTTAGCTGAAACGGTAAAAAAGTGGGAAAACGAGGCCCTAAAAGCTATGGAACTCAATATTCGTACTGTCTTAACAAGATTTGGCGTTATATTAGGAAAAGATGGCGGAGCACTTCCTTCTACGGCCCTTCCCTATAAATTATTTGCAGGAGGAACAGTCGGTTCCGGAGAACAGTGGATGTCTTGGGTACATCTTCAAGACGTCGTGAAGATCATTGATTATTGTATTCATACCGAACAAATAGAGGGACCTGTTAATGTAACGGCCCCCAACCCCGTTCAAATGAAAGAGTTTGGAAAGACGATTGGAAAAGTATTGAATCGTCCTCACTGGATGCCCGTACCTAGCTTTGGCCTTCAGCTGCTGATGGGAGAAATGAGTATGATTATTTTAAAGGGACAGCGCGTTTTACCTGAAAAATTGATTCAACAGAATTACATTTTTACATATACTGTATTAGAAGATGCATTGCGAGATTTACTCTAGTTATTTTCTGTTATTTCCCTAAAACAGGTGACTAAGCTGCCGATAGATAGGAGTAACTTTATGAAAACCATTCTCTTGAAAAATGCAACGCTCTATCCTATTACGTCAAATCCTATTTATAATAGTGATGTGCTCATTCAAGATGGAAAAATTGTTTTAATTGGGCCAAACTTGCAGCCACCTCTTCGAGTAGAAGTCATTGACTGCAAACAGCGTTATTTATTCCCTGGATTTATTGATGTTCATACACATCTAGGATTATATGATGAAGGAACCGGCTGGGCCGGGAATGATGCTAACGAAACCATTGAACCTATGACTCCACATATCCGAGCTTTTGACAGTGTACATCCTTTAGATCCTGGGTTTAAAGATGCCATTGAAGCGGGTATTACGTCTGTACACATTATGCCTGGAAGTGCAAATGTGATCGGAGGTACAACGTCCGTTATTAAAACAGCCGGAACAAGCATTTCTCAAATGTTGATTCAAGAGACAGCTGGACTTAAGATTGCGCTAGGAGAAAATCCAAAACGAATTCACAGCCATGGTAATAAAGAATCGATTACACGAATGGGTATTATGGGGATGCTGCGAGAAGCCTTTTATCATGCAAAAAGCAGTGACAATAAAAATGATTTGCGCATCAAACCGCTCATTCAAGCACTGAATAGAGAGATTCCCGTTCGAATTCATGCTCACCGAGCGGACGATATTCTATCAGCCCTGCGCTTAGCAGATGAATTTCATTTAGACGTTCGTATTGAACACTGTACAGAAGGCCATTTAATTGCTAAAGAGCTGGGTGGAAGAAATTTAAAAGTGAGCGTAGGACCAACTTTAACACGCCGCTCAAAGATTGAACTTAAGAATAAAACGTGGAAAACCTATCAAGCTCTTTGCAATGAAGGAGTAGAAGTTTCCATTACAACAGACCACCCTTATACACCTATTCAGTACTTAAATATTTGTGCATCCATTGCCGTACGTGAAGGACTCGAAGAACAAAAAGCATTAGAAGGCATCACGATTGCTGCTGCTCGGAATCTCCGTATTGATCATCGAATCGGCAGTATCGAAGCAGGAAAAGACGCCGACTTAGTGCTATGGAGCCATCATCCCTTTCACTACCTAGCAAAGCCTATTTTCACCATGATAGATGGTAAAATATTATTTAAAAAAAATTAACATTTTACCTATTTTCTTTTTTTATTTTTTTTAGTATGATACGTTTAGAAGCATGTGAATTTCACAAAAGCATAAACATCACACGTTGACTTTTTATGTTTGTTGACTTGTAATGGGAAGGCAAATGGTGCGCCACCAGGTAACTGGTTCTAGTGGGTTCGATTCCCACCCCGAAATTTTTTTAATTATTAAAAAATTTCGAGGGTGGGGACTTGATTGGAGTCTGTATATACCCTCGATCAGGAGGGAAAAGTTATGTTAAAAAAACGTGACCTAAATGACTGTCAATCTCTATACGAACTCATGGTACATCCTGATGTCTTCCCTTTTGTTCGTCATAAAGCCCATTCCTATGAAGAATTTTTATTTGTGACTAAACAAACGATGGAAGCAGAAGATCATGGAGAAATTATTTCTCGCACGATTTTAGATGAATGGGGTAACCCTATCGGCACCATTAATTTATTTGATGTACAGGACCAAGCTGGTTTTTTAGGCACTTGGCTTGGCAAACCGTTTCATGGAAAAGGATATAATCAAATTGCAAAAGAAGCGTTCTTTAATGAACTGTTCTTTGAGTTAAATATAGAGCGAATTTTTATGCGAATTCGTAAAATCAATATCAGGTCTATTAAGGCTGCCGAAAAACTGCCTTATGCAGTACTTGCGAATGAAACACACAAAGCTTTATACGATGAAATTAATCAACATGAAGACGTATATGATTTATACGAAATTCCAAAAGACTTGTATACATTATACTACCTGCGTCACGAACAAGACGTTCAAGAAGATCACCAGCTTAAAGAAGCGTAAGAGTCTCTCCGTTACACGGAGAGCTTTTTTTTATGATTAAAAACGAGAGATTCTGGAAAAAATAAGTAGCATGATCGAAAAACGTTAATTGGAGGTTTTTTTATGTCTGAAAAGAAACGAAAAGAAAACGCAAAAAATACGTTAAGTAGCGCTCAAGAAATCTATTACGGCCGCGAGTTTAAAAAAGCGGATCGTGCAGGCGGCTACACGAAAAAATAAGTGAGGCAAAACATCTCTATCCAACGCTTGATCATCCCAACGTCCTTTCTGTACACTGTGTATCGGAAGGACGTTTTATATTATGTAAAGATAATAACACGAAGATTCTATGCGTATGATTTACGTTTTTTTAATAATCTACTATATCCACAAAGTTTACCCACAATTATGTGGATAATGTGCATAACTTTATCGGATATGTATATTACCGCTTTCATAACTTGAAATGACAGTGGGTAATTTTTATGTAAATTTTCTGAAAAAATGTGAATAATGTGGATAAAGTTGTGAATATCCTATACAATTCAGCAGTTAACTTCTTGTTAACCTGTGGATATCTTCTTTAGCGCTTTCGTTTGTTTTAGTAGCATGAAAGCTTTTGATATATTATAAGTATAATAATAAAAAGTAGGGGAACTTCCCCTACTTTTTTATGATTGGAAACAATATATCCACACTTGTTCCTTGATTTAACTGACTAGAAAATGTCATCTGCGCACGGTGAGCTTTAATAATCCGGTAGCTGACCATCAGCCCTAAACCTGTACCTTTTTCTTTTGTACTATAAAAAGGCTCGCCTATCTTCGCTAACCGTTCAGGAGGAATACCTTGCCCTTCATCAGCAAGCTGCAGCCAAAGGTGGTTTTCTTTTGCTTTGATAGTAATATGAATACCCCCTCCTTCAGGCATTGCTTCGATAGAGTTTTTAATAATATTAATAAATACTTGTTTTAACTGATTTTTATCTCCATATACCTGTGGTAACTGGTCGTCCCTTTCAAATATGAAAGCTACCTTTTTTTCTACTGCTTCAGGTTCAAGAAGCAAGCACACTTCTTGAACAAGCGCTTGCATATTCAAGGGTTCAACATTCATAACCTGAGGTTTTCCTAACATCAAAAATTCTTCTACGATTCCATTCATTCGTTCTAATTCAGTTTCCATGATATCTATATACAAAGCATCTTTGGGATTTTGTTCTTTTAATAAGTGAACAAAACCTTTTAAAGACGTCAAAGGATTTTTGATCTCGTGGGCAACTCCAGCTGCAAGTTCTCCTACAACGGCAAGCTTCTCAGAAGTTCTAAGCTTCTCTTCTGCTTTTTTACGCTCCGTAATATCTGTCGATACGCACAGCATTTGAATCACTTCCTGTTTTTCATTCATAATAGGAAGTTTTGCTGTTTCGACCCACCGCCGGTTTCCTTTCGAATCTTTAAACTGTTCTTCTAATACCATCCCTTTTTGCGTACAGTTTGAAAACGCTCCTTTATATAAAAGATCTGATTGAAGGTTGAACTGATATTTATCAATTGATTGTCCAATCAAGTCATCAGATTTTTCACCTAGCAGTATCGCAAAAGATTCATTAACAAGAATGAACTCCCTTTTTTGATTAACGGCATAAATATAGCTTGGATTAATGTCAATGACTTGTCTTAAAAACGTTTTTTGTTCCTGCAGCTGATTTTCTTTTTGCTGTAAATTTGCTTTAGAATGGCGTATATAGCTAATCATTTCATTAAACTGTTTAGATAAAGTACCGATTTCGCCCCGCTCAATTTCTCGTTCTGGAATTTTTTGATTAAAATTCCCGTGCGCTACTTGTCCCGCCAATTCGTATAGTTTACGAATTGGATTCACAATTTGCCTTGCATATAACGCAGTAAAAAAAGAAAGCAGTAAAATTGTAATACCTGAAACGGTCCAAAGCGTTTTTTCAAACGTTTCATAAGGCCTGTAAATTTCTTCAACGGGTAATTCAGCAACAATTCCCCAGTCCAAAACAGGAATATATTCGAAAGACGCAAAGAAATACTTACCTTCGGTGTTCACAACGCGCTGATATCCTGATTTATGATTCATCGTTTCCTGGACGATTTCATTTTCCCTGGCATTTTCACCGATTCTCTGTTTCTCAGGGTGTGAAATAATTCTACCATTGCGGTCTACAATAAACGTATAGCCGTTCTCTCCTATATCGAACGTTTGAAAAATGGATTGAAAGCTTTTATTTTCTTCAATGCGCAGCGCTAAATTTATAACTTTTTTTACATTTTGCTGCTCATCCAAAATAGGAATCGCCATCACCACAATGTAATGCTTTGTGTCTGCTGAAACGACATCGCTTAAATATATTTTTTTAGTTCGCAGCGCTTCTTGAAAATATTTTCTTTTACTTAAGTTCACGTGCTTCATATTCTTTAAATCATCTGGGTAATAATGCTCCACATACCCTTTTGTATTAAAAATGGTTCCGCTATCGATATACGGTGAAATATTAACTATTTTCTGCAGTTCTTTGTCTATCTCTTGTTCATCATCCGATAAAAAAATAGGATCTTGCTGTACCTCGTCGCCCAAGCTCCAAATATCTTTAATCACGACGTTAATTTGCTCTTTCATTCTCTTGACGGTTTTATCAGTTACCTGTCGATATTGATCTTGAGAAATATTAGGCAGCATCACTCTTGAAACTATAAACATTAGCGTCAGTACGGTACAAATAAGAAGCACATTAATCGTGAAGATTTTCCAAAACGTATGAGATTTAAACCATTTCATGTTTGTTCACCTTAATCTAATGAAGTCTACCTCCATTGTACTGTAAAATGAAAACTTTTCCATGTAAATGATAGAATTCCACCTTTAGACATAGAAGAAAAGCATTGGGTTCTACATTACGACCAGAAAACTATGAGCTTTTTCACTGTGTTTTAAACATTTTTTTAAGGTTCTTATATAAACTTTGCTTCCTGCATTTTCTTCATGCAGTAGAAATCCATTATTTATCCTCCAATAAAAAGACCCCATCACGAAATGATGAGGTCGTCAATTTACTATTTCTTTTTCCTTCTAGCCCAGTAAAAACCAAATAAAAGAATAAACCAAACGGGTGTCAACAATAAGGCTGGGCGCGTCGCATCAGAAAACAGCATAATAATAAGAATCACTGCAAATAACGCTAGCACAACATAGTTTATAAATGGTGTTAACGGTGCTTTGAATGTTGATGCTGCATGCAGCTGCGGACGCGTTTTTTTATATCTTAGATGGCAAATCAAAATGATACTCCACACCCAAATAAAACAAATAGCGCTAATGGTTGTTACGATGCCAAAAGCTTGGTCTGGTATCAGTTTGCTTAACAAAGCTCCCGCTGAGATAACCAGCGTAGATACAAACAATCCGCTGCTTGGTACGTGGTTTTTGTTCAGTTTTGCAAACGTAGATGGCCCTTGGTCATTTTTACTTAAATTATATAAGATACGGCTTGTTGAAAACATTCCGCTATTACAAGCAGAAGCGGCTGAAGTTAATACAACAAAATTAATAATTCCAGCAGCAAGCGGAATTCCGACTAAACTAAAGGTTTTAACAAATGGGCTTTCTGCCGCATTTAATTCCATCCACGGGTTAATAAATAAAAGGACGATAAGCGCTCCAACATAGAAAAATAAGATTCGCAGCGGAATTTTATTAATGGCCGATGGAATATTTTTTTGGGGATTTGATGTTTCCGCTGCCGATACCCCTACCAATTCAACCCCGACGTATGCGAAAATAACCATTTGGAATGAAAGTAAGAAACCTGAAACCCCGTTCGGAAACAGTCCTCCATGATTCCAAAGATTTTGAACCGTAACCGATCCTGTATCCGTTTTAAATCCGATTACCAGTAAAATAACGCCAATCACAATTAACGCAAGAATCGTAATAACCTTTATTAAAGCAAACCAAAACTCTAATTCTCCAAATAATTTTACGGTTAATAAGTTAAGCCCTAATAAAATAATCACACAAATAAGTGCAGGAATCCACTGAGGGAGATTGAACCAATATTTCACATATACGCCAACGGCAATCACGTCAGCCATAGCTGTCATGATCCAGCAAAACCAGTACGTCCATCCTGTGACAAATGAAGCCCATGGTCCAAGATACTCTTCAGCAATATCTGTTAACGATTGATAACCTGCTTTAGACAGCAGTAGTTCTCCTAGCGCTCTCATCACAAAGAAAAGCGCAATACCCACAATTAAATAAGCAAAGATGATAGAGGGACCTGCAAGCTGTATTGCTTTACCAGAACCTAAAAATAATCCCGTCCCAATGGTTCCTCCAATCGCGATTAGCTGAACATGACGATTGGATAAATCCCTCTTTAATTCTCGTTGTTCCAACTCTAACTCCTCCTAACAATAAAACCTTTGATACAATCGTGCGGACTACAAAATAAAGTCCAATAAAAAAAGAGATTGGATGCGCTCCAATCTCATGGTCATAAGAATAACAAATATTATGGTACATACTAACAATTAGTAACATGCCAAATAAATATCCGGTACTCTTCTGTCCTTTTGCCTGAGATTGTGAACCCTTCGGCGTCGCGAAACTATCGCGATCTCTCCAGAAGCTGCTCCTGCTATAGTGTGATCCATAGCAATCATAGCTTTCTACGTATTAAATTTTTCAGTCAATAGAATGACTGTCGAATAGTTGTTTATTCTAATACCAGTTGGATGCTTTGTCAATAAGAAAAATTATTTTCATTTATTTTCCTTCTTTGAAAGAAGACACTACATAAAAACCTTGTTCTTTTATTTGTGATAAAAATCATCCTATCACAAACAAAAAAAAAGCAGAATCAAATCTGCCCTTTACTCTTTTTCTATTCATTTCTTTAACGTCAAACTCACCACATTCTCCACATGCGCCGTATGAGGGAACATATCAACAGGCTGAATGTAATCAACATGATAAGCCTTCGACAGCTGCTGCACATCTTTCGCTAATGTGGATGGATTACAAGAAACGTAAACCACTTTCTTTGGCTTCACTTGTAAAATTGTTTTTAGAAGCTTGTCATCACAGCCTGTTCGCGGAGGGTCAACGACGATTACGTCTGGCTTCCAGCCTTCTTTTACCCACTGCGGCATCCATTTTTCAGCTGGACCCGTCACATATGTGGCATGTTCAAATCCATGGTCTTTGGCATTTTTTCGCGCGTCTACAACGGATTCTTCAATCGTGTCCATTCCGCGAATTTCTTTGGCATCTTTAGCAAGCCATAAGCCAATTGTCCCTACTCCGCAGTATGCATCTACAATTTTTTCACTGCCCGTTAGCGCAGCTGCTTTTTTTACTTCGTCATATAGCTTCACCGTTTGAAGAGGATTCAACTGGAAAAATGCACGCGCTGAAAGTTCGAATGAGATATCACCTAACGTTTCTTGAATCACTGATTTTCCAGCGAGCGTAAACGTTTCGTCTCCAAAGATAAGCGATGTTTTTTGGCCGTTTACGTTTTGTACGAGCGATTTCACTTCCGGCAGGCGGCGCTGAATTTCTTTCATCAGCAGCTCTTTTTTCGGAATTTCTTTTTTAGCCGTAATCAAGACAATTTGAACTTCACCCGTTTCAAATCCTACTCGAGATACAATGGTACGCACAATTCCACGGCGTTTACGCTCATTGTAGATAGGGATTTGAAGGTCTTGTAAAATTCGTTTTATTTCTTTTGTCACGTGATTTGTGGCTTTATGCTGAATGGGACAGTTTTCAATATCAATCAAGCGGTGAGAATTCAGTCCGTACAAACCAGCAATGACTTTTTGTTTGTCCACGCCGACTTGAAACTGAGATTTATTACGATAGCGCCACGGATCTTCCATGCCAATCGTTTGGCGTGTTTTTTCTTCTACTTTTTTTAATGAACTGTGACGTTCGAACGCTTGCAGAACGATATCGCGCTTGGATTCTAGCTGACCTTCATAGGATAAGTGCTGAAGCTGGCAACCTCCGCACTGGTCGTAAATAGGACAGGGTGCTTCTACGCGATGAGGAGATTTTTTGCGAATTCGCTTGATTTTCCCTTCGGCAAACTTATGCTGAACATTTGTTGCTTCTACAACTACTTCTTCATTCGGTAATGCTCCCGGCACGAAGACGACTTGGCGCTTAAAATATCCTACGCCTTCTCCATTAATACCGAGTCTTTTTATAGTCAACGGAAACGTTTGTCCTTTTTGAACTTTCATTTCAGTTTTTGGTTTATTCATGAGACCAACTCCGATTAGTTTAAATTCTTTATATAGTTATTAACGGTCTTTAGCTGCTTAAAACCTATTAGACCGTATCGCTTTAAAAAAGACATCAACGCATATTATAACACTTCAACAGCAAAAAACCGACAGAAGAAACATTCCCGTCGGTTTTTATCTTTATTTCGTTTTAGAAGGACTTTTCTTCATTTGTTTGCGTTCGTTCATTAAATCATCAATACTTCTAAACGTATAGCCCTGCTTTTTTAAATCCACAATCGCTTGATCTAACGCATCTGCGTTATCTTTTGAAACGGTATGCAAAAGCATAATCGCACCTGGATGTATTTGAGCCATCATATTGTCGTATGAGTAGCGCCAGCCTTTTTGTTCATTCACTTTCCAGTCAACGAATGCAAGTGACCAAAATACATTCGTATAGCCTTCTTGCTTTGAAAGAGCTAGCGTTCGCTCGCTAAATACACCTCTAGGTGAGCGAAGATACTTCATTTCATCACGACCCGTAATATTCTTGTATTCATCTTTTACTTTTTGCAGTTCCTCTTTAAAACGCGCATCATCCACTTGAGTTAAGTCAGGGTGATGCCATGAATGATTGCCGACAATATGCCCTTCTTTTACCATTCTCTTAATTAGCTTAGGCTCTTCTTTTAAATAGTGTCCTGTTACAAAGAACGTGGCAGGAACCTTTCTTTTTTTGAGCACGTCTAATACCTGCGGTGTATAACCATTTTCATAACCGTTATCAAACGTTAAATAAATATCTTTTTTAGTTGTATCTCCGAGGTAAAACGCATCATACTTAGCAAGAATTTGTTCATAAGCTGTACCTGCAGATGCGGGCTTGTGATTTTTACTTTTTTGAAATCCCCAGCTGATCGGAGTGTTTGGATACATTTGTGCTTCAACAGATTCTAGGCCTGTTGACATCACGAATAAAAAAACGAGAAAAAAGGTGAACCGGCGCATAAGAAGCTCCTTTCGGAAGTCATTTTACGCTTAGTATCCACTCAATTTTCTCGTTCATGAACGTTACTTTTTACCATACGCTCTGAACGTATGTTTATTTAAATACCGGCTCCTTAAATTGCTCAAGCTTTTCAAATGAAGATTTGTCTACATCTGCATGCAAGCTGTTTCCGTGCGAATCCATCGTCACTACAGCTGTAAAGCCTTCTACTTTTAAATGCCACATTGCTTCAGGGATACCAAACTGCATCAAATCAACGCCTTCTACGCTTTTGATACAATCAGCATAGTACTGCGCAGCTCCGCCGATAGCATTTAAGTACACGCCGCCATGCTCTTGAAGAGCAGCAAGCGTTTTAGGACCCATACCGCCTTTACCGATAACCGCGCGGATACCAAATTTCTTCATAATATCCCCTTGGTAAGGTTCTTCACGAATACTTGTTGTTGGTCCTGCAGCGGTTACGTGCCATTTTTCATCTTCATCTTTTAACATAACCGGACCACAGTGATAAATGATTTGTCCATTTAAATCAATTGGCGCATCGTGATCTGTTAAATGCTTATGAATAGCGTCGCGTCCTGTGTACATCATACCGTTGATGCGCACCACGTCGCCAACTTTTAATTCACGAATTTGCTCTTCTGTAATAGGTGCTTGTAATACAACTTCTTTTGTTTCATCCGCATTTTGTTTCTCTTCTGCACCTGCATTTTTATTAAAATCTACTTCTTCGCCTTCTTGATACAGCCACTCTTGAACGCTTCCTGTATCGGCATTGATTTTAACGCCCAAACGGCGGTAAGCCCAGCAGTTATACGCAACTGACACATAGAAGCTAGCAGGAATACGATTGATTACGCCGACTTTACAGCCAAGTAATGTCGTTTCTCCGCCGAAGCCCATTGTACCGATTCCTAACTTATTGGCATTTTCCATTACATACTCTTCTAATTCTTTCAACTGAGCATTTGGATTTTCGTCATCTAAGTTTCGGAACAGCTGCTCTTTTGCTAATTCATAGCCTGTTGTACGGTCGCCACCGATTCCAACACCAATGACGCCGGCACTACAGCCTTGGCCTTGCGCTTGGTATACTGAGTGCATCACACATTTACGAATGCCGTCTAAATCACGGCCAGCTCGACCTAATCCTTCTACTTCACAAGGCAGGCTATACTGAATGTTTTTGTTTTCACAGCCGCCGCCTTTTAAAATGAGACGCGCATCAATATAGTCATTTTCCCACTGTTCAAACTTAATAACCGGCGTGCCTCCGCCTAAATTATTACCGCTGTTTTCTCCCGTTAACGAATCTACAGAGTTAGGGCGAAGCTTTCCGTGCTTTGTTGCTTCTTCAATTGCCCAATAAATCGCTTCTTTAATTTGAAGCTGATTCACTCCTACAGGGGTTTTAATTTTAAATGTTGGCATACCTGTATCTTGACAAATTGGCGATAAATTATCATCCGCCATTTTAATATTATTGGTAATGGTCGCTAAAGACATTGCTGCACGCGTTCCTGCATTTTCACGCGCTTTTGCCTTTGCGATAGCACGTCGAACGTCTTTTGGCAATTTTGTAGATGTTTCAACAATTAAATCGTACATGCTTTGTTTTAAAGCTTCAATCATCACTTAATTCCTCCCATATCCCGCTAATGTATGTATTTATCTATCTGTCGTACAACTTTCAAAATTTATTATACTCCTTCAAAAATTGTTTCGAAAGACCTTTATAGGAGGATTTCCACTTCAAGCAAAAAAGCGCTAGTTTTTCTAGCGCTTTTTTCTTCTTCATTCTTTATCTTTTTTAAACTGCTCACATTTTGCTTCTAGGTCATCAATCATTGTGATCAAACGGTCAATGTCTTCTAGATCTGTGTTTTCAGGCTCCATAGAGTCTAATACGTGTACAAACATATTTAAACGATCTTTTAAATAACGTACTTGTGAATCTTTATCTCGAACGGCGTTTCCCATTTTAAACCCTCCTGATATAGCTTTTCATTCGTATTTCCTTATATCCTAACGAATACTTTCATATTTGACAACTAAAAGCAATAAAATCCATAATAGTCACTGGTGTCCGTTTTGAATGGGACGTATAATTTAGTCTAGCAGGACGGACCGTGAGATGTTTTCATCATCATTTCACTTTACGGAAAAATAAAAGGAGTTTTTTTATGGCCACTTTACAACGAATTACCCCGGAGTTCGATCCGTGGGAAGCGTATTTAGATATGAAACAATATGGCAAACCGACGCTCACAAACGTTGAATTTACAACAACGACGCTTTGTAATATGCGATGTGAGCACTGCGCAGTTGGATATACGCTGCAGCCAAAAGACCCAAACGCACTGCCTCTTGATTTAATTTTAAAACGTCTCGATGAAATTCCAACACTTCGAGCGTTAAGCATCACGGGCGGAGAGCCTATGATGTCTCTATCTTCTGTAAAAAATTATGTGGTGCCTTTATTAAAGTATGCACATGAACGAGGTGTCCGTACACAGATTAATTCAAATTTAACATTAGATCTTGCTCGTTACGAACAAATCATTCCTTATTTAGATGTTTTACATATTTCTCACAACTGGGGAACGATGGATGACTTTGTGGAAGCTGGCTTTGCAATGATGGAGCGAAAGCCTACTTATGAGCAGCGCGCCAAATATTTCGACCGTATGATTGAAAACAGCCGCGCGCTTGTAAAAGCAGGTGTAACGGTATCAGCTGAAACGATGTTAAATAAACGTACGCTTCCTCATATGGAAAAAATTCATCGTCAAATTGTGGATGAAATGCTTTGTCAGCGTCACGAAGTACACCCTATGTATCCAAGTGACTTTGCCAGCACTTTAGAAACATTATCTCTTCCTGAAATGCGTCAAGCTATTCATCACCTTCTTGATATTCGAGATGAAAATGTGTGGATGCTATTCGGCACGTTACCGTTTTATGCATGCAGTAATAACGAGGAAGACTTAACGCTTTTACAGCGCTTGTATAGCAGTAAAAATGTAACCGTTCGAAACGATCCAGACGGGCGTTCTCGCCTAAATGTAAATATTTTCGACGGAGATATCATCGTAACTGATTTTGGTGATACGCCTCCTCTTGGCAACATTCAAGATACAAAACTTACAGACGCTTTTGATACGTGGCAACAAAGCACGATTTCTAAAGAACTTAGCTGCCATTGTTCAGCAGTGTCGTGTTTGGGACCTAATATTTTGGTGAAAAACAGCTATTATCAAGGTACTGATTTCAGCAAACTCCAAGCGAACATTACAAAATAACAAAAAGAGATTCCATCGTGGGAATCTCTTTTTTTGTTATCTCGGCTGATCGTAAGCCCCAAAACTTAAGGAGACATAATCTTGTACTGGAATCCATGCTCCAATTCCTTGAGACGTTACATTTCTCACCACAATTGAACGCTTGCTGCCTTTTACCGTTACATACACTTCTCCATACGTCACTTTTCCCTTTTCACTTACGGCAGGCGTGTACGCATAGAGATAACCTACTTTTTTGGGAGCTACGTTATACACCTGGTCTTTTTTCGTTCCGGCACCTACAAACGTTTGAAATGATAAAGTGAGCTTTGTTTTTTTAGCTGCTTCAATTAGCATCATTTGTTTAACATGATCAGGCTGGGGCACTTTTGCTGTTAATCCGCCTTTTACATGGCTTTGATTTTCCTGACTGTACATCATTTTGTACTGAGTTTTTCCTGCTCTGTTATCATAATGATTCGTATTGATTCGCTGGTGCTGCCAGTTAACGTTTGTTTCTGTTGATTCATAATTTAACGGCCACTGTCCTAAAAAAATGGTTGCTCTGAACCCAATTGCCCATGGAGTTTTAGAAATGTTTGATTCATTTAATATACGAATTAAATCAGGGTTTTCAATTTTTACATTTGACGTTTCAATGAGCTCTTTTGTGAACTCACTCGGCTGCAAATAAGGCGTGTCTTGACTAGCATTTGGATACGTATTTTCTTTTGAAATATTTAAAGCTGAAGAAGGCACGTTGATGGTAGGCTGAGCTGTTTTAGCAATGGCGATCTTCGTTGAACATGAAAATGAAATAATGATGGTAAACACAAATAAAAGCAATTTACGTAACATCTAGAAACTCCTTTCAACATCGTTAATGAATGCAACCATAGTTTTTTCAAACATCCCCTGTTTTATCCTGAATACCAAAAGGGAAATTCTTCTATTCACCTACAAAAAAGAAACGTCCACATAAAGTGAACGTTTCTTTTTTAAATAAGATAAAAACCAATTCCCATAATAATATAAGCGCCTAAAAGAGTTGCACCTTCGAACCAGTTTGTATCTCCGTCGTTAGAAATGGCAATCGTTAAAAATACGGCTGTTACCATCGCAATCAACTCCGGCCACGTAAAAACAAGAGACATTTGATTTTCGAACATCAGCGACACTAACACTAGTATCGGTGCTACAAACATCGCTACTTGTAAAGTCGAGCCAACAGCAATTTCAACTGCTACACCCATGCGATTTTTAACAGCCATAATAATTGCGGAAGCATGCTCTGCCGCGTTCCCAACAATCGCTACAATGATGACCCCGATGAACAGCTCACTCCAGCCAAAGCTTTCCGAGACAATTTCGATTGTACTTACCAAGCTTTCGGATACGTAAGCTACAGCTAACGTAGACAAAAAGAGAACCGCAATCGCTTTCCACATTGACCACTCTGGCTCCTCATGTTCTTCCACTTCTTCACTTTTATGCTGATACACGCCTCGATGCGTTACCAGCTTAAAAAATAACGCCGCTAAGTACAAGATGATGAGAATAATGGAGATTCCAACACTTAGGGACATGGTCTTCGCTTCGTCCATTTCGCTAGCAAACACTTCAGGAATAACAAACGCAACAATAACGGCAAAGATCAATAATCCAGAATTATGTCTTGCATCATAGACGTTAAATTCTTGACGCTTAAATTTAAGTCCTCCGATAAAGAATGAAAGACCGCCTACAAGAAGAAGATTTCCTAATACAGAACCGGTTAACGATGCAAGCACTACGGCTGTAAGGCCTTCTTTTAGAGCAAAAATAGAAATAATTAATTCTACAGCGTTACCAAACGTGGCATTTAATAGACCGCCTATTCGAGGACCAGCTACAACAGCTAAGCTCTCTGTTGCTCTTCCCATAAAAGCTGCGAGGGCAATGATTGTTAAACAGTAAATAATAAACATAAGAACATCTGACCAGTGCATCATGTGCCCAATAACAGATAGCGGCACCCCAAGAATAACCGCTATAAGAAAAATCCGATTGATCATCGATATGTACACCCACCTTATTCATTTTTTGACAACAAAATCAATCATATCAAATTAATGGAATTTGTATAGACTCACCGTCAATGTTAGTATTTTTAACCTATTTTTATAAATGATAAACCCCTAATTGATTTTTGATTAAGATATTTAAAAATCAGCCAAACTACCAAGGATAATGAGATAGAATGAGGAGTGAAAAAATGAGTAATGATGTAAAAAATCAAATTTTATCCGTACTGGATGACTATACAATCGGAACGTTAGCTACGATTCAAGATGGAAAACCTTATTCACGCTTTATGATGTTTTTTCATGAAGATCTTGTGCTCTACACCGCCACCAATAAAGATACCCATAAAGTCGAAGAACTAGAAAAAAACCCTTACGTTCATATTTTATTAGGCTATGATGGGCAAGGTTGGAGTGATCCGTATGTAGAGGTAGAAGCCAAAGTAAATGTAGAAACAAACGAAGAGTTAAAAAAGAAATTTTGGAATGAAAAGTTAAAAGAGTGGATTAAAAGTCCAGATGATCCAAATTATTTGCTTCTTCAGCTGACCCCTGAACGCATGCGCTATTTTGATAAAGCCGGAAGCAAACCAAAAGAAATATAAAAGTGGACAATGTCCACTTTTATTTTATTTCGAAGGTTTCTGTCACTTTTATACTGTCAATAATCGACTGTAGCATCGAACAATTTTTTCGAGCTAGCTCAATTGATTTTTCAATTTTATCTAATGGAAGGTCTTCTCCTGTGATGATATAGTGCAAATGAATTTTTTCGATTCGCCCCGCTTTTTCATCATTGCGCGTCACATCAGCTTGGATGCGTAGATCTGAAAAAGAGATTCTTTTTTTCTCTAGAATCTTTCTTAACACGCCTCCGCTGCACACGGCAATGGACGATGTCATTAACTGATAAGGACGAAAGCCATGCTCTTCATCTCCGGCGATATGCAGCTCTCCGTAAGGAAGATTTGTCGTAAAACCCTCTTCTTTTTTCATGTTAAATTCCATTTTCTTCACTCCTTTACTTCATTATAAACCGCTTTTTATATAACCAACTACTCTCACTATGGATTACTTGTTACACTGCGGTTTTATTTCCGGGCACCATCACAATAAAAAAATCCGAACGAATTTAATTCTTGATCAAGAATTAAATTCGTTCGGATTTTCCTTCAACTAACATACTTTTGTCCTAGCCTTTTTTATGCCGCCATGTTAAATTAATTTTCCAGCGCGAATATCATCCGTCATTCCTTCGTAAGGCGCTTGAGCGATAACTTCCTCATTGTTCGCTCCGACATTTTTGATGAACGTAATATCAGCAAATTCCGGAACAACATATTTTGGATATGTTTCGTATTTTTCACGGGATTCGTGCATTAAATCAAGATAATCATTTTGATAGCACACGGTAATTTCAGGATGTTCATGTACCCATTTTGGAAAGAAAATAATGCCGTGCATGCGTTTTTCATCAGGCATAAAGTTCAAAGATACATCTGTGCCCGTTGGTTCAGTCCAGGATACTTTATATACACCTTCTGTTAATTTCACAATATCTACTTTCTGGTCACGAACCCATCGTCCTGCCACCATTCCGCTATGAATACGGTAATCGATTGTATTTTCGTTTTTAATATAGATTTCATATTCCCATCCGTTTTCGTATGTGTAAATCATATGATTCCCAATAAATTTTTCCATGTTTATACCTCTCCTCTAATTTGATTTATAAAACTTCATATATGTCTAGCACAACGCTGTCTGGGTTTCTTACAGCAGCGCCTATAAAAATGCGGTCCTGTAACCACTTATACTTTGCACTTCCAGTTTCAAAGACAGGAATCGTACGAAAGTAAACGTGCTCTGGAGGTACAATTTCACCTTCAGCAGCCTGTTCTCTAAATTCTTTACTAACCTGACGTATTCCGTTGTTTTCAATGTAGATAAGTTCATCATCTTCTGTGTGAATCACATAACGAGCAGATAAATCGACGCGGCCATCCCAACGAATAATTTGAGAATCTGCTCCGCTTGGAAGGATTAAGCCTTTTATCTTTCCATTTGCAGTACCTGACTTAATGGGGATAAACTGTTTTTTCCCTAACCCTGTATGACCAATGACAATCGGGGTACCAACATTAATTGTGAATGTCGCTATTTTCTTTAACCCTGGTTCTATCATAGCAATCACCTCTTAATTGTAAACAAAAACATGTAACTATTTACATATTTTATTCTACTCTCCTTACATAAAGATGTCAAATGGACAGCACGGCCTGTTTATATCCTTGTCAATAAAGCGTTTTCCTTGTACGATTAAACAGTTGGATTGACAAAATATAGATAAAAAGAGGTTAAATGCTATGGGTGCTACTCATCAACAACGTTTCTGGATTTTAGTTAGCCTTGTCGCCATTTCTGGATTCAGCCAAGGCATGCTGCTGCCTTTAATTGCTATTATTTTTGAGAAAGACGGTCTTTCCTCTACTATAAACGGATTAAACGCAACTGGATTGTACCTGGGCATCTTATTTATTTCTCCTTTCATGGAAGCGCCGCTTCGCAGATACGGATACAAGCCAATTATCGCAGCAGGCGGACTTTTAGTTATTGTATCTTTAGCTTTGTTTCCCCTGTGGAAATCTGTTGTATTTTGGTTTGTGCTCCGTTTATTTATTGGAATAGGAGATCACGCGCTGCACTTTGGAACTCAAACGTGGATTACATCGTCTTCCCCTGCTGATAAACGAGGGCGAAATATTTCATTGTACGGACTTTTTTTCGGTATTGGTTTTGCTGTTGGACCTTTAATGACGCCGTTAATTGAAATTAATCAAGCGCTGCCTTTTATGATTTCATCCGCTCTATGTCTTCTAACGTGGGTATTTTTGTTTTTAATAAAAAATGAATTTCCCCTACAGGAAGTTGAGGTGAACTCATTAAAAGAAACGGCTAAACGATTTTCTAAAGCGGCTAAATATGCTTGGATTGCTTTTTTACCGCCTTTTGGATATGGGTTTTTAGAATCATCACTGAACGGAAGCTTTCCCGTATATGGTTTGCGAATTGGTTTGCAAGTAGAGTTTATTTCACTTCTGCTGACTTCTTTTGCAGTGGGAGCTATTGTTTTTCAGCTTCCTCTTGGCATACTAAGCGATAAATTCGGACGGAAATTGGTATTAGGATGGATTTTATCAATTGGAGCCGTGACTTTTTTTACAGCAAGTCTCTTGGAAGACACCGCTATTCCATTAGTAGCTTGTTTATTTATAGCAGGCATGGTTGTAGGTTCTACGTTTAGTTTAGGAATCAGCTATATGACGGATTTGATTCCTGCTCGTCTGCTTCCTACAGGTAATTTACTATGCGGCATTGCTTTTAGTATCGGAAGCCTGGCCGGTCCTTACATAGGCGGTACTTTTATTCAGTTCTTTCATCATGTCAGCTTTTTTAATATTATTAGCGGGATGCTTGGCTTTATTTTTATCATTCTTTTTGTATTCGGACAAAAAATGCCTATGCAGCAAAAAACAAGCGAGAACCTATAGGTCCTCGCTTGTTTTTTAAACTTTTAGCGTTCGATGCTGAAGAGCTGACTTTTCAACTTGTATCGTCGTATGCTCAATGCCGCAGTGATCGTGTACTAAATCAATGGCTTTTTGCAAAATTTGCTGACAATCTTTTTCATCTTCTACGCGCATATGACAGCTCAATGAGTCCAGTCCTGAAGTAATCGTCCAAATGTGTAAATCATGCACATCTTTGACTCCTTCAATGTTTTCAAGAAGGTTTTTGATTTCACTATGATCCACTCCTTCAGGAGAACCTTCCATCAAAATATGAACACTATGAGCAAGCACGCCCCAAGCGCTTTTTAAAATTAATACAGACACAACTACAGAAATAATCGGGTCAGCAATATACCATCCAAACAGCATCATAAGAAGTCCCGCTACAATAGCACCAATAGATCCTAGAGCATCTCCCAATACGTGTAAGTAAGCACTGCGTAAATTTACATTTCCTTTTACATCGCCTTGTCTCATAAGTGACCAGGCGCTGATTAAATTAGCGAGTAAACCAACAGCAGCAATCAGCATCATGCTGCCGCTTGCTACAGACTGCGGCTCTAGTACGCGCTGATAGGCTTCATAAATGATAAACCCTGCTATTACAAACAGTGCCACTCCGTTAAAAAGAGCCGCTAATATTTCAAAACGATAATAACCGTACGTTTTTTTAGCCGATGCAGCTCGGTTAGCAAACCATATCGCTACTAGGCTAAGAGCAAGTGAGCTTGTATCAGACAGCATGTGTCCGCTATCGGATAATAACGCTAAGCTATTTGTAAAAAGCCCTCCAACAAACTCAAGAACCATAATACCCGCGGTGATAATTAGTGCAATTAACAGACCTTTTTTGTTGCCTTCACGCTGTGTATCAAAATGGTGATGGTGACCATGATGATGGTGACCATGATGATGGTGGTGATGATCATGACTCATGCAAAGCCCCTCCTCCTATTCGTTATGTGCGCATTCTACGTGCTGAATCACTTGATGTAAAATTCCAACCACGTGTTCATCATCGTACGTATAGAAATACGTATTCCCTTCACGACGATATTTTACTAAACGTAAATGACGCAAGTGAGTTAACTGATGTGAAATAGCTGATTGTGAAACACCAAGCACTTCAACCATATGACCGACTGAACACTCTTCTTGAAATAGCAAATAAAGAATTTTCATTCTCGTAGGATCTGAAATAGCTTTTAGTATTCTTGATGCTTCTTCTACTGTTTGAGGCGATAAAAACGAATGTTCATCTTTTTTCATACCATCTCTCCGTTCATTATATGCAAGTATATGAGCATATGTTCATATATAAATTATAAAACACATTTTTCTATATAGTCAATTATTTACGTCTTTCAAAATTTTTTTGCCTATTTTTAAAAAAAATCCACACAAAATACTTTTTCTGTTATATAATACAATTAAATATAATAAACTGTATTAAAACAGATGGAGAGGAGAATAATGAATGAGCAGACAAGAACGTAAAAACATGATTACATTTATTGAAACAATGAAGGGGATTGACCGTGAAACCTTAATGTACATGACGGATGCCGATATCGAGCACATTTACACTTCCGCTTATAAATATTATGAAGAGCATTTAGATATGTAGTATGTTTTTTACAGAATGCAGACGTCCAGCTGCATTCTGTTTTTATTTTTTAAGCATTAGTTGTTACCTCCTTGCTTGTTCCGTGCTATACTATACTAAATATCCCAATTCAAAAGATAATAAATGGAAAAAGTGTGCTGCTATCGCTGAGATGGCAGCTTTCGTGCTTTTTTAGGGGTAATGATTGTGATTATTCTTCTCAATTATCGTTCAAGGAGGATTTGTATGGAAAATGCGTTACCTAAAAAACAAGAACAAACGCCGCAAACGTCTTCTGCTGTCAACGTATTAAAAACACATGGTGAACTCATTGCTGCACTGTTGAGCGGAGTGCTTATTTTAGCCGGCTGGCTGCTTTCAAAACAGCAGGATACAGCTGTATCTATTACGCTCTTTGTATTAGCTTATGTGATAGGCGGATTTGCTAAGGCAAAAGAAGGAATTGAAGAAACGATCGAAAATAAAGAATTAAACGTCGAAATGTTAATGATTATTGCCGCCATTGGAGCAGCTGTAATTGGCTACTGGACAGAAGGTGCTATGCTTATTTTCATTTTTGCATTAAGCGGTGCATTAGAAACGTACACCATGAATAAAAGCAACCGAGAAATTAGCGCCTTGATGAATTTACAGCCGCAAGAAGCAACGCGCCTGATTGGAGATCAAGAAGAAATTGTATCGATTTCGGATTTACAAATCGGTGACTTGCTGCTAGTTAAGCCGGGTGAACGAGTGCCATCCGATGGTATTGTTGTCTCAGGTCAAACAACGATTGATCAGGCTGCTATTACGGGTGAATCTGTTCCTGTACTAAAACAGCTCGATGATGAAGTATTTGCGGGCACGGTGAATGTGAAAGGCGCCATTACCATTAAAATGACAAAGCCAAGTGCTGAGACGCTGTTTCAAAAGATCATTCAACTTGTTCAAACGGCTCAAAGTGAAAAGTCTCCTTCTCAATTATTTATCGAACGATTTGAAGGCACATACGTAAAAATTGTTCTATCGGTTGTGGCAGTTATGCTTTTCCTCCCACACTATGTGCTTGGATGGAGCTGGACCGAGACATTTTACCGAGCAATGATTCTCTTAGTTGTAGCGTCTCCTTGCGCCCTAGTTGCATCTATCACCCCTGCTTCGCTGTCTGCTATTTCAAACGGAGCAAAAAAAGGAATTTTGTTCAAAGGCGGTGTGCATTTAGAAAGGTTAAGCCATTTAAGCGCAATTGCTTTTGACAAAACAGGAACGTTAACAAAAGGAAAGCCAGAAGTGACAAATGTTATTGTACGTTCTGATATAAACGAACAGGAATTTCTTATTAAAATAGCATCCATTGAGCGTCAGTCCAATCACCCGCTTGCTCAGTCCATTGTTGATTTTGTGAAAAACAAGAAGGAATTGACGCTTGTTCAGCCAGATTCACTTGAAGACGTTCCCGGATACGGTGTCATTGGGTCTCTTCAAGGAGATACGTGGAAGATAGGAAAAGCAGATTTTGTAGGTAAAGAAGATGCAGCTGAATTTGAAAATGGGATTTCATCTACGCTTGCCAGTGAAGGAAAAACGATTGTGTATGCAAAAGACCAGCATGGTATTGTGGGATTGCTTGCGCTAAAAGACGTTGTACGAACAGAAGCTGTAGACGCTGTTAAATCTCTTAAAGAGCAGGGTATTCATACCGTCATGATTACAGGAGACAGCGAAAAAACAGCCGAGGCCATTTCAAAAGAATGTGCCGTCGATGAATACATTGCAGAATGTTTGCCCGAAGCGAAAGTAGATAAAATTAAAGCGTTAAAAGAAAAATTCCCTACTGTTTCAATGGTGGGAGATGGCATTAACGATGCACCTGCTCTCGCTACTGCTAACGTTGGAGTAGCCATGGGAGAAGGAACGGATGTGGCACTTGAAACGGCAGATATCGTTTTAATGAAAAATGATTTATCAAAAATTTCGGATGCAGTAGCTCTTTCTAGACGAATGAACTCAATTGTGAAGCAAAACGTTATTTTTTCTATTGCCGTCATCTTTTTATTGATTTGTTCGAATTTTTTCCAAGTGCTTGATATGCCATTTGGTGTTATTGGTCACGAAGGCAGCACCATTTTAGTTATCTTAAACGGCCTGCGTTTGTTAAAATCTTAACGCAAAAAAGAGGTTGAGACATAACAAAATAAATCCAATCGAAAGACGAACAAATGAGATACATGAGCTGGACTGCTTATGACACCGCAATTGATTTCCGTGCAAGGCTTCGCTTTCCGCGGGCGGCCGCTGAGCCTCCTCGTCGCTTTCGCTCCTGCGGGGTCTCACCTGTTCCGCTTTTCCCGCAGGAGTCTTCGCCTTACCCTCCAATCAACTGCTAGAAGGAACGAAACAAATAAAACGATATGCACCATCACAAAAAAAAAACGAACCACTCATCAAACAGGTCGATGAATGGTTCGTTTTTTACTTGGACTCAACTACCTTTGTCCCAGCCTCTTTATTATGAAAACCCATGCCTTAATGGTAACCGTTTTGTCCATTTTGGCTGTTGCTTGTTTTATGCTTTGGTTGGCTCTTTTTATTTTGCTTTGTATTGCTTCCGTCTTTTTTTGTATGCTTTGTCATGATGTAAAACCTCCCTTTCACTTTGTTAGTATGCTCATATCTTGCGAATGATTTCATGCCAATTTGTGACTATGAAGATTTAACTCGACGGTCGTAGAAAATAGCGTTAATTTCTCCTCCAATAACAATAATCATCCCCGATAGGTACAGCCAAATAAGCAAGATAATAATTCCGCCCAAGCTTCCATATGTAGCTGTATAGTTATTGAAATGATTTACATAATACGCAAACAGCATCGATACCACTGTCCATCCGACCGTAGCAAAAGCCGCTCCTTTTACCACATTTCGAATCAGCAGCTTTTTATTAGGAGCAAAGTAATATAACCCCGTAAAAACAGTAAACAAAATGAGACCGCTGATAATCCAGCGGGAAGCAGACCATAAAGCGAGAAAAGTTTCTGAGAACCCAAACGTAGACGATAAATAAAGACCAATCATATGGCCGAAAACCGGAAGTAAAAGCGCTACAATAATAACAAATATCATCGCAAAAGTAAGGAGAACTGCCATACCTCTTGCCACTAAAAAAGGCCGATTTTCTTGTACGTGATACGCTCGGTTAAATGCTCTTACAATCGCATTGATTCCATTTGAAGCAGACCACATCGTGGCAATGATACCAAAGGACAATAGTTTTTCATTATGAGAACCAATGATATGAGAAACGTTGCTTTCAATCATGTGGAGCGTTTGCTGGGGCGCTACATTTTCGACCAAGTCAAGCAGATCTGTTGATTCCAATGGCAAAAATCCAATCAGCGTAATTAAAAAAATTAAAAAAGGAAATAGCGAGAGCAGCAAATAATAAGCCAATTCAGCTGATAAGCTGGGCAGCTCATCTCGATGAATGCGGCCCATCAGTTCTTTGCCAAACCTTACGATGTTATTTATGTATATTCCAGCCATATGTGCCTCCTTATTTATTTTTGTTCATCACCATACTTCTCCACAAATGCTTCTTTTGTATCGTTTACAATTTCCATCACCTGAGGCGTTGTTTCTTTTAACTTTTCTACTTTTCCTGCTACAAATGATACATCTTCAGAAACTTGCTCAATGGTCGTACGGATCGTTTCATATTTCTCTTTCACAGTATCCGTTACAAGTTCAGGGTGCTGAATAAGAGTTTTTGTTTTGTCTTTCAGTTTTTTACTTCCTTGAATGACGGAACTTCTTGTTTCTTTATCAAATAAAGAAACAGCTCCTCCTATAATTGCTCCAATGACAATACCTTCTACTAGCTTATTTCGTTTACCCATTTGTTGTTTCTCCTCCGTTTTTTATTTTTTGAGTATCACTTATTCCGAAAAATGCTTCTCTATAATTTCGTCTAAAAGAGCCTTACATCCTTCTTGAACTAAGTCATATACTTCGTCAAAATTTCCCGTGAAATAAGGATCAGGCACATCTTCAATATGTAAATAGGGCACAAAATCCAAAAGTCTTGCAATATAACCTGTTTTAGTATGTCCAGCCATCCTTCTCAGATTTCCTACATTTTCGACATCCATTCCAATAATATAATGGAATTTAGCTACATCCTCTTGAATCACTTGTCTTGCTGTTTGCCCTTTAAAATCAATGTTGTTTTTCGTTAAAATAGATTGTGTCCCTTCATGAGGCGGATTTCCTTTGTGCCAGCCTCCTGTGCCTGCAGAATCTACGTGAATTTGTCCTTCTAGCCCTTTTTTCTTCACCATATCTTTAAAGACCGCTTCTGCCATGGGTGAACGACAAATATTTCCCAAACAAACGAATAATACGTTAATCATAGTCTCGACTCCTTTCCCTTATTACAAACATTATATACAATCATTTTTAAACTAAAAAATAGTTTTCTTTTATTTATATCGTTTCCACTCTTCTGTGGATAAGAACCTGACATAAAAGTGTTCACACGATAAAAACATGTTACAATAAAAAAAACGCAACTGGAAGGATGAACAAAGTGGATTTATCAGTAAAATCTCCAGAGAATATTAAACATATGGTCGATAGCATTAGTGAAAAATTGCGCATGCTAAATATCGGAGCAATTAAAGCTGAAGCTTTTGACGAAGAAATGTATGAAGACTTAAAGTACTTATACGATATGGTAATGAGAAAAGATTCTTTTAGCCCAAGTGAAATGCAAGCGATCGCGGAAGAATTAGGTACACTGCGTAAACAAGCTTAATGACAACTCCGTCAATGACTAATAGCCATTGACGGTTTTTTCTACATTTTTTTCTATACATGAATGCTGCACCTTTTAGCGAGCAAATAAGAGTTAAATCGTTTACATACACATAGATGAAATATTCCCAAAAATCTTTCTTTTTTATTAGGAATTGACGTTTTTATTATTTGTCTATAGAATGTATCGAAATACCTAAAGCTCGTATAGTCTTGGAAATAGGGTCCAAGAGTTTCTACCGAACTACCGTAAATAGTTGGACTACGAGGGTTGAACATCATTCATACTGCATTTTTATTCTTCTTTATGTTCTCCCTTACATAGTCCTTCATTGTTATTCAGTTATACAATGAGAGGAGTCACATTCATGTCAAATACAAAAACAACATTAAAAAAACAGCTTGCTGTTGCCAATAAAAAAATACCTGCAGATCTTGTAGTGAAAAACGGGAAAATTATCGATGTCTTTACGCTTTCCATCATTGAAGCCGATATTGCGATTGCTGATGGAGTGATTGTTGGAATAGGTCAATACGAAGGGAATAACGTCGTTGATGCAAAAGGAAAATATATTTCTCCTACGTTCATTGATGGACACGTTCACATTGAATCATCAATGGTTACACCTAAAGAGTTCTCAAAACTTCTTGTACCTAGAGGCGTCACAACTGTCGTAACGGATCCTCATGAAATTGCGAATGTTTCAGGGAAATCTGGCATTGAGTTTATGCTTCAAAACTCGGATTCGATTCCTTTAGACGTATTTGTGAACTTACCTTCAAGCGTGCCAGCAACTCCTTTTGAAAGCTCTGGAGCCGTCTTAAAAGCAGCTGACTTGGCACCATTTTTCTCTCACCCTCGCGTGCTTGGATTAGCAGAAGTGATGGATTTCCCTGCTGTTCGAGATGGAGATGACGATATGCTTGATAAATTACAAGCAGCTAACGATGCAAACGGCGTAATTGATGGGCACGGCTCAGGGCTAGATGCCACGGGCGTTAATATTTATCGTACCGCTAACATTTCAACAGACCATGAATGCGTAACAGCAGAAGAAGCAATTGAACGCATTCAGCGCGGGATGTATGTTCTAATCCGCCAAGGTTCTGTTGCTAAAGATTTGAGACAATTGTTACCTGCTGTAAATGAACGTAACGCGCGCAGATTTTTATTCTGTACCGATGACAAACATCTAGATGATTTATTAACGGAAGGTTCTATTGATTACAATGTTCGTTTTGCTATTGAACTCGGGCTTGATCCGTTAATTGCGATTCAAATGGCTTCATTAAATGCTGCTGAATGCTACGGGTTAAAAGATAGAGGTGCGGTTGCTCCTGGTTACAAAGCCGATTTTATTCTGCTGGACGACTTAACCGATATATCTGCAGCACATGTTTATCAAAACGGAGAGCTCATTGCTGAAAATGGAGAGATGCTGTTTGTTCAAGAAGAACAAATTGATCTTCCGACAGAACTAATGAATTCTGTTCATTTGAAAGAGTTCTCTATTAACAAACTTACGATACCACTTCAGCACAATCGGGCTAATATTATTGAAATTAATCCAAACAGTCTGCTTACAAATCATATTGTAGAAGAAGTTCAAGTGAAGCAAAACGAATTTCAGTCTTCTGTAGAAAACGATCAGCTGAAAATGGCTGTTGTTGAGCGCCATCATTTAACAGGGAATATTGGTCTTGGGATCGTAAAAGGCTTTCAGTTAAAAGACGGAGCGATCGCTACTACGATTGCTCACGATTCACATAATATCGTAGCCGTAGGAACAAATGATGAGGATTTAGCAAAAGCAATTGCGGCAATTGAAGAAATCGGCGGAGGTATTGTTATTGTAAAAGGCAATGAAGTGATTGGCTCCCTCCCTCTTTCCATCGGAGGATTAATGTCACCTCACCCTTACAATGAAGTAAACAGCTTACTTAAGCAGCTTCACGGAGCTCTTCATGAGCTTGATATTTCACAGAAATTCAACCCGCTGCTGACATTATCTTTCTTAAGCTTACCTGTTATCCCATGTCTAAAATTAACCGACAAAGGATTATTTAACGTAAAAGAATTCAAGCATATCCCCGTTCAAGCATAAAACAAAAAGGACTCTTTCGAGTCCTTTTTATTTATACCCTTTAGACGGCGTAGTTCGAGTTTTACGATTTTTATAATGACGATATCCTTCTTTTAAAAGGATAGGAAAAACAGCGACTAAAATTTTTTTTAATATACGTCCCAATTTAAGGCACTCCTTTACGTGTTCTTACTTTACTATACCCAAATTGGACAGCTAAAAACGCAAAAAAGAGCAGGTATATCCTGCTCTTTTTGTATTACTTACCGATAAATTGTTGAGTCCAGTACGTAGTATCACCTTTTACGTATCCAACACCAATTTCAGTGAAATCAGGGTTTAGAATGTTTTTGCGGTGACCGTCACTATTCATCCAAGCATTCATTACATCTTCAGGAGATTGCTGACCTTTTGCAATGTTTTCACCTGCAGTTGTATATTCAATGCCGAATTGTTTCATCATATCAAATGGTGAACCATATGTTGGTGAATTGTGGTCAAAGTACCCTTTGTCCATCATATCTTTTGATTTAGTACGTGCAACGTCACTTAATTTTTTATTAAGTGTTAGAGGTTTTAAACCTTGTTTTTCACGCTCTTGGTTCACTAAATCTACGACCTTTTGTTCGAATTGACTAGCATCTTTTGTTTGTTCTGCTTTATCAGTATTTTCTGATTGTTGAGCTTTTGTGTTTTGCTGTGTTTGCTCAGGAGCTTTTGCTTCTTCACTTTGTTCTGGTGCTTGTGCTTGTTCCTGTGGAGCTGCTTCAGCTTGATCTGGTGCTTGTGTTTCTTGTTGTGGAGCTGCTGCTTGAGCAGATTGCCCTTGAGCGTTAAATTTCTTTAATAGCTCATCTACATTTATATTTTGTGCTGCTTGAGCATCTTTAATGGTAATTTGTTTTGGAGTGTTGCAATCAGGAGCTGCTGCATTTGCTTGTCCTGCTGTTAGTAATCCTAATGATACGGCACCTGCGACAGTGGCAATACGAAACCTTTTCTTCATGTTTGAAATCCTCCTATGTGATAATAAAGTTTTTTGTAAAACCGCAACGCATCTAAGCTTGTAGCAAGCCAATCTCGTGATGCACCCTCATTGTTGCACGAAAACTATGAAACTCGCAACGTCTTTTAAGCTACCAAAATTATACTTTCATTTATGTAAAAAATGTTTCGATTGTATTACATGGCTTCCATCTATTGATAGTAAAAGGTTTTCATATTCTTTTAGAAACTGCTTCACCCAATGCAGTAATATAACTGTAAATTCCTCGTCAAAATCGTTACATACAAAAAAGGCGATAACAGAGTGGTAAATCACCCTGTTATCGCCTTTTACAGAAAGTTTTACTAATATTATTTTATTTTAAGACGTTTACTGATTCACGTACGAATGCTTCCATATCGTCTGGTGTACGGCTTGTAACTAGTTGATTACCGCATACCACCACTTCTTTATCATGAAAGTTTGCCCCCGCATTTTTCAAATCAATAGCAATTGATTTGAAACCAGTTACGTCACGTCCTTTTAATGTTTCAGCATTGATTAGCAGCTGTGGCCCGTGACAAATAGCCATAACCGGTTTGCCTTCATCCATAAATGATTTTGTGAAAGCTACGACTTGATCGTCCGCACGCAAGATATCTGGTGAGAAGCCTCCAGGTAAAAACAATGCGTCAAAATCTTCTGGTTTTACATCTGCAATTGCTTTATCAATTGTTAATGTTGTTTCACCTTGTTTACCTGTTACTTCACCTGTTTTAACATCGATTTTTGTTAGCGTATGTCCTTCTTCTTCAAAGGCTTTGGCTGGATCTGTATATTCCACATCTTCAAATAAATCTGTTACTAATACTGCAATTTTCTTACTCATTCTAAGCAACTCCTTAATTGATTTGTGTACTAATGTTCTATAAATAAAATACCCGTGCACTGTTCTTTTAAACATGGTTTATGAGCAAAAAACTTTTCTACAATAATCAAAAAGCACATTGGAGGTTTTTACAAAGCAGAAATTCAAAACAAATTAAATGTCTGAAACGTCGTCTCTTCTGGAACTGGGTACACATCTCTACCTGCAATTACGTTCAGAATACGCTGATTGCGCTGAACGGATAAACCAAGATTTGTTGCGCCAGATCCATGTGAATGTTCGATATTAGTTAAAGTAAAAAAGTGGTGGTTACGGGGGTGTTTAAAGACAAGCCGGTAATCTTTTGTGACTTTGAAACGCTTGTCATCTTCCCATTCGATATCATCTTTTATTCGTTCAATGAACGGCGAAATCTTTGGCTTATAGCCCGTGGATAATATCAAACGATCCGCTTCGTATTGAAAAGAGCGTTCAGCCTTTAATTGTTTGCACTCCAGCTCATATCCATTTCCTTTTTTATGAATGTCACTTACTTCAGTCGAAGCTTGAATCGTAACGGGTACTCTTCCTTTAAGTGAACGATGATAGAGTAAATCATAGATTTTCGTTAAGGTAGAAGATTCAATTCCGTGACGTAAAGGATTTAAATCTTCTACTGTGCTTGTACGTTCCTCAAAAGCTAGCGAATGAAAGTAATCTACATAGTCTGGCGAAAATAACTCTTGAGCAAGCTTGGATTGATCAAGCTGAAAAAAATTAGAGGATCTTGTAAACCATGTAAGGTGGTAATCATGTTCAGTCTGTTCTTCTAGTAAATCAAGAAAAATCTCGGCAGCACTTTGTCCTGACCCAACGATCGTTACATGCTTTCCTTTTTGAACCTCTTCTTTTTTATGTAAATAGCCGCTGCTGTGTAAAATATGCTCATTCAGCTTTTCTTCAAAAGCCGGAGGCACAAGTGGAATGCTTCCTGTTCCCATTACAACGTGTTTAGCATTTACTGTTTGAATTCCCTCAGGTGTTTCTACCTTTACTTCATAATACTCTTCTTCATTTTTCGGTATCACGTCCACAACTTTTGAAGAAAAGTGGCAGGAAGATAGCTGCTCCGCTACCCATTTTGCGTACTCGTTGTATTCTTGACGCGGAATGTCAAAACGATTAAAGAAAAAGAACGGATACAAGCGTTTTTGCTTGTGAATATAATTTAGAAACGAATAGGGGCTTGTTGGATCCGCAAATGTAACTAAGTCTGCTAGAAACGGAATCTGCAAGTCCGTGCCGTCAATTAACATGCCTGGATGCCATTCAAATTTCTCTTCTTTATCAAAGAAGACGGCATCAATTTCATCAAGAGGCTCAGCAAGGGCCGCTAAGCCTAAGTTAAAAGGTCCTATTCCTATTCCCACCATGTCATACTGCTTATTTGTCATCTTTAAACTCCCTTTCATAAAAAAAGCTAACAGTATTGTCTACTGTTAGCTTTTTACCCTTTTTCCATACATTTATGCGGAAGGAGTCATACTCATTTTCGGGCCAAACGATTCATACATGATATTTTCTTGGGAAATACCCATTTCTGCTAAGCCTTCTAACACCATTTGCGTAAATGAAGAAGATCCACAAACATAATAATATGCATGTTTATCGCCGGCATATTTAGCTAGCTCTTTTTTAGTTAAGCGACCATACGTTATGTTTTCATCATGCTGATCTGTTTGCGCTTGACTATAGAAAACGTGTTGTTCAAACGTATATTTCTCTGACAACGATTGAAGCTCTCGTTTCATTGCATGAAACTGCTCATTTTTAGCACTGTGAATAAATGTTACTTCTTGATTGTTTTCCAATGCTTGATGAAGCATTGACATCATTGGAGTAATCCCTACACCTCCGCTGATAAATACTGATTTATTATTTTCTTTTAAGACAAAGTCTCCTGCTGGAACGCTGACTTCAAGCAAGTCTCCTTCTTTCAATTGATCATGTAAATAAGTTGACACGACCCCGTCTTCCATTTGTTTTTCTCGTTTTACGGTAATTTTATAGTATGGCTGGTTTGGATAGCCAGATAAGCTGTACTGGCGAATGGATAAATACTCTTGACCAGGAATTCGTACACTCACATACTGACCTGGTAGAAAAGCTGGCAGCGCTTTTTGATCAGGTGATACTAAATAAAACGAGTACACGTCTTCTGCTTCTTTTATTTTTTTATGAACCATTAATTTTTTATAATCTTTCCATCCTTTTTCTTCGGCTTCTTCATATAACTCTTGCTCCACACTTATGAATACGTCTGCAATGGCACCGTAAGCTTCTTTCCACGCTTCCATAATCTCATCGGTCGCAGCTTCTTTTAAAACATCTTTAATTGCCTTTAATAAGAACTCTCCTACAATCGGATAGTGCTCTGCTTTTACGCCGATACTGCGATGTTTATGGGCAATTTGCTTCACAACTGGAAGCAGCGTTTCAAGCCGATCGATGTACTGCGCAGCAGCATAAACTGTATTAGCTAACGCCATTTGCTGACGTCCTGTTTTTTGATTTGTTTGGTTAAATACATTTTTTAAAGAAGGATACTGTTCAAAAAGCATTTCATAAAAACGAGTTGTGATTGCTTGACCATGCTTTTCTAAAACAGGAACTGTACTTTTTACAATAGAAATAGTTGTTTGTTTCATAACTTTCGCCTCCGAAAGATTCATTTTTAAAAGATATATTTTTAATACATCTTTATAATACTCATATCCGACTTAAAAAGATATATTTTATATACATATTTAAAAAAATGTTCACAAATTCACTCCTGCAAAAACGAGAGCATTCTTTCTGTATTTCTTAGATATAGACATGCTATTATAGATATATCAGCTGCTGATAAGAGAAGAGGTAAAAAGATGAGGCTCACACAATATACAGATTACTCACTGCGAGTTTTATTATATTTAGGCGTTCGCGATAATAATAAACTAAGCAATATAAAAGAAATTGCTGAAGCATATAATATTTCAAAAAACCATCTTATGAAAATCATTCACGAGCTTGGGAAACTTGGCTTAATTGAAACGATCCGAGGACGAAACGGCGGTATTCGTTTAGCTCAGCTTCCAAAAGACATTAATATTGGAAAAGTGGTACGTCAAACAGAAGAAGATTTTCATATTGTTGAATGTTTTGACCGTGAAGGAAACTTCTGCATTATTAGCCCCGTCTGTAAGTTAAAAAGCGTTTTGCATGAAGCCACGCAAGCCTTCATTAAGGTTTTAGATCAGTATACATTAGAAGATCTAATCCAAAATAAAGACGAATTAAACCTCCTCCTTCTATCTCAAAAAAACGAGGAATGATCAAACTAAAATTTCTCTGAAATCATTCTCGTTTTTTCGACCTTTTTCCCTTTCATCATAAAATAAAAGATGTTACAATGAGGCACGTATTGGAAAGACAAGATGTCTCCATTCGAGCAGACAATGAACCTCATTCTGTTCATCCTAAAAAAATGACGAAAGGGTGTTTGAGTATGCACGTAGGAAGCAAAGGCTGGTATGTTGAGGAACTTAAAAAACGAGGAGTTCGCAACCATGAAGGCCGCAAAGTGGAAAAGTACAAAACATATGTACTTGCTAACTTGCTTGATAAACACAAAAATTAATTAACTTGTAATAAGAGAGTACAAATTTGTACTCTCTTTTTTGTTCATTTAATAAGCAGCGTCTTGATAAAAATAATTTGGTGATAATACTTTATTTTTATAAGGCTTATGAAAAATATGCGTGGTTGCTGGCGAAACCGGTGGGATTAACCACGTCCAGTTCCCAGTCACTTCCCGGCCATTTTTTTGCTCTCTTTCTTCAAACAAGTGAAATTGCTGAGCAGCCGTATGATGATCTACAATGCTAACACCTTCTCGTTTGAAAGAAGAAAGCACCGCAACGTTTAATTCGACAAGGGCTTTGTCCTTCCAAAGCATAGCGTTGTAATCCATGTTCAATCCCATCATAGAAGCTATTTTTGGAAGTTGATTATAGCGATACGTATCCGCTAAATTTCGGGCACCAATCTCAGTCCCCATGTACCATCCATTAAATGGTGCTGCAACGTAATCAATCCCTCCAATTTCTAGCTTCATATCTGAAATCATCGGGACAGCGTACCATTTTAACTGTAAGTCTTCAAATTCAGGAAGTTCTGGATGCGTAATAGCTACTTCTTTCACTAAATGTTTTGGAATCTCAAAACATCGAGGTGATGCTTCATTAACTTGCAGAACCAAAGGAAGAACATCGAAGTGAGTTTTCTCACCTTCCCACCCCAGCTTTTGGCAAACCACCGTGAACGCAACAGAATCAGGATCTCCTATCACACCATATTCCGTCTCGTACCCCGCATAGCGGATTAGCTGATGATTCCATATTCTAACCGGCTCTTTTGCTTTCATTTTCGGTTTAAACACCGTAATAGTAGGCCGGATTTTCCCATCATTTGTTGCATATTCAATATGGTGAAACAAGGCGTCTCTTACCTCTTCAACTGTGCTTGCCTCTCGCTTATCAAATACATTGAGCGATTGCCAAAATAGTCGTCCGATACATTTATTGCTGTTTCTCCAAGCCATGCGAGCTCCGTGCTCTAACTCTTCAAATGTATGATCATAATGTCCGAGTGACATAATTTGCTGATGAATTTCTTTTAATCGCTTGTTTTTGTCCGCTTCGCTTTTTTCAAGTTCAGCGTAACACGTCTCTATAAATACACGTGCTTGTTCAAATAATTCTTCTTGCTTCAACGTTTGTTCCCCCCTAGAAGAACAGATTTCATTCTTTTCGTCCAAGAAAAGCAAGTTTCAGTATACCATTCTCATAGCGGAAACGCGCATCATAATGCTTTAATAACCTCTTTCAATATTAACCAAGTTAGAAGGCAATTCGCCTTGCTCAACTTTTTGCAGCGTTTCAACAAAGCACTCTACGGCTTCTTCAGGCGTAGTCACCGCTGAAATATGAGGTGTTATGATGATATGTGAATGATTCCACCAAAAAGATTCTTTCGTTAACGGCTCATGCTCAAACACGTCTATGTACGCTTTTCGAATACGCTTTTGCTCAATAGCCCCTACTAACGCATTTTCATCTACAGTTGCACCTCGTCCAACATTTATAAAATATGCATTTTCAACTACATTCATCCATTTTTGATTAAAGTAGCTTTTTGTTTCATTCGTTAGCGGCATTGTACTAATAATCCAATCAGCTTCTTTTAGCAAGTCTCTCTCATTTGAAATCGAGACCACTTGATCAAATGACGGCTTTTCATTTCCACTTTTAGATACTCCTATCACTCGTACACCAAAAGATTTTAAAACGGCTGCAAGACGTCCGCCGATTTCACCTGTTCCGTAAATGATGACCGTTTGAGCAGAAAGCTGCTGAGGCTCTACCGCTTTCCACTGCTTTTGTTTTTGCTGATGCTGAAACTGTGCGTGGTGCTGAAGTTCAGCTAGCATATAGCTAAGACAATATTCACTGATTCGCTGACCAAATGAACAAACCGTACGTGTTAACATCACACTCTTTTTCCAATTCCCACTTTCTAAGAACCGATCGACTCCTGCGCCGAGAGAATGAATCCATTTGAAGCTATGGTCTTCAAAGTAATCCGTTGGACCGAAGGATAAAAGCGCGTCAGCCCAGTTTAAATCTTCCATTGTAACGTCTTTCTCTTCCATAAATCGAAACGTCTGAGACAGCTGCTTTTGTTTGATTATCTCCTGCAACTCTTTATGCATTCTTCCTGCCACTAGTATGGTATGAATGTTCATTTCTTTTCCCCCTGCCTTTTTATTCTTCTATATACTCTATTTGAATAATTCGATATGACCGTCCCTTCGTCATGAAGGATTTTTACATTGATATATATATAGTATGAATGAAGAGAAAGGAAGACGCGAGTGAATTTTATATGACGTTCAAGGCTGGAAAACTCATATGGATTTATGTATATAAGTTCGCTATAATCGTTATGAATCAATTTGTTTATAACGAAACGTACGATAGATATTTTAAAAGAAAAGGTGTGTCAGCATGAGTGTATTAAACGTAAAAAATCTAAGCCATGGTTTTGGTGACCGTGCGATTTTTAACGATGTATCATTTCGATTGTTAAAAGGTGAACACGTCGGCTTAATTGGAGCAAACGGCGAAGGTAAATCAACATTTATGAACATCATTACAGGCAAGCTAGAACCGGATGCTGGAAAAGTAGAATGGTCCAAAAAAGTGCGCGTTGGCTATTTAGATCAGCACACGGCATTAGAGCGCGGGCTTTCTATTCGTGATGTACTAAAAAGTGCTTTTCAATATTTATTTGATTTAGAAGCTCAAATGAATGGCCTCTATGAGAAAATGGCGGATGTATCACCAGAAGAACTTGAAAAACTATTAGAAGAAGTCGGTACGCTTCAAGACCTCTTAACAAATAATGACTTTTACATTATCGATGCAAAAGTCGAAGAAATTGCACGCGGATTAGGATTAGAAGATATCGGCTTAGACCGTGATGTACAGGATTTAAGTGGCGGACAGCGTACAAAAGTATTGCTGGCCAAATTATTGCTTGAAAAACCAGAAATTCTCTTACTTGATGAGCCTACAAACTACTTGGATGAACAGCATATTGAGTGGCTACGACGCTACTTGCAAGAATATGAAAATGCCTTTATTTTAATTTCTCATGATCTTCCATTTTTAAATAGCGTGATCAATTTAATTTATCATATGGAAAACCAAGAGTTAAATCGCTATGTAGGAGACTACGACGATTTTATGAAAGTATATGAGATGAAAAAGCAGCAGCTTGAAGCAGCTTATAAAAAACAACAGCAAGAAATGGCAGATTTAAAAGATTTCGTAGCGAGAAACAAAGCACGCGTGTCGACACGAAATATGGCCATGTCTCGTCAAAAAAAGCTCGATAAAATGGAAGTAATTGAACTAGCTCAAGAGCGTCCAAAACCAGAGTTTAACTTTAAGAGTGCTCGTACTTCAAGCAAATTAATTTTTGAAACATCTGATTTAGTGATTGGATATGAAGAGCCGCTTTCTAAGCCACTGAATTTAAAAATGGAGCGAGGTCAAAAGATTGCCCTTGTAGGAGCAAATGGAATCGGGAAAACAACTCTTTTAAAAAGTATTTTAGGAGAAATCAAACCGATTTCAGGCTCTGTAGAAAAAGGCGATTACCAGCATATCGGCTATTTCGAACAAGAAGTCAAATCGGCTAATTATAATACGTGTATTGAAGAAGCATGGAATGAGTTTCCTCACTTTACCCAATATGAAATTCGTGCAGCTTTAGCTAAATGCGGCTTAACAACCAAACATATTGAAAGTAAAGTAGAAGTTCTAAGCGGTGGAGAAAAAGCAAAAGTTCGTCTATGTAAGCTGATTAACAATGAAACCAACATTCTTGTACTTGATGAGCCTACAAATCACTTAGATGTAGATGCAAAAGATGAATTGAAGCGAGCTTTAAAAGAATACAAAGGAAGTATCTTAATTATTTGTCACGAACCTGAATTTTATCAAGATGTTGTCACAGACGTGTGGAACTGCGAATCTTGGACGACTAAATTATTTTAAAAAAACAGGTTAAAAGAGGCATATCTTTTGGAAAAAGTGGGAATGATAAGATTAAGTTCCCCCCCTTTGTGTGAGTAGCCATTTTTTAAATGGTTACTTTTTTTATGTATAGTCCTTTAATAAAATGGCTATATTGTATCTATACTCCCTAAACCCAAAAAGGCCGCTGCAGCGATGCAGCGGTCTTTTCGTTGTCATGGCTTCATCTGTAGCCAGCTATCAAAATGATGAACAGCTATACTGCTTGGAGAATTTTCAGCTTGACACTCCGTAAGCAAAATGCTCAGCTCTTGCATCATCTTTTCTTCTCCTTTAGCAGAAAAAGAAATGTATTCCCCTTCATCTGAGGCCATCGTTTCTACCCCTATTTCAATCGGAGTAGATAGTACACGTCCCCACCTGCGTTCATTTTCTGTTATTTCAGCAATACCGTTTTCTTTATCCACATGGTTTCGATACGCCATAATTGTGACTTCATCAGCGTATTGAATAACCCATTGCCCCAGCGAACCAGAACCGTTGCTATTTTTGAAGGAAACTCCGTCAAACCAAAACGGTATATCTACAGCAAGCGGCAAGTGTAACTCATGAGACTGTACAGCGGCTTGAGAAATAACATATTGGTAATGCAGAATACTTTTAGCTCGATTATTTTCCCAACTTTTATACAAATAAGGCTCTACATCCAAATGAATCCCTGAAAATTGCTGTTGATCGTCTGCTTCTGCTTGGTAAGCTGTTATCCAATTAAAAAATGCTTCCTGCTCTTCTATACCAGAAGGCCCTATCCAATAAGGAGCGCCGTCAAGTGCGTAAACACTTATGCCCTTGGCTTGTGCTTGTTGGATAAAATGCCTATATACAGAAGGTAAAAGATCAGTATCAATTTGTAAATAAACGTTTGTTACCTTCTTTTCTTGAAGCTTTTCGAGGATAGCTTCTTGGTTCAGCATCCATTTCTTTGTATCCCACACCCACGTCGACAGCGGTATATTCATCTCTGCATTCACCTTTGATTCACACCCTATTCCTTTCCCCATATTAAACAGCCATACAACCACCAGAAAAATAAGAACGCACTTGCTTTTCACACTCTTTTTCCTCCTTTATACGAGCCAGAACTCATATAAAGAGAGTCTGGCAGCTTGGCAACTTTATGGTGAATTTCCCCCTTAAATCTGTAGCTTTTAGCAAACTCCTCCTTATCAATTTTTTGCAGCTTAATCTCTATACGTTCTATCGGTTGCTTGATTTATTTCTCTATATCTTTCTTATTAAATAAATATGCCTGTTTTGGATGGTTTGGCTGATTTGGATATTTCAACTGTAATTGTCCTTTTCGTAATAGCTTTGTTAAATAATTATTACGTACTCCATCCGGCGTTCTTTCTAGTAAATAAGCAAACTCTTTAAGCATGAGCGGTTTTTCTTTACATAACTCAAGAATAATATGTTCCATCTGATTCGGCGAAAGCCGTTTTTTTTCACGAGCCAGCGCTGCAATATCCCATAGCTTCGTATCAATATTCTCTACATTTACCAAATTAGAAGAATTCTCTCCTTGTTCATTATTATAGGAGTTATGATTATTATTATAGGAGTTAACATCGTTATTGTATAAGTCACTCTCGTTATTATAGTAGTTATCTTCCTTATTCAAGGAGTTAACATCGTTATTGTATGACTTTAACTCCTCTATTAATTCTTTATTATAGGAGTACTCGTTTTTATTATAGGAGTCTTTTTCGACATCGTTTTCAGGTGTATTTTGATATTTTTCGACATCTTTAAAATTATTTCCCGAATCATCTATAGACGTATTATAAGTGTCTTTTTCAGAAGAACTTACCTGTCTTTCTTGAGTGGACAGAGATAACATGACCACTGTACGATGCATAGAAACATCTTGATCAATAGCCGGCGTTTTATAATGATGCAGGCTCCAATTTTGCTTTACTTTTTTCAAACCAGAGCCCGAACGTTCACATAGCCCTAGTAAACTGAATAGCTTAACGATATTTGGGTTTCGAAGCTGACTAACGGTATTGCTAAAAACTGAATCTGTAGGTACTAACAAAAGACCTGGATTAGAAAAAACGTAATGAGAAGGTTGCTTTTCTAAAATAACGCCGCCCTCGCCATTATAATCCGCATGAATAAGCATATTGATTAAAGCTTCTGTTAAAGAGGAAGCGATTAACGGCTGCGGTTCGTTATTGCGAACAATTTCATGAATATGGAAATAAAAATCAAAAATATTTCCTGACCACGTCCCGTCTTGAGAGGTAAAACGCTCTGTCCATTCTTCATCCCCTTTACTTTCCCGGTATTCTAAAAAGTATTGTGGTAAAACTTCTGTGATAATCCGTTCTTCACTGAATAAAAGCAGGCCTGCGAGCGTAACTCCTTCTTTATGGGTATCTCTAACCTTTCCCCATGCTCCTACTTTGTATAAAAACTCTTTTGTTTCAAGTGCATTCCAAGGATGGGCTGGTTTTACTTCAGCAAATCGATCCCGGTAGCTTTTGATCGTATCAAAATTTAATTCGTTTAATCCATAGTGCTCTAGGATGAGATTATCTTGTAACATATTCAACTCTCCTATTATCTTTGTATATTTATTTAACAGCGTGAATATGCTGCTTCTTACCTCTTATTACTCACATACTAATTTTATTTATCTAGATGCTATCAGCATTCTAAAGTACTGCGCGTAAATTGTCATTCTGTCGCGCAATCTCTTCTAAATCGATATATACATCTTATCTATTCTATCATTTTTTCTTTATTCTCTCCTTCATTTTTCAATCTTCAAAGCAGCCGAGTTTATTGTGTAAAAGCTGTGGATAAACATAAATATCCACAGCTTTTACACAACCTACAAACCCTTTTCTAGCTGTTTCAATATAAATTTGATATAATACCCTTCATAACAACGGAGTAAGTGAGGGATTACGTATGGAAAAAGCTACATTTGCAGGTGGATGTTTCTGGTGTATGGTTACGCCTTTTGAAGAGCTAGAAGGTATTCACGGCATTGTATCAGGATATATGGGGGGAACTGTGGATAACCCTACTTATGAGCAAGTGAAATCTGGCACAAGCGGTTACTACGAAGTGGTTCAAATCACATTTGATCCTGAAGTGTTTCCCTATAAACGTTTATTAGATCTTTATTGGCCGCAAATCGATCCAACAGATGATGAAGGTCAATTTCAAGATCGCGGCTCGCAGTATCGAACAGCAATTTTTTACCATAATGACAGCCAAAAACAAGCAGCTGAAGAAACAAAGCTAGAGGTCGCAGAAAGCGGACGTTTTAAAAAACCAATCGTGACAAGCATTCTTCCTGCCTCTACGTTTTATGAAGCGGAAGAGTATCACCAAGATTTCCACAAGAAAAATCCAAAGCACTATAAAGAAGACCGCGCTAAGTCCGGCCGGGATGAATTTATTCAAACGAATTGGAAATAATTTTTATGTTCAAAACAAAGCCGCATAGCATTTGCTATGCGGCTTTGTTTTACCAATTATCCGTATAAGTCGTTGTTGCCGACGGCACGCTCCAATATTGCTGTGCAGGCTGCCATGCTTTTAACGATCCATCAGCTCTCTTCACGATTGCTTTAAATTGAACACTTTGACTGGCAGGAAAATAAACGGTGCCTCTCCAATCGGCTGTAGATGAATTGTATGTTAATTTAATTGGATAAATGGACGTATCCCACTGACCTAGCTCAGCTCTGTCTCCAACAATATAAACCGTTTCTCCTACCGCAGTTGGCGCATTTTTTACTACAACCGTTTGCGCAACTGGTGTAACGCCCAGCGTATTTTTAAATTGCCCCATCAGCGTATCATTGTTAATAACATCGTAGAAACGAAGCAAAGTAAATCCTGCAAAATTATAGTTAAAGGCCATTTCAGCTGCTTTTTTATATTGATCTTCACTGCCTATAGTTAAAGCATTTTCTCCGTTTAAAACAATTCCTTTTGCATCCGCAATACCTGCTACTTGGCGTACAAGCGTCTTTGGCATAGAATATTCCGGATAATTTCCGCTGTCCGTCATTTCTAAGCACGTAAACGTTATATCTAATTTAGCTGTTTTAAACGCGTCTAAAAGCGCACTGTAATCATTATATCCAGCAGGTTTTTCTGCAGCATGAGGAATCGTCGGATTATTGTACTGCCAATGAATTCCCGCCACTTTTGCACCGATTGGTACGTTAAAGGTGGCATCAAAAGCCTGATGAGCTAACTGTCCAATACGTTTTGTGTGATCTTCCAAAGCACCTTGATACCATGCTAAGAAATCTTTTCCATAAGCTGTTGAATAACCATCTTTTAAGAACTGATAGCCATCTGATGGCGGTAAAATTTGCGATGCAGAGGTTAAATTGGTTCCCCATGCCTGATTAACGCCGGCGAGTGAACCGTATTTAGTCAAAGCATATGATTGAAACTTGCTTTTGGCGAAGTTCGTATACACTTGAAATTTCCCTCTAGACGGATAGCCGGTTCCGTCTGCTGCTGTATAGGATGGATAACGAATTTCACCTGCAGGGCCTCCGGATAAATAGATTTTAGCAATCACGTCTTTATAAGGTGCTAACGCTTGCGCAAATGCCGTATAGAGCTCTCCGTATTGTTTAGAAATAACGTCAGTTGCAAGCGGGCTTAGCGTTTCTTTATTTATCGTACCTGTTTCAGATTTAAAGTAAAGGCTGTCATCACTTTTTAAGTTCCATACCCAAGACGGAAGCGGAACGTTACAATCATCTCCAACATTACCGCCGCACTGATGAGTAGAAATAATAGGAACGATCTTTATACCTGCATTACGAGCAGCTTGAGCGAAGCGCTGCGCATAGGAAAAATCAAACTGCTGGTCCCCGTTTTTCTCCATATCTCCCCACCAGAAGTCTACTGTCACTGCATAAAATCCATTTTGTTTTGCTTTGCGTAAATCGTTCTCAAACGCTTCCCATGTTGTATAGTCTGTTACCTTTTTTAAAGGCGCCATTAAGTAGGTTTTGTAACCCGGATTCATTGATTTTCCATCTACGGCAGCTGCTCCGTTAATTGGATTCAAAATGAAAGCGTTAACAAAAATAAACATCAAAACGAAAGCCAACCCTTTTTTACATAGCTGTTTCATATCTTCCCTCCATTTTTCAAAATCACCTATAGGTATTCGGCGGATCTTGGTTTTTTCCTTTTTCTTTTATAAAAAAAGACGCCCTGCCAGGACGCCTTCTTTATTAGTTCCAAATCTCGTTTACCCATTCAGGGTGATCAATAAATGGATTGCGGTTATGCTGATAGTCTGAATAAATAATATCATTTCTGCGTCGTTCTCGATCATCTACTGGGTCTTGGGCGTTCCATTGAAGAAGCACAGATAATTTCCCATGATAAGGAGCAGTGCCATTATTCACTGCGTTATTAAGTTCTAAGTCAGGCTCATCACTTACATCGCCTTCATAGCGCACGGCCATATAAAACAGCATACGAGCCACATCACCTTTTACTTCATCTCGAGGTTCCCATGAATCACTGTCAAAATAATTTCCGAGTGCTTCGCTATGTTCCGTCCCTCCGTTATCAAAATCTAAGTTTCCTCTCGTGCCATTTACAGACACATCGGTTGGACGTAAATGATGAAGATCTGTTCCAGGTCCCATAGCTGTTCCAAAATCCCCGTGAGACTTTGCCCAGACGTGCTCACGATTCCAATCGTCCACTCCGCCTCCATTTGTACTCTTAGCCTGTGAACGCCCCGTGTAGAGCAAAATAACGTTATTTGCGTTAGCTGGATCTTCATCCGTTTTCTTTAAAGCTTCCCATACGGCTGAATAAGACAGTTCTGTGTGATGATCAATAATGTTATGAAGCTCTGTCTTTAAGGTATTTCCTGTTTTTCCAGCTGCGGTACGATAATAGTCTTCTGCTGGAACGGTTGGCTCTGTGGGATCTGGCGTCGGATCAGTTCCTCCTGTTTCTGTACTAATAGAAGTAACCGATTTTATTCCTGGGTGTGAAAAATAAGAAGTGAGTGTGCCCGTAACAGTAAGACTTTTCCCTTTTAACTCTGAGTGACTTTGAAGTCCAAATGTACTTCGCAAATTTGAAGGAATTTGAACGTACACCATCTTGTCTGTATTGGTTTCATTTGCACTGTCAGCAAGAGCAAGTGCATAATCGTTTGGGTAATTGCTCGTAATAACTGTAGATGTGCCTGTAGGTTGACCTACTACATATCCTTTAACAGCTTGTACACTGTTGTTTTGATTTTCAAGAGCTTGTGACACAGATAAAGATGCGGCTGCTTGACTAACAGGAGTTAAGCTCACTGCAAGAGCAAAAACAAGCAGGGACATTACCCATGTTTTTTTACACAGAGCATATAATCTCACTTTTTTATTCCTCCTAATGATAGGTTTGAAAACTCGTTTCCTTCCACCTCTTTATATTATTTTTTCACTGTGAATTCCCTGCCTGTTTTTTGTTAAGTTTTATAGTGAAAAAGATGTGTTCTTCTTTACAGTGCCGGCCACTTTATGCGAAGGATTATATTTTTAAAAGTCCACACTGGAAAAAGCATTATGTGTCTTTCTTTATATATGGTATAATCAACCGAATCGTAAAAGAGCTTATACCATTTCAGAAAATGAAATGATTTAAATAGAAATGAGGATTGTCTATGCTTAGTTTTGACGAAAAATTAGCTATTATTTCAGCGTTTCCAGAGCTGCATCGAAAAGATGTATCTTTAGGACGCGTGAATTTTCATTATGAAGAAAGCGTGTACGATAAAACGGTTGTTGTGCATCATCTGCATCCTAACGGAAATGGATTTGTATATGCAGGGTTTTTAAAAGGATATGAAACAAATGACAAAGGTCTTGTGAATATCCGTGATTATACGGAAGAAGAGCTTCGCTCAATTATTGAAGCTTCTATTGAATCTTTGTCTACCCTTCCTGATACAGCTAGAGAAGAAGCTATTGTAGGGAATGGAAATGAACAGCGCTGGAACGGCCCAGATAATGCAACGCTTTTACTTGTTCATGAAGATGACCTGTGGAATATTTATTCTGGCTTGAATTTAGAGGCAGCATTTCTATCTTACGAAGAAGCAGAAGATTATTTGTTTGAAGAAGGCTTCCGCCGCCTATAAATTTACGTCTATACCAAAAAACCTCGCTGTTGATTAACAGCGAGGTTTTTTCATTTTTTCACAGAAGGCTGAGGGCTAATGCGCGGTATTAAAACCGCAAATAATACAACAACCCCCACACCAATCAATAATAAATAAAACCATTGTAGGTCTGATGACTTTTCAGAAGCAGTTTGTTCTGTCCGATCTTTCTTGTAGGAAGTGTTTTTAGAAGAAAACAAGTTATATTCTTTTGCTTTCGCAGAAATCGTATTATCTTCAGCTGATGCGTTCGCAAAAAGACTTTCTTTTAAGCTCTCTTTCTCTGCATCTTCCTCTTTTTCAAATGTAAGATCCTTTATTTCCTCCGGAATATTTCCTACTTCTTTTTTATTTTCTAGCAAAGATTCGGGGTCCAAGTTAATCGGATCATCTTTATATACATTTGGTTTAATCTCTTCAACGTTTCCGTCATCGGCTTCAGCCGATGCTGCTATGGGAAAACAAAGAAGTGAAAAAATAAGAACAATACTTCCAATCTTCCTATTAAGCACTATAGGTTTCATCATTTTCAACCTCTTTAGTCGTCTTTAAAGCACGAATAATAGATGGCAGAACGCTTAAAACAGCAGTCATCCCCAGTAATACAATAAGCGCCTGTCCAAACAGAGACTGCGTATCATATTGAATGGACATATATACTTTAGATACTGGATCTTCGTAATTAAAGTTTGGCATAGATAAGTTAAGAAGCGGGGTAATATAAAATAAAATCAACCCTACTGTCGTCACCCATCCAGCGAAGCTTCCTAATAAGAAAGCAATACGTACGAGTGTAGATGAAGCAAGCAATAAGACAATCGTAAAGATTGACCATTCCATTGCCCTGTCTCCCGATAACGAATAAATATTAAGGCTAAAGATACTTACCATTAACCCTACAATCAAATTCAATAATCCAAACAGCGTACCTTTTACAAGCATAGGTGCATGTCGATAGTATTGACTGAAATAGCCAATTAGTAAGCTGCTGATTAAGATAATAACCAAAATGACAACCGGTGGAACCTCTTTTACTTTTTCAGCCGGCACTTCACCGCTTACTTGAAGAGGATTCGCTAAATAATGATAAACGTAATCATTATTCTGTCCATCTACTAATGTATTATTTAACAAACGGTATACCTGGCCGCGTACCAATTTCGTTGAATCCACGTTTTGGGCCCATTTGCTGTTAAGCGTGTCAGCTTTATCCTGGACTTCATTTACACGCTTCTGCAATTCATCTGTGTATGTGACAACATTAGCTTGTCTTTCACCTAAAGATGAAATGAGTTCGTTCATTCCCTTCAACTCTTGACCCATGCTTTGCTGCAGCGTCATTAAGCCTGTTACGTCCGGAGCTTCTTTCTTTTCTAATACTTGATCTTCACCTGCGCTAGATTGAAGCTCTTGATTCATTACATTTGCTTTTTCTTGAATAGCTGATAGCTCTTCCATAATAGATGCTTGTTCAGCATCAACTGTTTGTCCATATTGATCAGCAAAATCTTGCACTGAACTTTGAAACTGTGCTAACTCTTCTTTTGTTAAAGACAGGTTTTGTTGGATTTGCTTACGCGGGTCTTGAGAAGAGACGGTTCCAGCTAACGCCTGCTGCAAACTTCCTTTAATAGAGTCATTGTTAAGGACGCTGTTCTGTATGTCTGTATTTCCTACTTGAGCTAAAGTCAAATCATACTGCGATAAATCACCGTAGTACTTTAGCAGATCTTCTGCACTGCTGGTTTTAATCTTACCTGAGAATGTATTGCTCAGCTTTTCCTTTCGAGAAGCTGAAAGATTTGGAGAAGATAAGATTTTATCTTCTTTGTTTGTAATCATCGTAATGAGATTCTCTACATCCACACTACCTTTAGAAGGCTTTTTGCCGCCTTCTTTCAACTTTTCATTCTCTTTTTTTAATCGTTCATTTTCTTCTTGAAGCTTAGCAATTTGACTGCTCGACGACTTGGTTGCTTCTTCTAAGTCTTTCTCTGCTTTGTTTTTCTGTGCTGTCAAAGACTCAACGTCTGCTTCCAAGCTGGCAATTTTCTGCTTCAGCGCATCCGTATTTTCTCCTGAAGTTTCAGGCTGAACGGTTACATTTTGCAGCTCATCTTTGACTGCCTGTACCTGTGTTTTCAGATTAGCTACTTTTTCAAGCGCACTTTTCACAGCATTGGATGTACCTGATGTGTCCGGTGTTTCAGTCGTTTCTGGCGTTTCTGGTCCCTCAGGTGTCTTAGGCGCTTCAGGTGTCTCAGGCGCTTCAGGTGTCTCAGGCGCTTCAGGTGTCTCAGGCGCTTCAGGTGTTTCATTTACCATTCCTTGGAGCTGCTGTTCTAAGTCTTCAAGCCCTTTTGATATATCATCAAGCTTTGCTGTTTGCTGAGATAAATCCACTTGAATTGGTTCTGACGTTCCTTCGCCTTGACCGGAATCTGGCTGAGTTCCATCATCTTCTCCAGGATCCGTCGGCGTCTCTCCACCTTGATTAGGATCTGGCTGAGTTCCGTCACCTTTCCCAGGGTCCGTTGGCGCCTCTCCGCCTTGATTAGGGTCTGGCTGAGTTCCATCACTTTCTCCTGGATTCGTTGAGTCTCCGCCACCCTCATTTGATGAAGCTGTCTCTAGCTGCGCACGAAGCGGCTTTAGCTTACTTTCAATTTGGTTTAGGGTTGTTTGCTCAGACTGCTGTTTGTATGAACTGACTATTTGGCCGTTCAAATCTTGCAGAGCTTTTTCTTGTTCACTGACGTTATCCGCTTGTTGATCTCCAAGTTCTCCAACGGCTTTTTGATTTTCATCCAGCTGCTGTTGAATGGAAGATAAGCCACTAAACACTTGATTGGCCTGCTCATTAAAATTTTGCTTAGAGCTTGGCTGATTAGATTCAAGGGAAGACAACCCTTGTTGAATCGCAGCGACGCTTTGAGCCTGCGTTTTTTCAAGCATTTGTTTTTGTGTTTCTTGATATGTTTGATATTGATCTACATATTCAATGAAGCTGTTTAAATTCTTTTCAACCTGTTCTACGTCGCCTTGTCTATCGCTAGAACCTTTTTCTGCTTTATTTACATTATCTTGGATTTGCTGAAGAATTTTCTTTTGATCATTTAATTCACCTGCTAAATCTTTTGAATTCGGTTTATAAAAAGCGACCATTGTTTTTTGAAAGGCGATTTCTTTATTTAGAATTTTATCGAACTGTCCGCGTACCTTATCTACTTCCTGTGATACATAACTCCAGTACAAAGAGGACATTTCATTATTAACCTTTGTAGTAGCATCTTCTAATTCCCCTACTACTTTTTCCTTATTAACTGCGTTAAGCTGACTTTGAACTTTGTATTCCAAAGTGGCTTTTTCTGGCTTTTTTTCCTGATACGATAAAATATTTTGTGAGAAAGTCGAGGGAATATAGATAACCGCATCATATTTCCCATTCTGTAAACCGCTTGTAGCTGCGCTTCGTCCAAGCACGGTCCATTGATAATCCGACCCCTCCTGTAAAAGAGGAGTCACTTTTTCTCCAAATTCTATCGCTTTTTCACTGTTTTCTTTTACTCCATTATCTTCGTTAACAACCGCAATCGTTCTTGTTGAGTTTTCTGTGACTTGCAGCGGGTTGTCTCCAATATACTGGAAAAAGAAAGAAGGAAGAGCCAAAATTAAAACAACAGCTAATATGACTTTAAGTGTATACTTACGCTGTTCGGTCATGTTAAGATCTTCCTTTCACTTACACATAGCGGGATTTGAATTCTTGTTTCTTTTCCACTTTTAATATAATAACCGAAGCCAGGATTAACGTCGGCTTCTTTTCGGTCATAAGGAAGCGTAAATAAGCTTTGCTCTGTTTTCTTCATCAACAACACGGCTTGGCCAATTTGCTTCACTTCTGTTGTTAACGCGTCAAATCCTTTTGAAAACTCATTGTTGTTCCCTGCAACAATCAAGTTAAAGCCCAGGTGGCTATAATTTTTCATCAATTTTGTAATGCGATCCTGCAAGACGCTGTCTAAGTTTTGCTGGAATCGTACAAATCCGTCTACTACAAGCATGATCGGGGCAAATGAAAGGCTGTGTACTGTTCCTTCCTGCACTGCTTCCAAATACTTATTTTCACGTCGCTGCAATCGTTCTTCGGTTAGGTCAAGCCAGTCGACGATTTGTTCTTTTGTTTCCATGTAAACAACTTGCTCTTCAGCTGCATAGCTTGATAAACCACGGTCAACCGAATCAAATAGTCCGATTTGCTTCACACCTTGTTCAAGCGCTGTTTGCAGTATGACTTTCACTACATTTGTCTTTCCTTTTTGCGTCTGCCCCATGACGATGCAATGCTTATTTTTCGTAAAGTTCATATGCACCGGTCGAACAAACTCTTCATCTAACCCAAGAGGAATAACTCCTTTTTCCCGAATAACTCTTCTGTCCGTCATAAACTCGGCAAGTACAAGTTTCGATGATAGCATTGGCACCGGCTCCGGAAGAATAGCATCAGCATATTGATTCTTTAATCGTTGAATGTGCAGCTTAACTGCATCAAAAATTTCAAAATCATCTTTTCCTTCCGCAGGTAAAAACAGCTGAGCAAAATAAGGTTGATCCGTTTTGATAATAGCCCGGCCTGGAATAGACTCTAGCGCATACGGCGTACGTCCTAAAATAGAATACGCTTCTGAATGATCCATTAAATAATGAACCACTTTCGTTTTCAAGTTATTCATAAGTGACTGACGAATAGAATTCACGCGCGTCGCGGTAAAGATCATATAAATTCCTAAAGACTGGCCGTCACGCACAAGCTGTGTGAACTGCATTTCTAGATCTTGCATTTCTTCTTTGACCAGATCAAAATTATCAATTGTGATGAAAATTAGAGGAAGCTCTTCTGAACTTAGAGCATTATACATTTTGATATTGCTAACTTCCTGCTGTTGAAATAACTGCTTTCGCCTTGCGATTTCTTGTTTGATAATCGTCATGAATTTTTCGATTTTACGCATTTGATCCATTAAGAAATAGTCTGCCGTATGAGGCAGCTGACGAAGCGGCAGCAGCGTACCGTTTCCAAAGTCAAAAATGTAATAATGAAGCTGCTCCGGGCTCTGTCTTTCAGCTAGACTAAGAAGCAACATCATGACTGTAAACGATTTACCATATCCTGACGAACCAAATATACCAATGTTCCCATCGTCCATCAGCTGATAGTTATATACCGTTTGACTTTGCTTTTCAGGTTCATCAATCAAGCCAATTGGGAATACGCCGTCTCGCTTCTCTTTGTACTCACTGCGAAGCAATCTCTCTTTAAGAGGGGGCAGCCATGGACTATTTAATTTTTTGATACCTAGTTCCCGCTGCGTTTGTTCGATTTTTTGCACCACAACATCAATTTCTGCTTCCGCTTGTTTAGATGACGTCTGCTGAGTAGATACATCAGATAAAGGAATCAACCCGAGATCCGTTACAATGGCTACTTCATCTTCAGCTCCATACGTATCTTCCATGTACGGCGCGCCGCTCCAAGCTGACTGAAACAGTTCATACACTTCATTATTTCCAACCTGCAGATAGCCTCGACCCGTCACCGTAATAGAAGCAGCGTCTGCATTTTTTAAGATTTCTTTACTATCAGCGGCATCTTGGACTTTTAACGCTACTTTAAAGCGCGCATTACTCCAAATTTGATCGTCAATAACACCGCCTGGCTTTTGTGTTGCTAAAATTAAATGAACGCCTAGACTGCGTCCAATTCGCGCCGCGCTGACTAATTCGCGAATGAACTCTGGTTCTTCACTTTTTAACTCAGCAAATTCATCCGAGATTAAGAATAAGTGAGGCAGAGGTTCTTCTGCCATACCTTGCTTATATAAATCTGTATAATCATTAATATGATTGACTTCATATCTATCAAACAAGCGTTGGCGTCGCTTTAATTCACTTTTAATAGAAGCTAAGGCTCTTGTACTAAAATTCTTACTTCCTTCAATATTTGTAATGGTTCCAAGCAGGTGAGGCATGTTTTTAAACGGCTGAGCCATTCCTCCCCCTTTATAGTCAATCAGTAAAAATGCGACTTCATGGGGGTGGAAATTCACCGCTAGAGAAAGAATGTACGTTTGTAAAAATTCACTTTTCCCTGACCCCGTCGTACCTGCAAGTAATCCATGAGGGCCGTGAGCTTTTTCGTGAAGATTTAGTTCCACAATATCTTCTTTTCCTTTTAAACCAATTGGAACGGCTAGCGACTTAGCTGATTCATTGCTGTGCCACCTTTGCACGATATCCAGCTCACCAATTTCTCTTGCTTTAAATAATTCTAAGAATGAAACGCTATTTGGAATTGAGTTGGTCATGCCAACTTGGTGATCCAATGTCCGCAGCATCCTTGCAAATCTTTCATTATAATCAAGCGTGTGTTTATCAAGCTGAAATGGAATATTCACAGCTTTTTGCTTTTGAATTAATATATCCCCCTCGGATTCGTTAATATAACGAACGAGTGTGTGAACATGCTCCGTTAAGCTTTCTTTCGTCTCTGCCGCAAATATTGTAGAGAACCCAAGATGAGGGTGATACCCTTCTAAATACTCTAAGATAACGTGATCCGCAATTAACTGCTGATTCGTAATAATAAAAACAAAGTGCGGCAAGAAAATCCCTTCCCCTTTTGCTTCATCCAAGTCGCGTTCTCTCAGCATTTCATAAATAGAAGATAAAAGCTGATCTCTCGTTTGTTCATTATAAATGAAACCTTTCGCAAAAGAATGGGGCAGCTGAAAATGAGGAAGCCATTTCATCCATTCCCACTCTTGATATTCTTCTTCATCAAAAATGAATACGAATCTCACATCATGATAACTGTGGGAGAATGCCAGCTGTCCTACAAGCTGATGCAGTTCATTCTTCACCGTTTTCATCTTTCCTACCAGACCGATAGAGCCTAAACCTAAATGAGCGGTAACAGGGGCATTTTTGACTTCTCGATAGACCTTTTCCATGTGCTGAGACTGCTCAAGCAAATCATCAATTTCTCGATTAGCCATATCTCCGCTATTTAAAGAAATTTGATAGCTTCCAGGAACTGTTCCTTTTCCAAGACGCACCTGTAAGAAATCACTGCTTTCCACAGTTCGTTCCCAAATTCGATCGGAAATCTGTTCTGTTAAATATTTCATTCGTTCAAACGTAGGACAATGATAAGATAATACATCTCGTTGAACTGATGCTAGTTCTTGTAATTCCTCGCGCTTGTTTTCTAAGTACTTTGTATAAATTCGACGACGGCGCTCTTGACGCTTCTTGCGCTGTTTTTTATCTTTGAAATATTGAACGGTAGATACAATCAGCGTGGTCGTAAACATCATGACAGATATAATAATAAAAATTCCCCTGGGCTGAATAATCGATACCGTACCCATGACTAAAAGCATGACTAATGGCGGTAAAATGGTAAGCCATAAGCTTCGGTTATTTTCATCATTGTCTTGAGACGGAAAGGACAAGCTGACCTTATCATTAGGCAAATCATATATCATGCGCGGTGTCCGTCTATAAACCGGGTACTTCTTTTTCATTTCAGAAATAGGTTGTGCCGTAGCTGGAAGCTTAGATGCATAATCATAGTAGCTTTGAATCTTCAGCAAATCTTTTTCGATCAATTGAATCGTCATAGAAGACCATAAAATAAGATCTCCGGGCTGAAGGTTCCTATTCTCTTCTATTCGGTGTCCATTAAGATAAAGCCGTTCTTGGTTATAAAAGACCTTCCACTTCCCGTTTATCTTTGATAAGTAAAATCCTTCTTTTGGCTCTACTACATACTTTTCTTTCTGCTGATACACATCAGCTGCTTCATCACTTGTGGAAAACGAGACTTCTGATCCGTAATCAATATAATAGACAGCTTCTTTAACAGCCGTCTCTGTAAGGGCAAAGGTTAAAGCCTGTCCTTGTTCTCGCCATACAAACGACTCAGAAACAGATAGCTCTGCTATCCTTTCTTCTCCGTAGGAAATCAAGAGCCGGCCGTTCTTTTCAGATGACAGCGTCATTTGCCCTTTCTCAAACGGATAGGAAAAAGTAAACGTTTGATGCTGAGTGTTTCCAACCGTTGCTTGGCGAAAGGTTTTAAAATCTATAGGCAGCTGCTGATACGTTTGCCCACTAACTATCCAAAGCATATTCATACAACTACCTCCCTACTTCGATTGATCTTCCTGCTGTTTTTTCTGCTCTTCTTGTTTCTTCTTCTCGGCTTCTGCAGCTTTCTGTTCTTCTTCCTGCTGCTTGGCCGCCTGTGCTTCCTCAGTCTGTTTCTCTTCTTGCTGCTTGGCTGCTTCCGCTTCTTGCTGATCATTTTCCTTCTTAAATTCTTCAAGTTCATTCGCTACTTTATCAAGCTCTTCTTGCTTTTTATCAGCCGCTAAATCGTTGTCTGTCTTTAGCTGACCTTCGTATTTCATTAGTGCATAAATAATTAACGAGCGTTCTTCTAACAACCTGCTAACTTCTAGCGCTTTTTTGTTGTCTCCTCGGCCAATGTAAAACCAATAGGCAAAGTACTGAGGATCTGACTGAAGCGTAATAGTCTTTAAAGCATTTGCTTTTTGCTCCTCTCCTAACTTTTCATTAACAAGATAGGAAGTTGCTATTTCGTATTGCACAATTTTAGGCATGCTTTCGATATCGTAATCTTCAAGTGTATCGACTACTTTGCTGTAGTTTTTTTCAAGAAAGTATTCGTTGCTTTCTACAAATGCTTCTTGTTTCGGCTGAGCAAAAAAGTAAGAATAAAAAGTATAAATAAGAGCTGGAATTAATAAGACAAGTATACCGACAGACGAAAACTTAAAAATGGTCCAGCGCTTTTGAGGAAGTTGAACAAGTGTCTTTTGATGTTTTTCAATTTGGGTTAGCTTATGCTGAACAAATTGACTCAACTCTTCCTCATTGCTGATATGCATTATTTTTTTAGCGTCTTCTTTTAATTGCAAGGTCTCGTATAACTTAAAGTACTGTTCAAATGTATGCGATGAGTCAACGGCCGCTGCTATCGTAGCCTTTAACTCCTGAAAGCTTTGTTCCTCGTTAGGCTCATAAGGAGGTAAACTTTCTTTCACTCCATAATGTAAAAAAGCAGAACCTAAACTTTTATCAAAAATGATATTTTCTGGACAAATCAACAAATGCAGCCTTGAAAAAGAATGCTGCTTTACCTTTTTGATAAGCTGATCTGCAAACAGCCACTTTTGCTGTTCTTCTTTTCCCCTTAATGCTGTAAAAGGTTGAAATTCAGAGGTAGGCTTAATTGTTATTTTAAGTTCATCATCGCTCATCATGATTTCTTTTTGAAAAGCCGTGTTTACATCCTTTAACATTTCAATTTCAATAGAACGATCAAGTCTAATTTTTTCTTTTTGAAAAACAAACGTATACTCATTACTATGACGTGTCATTACAGCTTCGAGCTGTTCTTCTAAGTAAGTCGGTTTCTTCTCTGACATTCTAATAGACTCCTTTAGAGAATTTCGATACAATCACCTGTGGTAATTCCGCAGTTAATCATCGTCTCATTTCCCGAGAAAATAAGATTTTTATTTGAAATACGTATCCACGCACCGTCCTTTGGTGATTGAGTAATCTTTTTAGCTTGCCAAACGATCTCGACTACTTTTTTGATTGAATGATAGTTTGATAGTCGCAAATCGAACCGATCACCTGTATAGTGCTTTAAGTCTACTGTTACTTCTATATACATAGGGTTTCATCACCTCAAAACATAGAAAAAGCGCCTTCATCTTTTGAGAATGGGGCGCTCCTTTTATTACTTCACTTAGATTATTAGATGAAGTTAACCGCGGATTTGGCTAGCGATTTGGTTATCTGTATCTTCAAGAACATTTGCAGAGTCGTCTAATTGCTTAGCGATTTTTGTAAGTAGGTTAGACATTTCAACGAAAGAAGGTTTTAATTCTTCGTATTGAGCAGCAAACGCTTCGCTTGAAGCACCTTCCCACATATCTTGAAGTTGATTTTTCATTGTATCAAGACGGCTTACTAATTCTTGAACTTGACCGCTTTCGTTAGTATAGCGACCTGCCATGTCGCGAAGCTCTGCTGGTGTTACGCGAATAATTCCTGACATACATATCTCTCCTTCGGTTTATATATTTACTATTATTGTAAGAAACTCTAGTGATAAGGTCAAAGGTTACTTGCAAAAGCCTCCAAAAATGAGAATATGTATCTACAAATACCCCTAAAAAATGCAAATAAAACCTGAACAACCAAGATTTTGTTCTCATTTAAACCTTTTCCATCTGATCTATAGGTACCTATTTAAAGGAAAATAAAAACTATAAGACTATTAAATTACATTTCTTCTCATTATCTATAGAACTATTTACCAGTAATAAAAAAGCAGCAGCCTGTTTAAGGCCCTGCCTATATATATCCTATTTATTTAAGATTCAGACATGCTTGGAAAAAGCATATGCGCTTGTTATCGCCTTGGCTACTGCTTAAAATAATTTTGATCTTCTTTTAACATTCTTATTTCTTCCGGGATGAATAATTTTGAGAGAGGCGTGTCAGGATTAAGTAATATCGCTATTTCTTCATTTAATACAGGCAGCATATCCTTAAATGATACGCATACGGTCTTTTCATCTTTTAGCATCTGTTCAATCGGATATTTTGACGAAAAAACAGGTAAATATCGATACGCCGCACTTTTCATCGTCTGAACGTAGTGGTCTGCAATTAATATATCTGATGCTACATGCTCTGAGCTAACAACTAGCCATAAATTGCTATTCATTAAAGTTTTATAAAATTGAGCAATTTTTTTATTATCTTTCATTGCTTCAATTAACGATTTTTCTAATAAGTTAAATGTATACTTCATTGCTGAGACAACCCTGTAAGGAACTGTAGCATTTCACTTCCAGCGCCATCATATACTTCATTCATTCTCTCTTCACTTCCTCTGTGCTGTCACTAAACATAATGTTTGAAGAATTCATCTCCTGACTTAAAATGCCCAATCCCATTTGAATAACGCCATAAGTAAAAAATTCCGTTCGACTGCATGTAGAACCATTCACTACTTTTTCTTCCCAAGACATAGAAAGCGAATTCCACATAACATTAAGAGTACCTAGAGGTTTTTCAATCGTTCTATGCATATTGTCATACGTATTCCATTCTTTTAAGTTCTTTATGTCATTCCACGTATCTTGTGAATGGGCGCTCCCATCACTCCATACGCTCGACCAAAACTCCGTCCAGCCTGAAGAGCCTTCTAGCTCTCCATCTGCTTTTCTCATTTGCTCTGCAGTGTCTTTTACTAATAAATGTGCATTTTCCGTTAGCGAATCAAGTTTGCGAATCATATGCTGTAACTCTTCCTGCAAGTCCAGCACTTTATCAATATCTGCAACAGACAAGAAATGTAGATTTGTAGCTTCCCAGCTTAGTTTTTGAAGTGCATCAGCGGTCTGTGAATGAGACTGCTGAATTCGCTCTGCAAATGTCTGCAGCACTTCTGGATTTACTTTTATCTCCATGTATGTCCGTCCCCCTATCTCTTGTAAGCCTTCAGTCATCATCCAAACATTTTTAAGCCTATACGGAAAGACTCACTTTCTAAAGGAGTGAGTCGATAATGTTATTTATTACGCCGATGCTAACTCTCTTAATCGTGAAATTTCTAAGCGTAAAGTTTGAAACAATTCATCCCTTACGTCGTACAGATGAAAAGTGGATTGCGTAATATCATTATAAATATCCTCATATGAGCTCTTAGAACGCCCTGACCAATCTGACGCATATTGTTGGTGCGAATTTTGAAACAGATAGATACCTTCTTCAAGAAATTCCATGATACGTTGAACTTCATGTAAATATGATTCTAATTGATCTGCATCTCGACTATATTCTTTGCTTTTTCTTCTTCGCTCTATGTCGTCAAAGAGATCATCAATTGCATCCATAAAATGTCCCCACGTCCTTCTTCCTCTTTTATTAGAAGTCTCTTAAAGTAATGTTAAAATAAGGTTACAAAAAACAAAATCCATCATTCAAACTATTTTCATACCTAGGAAAAAATATCTACATTTCTCTTTTTTTACTTATTTATACAGGTGAAATAGAGAAAATAAACAACGCCAGGCTGCTGTAATAAAGCAGTAGACGTTGCTTTTTAGGTTGTGACACTGCTGTTGTAAAAAGGCAGAATACCTAGTTTACATTCGACCTTTTTGTTTCTTTTTCTTGTTAAATGGCTTTTTTGAAGGTTTTTTAGCTGTACGAGACTGCTCTTTTGTTCCTTCATCGACGATTTCGCCCATATAAAGCTCTTTTTTCGCTAATGTAAGTTGAAGTTCACGTGCGATTTGTTTTAAGTTTCGCTCTTCTCGTTCAGTGACAAGAGAAATGACTGTACCTTCTGCTCCCGATCTTCCTGTTCTACCTGAGCGATGTACGTATTGATCTGCATCTTGAGGAACATCGATGTGAATTACATGCGTCAATCCCTTAATGTCCAATCCTCTAGCTGCGACATCCGTTGCTAATAAGACAGGGAAATCTCCTTTTCGAAACCCTTTAATCGTCGTAGCACGATCTTCTTTTTTCGTTTCACTGTGTAAAGAGCCTGCTTCTACACGCTTAAATGTTAATTTTTCTTCAAACTCGATCAGAGTATCGATCCCTTTAAAAAAGGCTAAAGCTTTCATTTGTTCTTGACGAACTAGTTTTCTAAGCACGTCCACTTTATCTCTAGCTTCACTTTTAATGTATACATGCTCTACCTTCGAAGCTGGGAGTTCATCTCTTCCTACCTCTATTTCAAGAGGGTGGTTCATCATGTCTTTCGCCAGCGATTTGGTACGTTCTGATACAGTAGCTGAGAAGACTAGGATTTGACGATCACTTAACGCCATTTTTACAATCTGTTGAACCGTTTGAACATGCTCAGGTACAAACAATTGATCCGCTTCATCAATCACAATTGTTTTGACTTCGTGCATTTTTAATTTCTTCATTTTAATTAATTCGTTCAAACGTCCTGGCGTACCAACAATGATATTAGGACGTTTTTTGAGTTTTTCTAATTGCCGTTTCATATTTGCTCCGCCAATAAACGCAGCGCTTGAAATACCGCTTCCCTGTGACCAAGTTTGAATTTCACCGTGAATTTGCATAACCAATTCATGGGAAGATGCTAAAATAACCGCTTGAATATGAGATGGTCCCGGCTGAATGCGATGTAAGACAGGCAACAAATATGCCAGTGTCTTTCCTGTTCCCGTTGGGGATTCTCCTATTACATCTTTATTAGCTAAAATCTCTGAAATAGCTTTCGTTTGAATGGCAGTAGGCTCATTGAACCCTGCTTTTTTCCACGCCTCTTGTAAAAAAGGCTGTAAAGTCTCTATAAACTGGCCCATATCTATCTCCTTTTCCATGCTTTTCTCGATATTATAAACGATTTTTTTCATTTCAATTAAACGAATGTATCAGTGGCCATGTGCGTTAATACTGACCTTAATTTCTATTTATAAATAAACCTTCCTTATCCCAAGGGACCCCGTCAATCCGTCAGTAGAAAAATCGGTTGTGGCCTTAACTTTTCTACATCAATATACATAGCTTCAACTATGATACACTATTGCTTCTATAGAAAACAATATGATCCTCTTTATTATGGACGAAAACTTGTATAAGAAGGAGGTTTTATGCCCTATATGGATCCGGACGCAAAGGGCTCAGCTGCTTACTTCCTCTTTTTCAAGAAAACAGCCGCCTCTCTGAACTACGAGAAGCGGCTGTTTCGTTCTATAATTGGCATATCAATAGTAACCGTTGTCCCTTTTCCTTTACCGCTTTTAAAATGCATGGTACCTTGATGACGCTCCATGATTTTGTAACACACGGCCAGCCCTAAGCCGGTGCCAGCTTCTTTTGTAGAATAAAACGGCGTCCCTACTTGTTCAATCCTCTCTTGGCTCATTCCGATTCCATTGTCTTCAAAGTGAATCAATGCTCGTGTATCTTTTTCTTCAACTGTTATTGTAATATGACCTTTCTCAATAATAGCTTCTACACCGTTTTTGATCACATTGATGAACACTTGTTTCAACTGATTTGCATCAGCCGAAACATAAATAGGTCTTTTGGCTGTTTCTTTCAATAAAATAGAAACATTATTTAAATTGGCCTGCGCTTCCATTAGCGTAATAACTTGCTTTAAAATCTCGCATAAATTGGTCTTTTCAAAAGATACATGCTGCTTTTTTCCAAGAATGAGCATTTCACTGGAGATTAAGTTGATGCGGTCGATTTCAGACATCATGATATCTAAATATGTGTCATTTGTTTCCTTAGAGGCTTGCATAACCTGTACAAAACCTTTTAAAGAAGTAAGCGGGTTTCTAATTTCATGTGCTACGGCACCTGCCATTTGGCCAATAACCGACATTTTTTCCGAGGTTATCATAAGCTCTTCATCTTGACGGTATGTAGTAATATCGCGTGCAATCATAAATACACCTACTACCTGCTTATGAACGATAATGGGAAGCAAAGAACACCTAAGCAACCGTCTTTCTCGCTTTCTATTGATAACATTCATTTCGAACTTAGCACCTTTACCATTTAGCACTTCTTTAAAATACTCTTTACACATATCAAACTCTTCAGCTGCGATAAGAGCTGAAGGTTTCATCTTTTGCAATTCTTCACTGGAGTATCCTACGATTGCTTCACCTTCTGGATTAGCAAGAAGAACTTCACCCGTTTTACTTATTTCAAAAACGCCATCAGGATTGTGTTTGAACAAAGATTGATAGTGCTGATTGCTCGTTTGAAGTTCATGTTCTTTCACTACAAGCTCTTGCTGGGACTCCACTAGTTTATAAGCTCTCCTATATACCAACCCATACAAAATAATCCCCGTAGCTAAAATAAAAAACCAACCTTTGTATTGTTGAAAAAAAATATATACTTCAAAACGACCTTGCGCTAATGTTCTAGATATATTATCAGATATCAAGATCCATACAGCGCCAATAATGATATATATAATTGAAATTCTTAAAGCTACTTTACGCGCGTGTTTCACCAAATTTTAATCACCTGTTTATCAGTATTGATCCCCTGTCTTATTGCCTTTATATGAAGTGTTCACTTTTTGTAGCCATTTCATGCCGTTGTAAAAAATTGATGAATGGCCTGACCTAGGTTACTAATAGATTTTACATTTGCTTGAAAATGATACTGGTGAAGCCATTGACTATGATCGGGTGTCACACCTGTTAAATAAATCTGTACGCCCATTAGCTGAAATTCCCATATTAAATGTTCTAGGGCTGCAACACCTCGTTCATCAATTTGACCTATTCCATTAAAGTCAATGATAACTCGATCAACCGTTTCCTCATCTATTTGTCTGAGCAGCCGATGTTCATTTTTCATGATGACTTCCTCAAATAAATCGCCAAACAGAGGTATAAGCACCATGTTATTCGATAAATGAATAAACGGTCCCGACAGCTCTATAACTCGGTTCATGGCCTTTTCTAATCGCTCTTTTTGCAGCAGCAGTTCTAAGTCAGTTTCAGATAAACGCGCTGTATGTTGTTCGATTTTTTCTGAGAGAATTCTAATTTGAGAATCTTCCTCTACACATATTACATGCGCCTTATCTTGCTCCCATTTGCAATTCACTGTATAAAGAGACATCTTAGCTTTACGCGAATGCATGACTAATTCTGTTTTTATTTTTTCCTTCTTCCCTAATCGTTTTCTAGCTTTGTTCTGACTATCTTCGTCAACAATTTCTAAAAAATGTTGAACCTCTCCGAATAAAGCGGCTGCTTCATCAGATTGCGCTAGAATATTCATTTCCTCATCCATAATAAAAACAGGAAGCGGAGCATATTTAATAGTCGACAACCTTAATCCCCCTAATTGATTGATAATGAAAAAGTTCTTTCAACTCCTCTAGCTGTGCAATAAATCGAACTTGATTCGTTTGAACAAGAGGAAACTTATAGTTTGAAACTACTCGGCCTCCAACTAAAATAAGCGGCTGATGTTTGGTCTTTTGTAATCCTTCTATATATTCGTTTGCTTTTTCTATATGATGAGTTAAACTGAACGAGATTCCTACTAAATCAGGTTTCCATTGTTCAACAGCGTGCGTTGCATGTAAAAGCGGAGAATCTGCTCCTAAAAGTTTCGTCTGCCATCCGTGCTCCTCAAAGAGAATGGCAATCATTTTTAAACCTAAAAAATGCTGTTCATTTTCTATACACAAAAACAGACCTTTTTTTTCATTTTTAATAACTTCTTGTCTTATACACAATTGATAGCGTGACAAAACATAGTCACAGGTAGTAGTAGCTAAATGTTCATCAGCCACTGAAATTTCATCTTCTTCCCACATCATACCGATTTGAGCCATTGATACTGAAATGAATTGCTGAAAAATATAAAATGTGTCGAAACCCTGCTGTCTTTTTTTCCACACAATATTCCAAGCTTCATCTTGATTCCCTGATAACAGTAGTTTAGTCAAGCGTTCTATGCTTTCAATCAAGAAACCACCTCTTTTCAGTCAAACGACTTGTTTTTTTACTCTGTTATTACCAACCATACCACTTAAAGCACTGGCACTCTACAGTAAAATATTCTCACACCGACAAAATAGCAGCGTACTTCTATGACAGATCGATCTTTTTATTTTTCAAAATCAACGAGGTAGTGATGCAGCAAGTGACGGTTTTGTTCATTGTATAAGTACGCATACACAGGACGTCCTATTGTGCCGTAAGTCATTCTTTCTCCAAGAAGACCTATATCTGTTAGAAATTTTAAATATTTCCGAATAGACACTCTTGAAATTCCCGTTTTTTCAGCCACATCATCGGTTGAAAAAGGATAATCTTTAAGATGCACAATGGCTTCTACGATGACTTCTAATGTTCCTGTCGTTAGACCCTTAGGCAACGGCTCTACCGGAGCTTCTTTTATTTTTTTATTAGACAGCAGCCCGTCTAATTCCTGTTGATTAAGCTGAGGTTGCTGTTTTAACGTACGAAATGTTTGTTTGTAAGCCGAAAGTGCTTGATAAAAGCGTTCAAATGTAAAAGGCTTAATCAAATAATCAATCGCTCCGTAGCGTAAAGCTTGCTGAATCGTTTGGGCATCCGAAGCAGCGGTGATAAAAATGACGTCTATTTCCTCTTGTTTTGTTCGAATCTCTTGTAAAACTCTCAAACCGTTTTGCCCAGGCATAAAGATATCAAGCAGCACTAAATCAACTTGATGTTCATTTACCTTCACTAAGGCTTCATGACCCGAATGAGCAACAGCGACTACTGTAAACCCCTCTATCTCTTCAATGTACTTTTGATTAAACTGAGCAACCATTGGGTCATCTTCAACAATTAATACTTTAATCAACTTGATCTCTCCTTGTTTCGTACGGAATATCAATATAGAATGTGGTACCGCTATTTATAAATGAGTCAATGACGATTTGGCCACCTAGTTCATCAATCGTTTGCTTCACTAAATGCAGCCCAAACCCTCTGCTCGTTCCTTTTGTAGAAAAGCCTTTTTTGAAAATCTGATTCATTGTATCGGAAGGAATGCCGCAGCCTGTATCCGTGACTTGAATCGTAAGTTTATTGTTTTTATACACAAGCATAACGGACACTTTTTTAGAGGCTTGATGACAAACTGAATCAATTGCATTATCAATTAAATTTCCAATAACGGTAATGAGATGATGAGTAACGTGTGGATCTGAAGGTTCTGGAATAACTTCATCAGCGGAAAACGTCAGTTCTACGCTTTCCTCTCTAGCATAACTCATTTTGCCCATTAGAAACCCTGCCAACGCATGATCTTTAATAGATTTAGTCACTGAACTAGATTCATCGACACGGTGATTAACAAGCTGATGAATATACGTTTTTAGCTCATCATAATAATTCATCTGCACCATTCCTAAAATCACATGAAGTTTATTCATAAATTCATGCGATTGTGCTCGAAGCGCTTCCACATACATTTTAACACCTGTTAGCTGTTCTGCTAAGATATTAACTTCTGTTTTATCCCGAAACGTAGAAAGTGCCCCTACAATCTCTTCGTTTACCACTAGCGGAACCCTATTAACTACAATGGCTACTCCATTTATGACTTGCTCTTCATCATAATGGGATTCCCCCGTAGACAAAACGTCGTCCAATCTGGAGGTGGGCATATACTCTCGAATAGACAAACCGATTGGCTCTGGTGCTAATCCTGCTTTAACAAATAAGCGGCGTGCAGAACGATTAGCAAGTGTAATATTACCTTCTTTATCAACAGCTATCACTCCTTCACGAACCGACTGCAGCATAGTGCTTCTCTCTTCTAGAATTTTAGCAATTTCAGAAGGTTCCAAGCCAAATAAAATTTTCTTTATGTAATTCGCTAATAAAATAGCACCAAGAACGCCTACAAGTAAACCAATTAATGAACCTAAAACAATTCGACGATGCCCATCTCTAATGGCTTCATTTACATTATTCAAAGAAATCCCCACAGCTACTGCGCCAATTTGTTGATTTTTCTCATTATAGATGGGTGCAAAAGCGCGCAGAGATTTATCAAGCGTTCCTTTTGATACAGATACATAAGATTTCCCGTGCAATGATTTTTGCTCATCGCCTCCGGCAAACCTCTTTCCTATCTTTTTAGGATCTGGGTGAGATTGGCGAATTCCATTCATATCTATAACAACGATAAACAAGACGCTTGATTTTTTACGAATTCGTTTAGTAAACTCCTGAATTGACTGAGGTGTTTTTGTCTCTAGTCCTTCTTTCACGTTCGTTGATTCTGAAATAATTGTAGCAATAGTCCGAGCTTTTTCAGCCTGTTGATCTCGAATATTTTTTCCAATTGAACTGCTAACTAATAAATCCGTCAACAATAGCGATAGAATCACCACCATGCATACAAGCAACACCGTGATGCTTCGCAGCCCCATTCTTCCCTGTTTCACATTCTTCCCTCGCTTCCCTGCTTTTCTTGTTTATAGCACAAGAAAAAGATCTTATCTAGAGCCAGATAAGATCTTCGCTTATTTAATTTCATTTTTACTGAGTTGATTAACATTTATACAGGAAGGTTAACAATCTACTTTATAGTTTAGGTCCTTTTCTGTATTTGAACCATCCCATTTTATAAAAGGCAAAGACCATTACGCCTACAAGCCCAATCATAATGCCCAGTACAATAAAATAGTTATATTTTCCCGTCAGTTCCGGCATATATGAAAAGTTCATGCCATAGAGGCCAGCAATAAACGTCAACGGTAAGAAAATAGCTGACATAAGCGTTAGCGTAAACATGATTGAATTCATACGATCCGAATTAATCGACATAAAGCTTTCTCTAATATCATTTGACAAATCCCTGCTTGCCTGCATAATTTCAATCATATTTAATAGGTGGTCATAAATATCATTAAAATAGCGAACCTGCTCTTTTGCTTTTAACGCATTAGTTGACATAATACGATACATTAAATCTCTCATGGGGTTTAAAATGCGGCGCATTCGTGACAAATCACTTCGGATGTCATAAAGCTGCCTCATTAATTCATCCATAGGTTCGTCTTTTGCATTGTCTTCAATATCATCTATGTGATCTTCAAATTTATAAAGCACAGGGAAATATTCATCAACGGTATGATCTAAGAGTTCATACATGATATCCCATGTTCCATCTTCGGTAGCCTCAGGATCTTTTTTGATAAGCTCCCACACCCTAGCCACGCTCGTTAGCTTATCCATATGGTAAGTGACTAAAAAGTTATCTCCTACAAACGCAGATACTTCTAAGTGCTCAAGCTCTTCTTTATGAAGTGCATAATAGACTAAAAAATAATGCTCATCATACAACTCAAATTTAGCTCGCTGACCTTGATTCAAACAGTCCTCAACTGCTAAAGGATGAAAATTAAATTGTTCAAGCTGCTTTTTTTCTTCCTCGGTGGGATTGTAAAAATCAACCCAATACCATTGAAAGTCATGGCTTGAACGGATCTCATTCATTTCTATCTCTTTAATAGATCCTTCTTTGGTTTTAGCTACAATTTTAATCATAAGATAACCTCTGTCTTTTTTGATACTATTCTCTGCACATACCCTTTTTACCATTTTGTTAAACTTTTTTCTTTTAATGTACGCCTTTTGTTGTCTATACATACGATGATGGTGACGACAAGAGAACAAAACGGTGAGGAGGTATATCCATATGTATGAATTTCACTCCCGGCATGAAGAATATTGGGAAGATGATACAAGACTAGACGAACAGCTTTTAAGAGATATAAACAAAGCTGTAAATGATGAGTTTTCCGCTATTCACTACTATACACGCCTAGCAGAGCTGGCTCCTAATAATCAGGTTCAACAAGCTATATTAGGTATTCGGCAGGATGAAATTAAACACTTTGACTGGTTTTCTAAAGCCTATTATGATTTATCAGGCAGCTACCCACAGATTTCATTAAACATAAAACTGCCAAATACTTTTCAAGAAGGGGTCTCTGAATCCATTAAAGATGAAGTAGAAACCGTTCCATTTTATCAATCAATCGCTAGAAGAATCACAAATGCTCGAATTCAAAGCCGCATTGTTCGAGCTGCGAGCGATGAACAGCGCCACGGCCAAATTTTTCAAACCATTCAGTCCCACTTCTCATACTAAATAATACGCTTGCGACTGCAAGCGTATTATTTAGTATGGTTTTATCATTATCTCTTACTTTGTAGCATTAAATTCTTCTTTGATTTTTTGGAGCAGCGTTTGATTTGTTAATACGTCATACCCTGTTAATGCCATTGTTTTTGCCCCGAGTATCATTGCTTCTCTTCCTTGCTCACTTAAAGCTGCTTCTCTAAATTCGTGCGTATGACAAACAAAATAATCATCACAAATTTGAATATACGGATGAATAGCCGGAACAACCTGACTGACATTCCCCATATCTAAAGATCCATGATCGCCTTGGTCTTCCGTAATGCTTTGTTCGCTCACGCCTAATGAGATGAGATTATTTGTATAGACATCGGATAATGTTTGATTCGTTTGCATATCATCATAAGAAAACTCATAGTTTGAGATTTTTAATTTTGTTCCCGTGGCTAAAGCAGCGCCGTTTGCACATGCCTTCACCTTCTCTGTCACTTCATCTACATATGCACGAGTTGAAGCGCGGACATAAAATTGTGCTACTGCATAATCCGGTACAACGTTGGCCGCCTTGCCGCCCTCTGTAATTACTCCGTGAATACGTACATCCGGCTTCACATGCTGGCGAAGCGCATTAATGCTATTGAACGTTTGCAATACACCGTCTAGCGCATTGATTCCTTCATGAGGGGCAGCAGCTGCATGTGCAGATTTTCCGAAGAACTCAAACTGAATGGCATCCATCGCAAGAGAACGCCCGCTTTTTTGGTGACAGTAATAAGGATGTACCATCATAGCTACATCTAAATGATTAAAAATGCCTTGTTCAGCCATCGTTACTTTGCCGCCTCGTGTTTCCTCTGCAGGTGTTCCGTATACGTATATTTTACCGCCTGTTTCCGCCACCGCTTTACTAAGACCAATACCAGCTGCGATTGACATGGTTCCAATTAAGTTATGTCCACATGCATGTCCAAGATCTGGCAGAGCATCGTACTCAGCCATAAATCCAATCGATGGACCTGGCTTTTGACTGTCATAAACAGCGGTAAAAGCTGTTGGCAAGTCACATGTACCGATTTCAACTGTGAACCCTTGTTCTTTTAAAACATCCGTTAATGCTTTGCACGCTTTGAATTCTTCGTGACCAAGCTCAGGGTTTTGTCCAATATATTTGCTTACATCATAAAATGTATCTTGTAATTTATTAATTGCTTCATTTATTAATTGTTTCATTAGTGGTACTCTCCTTTTAAATATTTAAACAAATTATAGTATATTTATTCGTTTTTTGAAAGCTAGTTTTTAAGACAGGTTTTCCTATCACCTTAATATGCCTTATAATTAAAATACTAACTTTTTTAAAGAAGGTATGCATAATGATTAACATAAAAAAATTAAATTTTTTAGGCGGTCGTATTATTAAAACAGGCATTGCCGTCTTTTTGACTGCACTCATCTGCCAATCTATTGGCTGGCCTTATATGCTCGCTGTTATTACAGCTATTGTTACGATTGAACCAACCGCTGCCGACTCTATCAAAAAAGCGTTTATCCGCTTTCCTGCTTCAGCAATCGGAGCGGCTTTTGCCATGCTTTATACATTTCTTTTAGGGGTAACGCCGCTTACCTATATGCTTGTTGCCGTTTCTACTATTATATCCTGTTATAAACTGCGTTTACATGCTGGAACACTCGTTGCCACGCTAACAGGAGTAGCTATGCTGACGATTGTGCACGACCATTATTTCATATCATTTTTAATTCGCCTAGCGACCACTAGTATTGGGCTGCTTACTTCTTCACTTGTGAATATCATCGTTCTTCCTCCTAATTATACACCGATTATTACGAGGAAAATTCAAAATCTCTCAAAACAAATGAGTAGCGTCTTACAGCAAAGAGGAAGTGAACTTTCCCAAGTACATGCTTGCCATAAACAAACAAAGCTTCAATTTCAACACCTTTCTGCTGAAATTGAAAAAATTGAGACGCTTTGTGAATACCAGCGAAAAGAATGGAAGTTTCATCATTTCACTCATACAGCTATGAGAAAATTTCACTATGAATATAAGAAACTTTCTCTTATGCGGCAGCTTGTCTACCATATTGGTAATTTAATTTATTTGCCTGCCCATCAGCTGCAAAGTGCAAGACATCAAGTGATATGGGACACTTTCACTTCCTTTCATAACGTCTTACAAAATGAACAATATAAAAGCTCTTTTCAGCATCAAACGCTTATTTTAACTTTAAAACAAAGGTTTTGGGCACATAAGCAGGAAGAAAACAGAGTGGATCAGCCTTTTTCAACAGAGACAACAATGCTGTACGAACTGCTTGCAATTCACCACCTTCTTGAAGAGCTACACCGTATTCATCTTTTGAAGGAACGCTATAACTTAAACAATTCGCCTGTCTCGCTTTCTTCATAAAAAAATCCTCACATATGTGAGGATTTTCTTGTTTACGAAACCTGTGACTCATCTTTCTTATATTCTTTCTCCCAGTAATCTGCATTTTTAATTCCTAGTTTAACAGGATCAAATACAGGATCTATCCCCTGTTTCTTTTGGGATTCATAGTCTTTTAATGCGACTAATGCAGGCTTTGCTAAAATTAAAATGGCAATTAAATTTAGCCATACCATAATACCAAGTCCCGCATCACCTAATGCCCAAGCTAGTGATGCTTGTTTAACTGACCCGTAGAACGTAGCTCCCAGCAGGACAAGCTTTAATGCAAACATAGCCCACTTTCCGTTCTTTCCACGAGTTAGATAAGCAATATTTGTTTCGGCAATGTAATAATAAGCCATGATCGTTGTAAACGCGAAGAAGAATAGAGCAACTGCCACGAAGCCAGCTCCAAATCCCGGCAACACTGTTTCAATAGCAGCTTGTGTAAATCCAGGCCCTGCTTCTACACCCGGTAAATTTGAAATAATAAATGAACCTCCCGGTCCTTCCGTGTTGTACATGCCTGTGAATAAAATCATAAATGCTGTTGCTGAACAAACGAACAGTGTATCAATATAAACTGAAAAAGCTTGTACAAGGCCTTGTTTCGCCGGGTGTGAAACTTCTGCTGCAGCTGCTGCATGAGGTCCTGTCCCTTGTCCTGCTTCGTTTGAATAAATGCCGCGCTTAACTCCCCAAGAAACAGCTAACCCAACAATTCCTCCAAAAGCAGAATCTAATGCAAAAGCACTTTTAAAAATAAGAGCGATAACTCCCGGCAACTCGGAAATGTTCATGGCAATAATAATAAGAGCTAAAATAATATACCCAAGCGCCATAAAAGGTACAACGAATTGGGCTACCCCTGCAATACGCTTAACGCCTCCAAAAATAATAAAAGCAAGAATAATAACTAATCCTACTGCTGTAACCGTTGGACTAACACCAAATGCATTGTCTATGCCAAGCGCGATGGAATTGGACTGAACGCCCGGCATTAAGATACTCATCGCAACAAGTGCTGCAATGGCAAATAAAATGCCATACCATTTCATACCTGTTCCTTTTTCAATGTAGTACGCTGGACCACCTCGATATTGGCCATCTTGCTTAACTTTATAAATTTGAGCAAGTGTTGATTCGATGAATGCACTAGAAGCACCAATAAAAGCAACTGCCCACATCCAAAATACAGCTCCTGGACCTCCAAACGCGATAGCTGTCGCAACTCCAGCAATATTTCCTGTTCCAACTCGTCCTGACAGTGCTAAAGACAATGCTTGAAAGGAAGAAACTCCTGCTTCTGAACTTTTACCTTGAAACATCAGCATGATCATGTCTTTTAAGTGTCTAACCTGTAAAAACCTCGTTAAAATTGAGAAGAACAAGCCAATCGCAAGACATCCATAAATAACAGGTGTGCTCCATAGCACATTATTCAAACTCGTTACAAATTGCTCCAAACGATAACCCCCTTATTTTTAATTCAGATTATTTTAAATTATAAGTTAAATTATAAATTTTAACAATAAAACTCTAAATTAAAACTTTATTTTTAGTTAAAATACACAAAAAACGTTATAAAATCTTCAAAAATATCCAAAGATAAACCGTTTACATTCTATAATTATAGTTTTCAAAAAAGAGATATTTGCACCTTTCTTCTCACGAACACATAGGCTATAGAAGTTATTTTCTATTAGAAGGTGTGAAAACAATGATGAGAATAGAGCCTTTATTTTATCGTTCTTTAGCTCTAGACCTTCTTTATGCGTGCGTTTTAGCTTATAAGCAATACGCACAGGGAGGCACATTTGATGTACCTGAAGGCTACCGGCTTATTAAATCGTTTAAAGCTTCTGCCGTAGGGGTGCAAGAATGGTTTGGTTTTATTTTAGAATCTGATGACTCTATTGTAATTGCCTTTCGCGGAACTCAATCTGAGGCAGATTGGATTGCTGATGCTCGCATTAGGCAGCGCCCTTATCCATACAATCAACAAGCAGGGCTCGTCCACGAAGGTTTTTTAGCCGTTTACGAATCATGCCGCGATGAAATTTTTGAAACGTATCAGTCCCTTACCCCCAAGCCACTTTATATAACGGGGCATAGCCTAGGTGGTGCACTCGCTGCTCTTCATGCCTTAGATGTCGCCACAAACGCATCTTTTCCGGAAGTTACAATGTACAACTACGGAGCTCCCCGAGTAGGTGATCCTCAATTCGTTCAAACATACACAAATCTTGTTTCAAATAGCCGCTGTTTTGTTAACACGACGGATACGGTTCCTAAAATCCCTCCGAAGCGACTTTATTCCCCTTCCACCAAGCAAACGATTTATTACGATCAAGACCCTCTGCAACTCTCGTTTACGATTCAAACAGGTTCTACCGTGGGGAACCATAATCCCCAAACATACAGTGTTGGTATTTGGATGATGTCGGACTATCCTATTTTGGTCCAAAAATAAAAAAACAGGCGGAATGCCTGTTTTTTTATGCACCAATTGCTGTTTTGATTTCTTCTATTTGTTCTTGATGGCGCTTTTCATGATAGCCAATAAAATCAATCCATTGCTTTAAATCCATTAACCCAAACACAGGATGTGGAAACGATTTTTGCTTTAGCTTGTCTTCACTTGCTGTTTCTTCTAACTCTACTAAAGCCGCTCTTGATTCTGCCAGCTTATTCTTCATTTCTTCTAATGTCTGCTTTTCATTTGAAGGCGTAACTTGAGCCGGTGCATCTACTTTTCGCGAACGGTCTACCGCTAAATGAAACGGCTTATCTTCAGTCGGCTGATCTACACCGTTTTCTAGCTGATCCTTTACACGTGAAACAATCATGCGCTCCATTAAATATAAATGTTCCAATACTTGCATAACGCTCCATGTATTAGATGCTGGCTGCTGATTTAATTGTTCATATGTTAATGATTCTACACTGCTCAATACATCATTTCGAAACTGTTTGTTTTTGTTCATTTTTCATCCTCCTCTAGGATTCCTCTAACTTATCGTATCAAAAAACTCTTCCATATAAAAAAGATATCCCTTTACTTAACCATGTTTTAGCTGCAATTGTTTCACGTGAAAAAATCACATTTTCTATTTGACATAGATCAACTGAGGTGTTATATTTAGATTTCTGGCTTTTCTTTAAGAGCTGGACATAGTGAAAGTAACTTGAAAGGATGTATCGTACAATGCAAGGTAAAAATACTGGCATTCGACACATGTCTTTGAACAAAACTTATTCACACTGGATCGGCTTCGGAGCCGTAAGGATGCAAGAGAGGTAGGGCTTGCGTCGTTTAGGTTAATCGATCATGTGGAAAAACAAACCGCGGCAATGGATGAAATCCATGCAAGCACAATCAATGCTAATTGTGCCCTAACAACAACGAAACATACAAAAACCGTAATCATGGATTTTATAAAGAAAGTAATCATTTTGTTTTTACACTTGCAAAAAGCAAGTTACTGATAAGAAACACGAACAAAAGCGAGCAGATGCATCTGCTCGCTTTTTTAATGATACTTTTTTATTTACTTTATCATTTCTTTTTTTTAGCGGATCTTATAAAAAAGCCGAAACCAATGTGGTTTCGGCTTTTTTCTTATTGCTCTGCTAGTACATCCGCAAATGCTTTTGCATAAGGTGGAAGGTCTGGCGGACGGCGGCTTGAAATGATGTGGCCGTCGATTACGACTGCTTCATCATGCCAAATAGCTCCCGCGTTTTCCATATCATCTTTGATTCCTGGCGTACTTGTTACGTTTCGGCCATCTAAGATTTTTGCAGAAATTAATACCCATCCTGCATGGCAGATTTGACCGATTGGCTTTTGCTGTTCGTCCATATGACGAACCATTTCAATTACTTCAGGGTAGCGGCGCAGCTTATCCGGCGCCCAGCCTCCAGGTACTAAAATAGCGTCATATTCAGCTGGATCAACATCTGTAAACGCGTAGTCCGATACGGCTGGAACACCGTATTTCCCCATGTACGTTTCATTTGCTTTTTCTCCAACTAAATGTACTTCTGCTCCTTCTTCTCGAAGACGCATCACTGGATACCATAGTTCTAGGTCTTCAAAGTCTGCACTAACAAGCGCAATAACTCTTTTATTTTCTAAACGCATCGTAACACCTCCGCCATCAGTATAGCATGTTGGAGAATAAGATTGAAAATAAGGGACTAACTTGTACATAATTAAAGGATTTTTCAAGTTCCCTTTAGGAAACTTTTGTATGCCAAATGATCTAATTTCATATTTTCACTTGACTGAGGACAAACATCACACTACAATGTGTAGTGTGATGTTTGTAATGTTGTAAAATTATCCAAATAAGAAAGAGTTTCTAAATTAATGGCTATATTTCTTTTTTCGGGCTTTCACACTACATAACGTAGTGTTTAATTAAATAAACTTAAAGGAGGAAGTAAAGTGAATAAAAACGTCGAAATTGGTTCACTTATTATTCGTTTAGTATTAGGTTTTACATTTTTAGTACACGGTTTTCAAAAATGGCAGGGCGGGATTGAAAATACAGTAGGGTTCTTTGATAGCTTAGGAATCCCTGGTTTTATGGCCTACATTGTTGCAACGATTGAACTTGTAGGTGGGGTCCTTATTATTCTTGGTCTAGCAACAAGAGTCGTAGCTGCTTTATTTGTAGCCGTTATGCTTGGCGCTATTTTCACAGCCAAGCTTAAAAGCGGATTTGTTGGCGGGTTTGAGTTTGATATCGCTTTAATTGCCATGTCTGCTCACTTGTTCCTTGCAGGAAGCCAGTTCCTTGCTCTTGATGGAGTGGTATTCAAAAAGAAAGAAACTGCCTTTTCTCTTCAAGAAGAAAGCAGTAAGTAAAAAAGAAAACTTATACTCTCCCACTATAAGCTTTCAGATTAGTCCCCGCCTTTTGAGGCGGGCTTTTTTTATATTTGCAGCAGCAAATTCGCAAATAAAGAAGAACGCTCGGACAGCGTATCAATTTGAATATGTTCATATTCCGCATGTATTCCTTTTCCGCATGCTCCTAATCCATCCAACGTGGGAACGCCAATGGCCGCTGTAAAATTCCCGTCGCTTCCGCCGCCCACAGCTGCTTCTTCCAATTTCATCCCGAGTTTGGCCGCGATTGACTGAGCGCATTCAAATAACTCTTCCGTTTGTTTAGACTTCACCATCGGAGGACGGTTCATGCCTCCCGTTACTTCTAGCTTAATCCCTTTTAAAATAGGTGTTAAATTTAAAATAATATCCGTCATGCGCTCGGCTTCTTCTTCGGTAGAAACACGTAAGTCCACGTGCGCTTCTGCATACTCCGGAACTACATTTGTACCGCTGCCTCCGGTAAACGTCCCAACGTTTACCGTTGTACCTTTTTCATAATCAGTTAAGCTCTGCAGAAAAATCACTTGGCGCGCCAGTTCTTCAATGGCATTGATTCCTTCTTTGTGATGATTACCCGCGTGTGCTGCTCGTCCCCATACTTTTACGGTGAAGATCCCCGCTCCTTTGCGCGACGTTTTTAACGCACCTGAACCCGCCACCGCCGGTTCCGCTACTAGCACCGCTTCACTTCTTTGTGCTTCTTCTTCAATATATTTTTTAGAAGAAATCGACCCAATCTCTTCATCTGAATTGCAGAAAAACACAATTTTTTTATCCAGTGCTAAGCCAAGTTCTTGAATTGCTTTAATCGCCCATATAGATTGCACAATGCCGCCTTTCATATCTAAAATTCCCGGACCATAAAGCTTGTTTCCTTCTGTTCTCAAGCTCAGCCTTCCCTTTTCCCATACTGTGTCAAAGTGACCGATAATTAAAAGCTGCTTTTCTCCTTCCCCAATCGTAAATTTCAAGTGGTTTCCTACTTCTTTTTTTCTATGATTTCATACCCTATCCCTAAACGCTTTTGAAACAGCTCCGTTAAATACATTCCACACTGATCCACTAACTCCTTACTGTAAGATGGTGATTCTTTTTTCACAAATCCCACTAGATCTTCGAGCATCTCTTGTTCGTGTTCTTTTAAATAACTAAATACGCTTTGTTCTACCATTACCTGACTCAAATCAATTCCTCCTCCAAACAACCCCTGCTGCTTGTGCATTCACTGCTTTTATTTATTGTACGTATAAGTATGTTCTACGTTTCACATAACGTTCTTAAATTATCCTTAATTATAATGGTTTTCAGACAATTTTCCATCCTTTAAATACAGATAATACTTTAACTTATTCATAACCGACGGAAAATAGCCATAAACTTCAACAAATTTATACAAAAAAGCTTCAATCTTCAACAGATTAAAGCTTTCATTTTATTAATTGATATTTATTTTGATATTTTTTCCTTTTGACTTCACACTAACAAAAATAAACATAGACACTAAAAAAATAAATAGAATAACGCCAACCATTTCAAAGTTTACTTCAGCCCATGGGTTAAAGAAAGTGAATGCTAAATAGAATGACACACCATATGCGAGGACAACAATAACCCAGCCCATCAAGCGAGAAGCAGATTGCCCAAACTTACTCGATTCATTCACCATTTTATGTACAATCAGTGAATCGATTGTATCTGTCAGCATCATTCCAAACATAAATACTAGTCCTAATAAAAGCGGCGTATACTTGCCTGCGTTCCCTACAGCTAGAGACCACACGGCCGTTTGACTGACCGTTTCAGCTGCTAAAGCGAACAATGCTCCTACAAGAATAATTAAAAAAGGATTCGTTGTTCCTTTTGCGATTTTCGGGATAAACTTCCCTTTTAACCCGCTCAGCTGAAACTCTTCTTCTTTATTTTTAGTTCGAAGCAAATGATATGTGTTTAATGTCCCGATTAGAAAGAGGGAGATAATGGATACCCAAGATGCAAAATGATCGAAATACGATGGAAATGTAAAATTCTTCATCACCACGCCCAGCACCCCGGCCGTGACGGCCACCATCCCTCCGTGACCTAGTGAAAACAGCGTTCCAACCCACGGGGCAAAACGGCTGCCCATTCGCCAATTATATCGGGTCTGGCCGTCAATAAAAGCTAAGTGGTCTGCATCCAATCCGTGCCTGATTCCTAATAAAAAGACAAGTAAAAAAACTGATAAACCTTCCATTTCCTACACTCCTTTTTTTAAAATAAAACGTAAAAAAGCCTCAATTCTATAGAAATTGAGGATGTGTCGGCATATGAAAATAAACAGCAATTGCTCACTGCGTACCTTGATACACCGCCTCTTTCCTAGAAGAGTCAAGTGTACAGAATAGGTAGGTCTCCTGGCTTGAGATCATCATTTTCTACCGCCTTCCCCGTTTTGAGTGACGATATGATAGAAAACTCCCTGCTTACAGTGGCTGGACCGCTCGAGATTTGCACTCGATTCCCTGTTACCTCTTACTCTATGTAAGAGCACCTAAACTGTGCGAATGATTCATTTTCTTCCTCATTATACTAGTACTCCTTACAAATGAATAGAGAAAATTCAAATAAAAAAGCCCTGCTAAGCTTTACATGCTTAGCAGGGCTTTTTAAAGCAATTAAACTACTTCTACCGTTACGTCTACGTTACCGCTGATTGCTTTTGAATACGGGCAGTATGAGTGAGCTAGGTCTACATACTTTTTCGCTGTTTCTAAATCTAAGCCTTCGATATGAGCTTCAAGCGCTACAGCAATTTTTACTCCTTGATCAGCTTTATCTGGAAGCAGCTGAACCGTAGCTTTTACTTCACTGCTTTTAATTTCTACGTTATGTTTTTTCAGCATAAATTCTAACGCGCTGTTGAAACAAGCGCTGTATCCGGCTGCAAATAGCTGCTCTGGGTTTGTTGCTGTCGTTGTTTCTCCACCAAGCGCTGGCGGTGTTGCCACGTCTAAGTTAAAGATGTTATCTAAAGAGTGAACTTCTCCTGTTCTTCCACCTGTGTTAACAACTGTTGTTTCATATAAAGCTTTCATGTATAAATCTCTCCTCTTTTTTAGTAATTTTATTAGATGTTTTTATTTATCGTTTCTGTAATTTAATTGTACAAAATTTAATTTTAAAAAACAAGTATTAAATACATTAAAAATTTCCCAATAAAAAAAGCCGCGTATTTGCGACTTTTTCTTAATAATATTGAGACTGCCCGTCATAAGCTGATTTTCGAAAAATAGACAGATTAGTAATAGCTCTCATGATTTTCGTATTAAAAATAACATAATGAATAAACAGCGCCAGCACACAGCCTAAAATAGCTCCTGTTAACACATCGAATGGATAGTGAACGCCAACCCATACGCGTGAAAATGCAATGAGTGCACCCATGAAAACCCACATGCGTCCTGAACGTTTGAAATGCAGCCAAATGGTAAAAGTGATAACTAATGCAGATGTAGCATGATCGCTTGGAAATGAAGAATTCGCGGCGTGATCAATGAGCTGATTCACGTGGTGAGAGATAAACGGACGATCTCGATAAGCAAATAAACTAATCACTTTATTGATAATGACTCCTGTGGCACAAGCACATAAAGCTTGAAATGCTACAACACGGCTGCCGTTTTTATTAATAAGTAAAAACAAGCCGAGTAAAACGATAAGTACATACTGGGCATAATCTGCAAAGAATACCATTAGCGAATCTACAAACTTCACATGCGAGGCATACTGATTCACCGCATGGAAAATGGCATAGTCTACTGAATTAATAGCTGATAACATAATCGAAATCCTTTCTTATTTTTAAATGTCATTAGCTATCTTATCAGTTTCTTGCGAAAATGAACATGTTTTTGTCAGAGGCTTCCTAACTGATATTTATAAATAACGTATTCAGGATGAGTAGTAAGCCAACGGACTTTTGCCCATTAACTTACCTGTGAATGATCCACAATGTTTTTTTGCAAAAAGATTTCTTCTAAAGAAGGTTCTTCTACGTGAACTTGATAAATATCGATGCCGCATTGAATCAATTCGCGAATAATCAGAGGGATATTTCTCTCTTTTTGAAGCATCACTTTTGTGTACGTGTGATGGTATTCCACGTCCGGACTCACCGTACGGAAAAACTGTTGAATATATTCTTTATGGCTGCTTGGGTAAGGATCATGTTTAATCATCACCGTTTTTTTCGCTTGGTATTGAAAGCGCAGTTCTTCCATTGTCCCTTCTATTAAAATAACCCCATTTTTCATAATCGCTACGCGTGTACAAATCTTCTCAACTTCATTTAAATTATGAGACGTCATAAAAATCGTCTTGCCTTGATTTTGAAGTTCTCTTATTAATTCATGAATGTGGAGAGCAGATTCAATATCTACTCCAGAAGTTGGTTCATCTAAAAATATAAGATCTGGATCTGTTATAATTGCTTGAGCAATTCCTAACTTCTTTTTCATTCCAAATGAAAACTTTCCAACTTTCTGATGGTCATGTCCTTCTAATCCTACTTTCTTCAGTACATCACTACAGTGTTCTTTAGAAAAACGATGGCCATTTATCTTTAAAAAATAGCGCAAATGATTGAGCGCTGTCATCTCATCGTAAAAGTTAGCATAGTCAGGAAGCACACCTATTTTCTTCTGAAGCTCTAAATCAATATCACTCTGTCCCAGCAGCGTAAATTCTCCTGCTGAAGGAAATGAAACGCCGGTAAGCATATTAATAAATGTAGACTTCCCTGCTCCGTTTCTCCCTAAAAATCCGTAAATTTCTCCTTGTGGTACCTGTAAATTAATACTGTTAACAATTGTTTTAGATCCATACTTTTTAGTTAATTTACTTGTTTCTATAGCATACATATTATACTTCTCTCCTTTTAAAACTCCAAAGTGCCGTACATAAACAAAGTGCTGCAAAAATAAGCAGAACTGTTAGATACCCTTTCTCCAACTTTAAATAGTAGTAGGGTGTCACATACTTAAACCATGCAATGTACGCTTTTGATGAAAATATGCTCCATCCACTCAGTACCGGTAGAACAAACGATAAAATAATTGATAAAAACATAGTATGAGTTGGGTTTGGCATCAAAGCTGAAAGCATTAATACAAATGAAATCATGCACATAGTGAATAGTAGGCACTCTAAAAATATATAAAAAGAAAAATGATGCGAAATAAACGCAATCAATAGAAATGAAAGAGAGATACAAACGAGCCAGAAACAACAAATACCTAAGAATTTCCCTAGTACAATACGCTCTCTTGATGTTTTAGTAACTAAAAACCTTGCCGTCCTTGTTTTAATTTCTTGATTAATAACATTATGAGAAAGACTTGAAATAAACAGAGGTCCGAACCCGAGAAGCATCGCCAAAATTCCCCCGTTGGCTCCATCTCGAATCTGTGCGCTCGTCAGTTGACCTCCAAGTTGACTAACTATATGGGCTATTCCATAGGAAGCACCGCATACGATTATAATAACGATAATTGATTTAATGCTTTTAAATAAGCTTTGAAACTCTTTTATACTAATGGCCCACATTTTTAAAATCTCCTTTTGACATAAGTTTGACTGCTATCATCCAACAAAAGGATGATTTACTTCTGACGGTAAAGTTTTTTTCTCTTTTGGCTTTCCACTCCAAGAAAAATTTGTCCATATGCGCAGCAGCTTTTCCACCGGTCCAGTTTTAAATTTTTGCACGTACATATAACTGCCGATAAGCTGAATTCCGTAAATACCTATGCAGACAAAAACCCCTGCAATCATGCCGAGCTTTCCGAAATAACCTAATCCATAACCATAAAAAATCGTCGTGCATATAACCGTTTGCATTAAATAATTACTAAGCGATATCCTGCCTACGCTTTCAAAAGCCTTCATCAAAAATGACTTCTCGTATTTCGCATATAGCCAAGCAAAGCCTGCAATATAACCAAGAGATAAGAGACTCCCACCTAACATATGTGTAGAACCAGCCCAATTAGCATCTGGCCATACGTACATAGTTCCTTTTAACAGCAAGCTAAGCGGAACCAACACGGCCGCCCAACGGCCATACTGTTTTTGATTAGCTGAAACGTCGTAAAACCACTTTTTCTTCCCCGCATACATACCAAACAAAAACAAAGCACCCATTATAAATGGTGTAAACAAGAAGGCAAAAGCAAATTTATATCCTGCTATATTCATCGGATCAACATTGTTGCGGTGGTCTTTAATTTGTTCATAAGTTCCACTTCCATACACATGAATCGTATCTTTTACGTATGTGGTAAGCGTTTGTTTATCACTAAGAAGATACATGTTATCGTGTAATGAACCGTAACCAGCCGCTCCGGTCAGAATCAGCAAAATTGATGCCCATACCAACAGCGTTTTAGCTTTACGGTTTAAAAAGAAAACTAATAAAAATATCCCCATCATTCCGTAAAACGTAAGAATATCTCCTTCCCATAAAAGTACTCCATGCAGCAGGCCAAACCCTAGAAGCAGAAGAAAGCGGCGAAAGAAATGCCTTTTTACTCCTAACTGCCTTCTTTCTAAGCTTTCTTTCATCTTCACCATTGAATAGCCAAATAAAAAAGTAAAGATTGGCATAAAACTTTCTTCTACCGCGACTTTTAAAAAGACATAGGCTGCTGAATCACTTGGTGATAGCGAGAAGAGATGAATCATATCCTTTCCGTAAATACCATATTGAAAAATCAGCATATTCGCTAGTAAAATACCAAACAAGCTGAATCCTCTCATACTATCAATTACTTTAACTCGCCTAAAATCATTACTCATCCTTTTAACTCCTTTACTATGTGTCTGTATATTTAGTATATGAAATGAAGTTTTCAAGAAAATAAACGGGAGATTATCTTTTCTTTAACATTTTCCAATTTTGTTAATCTTTTCGTAATGTTCTTATGCTAAAATCGAATACGTATGAAATGAAACAGAGGTGATTTATATTGGAAGATGCATCTATATTGCTAGTTGATGATGAAATTGCTATTGTCAAAATGTTGGAGACAGTATTAAAAAAAGAAGGATTCAACCAAATCTATAAAGCTCACACCGCTCAAGAAGCGCTAGATGTTTTACATAATAAAACGATTGATATTATTTTGTTGGACGTCATGCTTCCCGATAAAAGCGGATTTGATATTTGTCCTAAAATTCGTGAGCTCTCAAACGCATATATCCTGTTCATAACAGCCAAAGTATCTGACTTGGATGTGTTAACAGGTTTCGCCATGGGCGGAGACGACTACGTAACCAAGCCATTTAACCCTTTAGAAATTGCGGCACGAATTAAAGCACGACTGCGCAGAAAACAAGCGCTGACCGAAAGAAATCCTGTAAAAATGGAATCACAGCCTTCAAATCGCTATGAGTTTGATCGTTTTATCATAGATGAATCCGCTGGAGAGCTCATTGTAGATGGTCAAACGGTTGCTTGCCCCGCACAAGTATTTTTGCTGCTCCTTCATTTCTGTAAAAATATGAATATTGTTCTTTCTAAATCACAGCTGCTTGAAGCCGTCTGGGGATATAACCAGTTCGTAGACGATAATACGGTAACCGTACATATTCGAAGAATCAGAGAAAGAATCGAAGATAACCCCAGCACCCCAAAACATTTAGTTACGGTACGAGGGCTTGGATATAAATTAGTGACCGGAAAAGCACTATGAAATCAATTAAAAGAAGATTGACCTTTCATTTTTCGTTTCAGTTTATTATGACTTCTATTTGCATTTGCTGTGTTATTTTTTGTTGTTTTATATTTATAGCTGTATATCTTACAAATCAAGATATAAGAAGAGACTTTCCTACAGGTTCCCTAAGCATGTTAACGACTGATACAGTTATTGAAAATGGAAAAGCTACTATACCGAAAGATTTAACGAAAGAAATTAAAAGTGAAAACCTATGGTATCAAGTGGTAAACAAAAAAGGAGATGTAATTGGAGAAGTTAATACTCCTAAAAATATCCCTAAACATTATACAATTAATCAACTTCTCGATATTGAAAAACAGAAAAAATTTCGAGACTATCATATCGTCACAGAACTGGATACGTTTCTTGTACAACCCACATACTACATACTAGGCTATAAAAATGAATTAAAAGACCAGTTATACGATTTATATAAAAATTACAGCCAAGGCGGCCTTCCAATAACTGAAAAAGTACCTCAATTGGAAAAGCAGTTATTAAGTAAGGATGCTTCTCTGCAAGTTATTAACAACCAAGGCAAAGTTATCTCTTCCTTTCGAATGCCCAAAACAAAACAGCAGTATGAGCCTTTAGACATTATTTCCCGAAAAATTGAAAAAGACAAATATGAATCTACAGCTACAATTTTTCATAATTCAAAGAAAAATTATTCATGGATTTTTCATACCCCTAACAAACATCAAACTATTTCTGACTACTCAATTATTAGAAAACTAGTAATTGGCGCAGTTGTTGTTACTGCTTCAGTTCTTTTAGCAACTATATCTATTTCAATCTGGAACGCTTTTCGCTACGGCGGGCCCTTACTTCTCTTCACCAGCTGGCTCGGACGTATGGGAAGCGGAAACTATTCAGAAGTGCTAACAGAAAAAGAGCGGAAGCGCGTCTTTCGGAAGAATGGAAAAGTACGTTTTCAATATCGCCTCTATTCAGAAGTAATTACAGCCTTTTATGAGATGGCAGAGCAGCTTAGCTTGGCTGAAAAAGAACGAAAGCAGCTAGAGACCACTCGTGAAGAATGGATGACGGGAATATCTCATGATTTGCGGACACCTATTTCAACAATTCAAGGATATGGGCATATGCTGGAAAGCGGCCATTACAATTGGGACGAAGAAGAGCTAAAAGAAATTGGCCAAACGCTGCGTGACAAAAGTGAGTATATGGTGGGGCTTGTAGAAGATTTTTCACTGGCCTTTAAGCTTAAAAATAATGTCGTTGTCTTAGAAACAAAAAAAGTGGACGTTCATCAATTACTTCAGCATATTGTTTTAAAATTCGTTAACGATCGAACCATTAAAAATGTTCAATTCTCTTATGTGCCTGTTCATCTTCAACCTTTTATTCAAGCTGACACGCGCTGGTTTGAGCGAATGGTTGATAATTTAATTTTTAATGCTATTAAGCATAACCCTGATAACACCACTATTACAATTTCGACGGCCATAAAAAATGACCACATCTTAATTATGATTCAAGACGATGGAATTGGAATGGATGAAGAAACGCAGAAAAATTTATTTGACCGCTATTACCGCGGCACAAATACAACCGAAAAAACAGAAGGTGCTGGACTTGGCATGAGCATCGCAAAGGCCATTTGCGAACTTCATAAAGGGCATATCGAAGTGAAATCTACTCTTCACCAAGGAACTGCCATTACCCTGCATATTCCTCTTTCAACCAATCAGCAGCCGGACTAAACTCCAGCTGCTTTTATACACCTCAATCATCCCCGTGCTATAATGTACGCAACTATACATAGACACAAGGGGGAATTTTTTTGAGTAAAGGCAGAATTTTAATTGTAGAAGATGAGCGCAAAATTGCTCGTTTGATTCAGCTCGAGCTTGAACACGAAGGGTACGAAACGGGCATGGCTTATACAGGGACGGAAGGGTTAGCAGAGTTTCAAGAACACGATTGGGATTTGCTGCTTTTAGATGTGATGCTTCCTGAACTGAGCGGTCTCGAAGTACTTCGTCGTATTCGAACAAATGATGATCAAACGCCCGTTATTTTATTAACGGCTCGGGACGCCCTTCCTGATAAGGTAAGCGGACTAGATTTAGGAGCGAACGACTACATTACAAAGCCTTTTCAAATTGAAGAGCTTTTTGCACGCATTCGCGTATGGCTTCGCCATCCTGCATCAACATCGCCTGCTGAACAAGAAACGGCCGCTCTCCAACTAGGCAATTTAGTGGTTAACGAAAAAACGCGAGAAGTCACGCGTGAAAATAAAGCCATTGAGCTGACTCCGAAAGAGTATGATTTGCTTGTCTATATGCTTCAAAACAACAATCAAGTGCTAAGCTTTGAACAGCTTCTTACAAACGTATGGGGATTCGATTACTACGGAGACACGAATATTGTATACGTATACATTCGATATTTGCGCAAAAAAATTGATGCTCCATTTTCAATACCCTACATTCAAACAGTGCGCGGCGTTGGCTATATGCTTAAGGAGTAGCTCATGAAACTGCAAACAAAGATTATCCTTACATCAACTGCGCTGCTTTTTATTCTGCTAGTAATTGCAAACAGTTCGGTTTACTTTATTTTCAAGAAAACCATGGAAGACAATGCAATTGAACGTTTGCAAGCAGAAACAAGCAACGTAACAAATGGTCTCAAACAAACAAGTTCGACAGTTAAACAATCCAATTTGCTTCGTGCTTATTTGCCTCCTAACGGAATGATTCGTATTTTACCTAAGTCGGGCAGCCCTTTAGTTGTATCCGTTACTGATCAAACGAAAAAGCTTCAGGCCCTGCCTTATTCCTATTATTCAAATGAACAAACAACAATCAAAGAAGACGACGGCCATCTATACGCGATTTCACATACTCCCGTCATTTGGACGAACGGTGAAGTCGTTTCTTTGGAAGTCACGGAACAACTCGAAGACGTGGAACAATCTTTACAGACGTTAAAATTTATCTTGCTTATTGCCTCTCTTGTTATATTGATTCCAACTATATTTGCGGGACGGCTTTTAAGTAAAATTATTTTGCTGCCTATCAAATCTCTTATTCATACTATGGAAGAGATTCAAGTGTCTCGCACGTTCAAAAAAATTGACCTTTCTTCTTCTTCTAAAGACGAGTTAGATCAAATGGCCAATACCTTCAATAATATGATGGATTTATTAGAGGAAAACTATAAAAAGCAAGAGCAGTTTGTATCGGATGCTTCTCATGAATTAAAAACACCCCTTACCGTGGTAGAAAGCTATGCCAATATGCTAAAACGCTGGGGAATGAAGCGGCCAGACATTTTAGAAGAAGCCATCGAAGCCATTCACTCGGAGTCTTTGCGGATGAAACAGCTTACGTCTCAAATGTTGGTACTCGCGAAAGATGAATCTCAGTGGGAGCTTCACATGGAACACGTAGATGCGGCCGCCATATGTACACAAACAATCAAGCATCTAGAACAAGCCTTTGAACGAACCATTTATTTAAGCGTAAAAACTGATCATCCAATTGTAACAGCCGATGAAAAACGGTTAAAGCAGCTGCTATACATCCTGTTAGATAATGCCATTAAATATAGTGAAAAAGCGGTAGAAGTAACTATAGCAAGAAACGAAAGCTTTATGATTACGGTCACAGATCAAGGAATTGGTATTCCAAAAGAAGACTTATCAAACGTGTACGAACGCTTTTTTCGCGTAGATAAAGCAAGAAATCGAGAAACTGGTGGTTCAGGACTCGGATTATCCATTGCTCGAAAGATTGTAGAAGCCCATAGCGGACGTATTGAGATTAGCAGCGATGAAGGAAAAGGGACATCCGTAACGGTTTGCTTTCCTCTTTAATTTCTCACCGTTTCTTAGAGATTTTTAAGAATTGCCTGCTATACTACTTTTTAAGATACTGGAGGTGAATGTATGAAGAAAACGGTGCTTTTTATACTTATCTTTCTTGCCGTTGGCTCAGCTTGCTTTTACGGAATCGCAAAAGCAATGAATCGATCTGATACTATTTTATCCGAATCTGACGTCAGCAGTATGATTCAGCAGAAATACGGCGGCACGATTGAAAATGCAAGCTTTTCTCAAAAAGATGATGAACCGATTTATCGAATCACTTTGCTTAAAGATGATATTCCATACCACATCACAGTAAATGGAGAAAATGGAGAAGTCCAGTCATTAATCAAACAAAAAGTAGAGAAACAAACGTCTACTCAAACTAAAAATGATACAGAAGAAGAACAAAAAAAGAGCGAGCAGCCACCAGTTTCTCCTACATCCGACGAGCCTCTCATTTCAATGGAACAAGCAAGAGATATTGCTTTACAAAAAGTAAAAGGAACGTTTTCCTCAGTTGAAATAGAAGAGGAAGAAGATCAGACCTTCTACGAAGTCGAAATTGATCAGTCCAAAACAAGAGAAGCTAAAGTGATGATAAATGCTTACTCTGGGCATGTAGATTCCATCACCTATGAAAATGACGACGATTAAAAGTACAGCGGAAAGCTGTGCTTTTTTTATACACCTTTATTTATTTCTAAGAAAATTTTAAACTTCTTCTTCTTTTCCTTTAAAGTTCATTGGCTAAGATAGTCTTAACAACAAACTAAGGAGGCCGTAACATATGAAAGTTATTACAACCGTTTTAGCCAGTGCAGTATTAGTCGGTGGATTAGGTGCAAGTGCATATGCCATGACGGATCAGCCAAAAAGCAATGACAAGAAGCAAACCACAACGATTGAAGAAGCAAAGGCAAAAGACATTGCTCTTCAAAAAACAGACGGCGGTGACATTACAAATATCCAATTAGCCGTAGATGACGGCGTTAAACAATATGAAGTAGACATCACAAAAGGTAATAAAGAATACGATGTAGGTATTGACAGCAGCAGCGGTAAAATCATTGAATTTGATGAAGATCAAAAAGACGATGAAGATGAGAAAGAAGAGAATCTCCAAAACGCTTCCCCTGCTATTTCATTAGATCAAGCAATCAAAACAGCTTTAAAGAGTGCTAAAGGAACCGTCAATGAAACGGATTTAGACCAAGAAAACGACCGTTTAGTATATGAAATTGAAATTGACACAGCCGATAAACGTGAGGCAACTGTTTCAGTAGATGCCAAAAACGGTGAGGTAATCAGTGTAGAAATAGATGATTAATAGAAAAAGCACGCTCCAAAAGGAGCGTGCTTTTTTATACCGCTAATTTAATAACCGTTAACACAATACCAATCAAGAATCCACATAGAGCGCCGTTCACTCGAATCCACTGCAAATCCTTTCCGACATTGTTTTCCATCATATCAACAAGCGTTTCATCATCTAACTTGTCTAAGTTTTCTTGAACAAGCTGTCCAATTTTCGAATGATTATCTTCTACAAAGCTCATGATTTGCTTTTGAATGGCCGTATCAATTGCTTCTTGACGCTGTGCATCCGCTTCAAGAGCATTCAGCCAGCTCTCCACGTAAGGAACGGCGTAGCTTTTCATAAATTCAGGGCTTTCAATGAATGCCGTCACTTTCGCTTTCATTTTATCGACGATTTCTGTTAATTTATTCGTTACATTTAATTCATTAATCGTTTTTTGTTTCCATGCTTCTAATTTTTCAAGAAGTTCTTCATTCTGCTCCAAGCCTTTCAGCTCTTTTCTAATTCCATTTACCAAAGCAAGGCGGTATTCATCATCTTCGTTACGAAGACGACCTGTAATAGAAAGCAGTAGATTTTGCAAAATAGACCCTAGCTTCTCTTCGTTAATCATACTTTGAAATGATTTTAGAGCAAATTGTAAAATACCGTCAAGCTCAATATTATCCAGCGCTTTTTTAGCAATACTTCCGAGCTGATACTGCGTTTCTTCTTTTTGAATCCAGCTCTCTCCTTTATTCAAAAGAACATCAAGCGCTTTTTCATCATACTGATTTTTCACCACTTCTCCGACAATCGAATGCACGATAGGTTTTAACTCTATTGCTGAAAGCGATGATTTAAGCTCTTTTTCAATAATAGGAACTACTTTGTCTGTATCCACACGATTAATCGCATCAACAAGCAGTGCTGTTCCTTTTTGTTGAATCGTTTCCGAATGAACGCCTTTTCGAACAATCGGAAGCAAACGTTTTGTAAACGCAATTCTTTTTACTTTTTCTTGAATGCTTTCCTTTGACAGCCAGTCGTTTTCAAGCGTTGAGACTAACCCTCTTGTAATACGCTGTCTGTTTTTAGGAAGCAGCGCAGTGTGCGGAATAGGAATGCCTAAAGGGTGACGAAAAAGAGCCGTAACGGCAAACCAATCCGCTAAGCCGCCGACTAATCCAGCTTCGAATCCACCTTGAAGCAACCGACCCCAAATTGAATCACCAAAAGGCATTGTGGCAACGAAGCCCACTCCCATAATCGCCAAAGAAATCGTGGCTAAGTGCTTTGATTTCTTCTTTGAGTTTGTTTTTAATACATTATTTGATTCCATTGTAGTCCTCATCCTTTATTTATTTAACTAAACATTTCATCTAGAAATATGTAACGTGATGCAGAAATTTCCGCAAAAAAAGAAAGACAAGTTTTTACCCTCGTCTTTCTAGTATATTGCCTTTTTGCTATACTTCAAACTTTTTTTCTTTTCGGCTTTTATTAATAAATGAAAAAATAAGGAGTACGACTAAGATAACCGCACATACGCTTGATCCAATCACATTGTTTTTGTTAAACATGAACGATACAAAAATAACAAGCAGTGCCGCTGTTGCAAAAAGCGTTGTATAAGGGAACCACTTTAATGCGAAAAACGGCTTTTCTTTATACCCTTTACGCAGCTTTAATTGAGCTAAACAAATGCTTACCCAAATAAGAATAATCGTGAAGCCAGGAATAGTCATTAAATAACTAATTACATTATCCGGCGTTTTATAGGCTAAAAACACACCTATTAAAATACAAGCAGCTGTAATCATCAACCCATTAATCGGAATACCGTTTTTCGAAACTTTCAAGAAGCGCTTTGACGCTTCTCCGCTTTGAGCCATAGCATAGAGCGTACGAGACGTTGCATACATGCCTGAATTCGCTGCTGATAAAACGGCCGTCAATAAAACAAAGTTCATAATATGAGCCGCACCCGGAAGTCCGGTGATACTAAACACTTGCACAAACGGACTCTCTTGCCCTGATACAGAATTCCAAGGCATAAGGCCGCAAATAATTAAAATAGGCAAAATATAAAAACCAATTACTCGCCATACTGTGCCTTTGATTACTTTCGGTAACACATTTTTTACATCTTTTGTTTCGGTTACGGCCACACCAATTAGTTCAGCTCCGCCGTAAGAGAACATTACAATTAAAAAGGCACTTAGCACACCGCTCATGCCGTGAGGGAAAAAGCCTCCATGAGCCGTATAATTTGCCCAAGGGTTTTGCACTTCACTCGGAATCACACCGAATAAAATAAAAGCTCCCAAGATGATAAAAGCGGTAAGAGCAATTACTTTAATACCCGCAAACCAAAACTCAATTTCTCCGTAATACTTCACTTGAAATAAATTCATCCCTACAATCAGCACTGCACAGAGAAAGCTTAAGAGCCAAAGAGGTACAGAAGGGAACCAAAACTTCAAAAAGCTTCCTCCCGCAAGCAGTTCAACAACTGTCACGACAATCCAGTTCACCCAGTACAGCCATCCTACAATAAAAGAAGTTTGCGTACCAAATGCCTTATGCACTAAATTTTGTACGTTCATATTCGGATAGACAATTGCCATCTCCGCTAGTGCTGTCATTACAATAAATAAAATAAGACCGCCAAATAAATACGCTAGTACAACACTTGGTCCTGCAATACCGAGCGTATCAGCACTACCTTTAAAAATTCCTGTCCCAATCATACCGGCAAGTGCAATGAGCTGCACATGACGAGGCAACAGACCTTTTTTTAAATTTTGATCTTGTTTTTCCATGATGCCCGTCCCTTCTGGTTATTTTACGTGTTAGTTTAACCAAATCACTTCTTGCTCAAAAACCCCTACCGGATGTTCAGTAGGGGTTTTACCAACACTGTTTTTTTCTTCTATATAATGAATGAAAATGATTCCGTTTAACCACTGTTACTTTAGTCATTTTATGCGTTGAATCGATACATTGTCAATGTTATTTATTTTCCAAAAATAAAGTCAAAAGAGCCTCTATACTCTTTTGACTTCTAATTTTCGTGCAATGATTGATAAAGCATAATTCACAATAAAATACATCATGGCGATGATCAAAAACATCGGCACCACGTAACTTTGTTTCTGTCCGTAAATAATTTGAGCGTTGTGGAGCAAATCAGGAAGTGCGATGACCACTGCAAGCGATGTATCTTTTAATAATGAAATGAATTGACTAACTAAAGGAGGTACCATTCGTCGCAAAGCTTGTGGCAGCACAACGAAACGAAGCGTTTGATAATAGTTTAAACCGGATGAACGAGCTGCTTCAATTTGTCCTTTTTCAATTGATTTTAATCCGCTTCGGATAATCTCTGAAATCATAGCAGATTCAAATACAGTGAGGGCCACAATCGCTGCTGACGTAATTTCCATATCAATTCCGATCTCAGGTAAAGCAAAGTATGTAAAAAAGATGATTAAAAGCAGCGGCAAATTCCGGATAATTTCTACGATAAAAGCAAGCGCATGAGACAAAACGGGAATACGAGCATACCTTAAAATACCTACTATACTGCCAATAAGAAAACTTAATACAATTGAAATAAATGCTACTTTTAAAGTGACCCAAAACCCTTCCATTAAGAAGGAAAGGTGATCAGGAGAATAAGCACCCATAAAATCCATCACTTTCACTCCTTTCAGCTTATTTTACCAAGACGTTTCTCAAGATAACCAACTCCTAAACTCAACGGAATGGTTAAAACCAAATAGAACAGAGCCGCAAAAATATACACATCAAACACTACGTAAGTTCGAGAGGAAACGAGATCTGCCTGATACATTAAATCAAAGCCAGCAACAATCCCTAACACGGATGAGTTTTTTACTAAATTAATAAATTGATTCCCAAGAGGAGGAATGACGATTTTAATCGCTTGAGGTAATATAATGAACCGCATCGCCTGACCGTACGTAAGGCCAGATGAACGAGCCGCTTCAAGCTGCCCTTTCGGAACAGCCATAATTCCTGCTCGTATGGCTTCGGCTATAAAAGCTGCCGTATAAATAGTTAGTCCCAGCACTCCAGCTGCTGTACCGCTGATTCCTGCCACAATAAAAATAAAAAAGACGATAACCACGAGTGGAATATTTCGAATGAACTCTACATAGACCGTACCAATTACATTTACTATTTTGAGAGGGGCTATTCGCATTACCGCAATGATCGTACCAAGTACAAAACTGGCCACTAAAGCGATCAGACTGGCGATAATGGTGTACTTAAAACCTTCTAAATAAAGATCCATATTGTTCGTCAGAATTGAAAAATCCAACAATTTTCTTCCTCCTTTCAACTAAACAAGCAGGATGAGCATAATGCTGCTCATCCTGAGAAAAGAAAACTGTACGCTTATTGTTTGATCCACTTGTCGTGAATTTCATCATATTTTCCAGAGTCTTTCATCTTTTTAAGCGCATCGTTTAATGCATCTACAAGCTCTTTGTTTCCTTTTTTCACAGCAATGCCATAAGGCTCTTCTGTGAACGGCTTTCCTACTAACTCATAAGAAGGATCTTCATCAGCCATTCCATAAAGAATAGCATCATCAGTTGTTAAAGCATCTCCTTGTTTAGATTTTAAAGCGGTAAATGCTTCTGCATAGTTTTCAAACTCTAATACCGTTGTCTCTGGTGCTTTTTCGCGAATATTAATAGCTGAAGTTGATCCTTTAACAGCCAACACTTTAGTACCTTTCTTCAAATCATCGATGCTTTTAATTTTACTGCCTTTTTTCACAAGCAGAGACTGTCCGGCTTGGAAATATACATCCGTAAAATCTACTTCTTTTTTACGTTCGTCTGTAATAGTCATTGTCGCAACAACAGCGTCAATATCTCCTTTTTGAAGAAGAGGAACCCTTGTTTTGGACGTAACTTCTTTAAATTCTACCTTGTTTTCATCTCCTAAAATCTCTTTAGCCAGCTGCTTAGAAATATCAACATCAAAACCTTCTACTTCACCCGTCTTTGGATTCTTCAAGCCAAATAAACGCGTATCATTTTTAACTCCAATGACAATTTTTCCTCTGTCTTTGATTTCAGTGAGCGCATCTTTTTTAGCTGATGATCCACTCGTTTCTTCACTTTTCCCTCCACAAGCCGCTAACATCATAGCCGCTGCTAATGAAAGCACAGCTGCCTTTAAAAACGTTTTTGATTTCTTCATATTACTCCCCCTATTAAACAATTAATGATTTAAAATACGGCTAAGAAATAAACGTGCCCTTTCTTCTTGCGGGTTTTCATAAAACTCAGCCGGAGTTGCCTCTTCTAAGATTTTTCCTTGATCCATAAATACAATCCGGTCTGCTACTTCTTTCGCAAACCCCATTTCATGAGTTACAACTACCATCGTCATTCCTTCTTTAGCCAATGTTTTCATGACATCCAGCACTTCTCCAATCATTTCTGGATCAAGGGCAGAGGTAGGCTCATCAAAAAGCATAATCTCTGGTTTCATCGCAAGTCCCCTCGCAATCGCTACACGCTGCTGCTGACCGCCTGAAAGCTGGGATGGGTAGGCGTTGGCTTTTTCACCGATTCCTACTTTATCTAAATAGTATAGAGCTGTTTTCTTAGCTTCTTCTGACGACTGTCCCAGTACTTTCATAGGTGCTAAAGTAATATTTTCTAAAACCGTTTTGTGCGGATATAAATAAAAATGCTGAAACACCATACCTATATTGCGGCGCAGTTTATTAATATTTGTTTTTTTATCCGCAACCAATATATTATTTACCGTCAATTGTCCGTTAGATATTGTTTCTAAATAATTTATACATCGCAGCATCGTGCTTTTACCCGAACCCGACGGCCCAATTACGACGACAACTTCCCCTTTTTTAATCGTTAAATTGATATCTTTTAATACGTGAAAATCACCGTAATACTTGTTCACTCCGTCAAAAACAATCATTTTCCTCCTCCTAATCTGCGAACAACAATAAATATTTAAATTTTTAAAATATTTAAAATATGTTAAAAATTATATTCTTACCCTTAAAGCAAAGTCAACAGTTGACAAATTATCTCTTTTTTGTAATCAAAATGAACTATCTTCAAATAAAATATGCTAGAAAAATAAAAGGTTTTGTTGGCATTTGCCGATATGTAAGCATACGTTCGCTAGGCTGAAGGTACTTGTATAAGCTTAATCAATAGATTATATTAGTTAACGCATATCTTTATACGAATTGTCTTTCATTTTTATGGGGCAGTTCTCTCTAATCACCCCTCTTTCTAATTATTTACCTATAATTTTATTATATTGATATACCTAATTCCCTTAACGGTAAATTAATAAAAAAAGTAAATACAAGCTTCTATTCTTGTTAGAGGTTCTGACATAAATATAGTGAAATTATATTACCCCTCTAAAAAAACACACGCTTTATTAGCGTGTGTGGTCTTTTATATTTTCCGGACTCATTTGAAAATGCGGATAGTCTTTAAAACCTTGCCAATCTCCTCCCCATTCAAACTCTAAACCTTTTGCGATATCTACAACTTCCATCCAATCAGATTGATTGTTATGATTACCGTCATATTCCATGTCCCAAACAACTCGTCCATCTTTCAACCGAATAGCAAAATCAATAGCTAATCCATAGTTATGATAAGACTGCCCGCCCTTTGAATAAGTCACAATATTACCTTCTTCCGTTCTGCCTTTTGCATAAAGCTTATCTTGTTCTTCTTTTGAACGGAAACCTTCCGTAATTACAATCGAGATTCCTTGGTCGTTTGCTTGTTGAACAAGTTTATTTTTCTTTTCTTCTACGACAGGATGTAACTCAGTTGCTCCTGAAAAATCTTTTAACGTTGGACCCGGCTTCAACTCATCGCGAAACAAAAATAACAGGCTTACCGCTATCGCAACTATCAAAGCTATTGCCAATTTTTTACGAACGTTCATCTATATAAAATCTCCATTCTTTTTTGCTGTTACTTAAATAAAATCATATCGAATTTCATTTTGTTATCCAATAAAAGAGCCGTAGTGTTCAACAAACGTCTATATTTTTTCGTTTTTTATCTATTTTCACCATTTTTTCACTATTGGTGGTTACATTAACAATTGTGGACAGCTCTGTACCACACCCCTATAACTTTTAAGGAGTGACAACAGCATGAAAAAGAAACTATTCGGTTATATCATGGCAAGCGGTTTAACACTAGGAGTTATGGCCGCTGCAAACTCCACGGCATTTGCAGCAAGCAAAAATGAAACAAGCTCTTCAACAGTTGTAGAGCGAACAAATGGCATTACAACAAATACGGATGATGCAACACAACAAAAAGTTGATGATATTATGAAAAAAGCACAGGAAAATTTACAGAAACTCGGCGTAAGCTTACCTCAGCACAGAGAAGGCCCCTTCAGCAATTTAGATGCGGCTACAAAGGAAAAAGCCAAAGCTATCATGGATCAGCTTCGCGACGGCACCCTGACTAAGGAACAAGCTGAAACCAAATTAAAAGAACTTGGCGTTAATTTTCCTGAACATAAAGGCGGCCCTTTTAGCAATCTCGATGCAGCCACTAAGAAAAAAGCCAAAGCTATTATGGATCAGCTTCGCGACGGCACCCTGACTAAGGAACAAGCTGAAGCCAAATTAAAAGAACTTGGTGTTCAACTTCCTGCTAAAAAGAAAGATTTTCTCAATGGTTTAGATGCTGAAACAAAAGCTAAAGCCGAGACTATTTTAGAAAATGCAAAAAAAGAAATTCAAAAACTCGGTGTCACAATGCCGTTTGAAAAGAACGAGCACAAAGCTCAATAACTAAAAAAAGCTACTTGGCTGTTGAGAGCCAAGTAGCTTTTTTATGATGCAGTTTTCCGTCTGACTAACGTCATGTACACACCTAATGCTAATAAATCACAGACCATAATCACAATGCCCATCGGCAGAGCATTCTGCCCTCCTCCAAGTCCAACAAGAGGGGCTACGGCTGCTCCGAGCAAGAACGGCAGCAATCCTAGAAGCGCTGAAGCACTCCCTGCATTAGAAGCTTGATTTTGCATAGCAAGTGAAAAAACGGTTGTATTCACAATTCCTACGCTTGATACAACAAAGAAAAGCAAGATGCAGACCAAAATAACGGACGTGTGAGTAGCAATCACAGCCACTAAAAGCACGCTTCCAACGGCTGCTTGAAGCAATCCATACACAAGAAGAGTAGCTTCCTTTACTTTACCCGCTAAACGTCCTGTCACTTGAGTAGCTATAATGAGACCAAAACCGTTAATAGCAAAAACAAAGCTGAACATCTGCGGAGACAGTCCATAAATGTCTTGAAGAACAAACGTAGAACCTGAGATATAAGCAAACATAGCGCTCATAATAAAACCTTGCGCCAGCGCATATCCCACGAAGACACCATCTTTTAGCAATACGCCAAATGTACGCAGTACTTCTGTTAATCCACCTTCTTTACGGCGTTCAGCCGGCAGCGTTTCTTTCAAGCCAAATAAAACGGCAAAAAACATTAGTGCACCAATTACAGCTAACACGCCAAATACTCCGCGCCACGACATGACCGTCAGCAGCTGACCACCGGCAACCGGAGCCAAAATAGGAGCTAAACCATTTACGAGCATAAGCATGGAGAAAAACTTTGTTAAATCCGAACCTGAAAACAAGTCTCGCACACTTGCTCTTGAAATAACCATTCCTGCTGCTCCCGCCATGCCTTGAATAAATCGTAAAACGATAAAAATCCAAATAGAAGGCGCAAACACGCATAAAACAGAGGCAACCGCATAGGTGATTAATGCTGCTACAAGCGGCTTTTTCCTTCCGCGGATATCACTGAATGGCCCCATTACCACTTGCCCAAATGCCAAGCCCAATAAGCAAGCCGTTAGACTGACCTGTGCTAAAGAAGCTGAAGTATGCAATTCTTTCGCAAGCGTCGGCAGCGCTGGCAAATACATATCGATTGATAACGGCCCAAATGCGCTTAGTGAGCCCAAGATTAAAATAAATAAAATTCGATTTCCTCGGCTTAAAGACATTCCTTGGGAAATACTTTGCTGATTCATCTATTGTTGTCTCTCCCTTCAGCGGTTTTACAATAGTCTCATCTTAAACCCTCCAGCTACTGGATAGTCAAGACGTAATTCGAATTTGAATTTCCGTCAGCCGCTCTTCTTCATGATGAGAAATAAATGAATCTACAATCCGCCGAATTAAGAAAGGACCTTCTGCTTTGTATCCTTCCGCATGGATAAAGCTTAGTAACGTATCGTAATAGACTCCTGTGGTATCTCTCTTTTCTCTCATATAAATAGATGCGTAATCACCTTCAGGTATTAACGTAACGAGCTCATGCTTAAAAGAAATATCGCTTTCGACTAATAAAAAAATGCCATCGTAATCTGTAAATTGGTGTTTTTGGGTGTTTTCCACCGACAGCATAAATCCTACTTTTCCAATCATAATCGGAGTAATATGGCTGATTTTCTTTTTTAAATCACGGAGAACACTTTCAGTCCCATCTAACGTACCTACCTCCGCTTTTACTTGCACAACTTCACGAGAAGGAAGGTGTTTGATGAACGGGACTCCTATTTGGTTAATATGTCTCGTCTTTTCTAATTCCCTCATTCGAGTTGTTAACTGCGCATTCACTCTTTGAAGGTGACGAATTTTTTCTTTTGTTACCTTCTGATATTCCGCTAAGGTTTCAATAAATTCATCCAAGCTGCTGTGCTCCATCTTTCTTTTAATTTCTTTTAACGGAACTCCCATAAGCTTTAAATAGACAATAATATCTAATTTCTTAAATTGTTCTAACGTATAATAACGATATCCGGTTTGCGGATCAACTTCATGAGGCTCAAATAGACCAATTTCATCATAATAACGAAGTGTTTTAATCGGAATATCGTGCAGTCTGGCCATTTGCCCAATTGTAAATTTGTTTTGCACTATGAGTTCACCTTCTTTATGTAAAGCTGCTTGTACTTAAAACAAGCAACTCCGTAATTCTCATCATTTATTTAATTCTTGTACAAGCTCTTCCACAATAAGATGTGCCGGCAGTTCTTTTGCCATCCCAAACCCGGTTCCTGCCCACAAAGAAGTGTACTCTGGATTATTCATTCTTGTAGCTTTTGTTCGAATAGGCTTTGTCATGTAATGAATATGAGGGTAAGCGGATGGTGCCGATTTATCATAGGAAATAAAAAAAGAATTCACAAATCCTCTAGCACGCTTCCCTGTAAAAGCGCATGTGATACCTGTTTCATTAAAACTCTTTTGAAGAATGCTTTCTTTATGAAGAGCACTCGCTCCGCTTTCTGGACAACAAATAAAAGCCGTACCTAACTGTGCAGCAGAAGCTCCTTCTTGTAGCACGCGCTTGATGTCAGACCCCGTCATCAACCCTCCCGCAGCAATCAATGGCTTTTTAGTGATTGAGCGAACTTCTTTTAGCAAATTCATAAGCGGATAGTCCATCGAACTCTCTAAAAAAGTAGACCGATGGCCACCGGCTTCAATGCCTTGCAAACATAGCGCATCCGCTCCTGCTCTCAAAGCCACTTCGGCTTCTTGAGGTGTTGTAATCGTAACGAAAACACGGCTTCCAATTCCTTTTAAACTTGCTACAACCTCTCGATCCGGGCACCCAAATGTAAAGCTCACAGCAGGTACTCGATGTTTTTGAATGATGTCGAGCTTGGCGCTCCATTCATCATCATCATTCTTTGGTATACCAACTTGACACTCCAAATATTCAGCTACTTTTGACAGTTCTTTTTGATAACAATCAAGTGTATCAACTGCTACTTTTTCATTTGTCGGAACAAACAGATTCACTCCAAAAGGTTTTTTCGTAAGTGAGTGCATCTCTATAATTTCCTGCTCCAATTCACACGCATTTTTATATCCCGCAGCTAAAAACCCTAGCCCTCCGCTATTAGATACCGCTGCAGCTAGTTTAGGCGTCGAAACTCCTCCTGCCATGGGAGCCTGTACAATTGGATACTCACATATATTTTCCACACTTATCACCTCAGCCTTTCATGCTTTCTCTCTTCATTCTACTATAATCCCAGAAAAAAAAGCCCTCCAAAAGGGCTTTTCTTCCATATATAGATAGATTATAAAGGATGCTAAGAAACACACACTACCTGACTATTCCCTCAAAGGTTCACCTAAGCGGATGGCACTAAACCCGCAAGGGAAGTGACAGGCGCTTAGGTCTAGACAATAAAGCATAATCGTTCTTTGATTATGCTTTATTGTCTACATCGATTACTTATAATGGAGGAACTTTACGCACACAGCTTCTGGAACCGTAACGTTAGATTGAAGAAGCGTTAGCTTTCCACTTTCTTGGTCTCTTTCAAACAGCACCAAGTTTCCTGTCTCTTGATTAGACGCCACAATAAATTGTTCGGTTGGATCCAAAACAAAATCGCGCGGCCAGTCGCCTTCAGTGCCTGTCCATTCTACAAATGTTAACTGTCCAGAATCCTGATCTACTTTGAATGTTGCAATTGAGTTATGTCCGCGGTTTCCTGCATAGACAAAGCGGCCGTCTGAAGAAATGTGGATCGCACTCCCTTGATTATTTTCTGTAAAATCAGCCGGGATCGCTAAATTAGCTTGTTGTTGAGTAAAGCTTCCTTTGCTTTCGTCATAAGTTAAAAATAAAACTTCAGAGCTGAATTCTGTCATGGCATAGGCATAGCGGCCATTTGGATGGAACGTTAAATGTCTAGGGCCCGAACCAACGGATGTAGAAAGGCTGTTGACTTCTTTTAATTTATTCTCTTCCACTTCATATGTCACGATTTCATCAATACCTAAGTCCACAACGGCCACGTGCTTTTCTCCAGGAGTAAAATCGGCATAGTGTACGTGTGGTTTTCCTTTTTGTCCTTTTTTGAGGTCTGAATGAGGATGTTCCACTACGGATGCTACATATTCAATTTCTCCTGTTTCTTCATTAACAGAATACGTCTCAACGCTCCCTTTATGAAAGTTAGCAGATAAAACAAGCGTATTATCTTCATTCACTGAAACGTAGCAAGGAGGCGCGCCGTCTAGCAGCTGTTTGTTTACAAACTTTAGTTGCCCCGTGTTTGGATCAACCTTAAAAGCAGCTACTCCGCCTTTTTCTCCTTCTTTAATAACTGTATAAAGATGTTTGTTGTCTTTGCTTGCATTTAAGTATGTAGGATTTTCAATTTTAGCCACGGCTTTTACTTCTACAATCTTTTTAGCCTTCGTATCTAAAGTAAATGTATAGACACCTTCACTGCCTGCTTTTGTATATGTACCTGCAAATCCAATAAATTTTCCATGTTCACTCATTTTCCTATACCCCTCCTAAAGAATTGTTTTGTTTCATTTATTTTACTATATCATACCGCATTTGTTATAGAGAATGCTCCAATTCAACGTTCATTTATCAGTTTTCCCTACATGCCTATCGTCAAACCCTTCCTTTTTAAGCCTGCATCTTGCATTTTCCTACTATTGGGCGTTATGATTAAGGATGATTTTATATCGCCCAATAGCAGACGGTTCCTGTATTTCTTAGATTTTCAAATAAAGAAGAATCAACTGATGAATAGTCGACTTTCATCGCTATAACCGCTGCTCAACTTTTTTCTTAAAGTTACATCAAAAAAGGAGTGAACAACAATGATCACATTAAAAAGTGAACGCGAAATTAATTTAATGCACGAAGCAGGTAAACTATTAGCTTCTTGTCATAAAGAAATCGCTAAAATGATCAAACCAGGCATAACAACAATGCAAATTGATACATTTGTTGAAGAGTACTTAGCAAAGCACGGAGCAACGCCGGAACAAAAAGGATACAAAGGATATCAATATGCAACGTGCGCTTCTTTAAATGATGAAATTTGCCACGGTTTCCCAACAACTAAACCGTTAAAAGACGGGGATATTGTAACCATTGATATGGTTGTAAATTTAAACGGAGGCTTAGCAGATTCCGCATGGACTCATACCGTTGGAGACATTTCAGACGAAGCACAGCGTCTAGTAGATGTTACATACGAAGCGCTTTTAAAAGGAATCGAGCAAGCACAGCCAGGAAATCGTACAGGTGACATCGGCCACGCTATTCAAAGCTATGTAGAAGGTGAAAGATTCTCTGTGGTACGTGACTTCACAGGACACGGAATTGGAAATACCATGCACGAAGCGCCTACAATTCTTCACTACGGAAAAGCTGGCAAAGGTACACGTTTAAAAGAAGGTATGGTTATTACAATTGAGCCAATGGTAAACGCTGGTACATGGCATTCTAAAATGGATAAAAACGGTTGGACTGCTCGTACAACAGACGGTAAATTATCCGCTCAATTTGAACATACGCTTGCGATTACGAAAAACGGTCCTCTTATTTTAACAGCACATTAAAAAAACAGCCCTTTTGAGGCTGTTTTCTTAATGTAGAGGAAGTTTAATAACAAAAACTGTGCCGCGGGAAGAAGTAGATAATAATTTAATCTGTCCTCCGTGGCTTTCTAGAATACGCTGAGCAATTGGCAGACCAAGACCTGTTCCACTATCTTTTGAAGTGGAAAACGGCTGGTACAGCGACTGCTGCATATGCAAAGGAATTCCTTTTCCATTATCTTCAATATACAGATAATAATTATCATCATGAACCTGAGAGTAGATTGTAATGACTCCTTCTCCATCCATAGCTTCCATACTGTTTCGAATTAAATTATGAAGAACTTGTTTGATTTGTTTTTCATCTACCTTTAGTATATGCGGCTGCAGTTTCACATCAAAGATAAGCTTATCTTTTTCTGTAAATTTACTTGAGTGAGTAATCAAAGGCAATAGCTCATTAATAATATCCTGCATGCTGACTTTTTTCATTACCGGAGTCCCTGGTTTTGATAACAACAGCATTTCTTCAATGATGTAATTAATCCTCTCTAGCTCTTTCATAAGCAGAGGCAGGTAAAAACGCTTTTTCTCCTCATCAGAAAGAGACTGATTCATAAGAGATATAAATCCATGAATCACGGCAAGAGGATTACGAATCTCATGAGCAGCTCCGGCTGCCACTTCTCCAACCAGGGCAAGTTTCTCAGACTGATGCATTCGCTTTTCTAATTCTTCGGTATCCGATATATCAATAAAATAAAAAATTCTTCCGATGCTCTCGTTCTTCTCATTAAACAGCTGCGTTTGAGAGACTAAAAAGCAATAGCACGTCTTTTTCGTTCCAAATAACACTTTTTTATTTTCGTGAATTTCTCCCGAATTCAACATGCTCCAAAATTCAGTATTATATTCAGGACATTCCTCCATATACCCGCAAATATCCTTTTCGTCGAGATCTAAAAACTGCTTTGCTGAGGTATTGGCAAATATACTATTTGTCTCATCTTCCATTGTGATAATTCCAACAGGCAGTGAATTTAAAATCTGCTGGCGATACGCTTTATCTTTAATGATTTTCCAAAATGAATCTTCTAAACTAACCGACATTTGATTGATAGAAGCCGAAAGCTGCTTCAGCTCAATTTGCTTTGTGTCTTGAAGAACAAGACCGTATTCTCCGTCTGCAATGTCATTCACTTTTTCAATCATTTGTTCAATTGGTTTCGTAAGGCTTGCACTCATACGATAAGAAACATAAAGAGAAGCCACAATAGCACTTACTGTTAAAATCAATAGTAAAATTAATGAATCTTTAATAATGACAGACAGTGTATCTGATAGTGTATCAAGTGAATCAACCGTCTCTTCTTTTGAACTATTAATATCTTTTTTTATCTGATGCAGATCCGGCAAATAATTTCTATTAAGATACTCTTTTGCTCCCTCTATATCTCCGTACTTCAGCAGTCCCTGCACGTTATTAGAAATCTTAAAATCAAGCAGCTCAATTTTTTCCTTCAGTGGAATCAACGATTTTGGCACAGGCTGCTTATACTTTTCATTGTCTTCAATAACTCTTGTATCATATGATTGATATTCTTCTATCAAAGAGACAGTGGGGTTCTTTAGATTATTTTTCACAATGTATTCTTTTATGTTCAGCTGCTCTTCCCAATAAGAAAGCCACACCATTTGAGGAACATCTTCATCTTTAATTTCGTTGCTTACATGATTCATTTTATCAATGGCATGCACTAAAACTAAAGAGAACCCGCTTAACATAAATGTAATCAAAAGAAGAATCGTTAATATTTGGCTACGGAATGACATGTTGCGAAATAATTGATTCATAATCATCTCTTTCTTTTTCATAGTTACTTCGGCTGTGTAGACATTCTAACTTTCGAATATAAAATTTGTTTTTCCCGTTTACTGTACATCGGTCCAAAAGGCGCTAGTTTATAAACACCGTCCCTGGCGTCAAGTTTGACTTCTCCAGATGGAAGACCTTTTTTACTGAAATAGTCTTTCATAATCACGTTGTAAGCTTGAGGAACATCATTTATCACACTTGTTAAAATAACAGACCTACCCATGTACGCCTGATCATCTAAATACCCTATTACGTACATTCCTTGTGTTTTCGCTTCTTGAATAACTTCTTGATTATACGAATTTCCTTTAGCATAGACGATATCGACACCTTGATCTTTTAACTCACGGAGCAGCTTTACTGCTTTTGCTCCATCGTCTCGGCTGTTTACAACTCGATAATAAAAAGCAATCGATGAATCATACGCTTTGATTCCTTGTTCAAATCCTAGGTTTTTTTCTTTTGCAAATGTATCGAGTAATCCAATTTTTTTCGTTTTTGTCTTCATGGCAGCTGCCGTGCCTGCCAGGTGCTCTATTTTTGTTTGATCAAATGTATATACAGTTTGGTTTTTATACATTGAAGTACCGTGAATGGTGACGAAATGAACATGAGGATACTTAGGAGCTAGTTCTGTAAAAACGGTAGAAAATTCTCTTCCATGTCCAATTACGACTTTTGTCCCTTTTTGAATAACTTTTTCAGCAGCTTCTTTCATTTTTTGGTTCGTATTTACTTCGCTAATAACTTGAGCCGAAACAGGATACTGCTGCTCAATGTTGATTTTTCCTTTATAAGCTAGACTGCCCCAGCTTTGATCCGTCAGTACATCAGAGGTGAGAATTGCAACGCTTGTGTGTTCTACTTTTTTTGTCGTTTGCTGACTTATAATCCCATGTGTTTTCGAAATAATAATAATTAAAAACGAAGCGACAACAATCAGGGCAAGCAATAAAATCAGCCTTAACTGTCTTGATCGTTGCATAGACCTTCTCCTTTTTGTTTAGCATACTTTCATTATATAAAAAAAGCATCTAAAAAGACTACATCTTTAACGAAATTCCAACTTTTTTCGACATTTCTTTCATATCTTACCTTTTTTAACACCTTCACTCCAAAAGAAAAAAGCAGAAAACATCTGTTTTCTGCTTCTGCCTTCAATCTTCATCTTTTACGTCCATATCTTCAGGGATAGGCTCATTTAAGTATTCTTCAATTTGTTTTTTGTACTTTTCCATTTGCTCTAAATGGGTGTTAAACTGCTCTTTATTTAATAAGTAGTTTTCACCATCAAATATAGCTCGTACTTTTCCTTCTTGAATCAATTTCTGCACATATTCTTCAGGAAAAGATAGATACTCTGCTGCTTCTTTTATCGTTAAATACATCCTGCTCCACCTTTTATACGTTGTAGTGTACTTCTTCTGTAGCTTTAACCATTAACTCATACTGACGCAAGCGAAGCTGGAATAATGTTAACGGATCATAGTAAGCTTCAGGATTGGCTTTCATATGACTTAACACGTCTTGATTTTCATTAATATGCGCCTGTGTTTCTTCAATCGTTTCTTTTAAAACCTCTTTTGGCTTTTCAAAGAATAGTTCAATATCAACTTCTAAATTTTTCTCAAATAAATTAAACTGCATAAAAAACTTGGCCAGCATAGATTCTGTAATATCTTGATAGTCTTGACTTTCAATGTACTTTTTATATTGATTATAAAGCAGCGTTTGGTTTTGAAGAATGGAAGAAAACAGCTTTCCTGCTCCTTTTAACAAGAGCTGCGTTGGATTAACGCGAAGTAAAATATTTTCTTCATCCAGCTGAACCCGATTAGCCATACGATTAACGTCGCGGCGCCAGTCGTCCAGCACTTTAAAATCGCAGGCTAACGTTAATTTTTGCTCATTGTACATCTTATTTAATGACTCTGCTACTTCTTCAATATCTACTTGACTCGCAATCAGCTCTTCATTTGATGTAGCAATCCAGTCCTTTAAAGAAATGCGGAACTTAGGTAGGACATCTTGCTGCAAGTGCTCTTCCACGCGCATATTCATTTGTTTATTCAGCTCAATATGAACCGTACTAAAATCACTGTCTTCCTTCACTAATTCTGAAGACTTTTTGAGTAAACGAGGAATTTTATTTTTTAGCTTTTTGCTAATATCCTCTTTGATGCCGTGATAAGCCGAAACAATACTGCTTGCTTTTTCTTGTTCTAAGTCATCCACTCGATGCAAGAAGCCATTTAATCGCACAAGCATATCTTCGTTCCATTTAATACTTTCGATCAAATGATTTTCTGTTTGATTTCTCTTCTCCACTAAGCTCTTTAGCATGTTTTGAATGAAGAACAGCAGTCTGCGCGCACGCTCTTCTACTCCAACGTCGTTTGGATCATAATAGAAATTAGCTTTAATAAACTGAGCCAAGTCTCCGTGGTGCTGACTCGAGACGTAGTGAGGCGTATAGGCTAATACATGTGCCTGCGGGAAATCAGCTCCAATGCTTGCTTCAAATTCTTTTGTAATTCGCTCAATTGTTGCTTGATTATAAAGACTGTCCATATTGTTAATGACAAAATGAACGGGCGTATTTGGCGCATGCTCTTTAATCTCCAGCAATAATTCTCTTTCTTCATCAAGCAGCGATTCTTTTGCATCAAGCACAAACAGTAAACCATCTGCTAAAGGAGCATATTTAAATGCATCCTGCTCACGTGCCTCTTGTTCTGTAAAGCTTGGCGTCACAATGCATGAACAATTATGCTTATCAAGGAACGCAAAAGGTTTTTTCACTTCTACAAGTGCATGATCAGGAGATTGTTCCGCTCCATCAATCGTTTCCATCGGAATGATTTCTTGATCAGCGATTTGCTGGATGGATTCTTCATCATCATGAATGAACACAAAGGTTGTTTCGTGATTTTGCGGTACCTTTTCTTCTGTAATCGATCCCACAAATGACGAAGTTGCGGCATTTGTTCCTGTAATTAATAAGTGTGTCGTATGAGCATCTAATAGAAAATCTACCCACCATTTAAATGTGTGTCCCACTTCTAAGCCATTTTCATTGGCCCATTTAATAATGCCATGGCAAAGCTTGTAGTGATATTCGAGACCATCAATGTCGTTACGCGCCTCAAAAATTAATCTGCCCGCATTTTCGATGGTGATTGTATCGATAGTTGATGGAAATTTTTCATTCCATGAAAGCACGGCTGCAGACGGAAATAATGCACGTGACTTATTTGTAATTTTAAGCCAATTTGTCAATACGTTTGGAATGACTTCATGCAATTCTTTTACAGAATGGTCACTTTCCATTAAGTCGGTGTACGTTTCTTGATAAAGAGTTGAAATCTCTTGCCAATAATCATAGAGGCCAACTTCAATATTCAAGAAAATATCATTGATGGTTTTAATCCAAGCAAGATAAGGAGGCTGGCTCTTATATTGTTTCCATAAAGCTGAGACAAGCTGTTTGAAATACACTTGATCTACTTTGTAAAATGCAATCATCACTTGATAAAAATAGTTCGGGATAAAGTTTGCTGTATATCCTTTATCTACATAAGTCTTTAATATCGCAAACCAATTCAGCGATTCCGTACGAATACACTCATCTACCGCAAGCTCCACTGCGCTGTTAAAATCTTCTTGCTCTTCATAAAATCTGCGTGCAATCGCCGTGACGTTTGGATAATCCGGCTGAGAAGCAACCAGCTCGTTAATGACTTCATAAGCTCGTCCAATATTATTATGATCCGTATAAAGTAAAAACAGCTTTAGCGCTATTTCAGCTTTCAATACTTTTGAATCTGTTTCAATGGATAGGTAAAGCTCTTCAGCTTGAGTAGACAACCCTAATTCATAATGCGCGTCGGCTGTATTTTTCTTCGCCCACAGCTTAAATTCACCATCTACATTCTCCCACTTATAAATCGCGGACTCGAAATCTTGATTATGGAAGTATATTTCTCCCTGTGCTAAGCGAATGAGCGATAAGTCGTACCACTCTTTTTGCTGCTCTTCGTAGTAAGCTTGTCCAAGGACTTTTACAGGCGGCTGATTTTCATTTTCTTGCATAAACGTTTCGTAATATTTCTTTTTCGTTAACTGATATTCTACCGTCATATAGTCTCTCCTTTTTGATGTCAATATTTTATGTACTCTATCAAATTCCCTTTTTTATACTTTTCATACACGATATTTTCTTACTCATATTTTACGCAAAAAAAGCCTCAAGAACTACTCTTAAGGCTTTTTTTATAACTTTTATACTATAAAAATGGCTATTTATCATAAATCGGCGCTGAAATAACAAATATATTAATAAGCATCCCGTCGAAACAGCCCCATTACTTCTACCGTTTCTGTAATATTTACGAAAGCTTCAGGATCAACCGATTGAATTAACTGCTTGAGGTTTGCAAGCTCATAGCGTGAAATCACCGTCATTAATATTTTACGGTCTTCTCTTGAATAAGCTCCTTCACCGTTCATTAACGTCACGCCGCGCACTAAATTGGTAAGAAGCTGCTGCTTCATTTCTTCGCCTTTTCTCGTAATAATGGTTAACGTGAGCTTAATATGGCGAGTATGAATCGCATCCACTACTTTTCCTGTGACGAAAATCGAAAGCATCGTATATAAAGCCGCGTCCCAATTCACAAAGAAGCCTGAAACAAATACAACTACGGCATTCATCGCTGATAATATAGCGCCAAGAGGAAATTCTTTTTTATGCGTAAGAAGCATCGCAATAATATCAAATCCACCTGTCGAAGCTGACTGACGAAAAACAAACCCTACGCCAATTCCAGTTAAAACTCCTCCAAAAACAGCTGACAGAATAGGATCTGTACTAACAGCTCTCAAGGGAATCACGTATAAAGCAATTGATAAAGCCACAACGGACAGCAGCGTATGTAAGACAAACCGCTTTCCTAACTTCATAAAACCAATAATTAAAAGGGGTAAATTCAACAAAAAATTCATTGTTCCCGTGCTTGCAGGCGTTAAAATTCCTATAATCATAGCAATACCGCTAATACCGCTGCTTAGCACTTTATGGGGGATTAAAAACCAATTGTATGCAAATCCAATTAACACAGAACCTGCTATAATAGCAATTGCTCTATACATGATGTCCCTTCACCTCTTACCACAAATATAATGTTTTCATTTATTGCTTCTTTATTATAATTCCTAAAATATTGAAAACCTTAAAAAAAGTATATTCAGAAATTTGCTGTGTTGGTGGGGTGGACAAACGGCAAAATAAAACGGACATACAAGCGGATAATGCTTTTATATCAAGCTTTTGCTGCTTTTGGTATAGAAATGCTAACTTTACCTTTTCCGTACTTATTTAACCTAAAAGAGGTTGAGACATCATAATGAAATGAATCTAAATTAAAGGCGAACAACTAGTATAGATGAGCTTGTATGGAACCGCAGTTGATTTCCGTGCAAGACTTCGCTTTCCGCGGGCGGCCGCTGAGCCTCCTCGTCGCTTGCGCTCCTGCGGGGTCTCACCTGCTCCGCTTTTCCCGCAGGAGTCTTCGCCTTGCCCTCCAATCAACTGCTAGAAGGAACGAAACAGACGACACTTATTTGCCCTAACAAAAAAATAAACCACGAATCAAACATGTTGATTAATGGTTCGTCTTTTACTTGGGTTAAAATACTTTTGTCCCAGCCTCTTGATGGAAAGTTATTTTAATTTTATTCTTCTTCATATAGACCATTAATAAATTCTTCAAGTGAATGGGCGACGAAAAACATACCGCTTTCAGGATTCTCTTATGCTAGTTCATGATCTATAAAAACGATAATAGGCCGCTGAGAGTTAGAACGGTAGTCAAAACATACATGATTATCCGCTATGTCATCTCCAAATGGGTAAATACCATCAACTAGCTAGTATTTAATATCATGATACTTTGTTACACATTCAATAAAGTCGATTGGAAATAATACATCCCATGCTTTTTCTACATCAAATGGTTTCTAAACTTACCTCTTTTTCATCCGTTTCCCACGTAATCAATTTGCTTCCTCCATTTTGCCTTATGTATATTTAGGAATCTTTTTACTCCCATTTATATTTGCTTTTATTTGTTTCTCTATAAATTTTTTAGCAGATTCCGTACTGTATTAAAAATAAAAGCCAATATAAAACCCACTACCATTCCCAGTGATAGTGGGTTTTATAAAGTCCTCTTATTTTAATGTAAGCACCGCCACATTCTCCACATGCGTCGTATGCGGGAACATATCAACAGGCTGAACTTCAACCGTCTCATAGCCGCCTTTTTCTAGAATAGCTAGATCACGCGCAAGAGTTGCTGGTCCGCATGAAACATAGACAACTTTTTTCGGTTTCATGTCAATGATGGTATTCAAAAGAGCTTCGTCGCATCCTTTTCGCGGCGGGTCTACGACGATGACGTCCGCTTTGATGCCTTGTTTGTACCAGTTTGGAATGACGACTTCAGCTTCGCCTACTTCGAATTCTGCATTGTGAATACCGTTTAGCTCAGCGTTGCGCTTTGCATCTTCAATCGCTTCAGGCACGATTTCAACGCCATATACTTTTTTCGCTTTTTGAGCGAGAAATAACGAGATTGTTCCAATTCCACAATACGCGTCAATGACCGTTTCTTCTCCTGTTAAATCTGCATACTCAAGCGCTTTATCATAAAGCACTTTCGTTTGCTCAGGGTTTACTTGATAGAATGATTTTGCTGAAATGGCAAATTTAACATCGCCGATATAGTCGTAAATATATTCTTCTCCCCAAAGTACGTTCGTTTGGTTCCCTAAAATGACGTTCGTGCGCTTGTTGTTTACATTTTGAACAATTGATTTCACGTTCGGCACGGCTTCAATAATGTCTTCTATAATACGCTTTTTGTTTGGCAGCTCAGCTGTACGAGTCACAATGACAACCATGATTTCACCCGTTACAAGTCCGTAGCGCGCCATGATATGACGAAGCGATCCTTTATGCTTTTGTTCTTGGTAAGGAGAAACCCCATGCTTTTCACAGATTGATTTAACAGCTTGAACAACATCATCATTTGCCTGCTGCTGAATCAAACAGGCATCCATGTTAATGATGTCGTGGCTTCGCTGCTGATAAAACCCAGCGACCAACCCGCCTTCTCGCTCTGCTACGGGAACTTGAGCTTTGTTTCGATAGCGCCAAGGATCGTTCATTCCTAACGTCGAATGTACCGGAACGTCAGGTAAATGACCAATTCGCGCCATGACGTCTTTTACTTGCTTTTGCTTGAATTGCAGCTGCCCTTCATAGCTTACATGCTGCAGCTGACAGCCTCCGCACTGCTTGTAGACCGGACAGGGTGCTTCAACACGCTGCTCACTAATTGTATGGTGCTTAATGAGCTTGCCAAATGCATAGCCTTTTTTTACTTTAATGATTTTTACTTGGCCGCTTTCGCCAGGCAGCGCATTTTGAACAAAAATAGGAAATCCGTTCACTTTCGCTACACCCGCTCCGTCATGCGTTAAATCTTCAAACGCAACATCTATATATTCATTTTTTTCTACAGGTGGTTTTAATTTTTCCATTTATCGTTACATCCTTTTAGTCATTTGAAAATGCTGAACTGATTGTACCATAAGAGCGAAAGCCAAACAAAGAAAAGCATGAAAAAAGATCGCAATTAGGCGATCTCATTTTTTTCCATCAATTCAGCTGTTGCTTTTGGAACAAAGATTTCTACATGGCGATATAAGTTTACAAATTCCCCAGGCAATAACCCTCCGTACTCGCCATCTAGATTTAGCTGCATTTTATCATTCGTATGAATTTTAACACGGTTCGCTTTTGTATAAATAATGTGAGGATCATTGATATGTTCTCCTCGCAGCGCAAGTGTCGCAATTCGAATAAATTCAGCTAAATTTGCTTTCTTTAAAATAATTAAATCAAACATGCCGTCATCTAAAGAAGAATCTGGTGCCAGCTTTTCAAAACCGCCGACTGAGTTCGTTAAGGAAACGAGGAAGAACATAATCTCGCCGCCAAAGAATTTTCCATCATACTCAATTTCAACAGATGTTGGTTTAATAGAAGGAAGCATTTCCATACCTTTTAAATAGTAAGCTAGCTGTCCAAGCATTGTTTTTAACTTGCTTGGCACTTCATACGTTAACTCAGTTAAACGGCCGCCTCCGGCGATATTTACAAAGTAATGCGTTTCTCCGTCGTTTGTTACACAGCCTAAATCAATTGGCTTCGTTACGCCTTCTACAATAACATCAACAGCGCCTTCAATTGTACGCGGAACATTAATGGCACGAGCAAAGTCATTGGTTGTTCCAACAGGAATAATACCTAGCTGCGGACGATAGTCCTGTCCGGCAATACCGTTTACGACTTCATTGATGGTACCGTCTCCACCGGCTGCGATTACAACGTCAAAGCGGCGCTCTACTGCTACTTTGGCAGCTTCTGTTGCATCGCCAGCGCAAGTTGTAGCATGACAAGATGTTTCGTATCCTGCTTGCTCTAGCTTTTGCAAAACTTCCGGTAAGTTTTTCTTAAAAATTTCACGGCCCGATGTCGGGTTATAAATAATTCTCGCTCTTTTCATATTCATCATCCTAATAATGATAATTTGTCACAAATCTTTGCCTACTTTTATCAGTGAAAGAATGCCCCCTCACATTACATCATCAACAAGAGGGGGCATGAACAAACATATTATAAAGAAATTAACCTTGATATACAATATTCACGTTTCGGTTTTTATTCATACCTTCAGCGCGATCGCCCTTACTCATAATAAATGTGAGATGGATACCCACCTCACATTTAGTTATCAAATTTAGCGTTTATTAATTTCTTCTAAAAGAATTTTATTAACCATCGGTGGGTTCGCTTGGCCTTTTGAAGCTTTCATAATTTGACCAACTAAGAAGCCAATTGCACGATCCTTACCATTTTTGAAATCTTCAATAGATTGAGGGTTTGCATCTAATGCATCTGTTACGAATTTACGTAAAGTTGCATCATCAGAAATTTGTACAAGACCTTTTTCTTTTACAATTTTCTTTGCATCTCCGCCATTTTCAATTAACTCTTTGAATACTTTTTTCGCAATTTTAGACGAAATTGTACCTTCTTGAATTAATTGAATCATACCAGCTAGGCCTTCAGGTGTTAATGCTACATCTGAAAGTTCTTTTTGGTTTGAGTTTAAGTAAGCAGAAACTTCACCCATTAACCAGTTAGAAGATAGCTTCGCATCTCCGCCCGCAGCAAGCGTTGCTTCAAAGAAATCAGACATTTCTTTTGTTAGCGTTAATACCATTGCATCATAAGCAGGTAAGCCAAGCTCTTCTACATAGCGCTTTTTACGAGCATCTGGAAGTTCAGGAATCGAAGCACGAACGCGTTCTTTCCACTCTTCGTCGATGTATAATTCTAATAAATCAGGCTCTGGGAAGTAGCGGTAGTCGTCAGATCCTTCTTTTACACGCATCAGAATTGTTTCACCCGTAGACTCATCAAAACGGCGTGTTTCCTGCTCGATTAAGCCACCAGACAATAACACTTTTTCTTGACGAATTTCTTCGTGTTCAAGACCGCGGCGCACATAGTTAAATGAGTTTAAGTTCTTTAACTCAGCTTTTGTACCAAACTCTTCTTGTCCAACTGGACGTAAAGAAATATTGGCATCACAGCGAAGTGAACCTTCTTCCATTTTACAGTCAGATACGCCTGTATATTGAATGATTGATTTTAGTTTTTCTAAATAAGCATATGCTTCTTCAGGAGAACGCATATCTGCTTCCGATACAATCTCAATTAGAGGTGTACCTTGACGGTTGAAGTCTACTAGTGAATAGCCATCGCCTGTATGCGTTAACTTACCAGCATCTTCTTCTAAATGAAGTCGGTTGATACGAATGCGCTTCGTTTCACCTTTAACTTCTACTTCAATCCAACCGTTCTCACCAATTGGTTTATCAAATTGAGAGATTTGATAAGCTTTTGGGTTATCCGGATAGAAATAGTTTTTACGATCAAACTTTGTATCTGTTGCGATTTCACAGTTTAGCGCAAGCGCTGCTTTCATTGCAAAATCAACTGCTTCTTTGTTTAACACAGGTAGTACGCCAGGATAACCTAAGTCAATTACACTTGTGTTAGCATTTGGAGCCGCACCAAATGCGTTTGGACTTGCTGAGAAAATTTTAGATTTTGTCTTAAGCTCAACGTGTACTTCAAGACCAATAATCGTTTCAAAGTTCATCTTTATCTCACCCCTTACAGTGCTGGTTTCGCTTTATGATGCTCAGTTGCTTGTTCGAATGCATGAGCAACACGATAGATTGTGCGTTCGTCGAAATGCTTACCGATAATTTGTAACCCTAATGGCAATCCATTTGATAAGCCGCAAGGCACAGAAATACCAGGTACTCCAGCAAGGTTTACTGGGATTGTTAAAATATCGTTTGCATACATTGTTAATGGATCATCTGTTTTCTCACCAATTTTGAATGATGGAGTTGGTGTAGTTGGTCCAATGATAACATCATAGTTTTCAAATACAGACTCAAAGTCTTGCTTGATTAACGTACGTACTTGCTGTGCTTTTTTGTAGTAAGCATCATAATAACCAGAGCTTAACGCAAATGTTCCAAGCATGATACGGCGTTTTACTTCGTTTCCAAAGCCTTCGCTTCGAGACTGCTTGTACATTTCGATTAAGTTCTCAGCATTATCTGTACGGTATCCGTAGCGAACGCCGTCAAAACGAGATAAGTTAGCAGACGCTTCAGAAGAAGATAATAGATAATACGTAGCTAATGCGTATTTAGAGTGTGGAAGCGATACCTCTTCCCAAGTCGCGCCTAGTCCTTCTAACACTTTTAGTGCATCTAAAACAGACTGGCGAGCTTCTTCGCCCACACCTTCGCCTAAGTATTCTTTTGGAACAGCAATTTTAAGACCTTTTACGTCACCTGTTAAAGCAGATACATAATCCGGTACATCAACATTAGCAGAAGTAGAATCCATTGGGTCTACGCCTGAAATTGCTTGAAGTAAGTATGCATTATCTTCAACAGAATTTGTGATCGGTCCGATTTGATCTAAAGAAGATGCAAATGCTACTAATCCGTAACGAGATACGCGACCATATGTTGGTTTTAATCCGACAACACCGCAGTAAGCAGCTGGCTGACGAATTGAACCACCTGTATCAGAACCTAAAGAAAACGGAACTTCGCCTGCTGCTACAGCTGCAGCTGAACCACCGCTAGATCCACCTGGTACATAATCTAAATTCCATGGGTTGCGCGTTAACTGAAGACCTGAGTTTTCAGTTGAAGAACCCATTGCGAATTCATCCATATTTAATTTACCGATTGTTACCGCTTCAGCTGCCTGCAATTTTTGAACAACTGTTGCATCATAAATCGGATCAAAGTTTGCTAGAATTTTACTAGAGCAAGTTGTACGTAAATCTTTTGTGACAATATTATCTTTTACACCGATCGGCATACCAAATAATAGGCCAAATTCATCTTTTGTTTGTAATGCTTCATCTAGCTCTTTTGCATAAGCACGAGCATTGTCTTCATTAAGCGCTAAGAACGCACCTACTTTATCATCTACTTCATTAATACGTTTGTATGATTCGTCTACTAAATCTTGTACACGTACTTCTTTCTTGTGTAAAAGGCTATGTAGTTCTGAAAGTTTACGATCGAATAAAGACATCGTAAAGCCTCCTTCCTTATTCTAAAATAGTTGGTACTCGAATGTAGCCATCCTTGTGGTCTGGCGCATTTTTTACTACGTCTTCAATTGGTAAGCCTTTAGCTGGCTTATCTTCACGCATTACGTTTTTCATATCCAATACGTGAGAAGTTGGTTTTACATTTGTAGTATCTAACTCATCTAATTGTTCTGCATATGTAATAATAGCATCTAATTGTTTTGTAAATAGTTCTGCTTCGTCATCCGTCACCGCAAGTCTCGCTAAGTTTGCAACGTGTTTCACTTGATCAACAGAAATTCTTGACATGTTCCTTCACCTCCGAATATTCGTCCCACTACAATATACTGATAATACCAAACTTCACTAGCAACAGGCAACATTTCTGAGACTAGTTCCTAAAATATTAAAAACCCCGCCAGACAAGACAGGGCTTACATTTATCACTTCTATTTTATACCAAATCTATTTCATTCAAACAACATTCCATACTTTTCCTTCGTCATAAAATATTTCTCTCTTGCATAGGTATAAAATAACCTTCTTTTTAGAAAAGATAGATAGAAAGAGAAACATGCTTCAGATGAACACACCACCATGTTTTAATTTCACTAGTCTTTGGGAAAGTAAAGAAAACGAATAACTACTTTACCGTAAAAGAGGTGCTATAAAAATTGAATAAAATACTTATACAGTCAGTCATCCACCAGCGCCCTGTGTATCAGCAAAACGGAAGATGGTTTGTATTAGATGAAGAATTCAAGTGGGATTTGCCCACCTTGCAAAAAGATGTTTTTGCTTGTTTAAATAAAGCCTTTCATATTCCTATAATTTTTTGTGATTCATGCGAAGCCAATAAAATTGTCTCTGCTCTTGGAGAAGAAGAAGCAGAATACCTTCAGTTTGCATCAGGCGTCTACTGGCGAGAAGTCGGCATTATATTTATTTTTAAGTTTGATGACTACCTCCCGCTTGTCGAAACCATTTTTCACGAGCTGCGTCATTATATTCAAGATCACATCCCTTATTATCAGAAAGAGTTTGAGCTGGATAAAAAGCGCCCGTATGAAGAGCGGACAACCGAACAAGATGCATTTGCATTTGCTGCTTATTATCTTGCTAAGTTTACAAGACAAAATTCTCACGCCATTCCTTCATAGGAGGCAATTTAATAGAATTAGAAAAAGACACTGCTTGAGCAGTGTCTTTTTTGCTTACTCTTCGTAAATATGAACGAACGGCTTGTCTTCATCTGCTTTTCTAACAATGAGAGCTTCCGGTCCGCTTACTGAGTTAATAGAAATACTCGTTTCCATATATGAAGGGAAATGATCAAGCATTAAACCAGCAACGTACTGAGTAAATCCTACAATTTCACCTTTTCCGTAAAATTGTACGGGAATATCAATCGTCATTTTTTGAAGCTGTCCATCTTTGTAATACCCCTTCCCTACTACGCTTGTAAAGTTCGGGAAGTAGTCTTCGATTTGTGCTTTAAACTCATCAAATTTCATCGCATCATCTCGGTGATCTTTTGTTGCATCTGATGATGGGAATAAATAATATTGCTCATCTAAATTATCCCAGCTGCCAACGGCCGTATCATTTGAACCTGCATTTCCGACAGCTATAAAGTTACCCGGTGTTAAAGAGGACTTAGCACTTTGTTTGAATAGCGCTACTCGAACTGGCACATTTTCTAAGCCTTTGATGTCGCGCATACGCTTAACAATCTCATCTGCCATTTGCTTTCCTTGGGCTTCAATCTCTTTATTCGTAAGCTTCACTTCACGAGCATAGCCATTTTCTTCTGTATAATAATGAACAGAATTCATCGCCAGGCCAATTGTGACGCCTCCAAGTTTTACCTTGTCGTCTCCGTCTTGAATAAGGTAGTCTTGCTCAGTAATGTTCGCTAAGTACATTGGACTTGTTTCGTTGCGAGTTTTCAAATCGCCTTTTTCTGTATCGATTGGGTTTAACCCATTGTTTTTAAGCTTCTTTTTCGCCGTATCATCTTTTGCTTTGCTTTGAAGATCTTTAAACTGTTTATCACTCAGCTTACGGCTTAACCATGAGCGAATAGTATCTTTATCAAGGTACTGGCCTTCTTGATACACATATTTTTTCGGAGAATAGCTATCTGTCGATAAGCGCATTAAGCCTGTTTCAAATTCTTGCGCATCCAAGCGATTGTTTAAGTTTGCTGCGACTAAGCCTCTTGCCACTCCCGCTTTAAATGGAAGAATTGTTCGGTAATAATCATCTGAAATACTATACTTCGGAATAACTGCTTTTTCTTTCTTGTTGTTGGTTTGTTGAACAGTCTCTTTATCGTCCGAAAGATTCGGTGCACACGCTGAAGTTACAAGCATGACCGCAAGAGAAAGTAACAATATCTTTTTCAACTACACACACCTCTTATTTATTTAATTCCGTAAGTAGCCTTGCTTCATCCCATACTTCAATTTCAAGCTCGTTAGCTTTTGTCAGTTTGGAACCAGCCTCTTCCCCTGCCACAACAAGGTCTGTCTTTTTACTTACGCTTCCTGTGACTTTACCGCCAAGTGCTTCAATTTGTGCTTTTGCCTCATTGCGAGATAGCTGTTCAAGCTTACCTGTTAATACAACGGTTTTACCAGCAAAAACAGAATCTACATTTTCTACACTTACAAGCTTGGGTCCCTTGTATGTAAGGTTTACTCCATACTCTTTTAATTCATGTATAAGTTCTTGAACCTCTTCTTGTGTAAAGTAAGCGACAATAGCATCAGCCATTTTGGCACCAATTTCATTAATTGCCACTAATTCATCATACGTTGCTTTTGTTAACTTGTCTATGGTTTCAAAGTGCTGAGCTAACGTCTTTGCAGCTTTTGCTCCGACATGACGAATGCCCAAACCAAAAAGCAAACGCTCAAGCGAATTTTCTTTAGAGGCTTCGATGGCCGCAATCAAATTATCAGCAGATTTCTCACCCATGCGCTCAAGCTCGATTAACTGCTGTTTTGTCAGCGTATAAATATCCGCTACATCTTTAATTAACTGTTCGCGAAATAATTGTGATATAACTTTTTCACCAAGTCCATCAATGTTCATCGCATTGCGGGACACGAAATGAATAAGTCCTTCACGAATTTGAGCAGGACAGCTTGGATTAATGCAGCGAAGCGCCACTTCTCCTTCTAAACGTACCAGTTCACTTTCACATTCCGGGCAGTGAGTAGGCATCGTAAATTCTTGCTCTTCTCCCGTTCGCTTCTCTTCAATCACATTCACTACTTCAGGAATAATATCTCCTGCTTTTTTCACCACGACATAATCGCCGATGCGAATGTCTTTTTCACGAATTAAATCTTCATTGTGAAGAGACGCACGCTGTACCGTCGTACCTGCTACTTGAACGGGCTCCAAAATAGCTGTTGGCGTAATGACACCTGTCCGGCCTACCGTCAGCTCAATATTTACAAGCTTGGTTACAACTTCTTCAGCAGGAAACTTATAAGCAATAGCCCAGCGTGGACTTTTGGCCGTTGTGCCAAGCTCAGCCTGCTGATCAAATGAATCTACTTTTACAACAATGCCATCAATATCATAAGATAATTCTGGACGTTTCGTTTGCCAGCTTTCGATATAAGCAATTACGTCGTCAATGGTTTCACACGTCTGTCTTTCTTTATTTGTTTTAAATCCAAGATCATCGAGCAGATTTAAACTTTCGCTGTGGGAGTCGATTTCTAATTCTCCTGTATCAGTCATGGCATAGACAAAGATATCTAAATTACGTTTTGCCGCAATCTTAGGATCTAGCTGACGCAGTGAGCCAGCAGCTGCGTTACGGGGGTTAGCAAACGGCACTTCATCTCTTTCCATTTTTGCTTCATTAAGTGCTTCGAATGATTTCCTCGGCATAAATGCTTCTCCGCGAACTTCCATTGATAACGGTTCTTTAATTCGCAGTGGAATCGATCGAATTGTTTTTAAGTTTTCAGTAATATTTTCACCCGTCGTACCATCTCCGCGCGTAGCACCCAGCACTAAGTATCCATCTTCATAGCGAAGAGATACAGCAAGGCCGTCAATTTTAAGTTCACATACATAAGAAAACTCGTCTTCAACGGCTTGGCGCACTCGGCGATCAAAATCTCGAAGGTCTTCTTCATTAAATGCATTTCCTAAACTTAGCATAGACGTTTGATGCTGAACCTTCTCAAACGCATCGAGCACTTGGCCGCCGATGCGCTGAGTAGGTGAGTCAGCTGTTTTTAATTCTAGAAATGATTCTTCTATTTCAATTAACTCATTCATTAATTTATCGTATTCTGCATCTGGAACAGATGGCTGATCTAACACATAATATTCATAGCCATATTGATTTAATACGTCACGTAATTCTTGAACGCGTGATTTTGCTGTTTCAAACTCCATATTCTAGCTCCTTTTCACGATTACACTTTCGTAACCGGGGCAAATTTAGCAAGCAGTCTTTTTACACCTGTAGGACTAGGAAAAGCAATGTCTAATTCTTTTGAATCTCCTTCTCCTTTTACACTTACAACTGTACCAATTCCCCATTTTTTGTGCTCGGCCTTATCTCCAACGCTCCATCCAATTGATTCACTGCCCGTTGATACAAGCTTTGTTTTTGCCACGGCCGCTTGTCGGCGCGCTGCAAACGGCGAAGCTGAAGCCCCTGAACGACCAGCAGCAGGTTTGCGCATCGTTTCATTTAAAGATTCCACAAGTTCACTTGGGATTTCTCCAATGAAGCGCGACTTTGGATTAACGTTGGTTTTACCAAATAGTGTACGCATTTGAGCATTTAATAAATACAATTCTTGTTCAGCACGTGTAATTCCTACGTAGGCTAAGCGTCGCTCTTCTTCCATTTCATTATCTTCAAATAACGATCGGCTATGAGGGAATACACCTTCTTCCATACCCATTAGGAAAACAACCGGGAACTCTAGACCTTTTGCTGAGTGAAGCGTCATAAGAATCACTTGTTCGTTCTCTTCTTCTTCCTCGTCGTCAAGCTTATCGATATCAGCAACAAGGGCTAAATCCGTTAAAAATGCTACTAAACTTTTATCTTCGCTTGCTTCTTCAAACGTTTTTGTGACAGATAAAAACTCATCAATATTCTCTAAGCGGCTTTGTGCTTCAATTGTTTTTTCCACTTTAAGCGCTTCACGATACCCTGTTCTTTCTAATACCTGTTCCACAAGCTCTGTTACAGACATATAGTCTTGCATTTGAGCTAAGTTCGAAATCATCGATTGGAAATCACGAAGGGCCTTTGTTGCTTTTCCTGTTAACCCCATTAATTCTACTTCATCCAGCGCTTTGAAAATAGAAATGTCATGAACGTTTCCGTAATTGGCCACTTTATCGACTGAAGTAGCTCCAACTCCGCGCTTTGGAACGTTCACAATACGAGCTAAGCTAATGTCATCATCTTGGTTGGCAATTAAGCGCAAGTACGCAAGCAAATCTTTAATCTCTTTGCGGTCATAGAACTTAATGCCGCCGACAATTGTATAATTAATATTGGATTTTAACAGCACTTCCTCCATCACACGAGACTGTGCATTTGTACGATACAAAATGGCAAAATCGCTGTATTTACGCTTTCCGCTGTCTACTGCTTCTTTAATTTTACGTGCTACAAACTGTGCCTCATCATGCTCACTCATTGCTTGGTAATGATAAATCTTTTGGCCTTCATCGTTTTCCGTCCATAAGTTTTTCACTTTACGATTCATATTATTTGCAATGACGCCGTTTGCCGCAGCCAAAATCGTTTTCGTTGAACGATAATTTTGTTCAAGCAAAATGGTTTTGGCTTTTGGGTAATCTTTTTCAAATGACAAGATATTTGTAATATCAGCTCCGCGCCAGCGGTAAATAGACTGATCTGAATCCCCTACTACGCATACATTTTCAAATCGTGCAGCTAGCAAGCGAACCAACATATATTGTGCATGGTTTGTATCTTGATACTCGTCCACATGAATATATTGAAACTTGCGCTGATAGTAAGTTAACACTTCAGGAACTCGTTTAAATAGCTGAATCGTTGTCATAATCAAATCATCAAAATCGAGCGCTTGGTTTTTCTTTAAACGCTTTTCATACTCTTTGTAGACTTTGCTTACAACTTCTTCATATGGTCCCGCTGCTGTTTTATCAAATTCTTCCGCTACTTTCAGTTCATTTTTAGCTGAACTAATGCTTCCTAATAGCGAACGCGGATCGAATTTTTTTGGATCGATGTTTTGATCTTTTAAAATGTTTTTAATAACGGACAGCTGATCCGTTGAATCTAAAATCGTAAAGTTACGATTAAAACCAATACGATCAATATCTCTTCGTAAAATACGCACGCACATCGAGTGGAACGTTGAAATCCAAATGTCTTCTGCCACTCCGCCAACGATACTTGCCACACGCTCTCTCATTTCACGAGCTGCTTTGTTTGTGAAGGTAATCGCTAAAATATTCCAAGGTGCAACTTCTTTTTCCGCCATTAAAAACGCAATTCGATGCGTTAATACACGTGTTTTTCCACTTCCTGCACCGGCCATAAGTAATAATGGTCCGTCAGTCGTTTTAACTGCCTCTTGCTGCTGAGAGTTTAATCCTGTTAATAATTTTTCACTTAAAAAATTCACGTTTTCACCGCCTATATCGAACATATATTCTCTATTCTACTTTATTTATTTTTCATTGTGCAATATTCTTTTTTACCGCTTTTACAGTTTTTAATGCTTCCGATAAATTTGTATAAATAACATTTCCTACAATAACCGTATCGGCAAGCTCCCCCATCTCACTCGCTTGCTCTTTTGTCTCAATACCCCCGCCGTAAAATAACTTCGTCTCATTTAGCGAATTTTTCACTTCTGCCACTAATGCAGGGTCTCCATATGTTCCGCTGTATTCTAGATAGAAAACGGGCAAATGAAACATGCGTTCAGCCATGCGAGCATACGCTACAACATCTTCTGCGTCCAAATCAGTTTTCGCTTCCGTTAGCGCAGCCACTTTTGCTTCAGGGTTAAGTACGCAGTATCCTTCTACAAAAATTTCATCCCAATCCATAATCTCTCCGTATTCCTTCATCGCCGCATGATGTAAGTCAACAATCCACTTTGGATCCTTGCTGTTCAAAACGGTCGGAATGAAATAAGAATCAAAACCAGGTGTTACAGAGTCAATGGTTGATACTTCTAGCGCACACGGCACCGTGTAGCGGCGAATACGCATTAACAGCTGCAGCACATTGTCTAGAGTCACTCCGTCAGACCCTCCGACAAGAACCGCATCCGTGCCAGATTCGCAAATTTTCTCTAAATCTGCATCTGAAATCTCTTTATTAGGATCTAATTTAAAGACATGTCTCCACTCTTTAATATCATACATATATGTTCCTCCATTTCTTTACACTTAAAAGTTCGCGCTCGTCCATTTGTTCATTATAACAAAACTAGGAGGGTGAAATGAAAGGAAAACCGAACTTTTCATCACGTTTTTTGTTTTCAAAAAATATGTATAAAAGATGCGGTTTTATCCTCAAATTCTGAAAGAAAACATCACAAAAAAAGCCCATTTTGCACAAGGTTATTGTTTCTCTGCATAGGATATGCTAATATATAGCTACTAAAATTCATATGATATACGCTGAAGGATCAATAGTACTTAAATCCTCTTCACAAAGCGAACTAGGGACGGTGGGAGCCTAGAGAATGGTTTAAGGAAAAGGCAATCTGGAGTATATACAGACGAAGGTGGATACATTTTGTATCAACCAGGGTGGAACCGCGGGAAAAACTCTCGTCCCTGGGCATATTGTTGATATGCCCAGGGACGAGAGTTTTTTTGTACCCGCTCTTTTTGTTTCGCTTGAATTACTACCATTTACAGGAGGAATTAGAATGTCAAAAACAATGGATCAAATCGTATCTCACGCCAAACATCGCGGCTTTGTATTTCAAGGTTCTGAAATTTACGGCGGTCTTGCAAATACATGGGATTACGGCCCGCTTGGCGTAGAATTAAAAAACAATATTAAAAAAGCATGGTGGAAAAAATTCATTCAAGAATCTCCATACAACGTTGGTTTAGACGCGGCGATTTTAATGAATCCAAAAACATGGGAAGCTTCTGGTCACTTAGGAAACTTTAATGACCCAATGATCGACTGTAAGGATTGTAAAGCTCGTCACCGTGCCGATAAATTAATTGAAGAAAAACTTCAAGAAAAAGGCATTGAAATGATCGTGGACGGTCTTTCATTTGATGCAATGGCTGACTTAATTAAAGAACACGAAATTACGTGTCCTGAGTGTGGTTCAGCTAACTTCACTGAAATTCGTCAATTTAACTTAATGTTCAAAACGCACCAAGGTGTAACTGAAACATCAACAAATGAAATTTACCTTCGTCCTGAAACAGCTCAAGGTATTTTCGTAAACTTTAAAAACGTTCAGCGCTCAATGCGTAAAAAGCTTCCATTCGGTATCGGCCAAGTGGGTAAAAGCTTCCGTAACGAAATTACACCTGGTAACTTCACATTCCGTACGCGTGAATTTGAACAAATGGAACTTGAATTCTTCTGTAAACCAGGCAATGAATTAGAGTGGTTTAACTACTGGAAAGAAACATGTAACAAATGGCTTCTTTCTCTTGGTATGAAAGAAGAAAACGTTCGTCTTCGCGACCATGATGATGATGAACTTTCTCACTACAGTAATGCAACAACAGACTTTGAATATAAGTTCCCATTCGGCTGGGGCGAACTGTGGGGCGTAGCTTCTCGTACAGACTATGACTTAAAGCAGCATATGGAACACTCTGGAGAAGACTTCCAATATGTTGATCAAGAAACAAACGAACGCTATGTACCTTACTGCATCGAGCCTTCTTTAGGCGCTGACCGTGTAACATTAGCTTATATGATTGATGCGTATGAAGAAGAAACGTTAGAAGACGGCTCTTCTCGTACAGTGATGCAGCTTCACCCTGCTTTAGCACCATTTAAAGCTGCTGTATTACCACTTTCTAAAAAGCTTTCTAACGAAGCTCGCGCTGTCTTTGAAGATTTAGCAAAATACTTTATGATTGACTACGATGATGCTGGTTCAATCGGTAAACGTTATCGTCGCCATGATGAAATCGGTACGCCGTTCTGTATTACATTCGACTTCGATTCATTAGAAGACAATCAAGTAACAATCCGTAACCGCGACACAATGGAACAAAAACGTGTAGCAATTAGCGACCTTAAAAATATCATTGAAGAAGCAACTCAATTTTAATTAAAAAAATAAGCGTATGGCTGCTTCAGCCATACGCTTTACTTTTGATTTGAATCTTCTTGAAGGCGTTCTAACACCATTTGATACGCATCGCTTCCATAATTCAAGCAGCGTTTAACACGGGAAATAGTCGCTGTGCTTGCTCCAGTTTCCGTCTCAATTTTATGGTACGTGTTGCCTTCTCTTAGCATTCTTGCCACTTCTAAGCGCTGTGCTAATGATTGAATTTCATTAACTGTACATAGGTCATCAAAAAATTGATAGCATTCTTCAATGTTTTCTAATGATAAAATCGCTTGAAATAGCTGATCTAATTCTTTTCCTCGTAGTTTGTTGATTTGCATCGTATCGAACTCCTTTATCATTGGCTTTCTTTACTGGTTATTTCTATCTATAAAATACAGCTTCTATATTTATTTGCACATACATTCATTCTGTATGAAGACAGCCAATTTCATACAAATTTCAAATTCCTTTGATACTTTTATATTTTAACGCATTATAGACGGAAAAAGTACTTTTTTATTCATAACGTCATAAATTCCTACTGGCGTGATACGAATATAAGGCAAATGTGTAGACGAAAAGAATAGCAGTGAATAGACAGGATCATCGTGTTTGTATCCTCGCTCACCCAGCACTTTCTTGAGTTCCACCTCTCGTTTACTTAGCTCTTCCATCGGCAGATTCGACATGACTCCTTTTAACGGAAGATCCAGTTCATATACTACTTTCTCACCTTCTGTAATAACGATACCGCCGCCAATTTCTTTCATACGTTTGAATGCACACATCATATCTTTTTTCGATTTTCCAATTAAAATAAAATCACCTGTATTTGAAAACGAACTCGCCATTCCCGATACATTTGTCGCAAATCCTTTTAACAGCGTATTGATGCGCCACTTGCCTTCTCGGTCCACCAGCACTAAAAAGCTTTCATCATGATCAGAGGTTAATACATCTCCGCTTACATTTAAGTGAATTGAATACGGCTCCATAATAACAGCATTTTTCATTTTGACGCCTACTGGCATTGAAAATTGAAAATCGTCCATCGTTAAATCAAAGTCTAACTTTAACGGTGAAAAACCAAACTTTTCCCAAGGAAATTCTACCGAGGCTAATGCTTGTTCTTTGCCTTCTTTTTTCATCCACTTTCCTTTTGCTAGTACAGATACCGGGGTAGGCCGCATAGGATCTTCTAAAATATTAATATTAGCCACACAGCCTGTTGCTACATGCCCATGCAAATGTTCCATGTTGTAATAGCGGGCAATATTTACAGACACCATATTATAAGCATCTAACACGGGAACTCCTTCTGAAATAGCTAATGTAATTAACATATCTGACACGCCGTTTCGGTAAAAAGAAGGCGGAGAACCGTCTGTATTCATCGTAATATGGTCAAAATAATCTACCTGCAGCTCTTTTAACTCCTGCAGCAATTTTGGCAAATCTGGCCGAATTGAAGAGTGGCGCAAAGCAACGTCATAGCCTTGCGTTAACCGAGCAACAACATCTTCCCCTGTCATAGACTCATGATCGCTGTCTGCCCCGAGCAATTTCATTTTTGCCAAGGTAAATGCTGACGCTCCCGGGAAATGTCCTTCAATATGCTTCCTCATCCGCTTTGTCTCTTGAACCCAATGAAGCATTAAATCATCTCCGTCTAAAAGCTTCGGCCAACTTGTCAGTTCGCCTCCTTGTAAGACAGCTTCATTTTGTAGCCAAGAAGTAATGTTTGTATGTGAGAAGATATCAGCCTCTTCATCAATTTCTGTCTGCGAATCAAACCTGCACCACCAATACAGTGATTGTGGTAACGTTTTCATTTCTTCAATCAATGAAAATGCCGTTTTTTGTTCAAGCTGTAAAGCAAGAATTAAATTATCATTAAATAAAGTCGTTGTTCCGTGCTTGGCTGCATATTGGGAAAAAGTCTGGGGATTATATAACTGAAACGGGTGAACATGCGGCTCAATATACCCAGGAACCACATATTTCTCACTGCAGTCTATAATCTCTGTAGAAGCGTCTGTGTGCTTAGGCATCTCTGAGCCAACGTATACAATACGATCTTGGTAAACCCAAATATGTGCTTTTTTCCACTGCTTCATTCGAGCGTTCAAATATGTTGCATCTTTTAAGACAATAGTTGGTGCTTTTTGACCGTTTAATACTAAAAGCTGCTGTCTAATATGTTTGCTTTTCCAGCGGTATCTTTGTTCTGGCATGCTAAATTCCCCCTAATTTACTATGTATTTTTATCGTAACACATCCGTGATGTAAACGCATTCAGAAACTGTTATTAATTTTATGAATAAAGGTGATAAAACATGAAACCAAATATCGGCATTGTTAACGCATTAATTCGACTTACGCTGGGCTTTACCCTTCTTTCTTGGACAACATCTCGTTTATCTCGCAGACCGTACAAAGATTCATACATCTTCTTAGGGTTAATGAGCGCTTTAAAAGTTGCAGAAGGCATCACGCGTTTTTGTCCCCTTACGTACGCATATGATTCATGTCAAAAACATGATGAACATGAACACCATCCAAACGGAAACGAAGAAACGTATAATCCTTCATAAAGTAAAAAGGAGAGCCGGAGCTCTCCTTTTTTATTTTAAAGCTGCTTTTGTTAATGCACGATGGCCGATGTCTTTGCGATAGAAAAAGCCTTTTTCTACATCGATATGAGCCATTTGTTTGTATACTTCTTGCTGCGCTTCTTGAAGGGTTGCTCCTTTGGCACCTACTAATAGAACGCGGCCGCCGTTTGAAACGTATGTGTCGTTTTCTAAAGCTGTACCAGCGTGGAAAACAAGCGCGTCTTCACTAATCGCATCCAACCCGTTAATTGGCGCACCTTTTTGATAATCTTCTGGGTAGCCTGCTGCTGCTAATACAATTCCGATAGCCGCTTCGTCATCCCATTCAATTTCTACTTTTTCTTCTTTCAAAATGCGAAGAAGCACATCGACTAAATCGCTTTTCATACGCGGCAGTACAACCTGTGTTTCAGGATCTCCAAAACGCGCATTAAATTCAATCACTTTTGGTCCTTTTTGTGTTTGAATCAGACCAGCATATAGAATTCCTGTATACTCGCAGCCTTCTTCAGCTAATCCTTTAGCCATTGGAAGTAAGATGTTTTCTACAGCCTCTTGTACTTCTGCATCACTGATTTGCGGAACAGGAGAGTAAGCTCCCATGCCTCCTGTGTTCGGACCTTGATCGCCGTCAAAAGCACGCTTATGATCTTGTGCAATTACCATTGGATATACATTTGTACCGCGTACAAATGCCATTAATGAAAATTCTTCACCATCCAAAAATTCTTCTACAACTACTTTTGCACTTGCTTCTTTAAATTTTTGGTCAACTAGAAAATCACGTAATGTATCTACGGCTTCTTCTACTGTTAGAGCAACAGTTACACCTTTACCAGCTGCTAAGCCGTCTGCTTTAATAACAATTGGAGCGCCTTGCTTTTCCACATATGCTTTTGCTTCCTCGTAAGACGTAAATGTTTCATACGCTGCGGTTGGAATATCATACTTTTTCATGAGCTCTTTTGCAAAGCTTTTGCTTCCTTCAATCATCGCTGCTTGTTTGCGCGGTCCAAAGACTGGAAGACCTTCTTGTTCAAATCGATCAACAATGCCTTCAATTAGCGGATTTTCTGGTCCAACAATTGTTAATCCAATCTTGTTTTCTTTTGCAAACTGCACAAGCTCTTCTTGGCTGCTTTCATCGATTGGTACAATCGTTGCCACATCTCTCATGCCTGGGTTTCCTGGTGCTACAAACACTTCGTTAACAAGTGGACTTTTTGAAGCTTTCCATGCAATTGTATGCTCTCTTCCGCCTTTTCCAATAACTAAAACATTCACGTTCTTCACCTCATTAATGTTTAAAATGTCTTACGCCTGTAAATACCATTGCAATGCCGTATTCATCTGCTTTTGCAATTGACTCTTCATCACGAATTGATCCGCCCGGCTGAATAATAGCTGTGATTCCTGCTTTAGCTGCTGCTTCTACTGTATCGCCCATTGGGAAGAACGCATCTGAACCTAAAGCTGAACCTTGTGCTTTTTCACCAGCTTGTTCAATTGCAATTTTTGCAGCGCCTACACGATTCATTTGACCAGCCCCGACGCCAATTGTCATGTCATCTTTTGCAAGTACAATAGCATTAGACTTAACATTCTTAACAACTTTCCATGCTAATTTTAAATCTGCCCACTCTTTTTCTGTTGGCTCACGTTTCGTTGGAACAGTAATCGTTGCATCATCAAATCCAAATACGTCTTCATCCTGAACAAGCACGCCGCCTTTTACAGATGTTAAGAAAGCTTCTTTTTCTGCTTTTTCATCAAGCTCTATCGTTAGTAAACGAAGGTTTTTCTTAGCTGTTAATACATCTAATGCTTCTTGATCGAACGCAGGAGCAATGATGATTTCTAAGAAGATTTCTTTTAACTGAATAGCCGTTTCGCGGTCGATAGGACGGTTAGCTGCTACGATGCCGCCAAAGATAGATGTAGGATCCGCTTCGTATGCTTTTTGATAAGCTTGAGCAATTGTTTCACCCACACCTACACCGCAAGGATTCATATGTTTGATCGCTACGATAGCCGGCTCTTTGAATTCTTTTACGATTTGAAGAGCTGCGTTTGCATCGTTGATATTATTGTATGATAACTCTTTTCCATGCAGCTGCGTAGCTGTTGCAATAGAACCTTTTTGTGTTAATGGCTTTTTATAGAAAGAAGCTTGTTGGTGAGGGTTTTCTCCGTATCGTAAGCCTTGAACGCGCTCATACGTTACTGTTAATTTCTCAGGAGTTGTTTCACCTGTAATGTTTGTTAAGTATTCAGCGATTAATGCATCATAAGCTGCCGTATGACGGAATACTTTTGCTGCTAATCGTTGGTTGGTTTCAAATGAAACATTGCCATCCGCTTTTAACTCTTCTACTACGGTTGCGTAATCGCTTGGATCTACTACAACTGAGACAGAACGATAGTTTTTCGCAGCTGAACGAAGCATTGTAGGTCCACCGATGTCAATATTCTCAATCGCTTCAGCAAGCGTTACATCCTCTTTTTCAATTGTCTTTTTAAATGGATATAAGTTTACAACTACAAAGTCGATTGGCGAGATATTATGCTCTTTCATTTGAGCTTGATGCTCTTCATTATCGCGTAACGCTAATAAAGCACCGTGAACGTTAGGATGCAATGTTTTTAAACGGCCGTCTAAAATTTCTGGGAAACCAGTTACTTCAGAGATTCCGATAACGTCAATGCCGTTTTCTTCTAGGGTACGCTTCGTACCGCCAGTTGAAATAATTTCTACTCCTAAGTCCTTTAATTCTTGTGCAAATGAAACAATACCTTCTTTATCAGATACGCTAATAAGCGCGCGTTTTGCTGTCATTTTGTAAACTCCTCCTGATCCGATCTCTCATTTAAAATCTTTCTTCCACTACTACTCTACCATAGTAAAGGATTAAAACTTTTTTGACAAGGTTCCATCCTATTTATTTAACTGCGGCTTGTTCAAATAATTCATTCAGTACCGCGGGATAAAATTGATGTTCAATTTCATGAATACGGGCCTCAACTGTTTCCCTTGTATCGCCTTTTTCAATGCGAATAGCCTGCTGGTCAATAATTGGTCCTGTATCCATGCCTTCATCTACAAAATGCACGGTAATTCCAATCACTTTTACTCCTGCATCAAAAGCTTGACCAATAGCATCAATCCCAGGAAATGCAGGTAAAAGCGAAGGGTGAATATTAACAATACGATTTTTGTATGGCTTAAGCAACGTCGAACCAACTAATCGCATATATCCTGCTAAAACAAGAAATTCTACTTTAGCTGATGTAAGCTCTGCAAGAATGGCTGCTTCATACGCTTCTTTATTTTCATAGTTTTTAGGCGAACAAACAAAGCATGGTATTCCACATGCTTTTGCTCGTTCAATTACGTATGCATCCGGTTTATTACAAACAACAAGCGCAATATTTGCTTTTAATCGACCTGACTGAGTTGCTTCATAGATGGATTGAAAGTTACTGCCGTTTCCAGAAGCAAACACTGCAATATTTATCATGCAAACGTCCCTCCAGCAAATTCAACACCTGTTCCTTCGTTTACACGTCCGATAACAAATGCTTTTTCGCCTTCGTTTTCAATTGCTTCAATGACTTTATTCATATCTTCAGGTTCAACAGCTAAAACAAATCCGATTCCCATGTTGAATACTTCAAACATTTCTTTACGATCTAGCTTGCCTTGCTCTTCAAGGAAATCAAACACGTATGGAATTGGCCAAGAACCGTAATCAATTTCTACACCTAAACCTTCAGGAAGCATACGAGGGATATTTTCAACAAATCCGCCTCCAGTAATATGAGCCATACCTGCAACTTTAGCTGCATGTAATGCTTTTAGGACTGGCTTCACGTATATTTTTGTTGGCGTTAATAACTCAACTCCGAGCTTTTCATTAAAACCAGCGTAAGTTTCGTGAAGATTTAATCCTTGATCATCAACAATTTTACGTACAAGAGAGTAGCCGTTGCTGTGAATACCGCTAGATGAGATACCGATCAACAGCTGTCCAGCTTTAATCTCATCTCCAGTAATAATTTCTGACTTTTCTACTGCTCCTACTGTAAATCCTGCAAGATCATATTCATCTTCTTCGTATAAACCTGGCATTTCAGCTGTTTCTCCGCCAATTAACGCACAGTTGGATTGTTCACAGCCGTCTGCAATTCCTTTTACAATCGATTCAATTTTTTCAGGAACTGCTTTGCCGCAAGCAATATAATCTAAGAAGTAAAGAGGCTCTGCTCCTTGTGCTAACACGTCGTTTACACACATGGCCACCGCATCCACACCGATTGTGTCATGCTTATCCATTTGAAAAGCAAGTTTCAATTTTGTTCCTACTCCATCTGTACCAGAAACAAGAACAGGCTCTTTTAAATTCAATGTAGATAAATCGAACATTCCGCCAAAGCCGCCGACTGTTCCCATAATACCTGCACGAGCAGTGCGTTCTACGTGCTTTTTAATACGTGAAACAGCTTCGTATCCTGCTTCTAAGTCAACTCCAGCTTGTTTATATGAATATGACATGTTGTCACTCCTTTTTTACGTTAAAACTAACAAGTTACCTTTTCATGAGGGTGTACAGTATCTGGGTAAATTTCAGTTGGATACTTTCCAGTGAAACATGCCATACACTGTCCGCCGTTGCCTTCATACTGTCTGCCGATTGCATCTACTAACCCTTCGTTGCTTAAGAAAACAAGTGAATCAGCTTCAATCAATTCACGAATTTCTTCAACAGAGCGCGTAGCAGCAATTAGCTCAGAGGATGACGACGTGTCAATTCCATAAAAACATGGATTTTTAATAGGTGGTGAACTGATACGTACATGTACTTCAGTTGCTCCTGCTTCTCGAAGCATACGAACAATGCGACGGCTTGTTGTGCCGCGAACGATAGAATCATCTACCATGACAACACGCTTACCCTCTACAATTTTACGTACGGGAGACAGCTTCATTTTTACACCTTGTTCACGCAGTTCTTGTGAAGGTTGAATGAATGTACGGCCTACGTATCGATTCTTAATTAAACCTAATTCGTATGGGATCCCGGACTGTTCTGCAAAACCGATTGCTGCTGAAATACTTGAATCCGGAACGCCTGTTACAACGTCTGCTTCAATTGGTGACTCAACTGCAAGTTGTTTCCCAAGGTTTTTACGAGCAGAGTGAACATTGATTCCATCAATATTGCTATCTGGTCTTGAGAAATAAATATATTCCATACTGCAAATGGCGCGGTTTACGTTTAATGTGAAACGTTCTGATTGAATACCTTCATCGTTAATAATGAGTAATTCACCAGGCTCTACATCACGCTCATGAACTGCTCCAACAATATCAAATGCACATGTTTCAGAAGCTACTACATAAGCATCACCTAATCGTCCAATTGACAACGGACGCAGTCCGTGAGGGTCGAGTGCAACCATCATTGTATCTTCTGTTAAAATAACGAATGCATATGCGCCTTTAACCATAGATAAAGCATTTTTCACTTTATCTTTCATATCTTCATAGCCGCTTCGTTTAATTAAATGAGCCAGTACTTCTGTATCAGATGTTGATTGAAAAATACTCCCTTGGTTTTCCAGCTGATGCTTTAATGCATTTGCATTAACCAAGTTTCCATTATGAGCTAACGCAAGGCTTCCGCTATGAGAGCGGAAGTGAAGGGGTTGAACATTTTCAAACCCTCCGCCTCCAGCTGTTGCATAACGAACGTGTCCAATTGCTGCTTTACCGTTTAGTTGCTCTAACTCTCCGTGGCCAAATACTTCGTTAACAAGACCAACACCTTTCATTACTGTTACTTTTTCACCGTCTGTTACAGCAATACCAGCGCCTTCTTGTCCGCGGTGCTGCAAGCTATGCAAACCGTAATAAGCAATTTGGCTTGCATTTTCATGTCCCCATACACCGAATACGCCACATTCTTCGTTTAAGCCTTTGATTTCAGCAAGCATGGAAGCGCTCCTTTCCAAGCAGTAGTTAATTCTTCAACTGATAATTGAACAAGAACATTTTCTTGATGTTTAACAGTTAATGTTGCGTCTTCTGTTACGCGTCCTACTAATGTTGCATCTTGTACAAGCATTTCGAATTTTTCTTTATTCTCTGGTGAAACCGTTACGACAAAGCGTGATTGTGTTTCACTGAATAGTTCTGCTGTTGCTTCACCGTCTACCGTTACGTTTACGCCTAACCCGCTGCCGTTCATCACTTTTTCAGCTAGGGCTACTGCGAATCCTCCTTCTGCAATATCATGAGCAGATTGAACTGCACCTTCACGAATTGCTTGAAGAAGCTGATCTTGACGTGTTTTTTCAACTGCTAAATCTAATTTAGGTGAACGGCCGAATACCGTACCGTTTTCTAGTACTTTTTGAAGCTCAGTACCTGCAAATTCTGCTTCAGCTTTACCAATAACATAGATTAAGTCATCTTTTTGCTTCGCATATTGAGTTGTAATATGGTCGATATCGTCGATTAGACCAACCATTCCGATAACAGGAGTTGGGTAAATTGCTTCACCTTTTGTTTCATTGTACAGAGATACGTTACCACCGATAACCGGAGTCGATAGCTCACGGCAAGCATCGCTCATACCGTCTGTTGCTTTTTCAATTTGCCAGAAGATTTCTGGTTTTTCAGGGTTACCGAAGTTTAAGCAGTCTGTAATCGCAAGAGGCTGTGCACCTGAACATACAAGGTTACGAGCAGCTTCTGCCACTGCAATGCGGCCGCCTACTTCAGGGTCTAGATATAAATAGCGAGAGTTACAGTCTGTTGTCATCGCTAATGCTTTATTTGTATCACGTACACGAACAACCGCCGCGTCAGATCCAGGAGATACAACTGTGTTTGTACGCACTTGATAGTCATATTGGTTGTAAACCCACTCTTTGTTTGCAATAGTAGGCTGTTTTAAAAGCGTTACTAACATATCACTGTGATTTTCAACAATAGGAGCATATGCTGATTGCTCTTGGAACTCACGATAGTATGCTGGTTCTTGAGATGGCTTGTGGTATACCGGTGCATCTTCTGCTAATGCATCTACAGGAACATCTGCTACTACTTCTCCGCTATGAGTTAGACGAAGGCGCTTATCGTCGGTTACGTGACCAACTGAAACAGCTTCTAATCCGTATTTTTCAACGATTTCGACGATTTCATTTTCACGGCCTTTTTCAACAACGATGAGCATGCGCTCTTGAGATTCTGAAAGCATCATTTCATATGGTGTCATACCTGTTTCACGCTGAGGTACAAGATCAAGGTTCATTTCAATACCAGAACCTGCTTTACTTGCCATCTCTGCTGAAGAACTTGTTAAGCCCGCAGCACCCATATCTTGAATACCAACTAAAGCGTCACACTTGATAAGCTCTAAACAAGCTTCAAGAAGAAGTTTTTCCATAAATGGATCTCCTACTTGTACAGCAGGGCGCTTTTCATCTGACTGATCAGATAGCTCTTCAGAAGCAAATGTAGCGCCGTGGATACCGTCGCGTCCCGTTTTTGCTCCTACGTACATCACCGTGTTGCCGACGCCTTTAGCTTGACCTTTTTGAATGTCTTCGTGGTTAATTAAACCAACACACATAGCGTTAACAAGTGGATTTCCTTCATATGAAGCTTCAAACTGAATTTCTCCGCCTACTGTTGGGATTCCTACACAGTTACCGTAACCTGCGATTCCCGCTACTACTTCCTCAAACAAATGACGAACCTTTGGAGATGTTAATTCACCAAAACGTAAAGAGTTTAAAAGTGCAATCGGTCTTGCTCCCATTGAAAAGACGTCACGAATGATACCACCTACACCAGTTGCAGCTCCTTGATAAGGTTCAATCGCTGATGGATGGTTATGACTTTCGATTTTAAATACAACGGCTTGGTTGTCACCAATATCAACGATACCAGCTCCTTCACCAGGACCTTGTAATACTTTTTCACCCGTGATAGGGAATTTTTTCAGTACAGGCTTAGAGTTTTTATAGCTACAGTGCTCTGACCACATAACAGAGAATAAGCCTGTTTCTGTATAGTTAGGAGTACGACCAAGCAGTTGCTCTACATTTGCAAACTCTTCGTCTGTTAATCCCATATCTCGATATAACTTTTGTTCTTTAATTTGCTCTACATTTGGTTCAAGAAGTAACGACATTTTGTTCCCTCCACTGCTTTACGATTGATTGAAATAATTTAAGTCCGTCCGCGCTTCCTAAAAGATCGCTTACCGCTCTTTCTGGGTGAGGCATCATTCCTAATACGTTGCCTGTTTCGTTCGTAATCCCTGCAATATCTTGAAGACTTCCGTTTGGATTATCACCTGCGTATTGGAAAAGAATCTGGTTGTTTTCAATCAATTTTTGTAACGTGTGTTCATCACAATAGTAGTTGCCTTCACCGTGTGCCACTGGAATAGCAATTACTTCATCTTTGCCATAAGCATTTGTAAACATTGTTTCGTTATTAGCTACTTTCAAATTCACTGTTTTACAGATGAATTTTAAGTTTTCATTACGGCGCATAGCACCTGGCAGTAATCCTGCTTCTAATAAAATTTGGAATCCGTTACATACACCTAGTACTGGCTTTCCTTGACTTGCTGCTTTTTTTACAGCGTCCATTACATTTGAGAAGCGAGCGATAGCACCTGAACGAAGGTAATCTCCATATGAGAAACCACCCGGAAGTAGGATACCATCATATTGATCTAATGATTCTGTATCGTGCCAAACGTAATCTACTTCTTCACCAAGCTCATCTTTGATAGCATGATACATATCTACGTCACAGTTTGATCCTGGAAAAACAATTACAGCAAATTTCACTGTACGACAACCTCCTCAACCTCGTAACGGTAATCTTCAATTACTGTATTAACTAAAAGCTTTTCACACATTTCTTTTACGCGTTCATCTAATGAATCTGTGCTGTCGATTGTTAGCTCTAAAAATTTACCGATGCGTACTTCTTGAACTTCTTCATAAGACATACGGTGCAATGAATTTTTAACGGCTACTCCTTGAGGGTCTAATACACTTTCTCTTAATGTGACAAATACTTTTACTTTATACATGGTTGGGTTATCCTCCGATTCGCTGTAAGATTTTTTCGTATGCTTCTGTTAAACCGCCTAAGTCTCTGCGGAATACATCTTTATCTAATTTTTCGTTCGTATGAACATCCCAGAAGCGGCAAGTGTCAGGTGAAATTTCATCCGCTAAAATAATGTCGCCTTGAGAAGTACGGCCGAATTCTAATTTAAAATCCACTAAGAAAATATCTTTATCTTTGAAAAATTTCGATAATATTTCGTTGATTTGAAGTGCTTGTGCCTTTAAACTATCAATCTCTTCTTGAGTTGCAGCCTTAAGGAAAATCGCATGTTCTGCAAGAATTAATGGATCACCAAGCGCATCATCTTTGTAGTAAAGTTCAACGATTGGCTGTTCAAAACGAATACCTTCTTCTACGCCAATTCGCTTCGCAAGGCTTCCTGCTGTAGCATTTCGTACAACAACTTCAAGTGGAACAATTTCTACTTTCTTCACCGCTTGTTCATGATCTGAAAGCTGCTTCACAAAGTGAGTTGTAATCCCTTGCTCATGTAACATTGAAAATAGTAAACTACTAATTTGATTGTTCAACTGTGCTTTTCCGCTAATCTCTGCTTTTTTCTGACCGTTGAATGCTGTAGCTTCATTTTTATAAGCAACCCACAATACATCTTGCTCATCAGTAGCGTAAATTTTTTTCGCTTTTCCTTCATAAAGTAACTCTTGCTTTTCCATGCTGTCACCTCTACATACAGAATATTCAGATACACGTTCTTAGATAAAGGCAAGGACGTGCCTTGCCTTTTTTATTAAAGACCTAAACGTTCAAAAATCATATCTACATTTTTTAAATGGTGCTTATGATCGAAGCAATCTTCAATCTCTTCTGGTGATAAGTGGCGAGTAATGCGCTCTTCGCCTTCAATTAAAGAACGGAAAGGAACTTGCGTTTCCCATGCTTCCATTGCTTTTGGCTGTACTAAGTCGTATGCTTCTTCGCGTACCATGCCTTTATTGATTAGTGTTAACAGTACACGCTGTGAGTAAATTAGCCCTAGTGTACGATCCATGTTGCGCTTCATGTTGTCAGGGAATACTGTTAAGTTTTTAACAATATTTGCAAAACGATTTAACATGTAATTTAAAGCAATCGTTGCATCAGGTAAGATGACACGCTCTGCCGATGAATGAGAGATGTCACGCTCATGCCAAAGCGGTACATTATCATAAGCTGTAACCATATAGCCGCGAATTAAGCGAGCAAGTCCCGTTACGTTCTCAGAACCGATTGGATTACGTTTATGAGGCATTGCAGATGATCCTTTTTGACCTTTTGCAAAGTACTCTTCAACCTCACGTGTTTCACTCTTTTGAAGACCGCGAACTTCTACTGCAAATTTCTCAATAGATGTCGCAATTAACGCTAGTACTGACATATAGTGTGCATGACGGTCACGCTGTAATGTTTGTGTAGAGATTGGTGCTGGTGAAATTCCTAACTTCTCACATACGTATTTTTCAACGAAAGGATCGATGTTAGCGAACGTTCCAACTGCTCCTGACATTTTACCGAATTCTACTTCAGCTGCAGCACGTTTTAAACGCTCTAGGTTACGCTTCATTTCTTCATACCATAATCCCATTTTCAAACCAAATGTCGTTGGCTCAGCGTGTACACCGTGCGTACGTCCCATCATAACCGTATACTTATGTTCTTGAGCTTTTTCCTTTAGTACTTCTACAAAGCGCTCTACGTCACTTAGCAAGATTTCATTAGCTTGCTTTAATAAATAAGATAGAGCTGTATCAACTACGTCAGTTGAAGTCAAACCGTAGTGTACCCACTTGCGCTCTTCACCAAGCGTTTCAGATACTGCACGAGTGAAAGCTACTACGTCATGACGCGTTTCTAGTTCAATTTCATTGATGCGGTTAATATCAAAAGATGCATTTTGACGAATTAACTTCACATCTTCTTTCGGAATATGTCCTAATTCTGACCATGCTTCACAAGCTAGAATTTCAACTTCTAACCAAGCTTTAAATTTATTTTCTTCTGTCCAAATAGCTGCCATTTCTGGTCTCGTATAACGTTCAATCATGTTGTTACTTCCTCCGTTCTTTCCCAAATTCCTAGAGATTCGGCTTTTTCTATCGCCTCATCTATCTTATCAGCTAATACCGTGATATGTCCCATTTTTCTCTTCTCTTTTGCAACTTTTTTTCCGTACAAATGTAAGTGCATATCATCTAAACATTCGATTTTTGCCATTGTGTTCTCAATATGTTCCCCTAATAGGTTAACCATAACAGCAGGTTTTAATAAAGTCGGCTGTGCTAGGGTCCAGTTACAAATGGCTCTTACATGCTGCTGAAATTGAGAAAGATCACAAGCATTGATTGAATAATGACCTGAATTATGAGGTCTAGGTGCCATTTCATTTATATAAAGCTGACCTTCTTCAGTTAGGAACATCTCAACTGCTAATGTACCAACTAAATCTAATCCTTTTGCTATTTCTTGCGCATACTGAAGAGCTTTCGCTTCTTGATCTGCTGTAATACGTGCCGGAACAATCGTTTGGTGCAAAATATGATGCTTATGAATGTTCTCAGCTACTGGTAAACATACCGTTTCGCCTTTTGCATTGCGGTGTACAATAACTGATACTTCTTTATCTAAGTTCATCCACTGTTCTACAATACATTCCGACTGTGCTAATAGCTCAGCTGCTTCACGAATATTATTCTCATTTTTCACTAGAACTTGCCCTTTACCGTCATATCCGCCTCGGCAAGTTTTTACGACACATGGATAACCAATTGTTTCGACAGCTTTTAAAAGTTCTTCTTCAGTCGTAACGATTGCGTAATCAGGAACATCTAGATTAAGGTTTGTAATCATTTCTTTTTCTAAACGACGATTTTGTGTAACGGCTAGTAAATGACTGCCCTGTGGCACGTAGCATTTTGTTTCTAGCCATTTCATCATCTCAACATCAACGTTTTCAAATTCATAAGTGATGACATCTGACACTTCAGCAAGCTGTTCAACCGCTTTTCTATCATCATAGTTGCCAATGACTTTAATATCTGCTACTTGACCGCAAGGAGAATCCTCTGTTGGTTCAAGCACTGCAATGTAATAACCCATTTCTTTAGCAGATAGTGCAATCATTCTTCCTAGCTGTCCACCGCCTACGATTCCAATTGTTTTACCAGGAGGTATAAGTAAATTAGACAAGTTGATCACTACTTTCTAACACAGATGATTTAATAGACTCTCTACGATTTTCAAGTTGATCACTTAACGTTGGATCCTGTGTTGCTAAGATTTGTGCTGCTAGCAACCCAGCGTTCGTAGAACCAGCTTTTCCAATAGCTACTGTAGCTACCGGTACGCCGCCTGGCATTTGAACAATCGATAAAAGTGAATCTAAGCCGTTTAAGTTACTTGATTTAACGGGTACACCTATTACAGGTAAAATTGTCTTTGCAGCAATCATACCAGGTAAGTGAGCAGCGCCACCAGCGCCAGCAATAATAACTTTAATCCCTCGTTCTTTAGCAGTTTCAGCATAATCAAACATATAATCCGGCGTTCGATGTGCTGATACAACTTTCTTTTCATATTCAATATTTAATTCATCTAAAATGTCACACGCATATTTCATAGTGCTCCAGTCTGACTGACTGCCCATTACAACAGCAACTTTTACATTCATGAATAAAAGCTCCTTTTTCACGTTATAAAAAAACCTAGGGTAAGTTATGGCTCACTAAAGGAAAGCCACAACTACCCTAGGTTTCATGTATCAACATTCCTTTTGAAAAGGAATCATGTTTACCTATTTAGTAATTGTACTCTCCTCATAGTCCAATGATTTACGGTCATCGGGTAGAAACTCGTGGGCCATATTCCCACTATTATATGAGGTTTCGGATATCTCAATTGACAACTTAATAATAACAGCCAAACTAGAAAAAAGTCAACCTAAAAATCGAATGTTTACTATTTTTATCATTAAAATGTTCGTATTTAGAGACTTTTCCCTTCGAAAACAATCTGTTGCTTTACCGGAACATAGTCCTTTTTACCATTTATTTCTTTTTCTTCAAAAATAGGCTTTTCCATTCGTCGAACGGGCATATACCCATCTTTTTTCATCCGATCTAAACAACTTGCGATTGTTTCATTTTCTTGTAATTCATACAGTACTTTTTTTGATTTCTTACCCAAAATGCAGCCTCCAGTTCGAAAAAAGTTTCTTACAACGTCAAAAAGAACTTTTATAACAAAAATTAAATGAATCCACTATAGTGTAACATAATTTAAAAGTTAAATTCACGCTGTAATTTTTAGAAACAAAAAAGACTAGTCATTGAATGACTAGTCTTTTTAATTGCCTGGCAACGTCCTACTCTCACAGGGACAAAGTCCCAACTACCATTGGCGCTAAAGAGCTTAACTTCCGTGTTCGGTATGGGAACGGGTGTGACCTCTTCGCTATCGCCACCAGACAAGAGATTGTTCTCTCAAAACTAGATAACTGCTTGCTGAGTAAAGCTTACGCTTTTAAAGTTTGGTTAAGTCCTCGATCGATTAGTATCAGTCAGCTACACATGTCGCCATGCTTCCACCTCTGACCTATCAACCTGATCATCTTTCAGGGATCTTACTAGCTTGCGCTATGGGAAATCTCATCTTGAGGGGGGCTTCATGCTTAGATGCTTTCAGCACTTATCCCGT
>NZ_JBLTHW010000005.1:0-190026 GCF_049199565.1 Priestia sp. D3YE.R1 | reverse complement strand
TCGGTCATTGAATTAGTCGATTATATCTACAAAACATTTGGTTTTGAATATGATATTGAACTTTCAACTCGACCAGAAGACTCAATGGGAGAAGATAGCTTATGGGAACTTGCTGAAAACTCCTTAGAAAACGTATTAAAAAAGTTGAACTTTGATTATAAATTGAATGAAGGCGACGGAGCATTTTATGGTCCTAAAATCGATTTTCATATTAAAGATGCCTTAAAAAGAAGTCATCAATGTGCAACAATTCAATTAGACTTCCAGCTTCCAGAAAAATTTGATTTAAATTATATTAACGAAAAGAACGAAAAACAGCGTCCAGTTGTCATTCACCGTGCTATTTTTGGATCTCTTGACCGTTTCTTTGGCATTTTAATTGAGCACTTTGGAGGCGTCTTCCCAACATGGTTGGCACCTGTNTCATTCACCGTGCTATTTTTGGATCTCTTGACCGTTTCTTTGGCATTTTAATTGAGCACTTTGGAGGCGTCTTCCCAACATGGTTGGCACCTGTACAGGTAAAGGTTATTCCAGTTTCTCTAAAGGTTCATCAGGAGTATGCACAAGAGATTAAAGAAGCTCTAGGAAAGAAAGGGATTCGAGTAGAATTAGATAATCGAGAACAAAAGCTCGGATATAAGATTCGAGAAGCTCAAGTGGCGAAGGTTCCTTATATTTTGGTATTAGGAGATAAGGAAATGGAAAGCAACTCCGTAAACGTACGAAAACACGGTGAAGAAAAGTCTGAAACTTTCAATTTAGATAGTTTTATTGAAAAACTTCAGGATGAAATTGTTGAAAAGAAACTTAGATAATTAAACAAAAAAGGTTCCTTAATATTTAATAAGGGACCTTTTTGTATTTCTAGTTTACTCTTTCCTATAATGAATCAGCACAGGTTTTTATGTTTTATTATTAGGCTTGTATATACTCATTTTACAATTTTTTCATATAAAATCATTGACTTTATTAGTACCTAGTACTAATATCAATTTATATATTTTGGTAATAAAGAAGGGTGAATACAATGAAATCAACTGCACGTATTACAGCAATAGGTACATACGTACCAGAAAAAAGACTTACGAATGACGATTTAGAACGAATTGTAGATACGAACGACGAATGGATTGTGAAACGAACTGGCATGAGGGAAAGAAGAATTGCCGATAAAAATGAATATTCTTCTAACCTAGCTATTAAAGCAATTGAAAACTTAGTGGAGCAGTATCAGAAAGAGTTAAAGGATGTAGGATGTATCGTAGTCTCAACTACAACACCCGACTATGCATTTCCAAGCGTAGCAGCCCAAATACAAGATTACTTTGATATTCCTGCAACAGGGTCCCTAGACTTTAACGCTACCTGCGCTGGCTTTACATACGGATTGCATATGGCAAACGCCTTTATTACATCTGGACTTCACGATAAAGTCTTAGTCGTAACTGCAGAAACGTTATCAAAGGTTACAGATTATACAGATCGCACTACCTGTGTTCTATTTGGTGATGGAGCTGCAGCTGTTTTGGTGGAAAGTGATGCAGAGCGCCCAAGTTTTATTGCTACGCATATTGGTACAAATGGAAAGGGAGGTAAACATGTATACCGTACCAATTTATCTACTACCATGCATGGACAACCTTTAAGTTCAAGTGGAAAGATGGTGCAAAACGGAAGGGAAGTATATAAGTGGGCATCTCGAACAATTCCTTTAGGTATGGCTGAATTGCTCGAACAAGCAAATCTACAAAGGAGTGAAGTAAATTGGTTCGTTCCACACAGTGCCAATTTACGAATGGTTGAGTCTATATGTGAAAGATCGGAGTTTCCAGTTGAGAAGACATTAACTAGTGTCGAGTACATGGGAAACACTTCTTCCGTTTCCATTCCTCTAGCCCTACAAATAGGGATAAACGAAGGGAAATTAAAAGATGGGGATATTCTCTTACTCTACGGATTTGGAGGAGGACTTACCCACGCAGGTCATATTATTAAATGGGATTTAGGTAAGGAGTAAATAATCAATGTATACCTTTGCAACAAGATTTCTACAGCTTATACTATTTTTGATGAACGGAAGAATGAAAACAGTAAACAAAGAAAAACTTCCTCAAAATGATCCGTTTATTGTTGTTTGTACGCATAAAAGTTGGATAGATGTAGTGTGTTTAGGCATAGCGTTATATCCCATTCCTATTCACTTCATGGCGAAAAAAGAGTTATTTAGCAAGCCTTTAGTCAAGAATCTTCTGACCAAATTAAATGCGTTTCCCGTAGATCGAAGTAATCCTGGACCTAGTGTTTTAAAAACACCGTTGCAGTTACTAAAAAAGAAACAAGTAGTTGGGATTTTTCCAAGTGGAACGAGAAACTCAGAAGAGAAAGCGTTAAAAAACGGAGCTATTCATATTGCTTTAAGGGGAAGTGTTCCTATTATACCAGCAGTATATGTAGGACCTCATACCATAAAAGCCTTATTAGGAAGAAAAAAAAGGTTTATCATTTTAGGAGATGCTATTCATGTGCCTAAAATGAATAAAGATAAAGAAGCTGCTACGGAAACAACAAACGAAGTGATCTCAAAAGTATTTGAAGAATTAAAAAGTAATATTTAGAAGGAGAAAAGTTGTGCTGGATATCCAAGAAATTCAAAGAATTATACCCCATCGTTATCCTTTTTTACTGATAGATACAATTATTGAATTAAAAGAAGGAGAAAATGCAATTGGGGTTAAGAATGTTACAGCTAATGAGGAGTTCTTCAATGGGCATTTTCCTGACTATTCGGTTATGCCAGGTGTATTAATTGTTGAAGCTTTGGCTCAAGTAAGTGGAATTATAATGTTACAAAAAGAAGAAAATCATGAAAAGATAGGCCTTTTAACTGGTATTGAAAATTGTCGTTTTAAGTAACAAGTTCGTCCAGGGGATCAATTATACTTAGAAGTAGAAAAGACACGCGTCCGAGGAGCTGTTGCAAAAGCTCATGGCATTGCTAAAGTAGATAATAATATTGTGTGTGAAGCAGATTTAACATTCTTTCTTTGGAATAATGGGAAGTAAGTAAATCTCCATATACACAGGTAGTTAACATATAGGTTCCTCAAATAATCTAGACAAAGAGACCAACGTGACACTAAAAGCAGATCCTTCATCAAAATGATGTAGGATCTTTTCATTTACTTCTATGAATGGAGCATATCCGTAAAAGTATACGTGTGTGCATTTTTCTTTCGTTTTAGCATTTAAAATTCATTTCTAATATATTAGTTATTTATGCTAATTAAAGCTAATATTTATATATTACCTTGTTTTAACTAACGTTATTAGTTAAAATATAAACATAAATAGTTTTTAAACTAATATAAGAAGGTGATATTCTTATGAGGGTTATTCGTGAAGGGAATTTATATCAATTAATTTTTTTACCAGGGTTTTTCCCAGTTAATTGTTACCTAGTTGAAGAGGACGATAGTTTAACTTTGGTAGATGCAGCGCTTCCTTACAGTGCCAAGAAAATACTACAAGCTGCTAAAAAGATTAACAAACCCATAACACGCATTCTTCTAACTCATGCACACGACGATCATGTAGGAGCACTTGATAAGTTAAAGCTATTACTTCCTAATGTTCCTGTACATATTTCAGGTAGAGACGCCCGTTTAATGGGTGGAGATACTACATTAGATCCTAATGAACCGAATACTCCTATCCGTGGTGGAGTACCTAAAAACTTAGAAACCCGAGCAGACGTTTTATTACAAGATGGTGACCAAATTGGTTCACTAATTGCGATAGCTGCTCCTGGTCATACGCCAGGTTCAATGGCATTTTTTGATACCCGCAATAATACCTTAATTGCTGGTGATGCATTTCAAACAAGGGGTGGTATGGCAGTAACTGGTCGGCTTCAGCCTTTATTTCCCTTTCCAGCAATGGCTACATGGAATAAGGAAGTTGCACTTCACAGTGCTCAAAAATTATTGGATTACAAGCCATCATTGCTTGCTGTAGGGCATGGGGAAATGATAAAACAACCAGAAAAAGCTATAAACAAAGCTATTACAAAAGCTAGGTTAAATTTGAAACACATTTAACCTATAGTAAGAAAGGAGTTTAACTATGGCTACAAGACCGGGACTTGATTTAAACACTATTTTAAAAGCCTCCACAGAACTAGCAAACACACAAGGGTTAGACGAAGTAACATTAGCTTCACTTGCTAAAAAACTAAATATCCGTCCACCTTCTCTATATAACCACGTAAATGGATTACCAGCATTAAGGAAAAAGCTTGCTGTTTATGGTTACGAACAACTTTATAAAGCATTAATACATGCAACTGTAGGACGCTCACAAGATAATGCAGTTCGTGCACTAGGTGAAGCTTACATAGTTTTTGTTCGTAATCATCCAGGGTTGTATGAAGCAATGCTTCGTTCTCCTAATTCTGATGACCTGGAACTTAAGCACATACAAAACGAAACCATTAATATTGTTATTCGAGTACTTAATGAATACGGCTTAGGGGAAGAGCAAACTTTACACGCCACACGAGGGCTACGAAGTATTTTACATGGATTTGCTTCACTTGAGCAGAAAAAAGGATTTGGTCTCCCCCATGATCTTGATGTAAGTCTTCTCATGTTAGTAGATATTTTTTTAAGAGGAATAAATGCGATGAAACAAGAGAGTAAAAACAATGAATACGATTAATTTAATATGAATCTTCTTTCTTTCATCAAAACTTTAAATTTGATGTTGCGATTTTCTTTGGAATTATTCGCACTTGGCTCGCTGGCTTACTGGGGATTCCAAACTGGAAAAGGGTCAATGAGAGCACTTTTAGCAATAGGTGCTCCGTTAATAATTGCAGTAGTTTGGGGAATTTTTGGTTCTCCTCGTTCTTACGTTCAACTATCTAATCCTATTCATATTTTGCTGGAACTCCTTATATTTGGGCTTCCTTTTGTTGCTCTATACACTAGTGGTAAGCATTCTCTGGCACTTACTTATATTACAACTGCTATAATAAATCGCATTTTAATGTATATCTGGCAGCAACAACGACATTAAAATGGATAGATGGTTAAACCCCAAAAAACGATTACTCAGATTAGAGTAATCGTTTTTTGGTAAATTTCTTTTACACCCTATGTGTTACATAAAATAGTTTTTAATTAGTTCGTAAAGGTATACTTTTACGGACATGTAAGAAACTACTAATTCCAACTTATATATATATCCGCAAAAGTTCAAAAACACTTTTCAGACGTTCTGTTATTTATACATACCTTTACGAACACTTTTCTTTATTATGTAGGTGGGGTAGCGTCAGTCAGGAAGATGCGGATTTACAACGTTAGACTAAATTGGGCATAAAAAATCAATTCCGATACAGCGTGAGGAACTGCTTTTAATTTTGAGATATTTTTTTGTCCCTGCCTCTTCTAAACAGAACTTTTAGGAGGGATGTTTTCATGTCATTATTATATTTATAAGCTATATAAGTACAACTTTATAAACAAAAAGACCCATCTTTAAAGATGGGTATATTAATTGGTAGCTTTTATTAAAACTCAATTTTAATTTTTTGTGCTTCGCTAATTTTTTTCTCATTTTTATCAAATACATCACTTGTGGTTATTTCAACCCATTTAATATCCTTTGCTTCCTTGTGGTCCGACTCATTGTGCCCCTCTTTGTGCGCATGACCGCCTGTTGCATTCACAATAAAACCAATATTTCCAAATTTAGTGCCATTCCCTTCAATTTCACCATTTAACTCTTCAAGGTAAATATCTTTTTGCCAATCAAATGTTTCACCAGTATTCGTTTTCAGTAAGGCAATTGGTGCAAAATTCACTTTCTCTGAAGATTTGTTTTTAATCTCAACGAAAACTTTAACAAAATCAAACTCTTCATCATGTGTTAAGACGTGAAAATAATCAATCATACTATAATCAGGGCGTAAGTGAATCAGTTTCATCTCTTTTACTGTTAATTCAATTTCACCAAGTTTATAAGTTTTATTTAAAGGTTTAATTGCTTTTAATGTAGCCTCACCTTTTTCATCTGCATATGTCTGACCGACTTTTTGCAATGAATGGTCATCTGTTACTTGAGAATTAGGCTGATACTCGGCACTTTTGCTTTCAGTTTGTTCCTGATCCTTTTCCTGTTTCGTTTCATCATTTCTTTCGTCTGTATTATTTTCTGTTTGGTTTTCGTTCGCTACATTTTTTTCATTGTTTTCAGGACTGGCATTGGATGAACAACCAACAAGCAGCATGATTAAAAATAATATAAAAAGAGTGTGTTTCATGATGATTCCCCCGTATGATTCTATATTCTAAAAAAGTTCCCGTTGCTTGTACTTAAGCAACGGGATGCACTTTATCTTATCCAATTATTTCTTACTTATCTTGAATTTTAATATTATAATCTAAGACATCAAAAATATTTTTTGCAATATCAGTGTTATCATTTGATCCAGCAAATTTTTCACTTGATGGGCCGAATGCATAGACAGGAACATCTTCACCTGTATGTCCACCTGTTGTCCAACCTGTGTGAGAACGTTTGTTAAAAATATTCTCAATGGCATTATCGATATCAAGCACTTTCTTTGTTTTAGCTGCTTCTTCAACAGATTGAATTTCTTGTTCTGTTAAGGCTAGGGTATTTTGATCAATATATTTCTTTAATGTTTCTTCAACGCCTGCTCCTTTAGCAATCTCTTCAGCCATGAAATCAGGCGTGCGCTTTGCAGCTTTGATTGGTTCACTGAACCAGTTATAAATACCGTCTGAACCAATTGAGTATCCACCAGTTGAGTGGTCAGCTGTTGCTACTACTAAGGTATGTTTGTCTTTTTTTGCAAACTCAATTGCTGCTTTATATGCTTGTTCAAAGTCATCCATTTCACTCATAGCTCCAACGATATCGTTGTCATGCCCTGCCCAGTCAATCTGGCTTCCTTCTACCATTAGGAAGAACCCGTCTTTATCTTTGTTTAATTTTGAAAGAGCAGTGTTTGTCATGTCTTTTAATGAAGGAACTTCTTCTGTGCGGTCAATTTTCTTTGGAAGTCCACCATCAGCAAATAAACCAAGCACTTTACTGTTCTTATCTTTTAACATATCTTCACGGTTTTCCACGTAGCTATAACCAGTTTTTTTAAATTCTTCTGTTAAATTGCGATCTTTACGATCAAAGTTGCTTTTACCTCCACCAAGAAGAACATCGATTTTATGTTGACCATTTACCATTTCGTCAAAATAGTCATCAGCAATTGAGTTCATGTTTTTACGGCTGTGATCATGTGATCCGAAAGAAGCAGGTGTTGCGTGTGTAATTTCCGAAGTCGCAACAAGACCTGTTGCTTTTCCTTCTTCTCTAGCAGCTTCAAGAACCGTTTTTGCTTCTGATCCGTCATTGTCAACAGCAATCGCACTGTTATATGTTTTAATACCTGCAGACATAGCAGTTGCTGCAGAAGCAGAGTCCGTTACATTTTGTTCAGGGTCTTCCGGATAAGTTGTTTGTTGACCCACAAGGTACTGATCAAAAGTTGTTGGTTCAACAACTTTTGTTGATGGGTCGTCTTTGAGATAACGGTGGGCAGAAGTATAAGAAACTCCCATGCCATCACCGATTAAAACAATGACGTTTTTAATTTTTCTAGTATTAGTTCCTTTTTTCTTAATAGATTCCTCTGCACTTACAGGTGAGAAACCAACGAGTAAACTGCTAAAAGCAACTGTTGAAAGAACAGCTACCGGTAATAACTTTTTCTTTAACTTCTTTTTAAACAACGTTGTTACCTCCAATTATTATCGTGTTTTATGGCCCAAATAAAATTATAGAGATGGTTTATTAATAGGTTTTTAATAAATTGTAAATCAAGTGTTAAAAACAAGAATAATGCCCTTTACAAATGAAAAAACACCTCTATATTAACAAATAAGGTTTATTTTTTATGTTCAGTTGTTATAAATATTATTAAATGGCTTTGTTTTAGAAACCAATTATTACGATTATGAACTTTATAGTTACGTAATTTTTGTAATTTCTAATCTATTAATCTTCTATATTGAAAGTAGAAAATTAAACTTTAAAAGATAAAATTTTGAAATCTAGAAGAAGTTTACGAAAACCTATAACTTAGGTATCGTTCTTGAGTCAATATGAATTATAAGCAATAGCAATAATCGGGAAAACTTTAGAGTTTTTATTGATTAAAGAACATTTGTTCGTATATAATATACAGAACAAATGTTCTTTAATTTAAGGAGTTCTTTTAATGGATGATGGTCAGCTACCAAACAGAATCATTATTTGTATTGACATGAAATCGTTTTTTGCCTCAGTTTCCTCAGTCATACGAGGGTTAGATCCATTGAAAACAAGGCTTGCGGTGGTAGGAGATATCAAAAGGTCAGGATCGGTTGTGCTGGCTGCCACACCTTTATTGAAGAAAGAAGGGATCAAAACAGGAAGTCGTCTTTTCGACATTCCTAAAAGGAAAGGTATCCATGTGGTGAATCCATCTATGGAGAGATATATTAAGGCTTCGAACTATATTTCAAGTTTGGTGTTACAGTATGTTGCTCCTGAAGGTTTCCATGCGTATGGCATTGATGAGTTGTTTATTGATGCGACGGCTTCTTTGCATTTATTTGCTCGAACACCAGAAGAATTAGCCCATAAAATCATCAACGAGATTTATCGCAAAACACGGCTGACAGCTACCGCAGGAATCGGTCCTAATCTCTTACTGGCTAAAGTTAGCTTAGATCATGAAGCGAAGCACAGTCCAACAGGGGTTGCGTATTGGAGATATGAGGATATTCCCTTTAAGTTATGGTCGATTCATCCAATGAAGGATTTCTGAGGGATCTCATCAGCTACAAAAAGACGCTTAAACCGTTTAGGCATCTATACCATAAAAGAACTTGCTCTTTCTTCTAAAGAGATGTTACAAAAAGAATTTGGTATCCTGGGTGAAGAGTTGCACCAACATGCGAATGGCATTGATGACAGTCGCATTTCTGATGTGTACATTCCTAGCTCTAGGTCCTTCGGAAAGAGTCAGATTCTCTTTCACAATTATACAAACCGAAAAGAAGTGGAATTATTGCTGTTAGAGCTATTGGATAACGTATGTTTTCGCTTACGTATGCATCAAGTAGTGGCTCAAACCGTTCATTTATCCATTGGTTACAGCAAACAAACAGATGGCGGCTTCTCCAGACAAAAGAAAATGGGGAGAGCTTCGAACTTAAGCCAAGACATCTTTCCATATTGTTTAACGATTTTACATACCTTTGATAGTAGAATGCCTATTCGCTCTATTGGTATTTCATTATCAAACACCAACATTCAAGAAGAAGAGCAAATGAGCTTATTTGAGGATATCAATCAGCGTGAAAGAGCCTATGCTCTTGCGAAAACGATTGATGACATTCGGCTGCATTATGGCAAGAATAGTGTATTACGTGCGTCTAGTCACCTTCCTCATTCAACAGCTCGTTATCGAAATGGCCTTATGGGTGGCCATAAAGCCTAAGGAGGAAAAAGAGATGGAACCTAGAGGAATGAAAAAATGGCGTCCATTCGCCACTATGCCAGAGCAATACATAGGGTTAAAGGAAATGATAAATAAGCAAGCAGAAGTAGCTCAACCTGTCTTAACAGAAGAGCAAATGGAACAGATTAATTTCATCTTAATTGAAGCCTTACATACAAATAAACAAGTATACCTTACCTATTATAAGAGAGGCCAATGCATTACAGAGACAGGATTCATTGAGTTTGTTGATTCTCTTGGAAATTTATTCATTTTCATTGATAACGTATTTGAGTTAAAGAATAAAATGAGATTAAGCGAGCTCATTGATGTACAATTTGTCTAACCTGGAAACATCAAGGGAGTACGATTGATTTTTGTCCAAACAAGACAAAGAAAGGCTACTCATTTGAGTAGCCTTTCTAAAACAGCACCTAAGAGGATAAAAGGGAATTAGGGTTCCTTTTAATAGTATATCTATTTGTTTAGATGCCCAAAATTCTCTTTAGGTTTGGGTGAATACTCCGATATATAAATCGCAATTAAAATGAAAAAGGCACCTAACCATTCTATTCCTTGGACAGTTTCCTTAAGGACAATAAAGGCGAATACAGTAGCGAATATTGGTTCACTTAACTCTAAAAATTGAACTTTATTGGCCTCTAAATAATTAAGAGCTCTCGTCGTACAATAAAAGCCTCCTATAGTAGGAAAGATTGCTAAGGCTATTAAAGATGGCATTGAATTTAATTCCGGTATTACGATACCTTCTCGGTAGAAGGGAATGAACAAGTAAATGATTCCAAATAACATGAAGTACCAAATTAATGATAAACCGCCCTCTAAAGAGAATTTTTTGGTTAATACTAAAAATAAGCCATAACCAATACCTGCAATTCCAGCAAGTATTGCTCCCGTTGAAAGCCCTCCAGTAGCACCTTGTGCAAGAGCCATTATTATTAAACCGATTATCAATAAGGTTAGTCCTACATATTTTAATTTATTCTTTTTTTCCTTTAGCAATAACGAACTAAATACAAAAGTTGTTAGAACAGAGGAACCTAGTAAAATGAATACAACAAAAGGTACAACAGCATATTTATAAGCAGTTGTTTCGAAAAAGTATAAAACGAATATTCCTAAGAAAGCACAAAGAGCAATAGCCTTAACGTTTTTCGTCAATATAATAATATTTTTTCTGAAATTAGTGTTTAAAATAGCAAATATAGAAAGGGTAACAAAAGCAATAAAACACTTATAAAACGAGACAGCTGCTGGTGTTAAACTACTTGAAAATAAGCCCTTACTCAATATTCCTACAGTACCATTTAGAATAGCTGCTCCTAAAGCCAAAATGACTCCTAGAGTGTATGTATTTTTCATGCGCTTTTCCTCGATCTTTTTATAATAGGTAATTTATTATTTTTTATTAAATCAAAAATTAAAGGTGAATTAGAGTTAGAAGATATAAAAACTCCTCCCATTTTTTCATTCAGGTCTCTATACGTATTATCTTTCATCATAATAGTGTGTGCTTTAGAGATATTCCAATAAGGTATACTAGCTTGAAGATGATGAGTTAAATGGTAATTCTCTGCATGTATACTCAAAAAGAATGCTTCAATCCAATGGCTATATCTATTACGGGTCATCTTAATACTTTTTTTATTATTTAATACTAATGGATAATGCTCTGCCATCTCTATAAACCATCCAATCACCATAAAAGAAGTGAAGTATGGAATAATCCAATATAGAAGAAGATATTTTAGAGAATCGAAGTATGCAAGTACACCAACGATTAAAACCCACATTACAATCATAGCAGTAAATTGTTTAGGATATTGTTTAAGCTGTAGCATTCTATATTTAAAAACATAGTAAGCGTAGCTTAAAATATTTAATAGAAAAAGAGGCCTTAACACGTATTTAATAAGAAAATGATTGCTGTTTTTTAACTTATATAAGCCTGCTTCTATATGATACTGGTAATCAGGGTCTTTGTCGGGGTCTCCTAAATGAGTATGGTGCCCCTTAACATGAGAATCCTTATATATATTAAATTCTTGTCCAATAAGATAACCTGAAAAGTATGTTCCTAATATGTAATTTAGCTTTCGATTTTTGGCCAAACATAGGTGAGATGCATCATGAAGTATGGTTGCTAAAGCCCTTTGTCTCGACCCAATTATAAGTATAGAAATTAAATAAAGCCATATATTGTACTGACCTAATAATATAGATGCACTAATGATAAGGTAATCATACAAAATACCGATTATTCCTCTATAGTTATTTGACTTATACAATGGCCTTAATTCTTCTCTTACTTCCTTAGAGAAATTGTAGTATTCGTAACTAGCCAATTTAAAACCTCCTTGATAATTTTTAACACATTTACTAATATTATATAATTTTTACATTTTTGTCTATAATAAAAATTCCTCTTTATGGTTATTTATTCATTAATGATAACGAGATAAGAATTAAACAGATTATTAATCCTGCAGCAAATGTTTTTTGTTATAATTCTTTTCTTGATTATCTATAACCGTAAATAGCCAATAAATAGGTTAGGAAGTTGTTTATTTATACTTATAGAGAACTTTGAATAAGTTGAAAAGCTAAGGAGTATATAGAATTACAGAAATTTATAATTAAGCAACTACTTCAATAGAAGAGCAAATGGAACAGATGAATTTCACCTTGATTGAAGCCTTACATACAAATAAACAAGTGTACCTTACCTATTATAAGAAAGACCAATGCATAACAGAGACAGGATTTATTCAGTTTGTTGATTCTCTTGGAAATTTATTCATTTTCATTGATGACGTATTTGAGTTGAAGAATAAAATGAGATTAAGCGAGCCAATTGATGTTCGCTTGGCTTAATTCCTAAAGAAATCGTGTGCGGGAATCATTTATTTGGGTGGAGGTACATTTATGTACAATCTTAGAGTCTACACGTTACGTGACGGTTCAAAGAAAATCCTTAAACTAAAAGAAGGAGAATCATTTTAAGAGGAACTCCAAGGAGCAGGTATTCAAGAAACGCAAATTTTTCAGATGCAACTAGTGGAAAAACCAGAGTAATTTTAACATATACCTTTTATATAGACCTAATTGTGGTAGTCTAATAAAAGCCAAATAGAAAAGAGTGATCAAGCTGGAAGAGATAAAAAAGCTATAAATCGATTTTGATAAAGTGTATGACTATGCTAAATTTTTCAAATTGAAAAGAAGTATTTAAGGGGTAACTACTTCATACATATATTGTTTTCAATAAATAAAGAAGCCAAACCCCTTGTGTATAAAGGATTTGGCTTCTTATAATGGACTATATGGTAATCAATTAGTGTTTATAATTTTTTTTAACTTGGTTAAAGAGATCGGTGTAATTTGTAAATACTCCAGTTACTCCCCATTCCAATAGCTTACGCATATCAGCCTCTGTATTAACAGTATACGGGTGAATTAGGAAACCAAATCTGCGAAACTCTTGAATTTTATTAGCATTTAGACTTTCGTAATCAGGGCCTATTCCTACAGCATATGATGCAATTTCCTTTAGGTCAGAGTGTTTAAGTGAATTTACTTTCTCTGCTTCCATCAGTTGTACTGTCGGTATATCTGGATCTATTTTATGAACCTTTAGAAGACTTTCTTTACTGAAGGACTGAATAATAACCTGTCCTGGTTTAGTACGTACACCAACTAAACCATGCTTCTTTAGAGAAGCGATTAATTTTTCCTCCATGCCTGGATAGATATCAGGAGCCTTTGTCTCAATATAATAGTTTGCATGTTTCCCAAAATGATTTAATACTTCTTCTAACGTAGGAACTTGAAGGCCAACATATTCAGCTCTTGCTTTGTCTGGATAGGCTTCATTAAACCATGATCCAGCATCTAAAGCTTTTATTTCAGAAAGGGTATGATCTTTAACCCACCCTGTTCCATTTGTAGTACGGTCAAGCTTTTCGTCATGCATAACAATTAATTGTCCATCTCTAGTCATTTGCAAATCCAACTCGATATAATCAGCTTTCATTTTTTGAGCAGTTTCATAAGATAGAATCGTATGTTCTGGAACATAGCCTGACGCCCCTCTATGTGCTACTGTAATAATTTTCTTTGGAGATAAAAGGTTTCCTTTAAATGAGGCAGAAGCCGCAGTACTAATAGTTAAAAAGAAACATAGAGATAGTATGCTTAATGATACGAATATTTTTCTAAACATTGTAATTCTCCCCCTTAGTCTGTAAGTGCTCGACACTTTTTCCTGCATTCCACGTAAATGCAAGAAAGACAATTGATAATACACAAGAAAGCACTAGCATAATGAAACCACCTGTCCAGTCAAATTTATCTACAACAAGCCCCATAATCGCATTAGCAAAAGCTGATCCCCCAATATAACCAAAAAATCCAGTTAAACCGGCCGCCGTACCAGCTGCCTTTTTAGGTGCTAAGTCAATTGCCTGTAAACCAATTAACATAACCGGTCCGTAGATCAAGAAACCAATACTGATTAATGCTACATTGTCAATTAGTGGATGACCGGCTGGATTTAACCAATAAACCAGAACAGCAATTAAAACACCAGCCATGAATAGAACCCCAGCAGGTGCTCTTCGACTTCTGAAGAATTTATCACTAATCCATCCGCACAAGATTGTACCTGGAATACCTGCATATTCATAAAGAAAATAAGACCAGCGTGAATCCTCTGGAGAAAAACCTTTTGCTTCCGTTAGGTATGTTGGTGCCCAGTCAACAACCCCATATCTTACGAAATAGACAAATACATTTGCAATTGCTATGTACCAAAGAAATTTATTGTTTAAAACATATTTAAATAAAATCTCTTTTACAGTTAATTCTTCTTCCTGACCTTTAAACCCATGCTCTGGATAATCATTTCTATATTCCTCTATTGGAGGGAGACCATTAGATTGAGGGGTATCCCGAACGAGAAAAAGAACCAAAAATGCAATTATAAGTGCAATAATAGCTGGAAAAAAGAAGGCGCTCTTCCATGTAACAAAAATAATCATGCCTAAGGTAACAAGTGGTGCCAATATACCTCCACCTACATTATGTGCAACATTCCATATAGACATTTTTGTTCCTCTTTCACTAATCGAGAACCAGTGGGCCATGGTTCTTCCACAGGGGGGCCATCCCATTCCCTGAAACCAACCATTCATGAACATAAAAATAAACATAATCGTCACACTTGATGTAATCCAAGGTACAGATACGAAAATAATATTTACAATTGCAGATAAGATAAGGCCTGTTGCAAGAAAATATCTTGGATTACAACGATCAGATATCATTCCCATAATAAATTTACTAAAACCATAGGCAATAGAGACAGCTGCTAAAACAAATCCCAATTCTGTCTTAGAGAACCCTTCTTCTTGAAGATAGGGAATTGCAAAAGCAAAGTTTTTCCTGAGCAGATAGTAGCCTGCGTAACCAATAAAAATGCCCAAGAATACTTGTAATCTCAGTCGTTTATAAACTTCATCTACTTTTTTACTTTCTAACCTCTCTGTATGAGGTGCTGGTTTAAAAATATTAATCATAAAACCCTCCCATATTCTTTTATCTTATAAAACACAAATTAACTTAATCATCTATCCCTCCTTTGCAAATAAAAGAACCCAAAAATACCCTTAATAATAAAGGGGTATTCTTGGGTTCTCCGCATCTCCATCCAACTATTAACTTTTATGGTATTTGGTTACGCTTACATTAAGGTAACATAATATTTATTTGTTGTAAATAACTAAAAATATTAACTATTAATTAAAATAATGTAAAATATTACAAAAGATGATTGTCTTTATTATTCTTTTTGTATAACAAAAGGATATTTGTACCTACTCACTTTTGAGGTGTGAAGCATATAATTTCTCATGTTGCCACGTTTCTTAGTATATTCTCCTTTAGGCCCTAAGATATCTTTCAATCTCCCATCCATCTCATGAATAGGATAGAGGGTTTTCCTATGTAATCTGTTTAAATTATGGGCCTATTGGCAATGCATGAATATGTTATCTTTCCCCAGGGTATACAATGACATTTCAATCACACAAATGACCTTCTACCTAACATGAGTAGAAGATTTTTTTGTTATCAATTATTATCAAAATCAATACTAATTGCTGAATTAACTACATTATTTAAAGTAGTTTTATTTTTACTGTCTAACTTATTGCGCAAACGAAATAATATGTAGCTTTGTTGATTTTTCGATCTCCATCATTATTTCAGCCTTATTAATCAGGGTTACATGTTATTTTTCCATACCTCAATGCATCGTAAATAGCACGTCCATCGCTTGAATTTGTTTCCGTATATTTAATAGGCAATAGCGAGAAGACAATATAATAAACAGAAAAATAGACAAACTGGTAAGAAAAGAGACTTGCTGGAAGGATGTCAGCTATAACTAAACTATTTATAAGGAAAATAGAAGCTAAATTAGCAATGGCACCTCCAGCATAGACACAAGCATGGGTAAATCGGTTATCGTATTTTAGTTTTTCATATACACAAAAAGAATCTAAAAAGTAGACTGATTTTATTTTAATTTTTCTCCATTTAAAAATGGTTTTTCCTTTTCCAATGGTAAAATCCACTCTCCCTCCGAAAAAAATTGCCATGATAGAATGTCCTAATTGGTGAACGAGAGATACAAGTGGTAATACAAGTAAGAAAGAAAACAAGAACTTAGGCATATCACTGAATCCAAACACACTTCCATCCCCTTTACTATGAAATGATTTACTAAATAGTTCGCTTATTAAGGTAGATAAATTCTTATTAACAGCGGACAGATTTTCCCAACAAAGAATGTGCCTTTTTGATCGTATGTATAATCCTTCATTTGGCACTTCGAAAGGATTTTAATCAATGTATAGGACCAATTATTTTTTATTAAAGCAATAGTGAAAATGATCAATAATGTTTGAGCTTTGTTATGAAGAAAATCTTCATTTTATTTTTAAACATTCTCCATAACAATAAACGACCCTATGTATCGTAACCAAAGTTACTAAGGCCGTTTATGTTATATTCTGATTTATTATTTTTTTATCTTTTTCTTTGTAATGAAATATCTGGTTTATCATTAAATTTCTGACAGAACTTCGCTATCATGATTAATATGATCGAACAAATAAGTAAGGTAAGATTCTAATTCGAATTGATCATCTTCAACAAAATCATCTAACATAGGCTTACTTTCTTCTCTCATTTTTAATCACTCCAATTTAATTTTTTTCATTTTATTTTACATGATGACCATGATTGTTTTTTTGTCCCATCTTTCTTAGAACAAAGCTTACAATTAACACCAGAATGATTGATCCAATAATGGCTGGAATAATGGCAAAACCACCAATAACTGGTCCCCAACTTCCCAGAATCAGACCACCTAACCAAGAACCAATAAAACCAGCAATAATATTACCAATAATGCCTCCAGGAACGTCACGCCCTGTAATTAAACCGGCAAGCCAACCAATAATTCCACCTACAATTAGCATCCATAGAATTTCCATAAATCTCTCTCTCCTTTTGAAATAGTTAGTTGACTTTACCCCCGGCTAAAACTCATTAATCCTTTTATTTTTTTCTTCTATAAATTTTTTCTCTTTATGTCATAAGATCATGGAGTTTTGCTTGCCCTTTATTTTTGTTCTCTTGGACAACATCAAATGTCTCATCCATTTCATAAGAAGAATAAGCTATTAGGACAACCCCCAGCATATAAAAACCGAGTGTCTTTTACACGACCACGTACTGATCCCCTACTGCAGTAGGGGTTCTTTTTTATTTTTGGAGTGGACAGGCAAGCTTACCGCAGTAGCTACATAGTATCTAAAGAATCATAACTCCGTTACCTAATCAGTAGCTAGTTCAGTAACGTTACCGCGTTAATACAAGCTGTATACGCGTAGTGAAGCCCTTGATGGAATTTTTGAGGGAGCTGAGCTAAAGAAGCGAAGGGGGCGATTGGACGCGTTGAGCCAAAATAACTGAGACATAAAAGATGAAAAAACAAAAAAATGAAGGAATTTTTTTTAGTTTTTTGATTAGAACAGCTTGATATATCTATTAAAAGAAATAAATGGAGAAAAAGCAGCATTCTCATGCGTAAATGGCATGAGAATGCTGCTTTTTTCTGTAGATATAGAGATATATCTATACATTTTCTTTTACAATTCACCCTTTAAACCCTTATTATGGTAATAAACTCAAAATAAGGTGGGAGATTAATTTATGAGAGCAAAGATTGAGAAAGCAAGCCATGTGGTAATGTTCGAAACGGCTGGTGAATTTTATGCCCATGAAGTGACTCAAGGTATTAATGTAGGTTTCTTTGCCTGTCCCTCTTGTGGAGTAAAAGTGTATCCCAAACAGGATCATTTCTTTTCCCGTGACCATGATCGCACATGTATTTATGTAAAAGATCAATTTCAGAAGAAATTATAAACTTGTCTTGATCTCTGCTTTATAAGATTATTATAGGTTAATTTATACATTTATAGTATAATATGAAAGTTATACTTACGAACATATAAAAGGAGAGTCAGCATGAAGGGACTAAGTACGTTGAGAAAGATAGATGCAGTGGGGCGTATAGTGATTCCTATTGAGCTAAGAAAGCTACTGGATATAGGTAAAGAAGATGAAGTAGAGGTTTTATTGGAAGATGATCATATAGAGATAAAAAAATACAAAGAATTTAATGAATGTCTGATTACAGGTGAGATAACGCCTCAAAACCGTAGATATGCAAATAACTTAGTTCTAAGTCCATCAGGCGCAAAAATTTTATTTAACGAAATAAAAGATAAACAAAAAACCTTTGAATCGTAAATTCAAAGGTTTTTTAGGTCGAACTATTTTTTATGCTGTATACTTTCTAACCAGTTTTGTACAGAAGACCCTAAGCTAGTTGCTCCTACTTTTAATTCATCCATAATATAAGAAATCAAATTGTGTAGACTGTACTCTTCTTTATAAGGGTTATTTTTATTGATGAATTTTAATACCTCTTTTAATTCCTTTATTCTTCCCTGGTCCAATTCTTCTTCTAAATGGCGAGTCATGTATTCATCAACAAAATCAGAATTCCTGATGCTTGCTTCAATTAAGAAAGATGCTGCTAATGCTGGAGAGCAATCTAAAGCATAGGCTAAGCGTTTCAGAATATCATACGTTTCTCCATGTCCATCCTTTAAGCGCGTAGAGACACGCTCTTTCTCAATATTCTTGTATAGATGTCTAATTGGCTCTTTGGACATATCTCCCATATACACAGTGCTGCCAAAGCTAAATCCTCTTCTAAAATAATTTGATAGGTAATCCATTACTTTTGAAGAAGTAAGGCCTGATATACAAATTGATTCAACTACATTTTTTACAGGTGTATTTGTAATGTAAGACAATCGATAAACACATTCTTTAAGATCGATTGGAAGAGATGGTTTTACATCTCGTTTTTTATCACTTCGAATTTTTCTTTTCTTCTCTTCTATTCTCACATAATCACTCCTAAAATCTAAAATTATCTCTAGGACAATGACTTTTTGTACATACCTAAAACATGTATATGGCAGGGGAGGGAGGAGCATGTATATTTTTTTAAGATAGTGGAAAAAACTTATAATACTAGAACATGAGAGGAGTCTTTTGTATGAAAATGACGAAAGAAGAAGCACAAGAAATTGCAAAAAAAATAAAAGAAAACTCTAATAAGTACGGATTAACTGTGAAAAAAAAGAAAAATGCTAGTGCAACTTAAAAGGGGATATATAAGAAAAGGTCTTTAATTTAATAAAAAATATAAGACTTATATTTTCCTGGTATAGTACGTAATAACATTTAGTACGCTGTATAATAAAGATAAAATAAATATAAGCTAACTCAATTACAATAAACTTCAAATTAGATGTACTGATAATGAGGGAGTTAAAAAAGGGACTGCCTAACAAATTAATTTGTTAGGCAGTCCCTTTTTTAATTATGATTATTGGTGACGTAATTTATCAATTTCTTCTGGTGTAAGGTTTGTAAATTCAGCGATTGTTTGGGTATCTAAACCCTTTTGAATCATACTTAAGGCCACCTTTATGATTCCTTTCTTTTCGCCTATTTCTTCACCTATTTGTTTCCCTTTTTCTTCTCCAAGTTTCTCAGCTCGTTTTAAAGCTGACTTTTCATCTAATAATGCTTTTCTTCGTGCTTCATATGCTAGTAGCACTTCCGGATCTTGGCTAACACGTTCCCACTCGTCCATTGCTTTCTTTAATACTTGATCTTCTTGCATCGCAATCTCCTCCAATACTTGAGTGATTTCTTCATCTTCGGATGCTTCAAGTAATAATAACCATCGAACAAGTTGATCTTCCCTTGGATCTACCTCTCTGTTACGCCATTTTATTAATAATTTAGGTAGCTCCATAAAATGAATTTCCAGCATATCCGTTAAGAGTAATTTCTGCTCTCGCTCATATAACTGAAAAGTGGAATGATAATCATGAATATGAGATAAATAACGGAAGTTCACAATGTTAATGGTAATCGTTTTACAAAGCTCTCCGTAGTCCATTCCTTCTTTCATTTGACTACTGTACATTTTAGACCAGTAATAGAGTGTTCGTTTTTCCATGTCATGCTTGTTATTAAGCTGAATTTCAATATTAACTCGGCTTCCACCCTCTAGCTGTGCGTGTACATCTAAAATAGAGCGTTTATCTTCTTGGTTTTCTTTATTAAAATGCGGATCTAATAACTGCACCGTCTGAATTTTTTTATCATCTGGAAAACGGAGTGCTGCGTTCAAAAAAGCAGCTAAAATAGATTCATTTCCATGTGTGCCAAATAGTGATTTAAATGCAAAGTCGACACGCAAATCTAATCGTTTTGTCATAATACCCTCCATCATTTCCATGTTTGTTATTAGTATACCATGACTGTACCGATTCCTTCTATCTAACACTTTAGGAGTAAATTTAGTACCAATACAGTATCTGTCATACCTAATTATTAATGTTCTTCAGACAAAGAAGTAAGGAGGGGATTTAGAATAAATAAAAGTACTCGTGCTGATTGCTATTGCTCATAAATAAAATCCTCTTTACCATTATTCTTTTAGCCCGATCAGGTTCTTTATACATATGTAAATACATTAAAAATCAATAAACTATGTAAAGTAAAAAAACCACTAGAATACCTAGTGGCTTTTTATTTTAAAAATCGCTATACTCTTCCAAATCATCGTCATCCAAAGAACCAGATACTTGCTCTAAATCTGCAATCTTACCTTCTTTTAAGGTTTGACTTTCTGAAGGCTTGTCTTTTAATTCCTCTTGCTTGACTATAAAGCTATTAGCCTTAGCTAATTGTTTTAATTCCTTCAGTTCTGAATTGATATGTTCAAGAAGTTCTTCTGTTCTGTGACCTGAATCTACTTGGTCGGTAGATGTACGATGGAGGTCCCGAACAATTAAAGATGAAATATAGTCCCCTAATTTTCGAGACTTCGCATATTTTGCAAGTACGTCATAGACTTCATCACTCAATCGGTTGGTCTTAATCGTAAAGGCGTTTTGACGCTCTGACATGGTTATCACCTACGCTGTTAGGATTTAACGGCTTTCTTCTCAGCTTGTTTCTTTTGAAGGTAACCGATGCTTCGGATTTCTAGGCCAAATAAGTTTAAGTGACGGCTATCCTCTGGTACCTTATGATATTTCTCTGTACGTTCTTCGCCAATCTTTTCACTCATGCTTGTCATAATCGCTACTTCTAGTGTTGGAGCGACACCACCACTATATACGTATTTACGGATTTTATTTGCCGGTGGTGGGGCCACATCATTTAACTTCGCTAGTAAAATCTCCACATACTCTTTTAAAGAAGATGTAATTTGAGCTGTTAAATCAATGGCTGCGCCTGTGTTTTCATTTTTTAACTCGAATTTTTGTTTACTATAGTTATCTAAAATAAATTGGTCAAAAGCACGTAAATCGGTAAACAGCTCTGGGAACTTCTCTTTACGTAACTTATCAATATGGGCTAAATAGGGAATACCCTCGATACTTTGGAATGATTCACGGCTATTAGCAGCCTTTAATCCTTCCGGTAAAATGACGACATCAATCGAGCCACCACCGATATCAACCATCACGGTTTCACATTCCACATATTCATTGGCATCTTCACGGTCTTGAAGTGTTAGGTCCTTCTTCAACGCAAAGCGCGCGATTTCTCCTTCTTTCAGGCAAGTACTTTCGTCCACAGCTACCTTTAATTCTTTTTCAAACCCTGGAGTATGAATACGGAATGTATGGTCACCTAGGAATCGAGTAGCCATGGCTTTTTGCGCTTCGCCAAACGTACTTTCTTTTTTCAGTAACCAGATTGGTAACATCGTAGAGAAATAGTCAATTTCAATGTTGTTATCTTTCTGATCTTTTGCATGCAATGCATGATAGTACGCAATGGCAGCTAAAAATGTCACATAAGGAATATGGCTTGTAATTTTGTTATGTAAACGATTGATGTGATTGTTTGCAAGTTGTTGGCTTGCTGCAATGTCACCGACTAAGAAATAACGTTCTTTTTCTTCGTCACCGATTTTCGTAGATAGTAAGATACGCTTCTTAAATTCTTCTGGTGCTGTCACGGCATCTGTAAAGAAGGAATCAGCAACATCTTTTTGTAGTTCTACAACGTTGGTTGGGAAATCAAATAGGTATCCATCAATGATATTCATATCAACGGAGTTTCCACAGTCTTTATTAAAACGTGAAATTTTCATGTTTATACACCTCGTTTTTAAGTTGAACTTCTGTTGAACTAATTATACAAGAAGAAAGGCGAAATTTCAATCCTTTAGTTCAACTAATTTATCTTCAAAAACTTACATATATCAACAATTATTTTTCATCTAGTTGAACTTATTAAGGAGTAAAAAAACAGTACTATGAAAGTTCCGGTTAGAGAAGATGAAGGTCACAAGTAGATGATAATAAGAAGAAATGTGTAAGAAATATAAGACTCTTCTCGATGTGAAAAGGACGAACAAGTCATCATATTTATCCTTTTTGTCATTCTACTGGAAGAGTAAATATTTAATTTCTAATTTGAAAATTAAATATCTCTATGTTAATTATAAAAAAAGCCCTCATGAATTGAGGACTTTTCTTAACTATGAAATTAGGAATGGAATTTCTATTTGCATCTACAAAACGTATTGTAACACGCATTAGATATAAAAAATGAGCCATTCAAACCCTAAAAAGGGGATTCCGAGCTTTTAATTGAATTTTACAGAAAAAAATATTGTTAGAAAGACAAAATATAGTTAGTGTTAAATAAAAAGTAGCAAATTAGAGAAATAGGTGATTAGATAAGTGCAAGTATATATAAAGAACGATTCTTTAATAAAAGCTTTACTTGTAGATATAGAGGCAGGAAGAGAACTCATGATTCAAGTTGGTTTAGAAGAAGGCTTCACCAGTAAGAATACCATTGTAATCAGTCAATTCGTTGATCAACTGCTAAACCAATTAGAAGAGACCTCTATGACTGATTAGTTCTTAATTTTTACGAAGAAAGTATAATACACTTGGATATTAGTAATTAAGGCGTCTTTTTATCATAATCTTTTCGGGTATCTTTTATCGTTTTAGCCATAGCGAAGGATATAATTAATACTATAATAAGACCAAATATAATTCCTCCAAACAATAGGCTTACCCCTTTCTAACTTCCTATTTTTGTTGATTATATCATATAGGTTGATAAGAAGTTCTATGTAGCTTATGTGGTGATAAACTACATATTGGTAACTAACTTTGTATAGCGTATATATGAGATAATATTGAGAAATGTATGAAGGAAGAGGGATAAAAGCTTGAAGATAGTTACTTTAATGGAGAATGAAGTCTCCTCTCTAAAACGATTATATGGGGATATTTATTTTCAGGATATTCAACTTATAGACAAGTTCTTCGTAAAAGGAGCTCTAGATCGATTTACTCGAATCTTAACTGAAGAGGAAGCAGAAGAACTGTTAACTAATAAATATCAAAATAAACTTGATGAAATTAATTATATAAATTGTTTTCATAAAATTTTTGAACTCTGCGGTAAACAGCAGGTATATGTGCATTGCGCAGATATTTTTCACAGTAGTTTAACTTCTTATAAAAGAACTCTTTCGATGGAAGAATATCGCTATATTTTATTATTAAAACAAGTCATAAAAGGAGAATTTATTCGAACTGATGATAGTAGAGTTTTGGAATTTTTATTTAGACTCTCACTAGATACAAGTAGTTTCTCGAACTTCTTCTTTCCTTCAATCTCTACAGTGATAATAGGTAATTATGATATGTCATTACCTGTCTTTTGTAAGGATAATCAAACTATGACAAGATTAGAAAATATAGCTCATACATCAGGATTGTATATTCGAAGATAAAGCCCTTTTTAGAAAGCTTTTATCTATTACTGCCTATGACGTGTTCTACGTTGACTATTATTTAGCATAATAAACATTACGAGAAAAAACAAATTTGGTAGAGCCACTTCCTTCATCAGTACCTTTTAATGTAAAATTATCCATATGTTTTAATTTTAAGGTAAAGAAAGGGAGTTCTATGAAATCTTTAATAAAGGTAACATGTACAGCATTTATATTTACAAGCTTAATGGCAGCTTGTAGTGAAGAAAGTTCAAAAACAAAGCAAGAAACTACTCAACATAAAGTAGAGGCATCTACTGAGCAAAAGAAATCAAAAGAAATGTCTGAACAAGAACGAATGGAAAAAGGAATTTTAATATATGGTGAAGGTGCAAAGGGTGGATATTATGGATCCACAGTTGAAAGTGCCAAATATGAAAAAGTCGATAAAATGGGGTACATTACGGCCCGAGTTACAATTAATAATGTTCGAGAAGATGGAAAAACAATTGACCTTTCAGAGATAAAGTACTCTGTTAAAGATGAGAAGATAGGAAAAATGTATAAAGGTCAAGCTATGCCTATGTACGAAGACAAATTTAAAACCGTTCCTGCTGGTTATTCTCTAACTTTCGATGTGTCGTTTATGATGGAAAAACCACCAAAAGATTTAAATAATATGTACTTATATATGGACAGTAAAATTGATCCATTTGTTGATACACATTGGAAACTTGATAATCTAGACTAATATTTAAATAAGAAGAGACACTTTTATTAGGCGTCTCTTCTTGTTCTAATTCATAATTTTTGTGCAGCGTATAATAACAATTCTTCCACATTCCTTTTACCTAATTCCTTGGCTTTTTGCTGCAATTCTTTCTTCAAATCACTTGTTAATTTCACACGTATAACTTCTAAGTCACTATCAATATAAATCCCACGGCTGCGTTTGTTAATCTTCCCTGAGACAAGAACTGACTCTAATAATTCAACAATTTCTTGTGCTGATTCTGTCAACAATACAGGTTTGATTTCAACAATAAATTGCTCTTTCTCTTCTTGTGGGGTAATTCTCATGTTGGTTGGGCTTAGGTACTGATAGAATAAATCCATGAGCTTATAAAGTTGTGATTTCGCATAGGCTGTTTGCTTAAAGGCAAATATGGCATAGCCTTCTTTCGTAATTGTTTTTTTCGATTCAATCTCGTAGGCTGCTTCAAAGCCTCGATCAAGTAATTCTTCTACTGTTACCTCTTCATGTTGTTCTGTCACTGCCATAATGGGATCTTCTACCGATATGATACGGGCAGATTGCTCTTTTATTTCATCTCTCTTTACAAAAAGCTGAAATAGTGCAATATTTTGTTCGGTATGATAAAAATGACGCTTACTAGGTTTACGGCCAACTTCATGCGTACGCTTAAACGTTTCTAAATCTTCTTTATTCACAAAATAGCAATTAATTCCCCGGTATTCTTCTTGGAACGCAGGTAACAGTTCTTGTTTAATATACTTATTGACTGTTGTGACTGAGATATCCAGTTGCTTCGCTACCTCTTTTGTCGTAAGCCCAGGCTTCTTTAACTCTTCTTGTAAACTAACGACATCTTCGATATCAAATTCATAACGTCCTTCAATATGCCAGTCATCTTTATTAATAGGATTCAATTTTCCTTGTTGAATATATGTATAAATCGTTTTCTTTGATGAAATAGATAACATCTCCATCACATCTTCAATGGTAATAATTTTAGTAGGATTATCAATCATGACATACACTCCTATTCTTTTTCTTTTATCTAATAATTAATTATATCATATTTATATATAGTTATATATCGAAAGTTTTCTTACCTGATATGTAAATGGTAAAACTAACTTATATAATTTTATGTTTTACTATTTACTTTAGATGATGACAAATAGGAGATTTTTCTACAAATTATATAAATGATAAACTATATTTATAAAAAGTAAGTTTATACTTTTATTTTTAAATAAGTTACAATTAATAAGTAATAACTATAATAAATAATTTTAAATGTATATTTGATTATAAAGAAATTAGATGTTTAATTAAGATCTTTAGTAATTTAATTATTGTTAGTAAAACTATTATTGCGTTTTAAACGTTTTTTATTATCTATATACATATAAATACAAAATTGATCCTTACATAGTGAAGAATATATATTAACACAAGGAAGAGATATAAATAAGAAGACATATTTTGCAAAAGGAGAGGTTTTATGCGAGATTTCTCATTAGTACATATAGGAACAGAAGTAAGAGAAAGAAAAGGGGATTTCAATAAAATCATTTCATTGATGCTGGATAATACGTATTATCACGCCTTAGAAGAAAGAAATGAGCATCACCAGCGAAAAAACGAAGAGATGTTCAGTGATTTTACGGATGAAGAAATGATGTACTACTATGTCCACCAACGAAAGCATATTCGAAAGGACCGAGAACGAAAAGAAAATACAAAAACGGAATATGTACGGATACTGCTGCAGTTTTATCAGTATGCGTTAGAAAGTGAATCGTTCCTACGCCAAGATATAGACAATTATATAGAAGAAACTATTTTTAAAAATCTACGTCCTTGGCATATACGGAATTATCAGAGTTATTTAAGCACTGCATTGTTAGGAAAGGGTGGAAAACCCTATTCACCTGCAACTTTAGACGTAAAAATGACGATTTTAAAAAGTTTCATGAAATGGCTACATGAAACGAAGTATATTCAGCATCCATTACACAAAGAAATCTTAAGCACGTCACTATCTGAGCAAGAAATTCCTAATCGAGATTTGTATTACCATGAAGTCAAACAGCTTCTAGACCACTACAAAGACCATCCTATTAATCATGGATTGTTAACGATGTTGGCGATGACAGGATTGCGTGTACAGGAAATAGCTAAAGCTTCGTGGGGAGATGTATATCTAGACAGTTTAAGTGGTCATTATCGACTAAGAGGAGTAGGGAAGGGTGGAAAGAAATTTGATAAGTTACTTCATCCATCGCTATATGAACGCATTCTTGCTTTTCGAGAACGACGTCATGTCAGTACAGCATTAAATTCAAGTGATCAAAGTCCATTATTTCCAACTAAAGATGGAGACTATTATCAATATAAAAACTTAAGTAATTATATTGTTCGTATCATTGAACGAACGGAATTACCTTTTATAAAAGAACGGAATGACAGGGTTACGCCTCATTATTTTCGTCATTTTTATGCCATTTATAGTAGGCAGCAGGGAGCCGATATCTTTTTAATTCAAAAAGAACTAGGTCACAGTGATCGTAAGACCACCGAACGTTATCTGGAGAAGGTTTTGCAGCGTGAACAAGAAATTGGACTAATGTGGAAGGAACAAGATTTTTAACTAAGATACAGGAAAAAGGTTCTAGGAGTGAATAATGAGAGGGCTTCTTTAGTATGTAAACAAAAAAGCGACCTTGCTGGTCGCCATAATACTACTCAATATTCCCAAATAAGTTAATAGAGAGCTGTTCAGACTTTTTTCTATGGTAATAAGCGTTTTTAACTCGTTTTACTCGCTCTCTATTTTTAACGTAATAATTCCGGTCGCGCTCAGAAACGCAAGTTCTGCAGTATGGCCCAAGTTGACCAAATCCATCACTTTTATAATGATAATTGTTTGCGTGTTTTAATTCACGGCATTCACGACAAGTCTTAGCAACCACTTGGCCGTCAGCGTCTTTGAAGTATACGAATCCTCTCGGCTTGGTTCTTTCTTCATATTTCTGCGCCAGTAGTTCTTCTCGTAGACTCATACTCGCTCACCTCCTCGATTGCCATGTTATTGCTACTGATTCTCTTTTATTATAGCAAAATTAATTTTGCCATCTGTCAATATAAATTAATTTGAATATTCTCCCTCATAAAGGTAAAAAAGTCATGTCATATGTAGGTTTGAATGACAAAATGGAGGTAAATAGTAACGGGATGTTCTATTTCGTGAATTTTAGTAGATTGACATGATTAAAGTAAATAGATCTACTTCCTAGTCTCCATAATATATAAATATCTTTTAGTTTCCCTTATTAAAGGAAATTAAGAGATATTAAAAAATACAATTGAAATGTAGGAGGCACAGTCATATAATTATCTCGTTTGGTTCCATTTATTTCTTTTTTATTGAAAGTAGTCAATTTTAGAGATTGCTTTTAATAAGATTATTTACTGATTTTTGGGAGGGCGTATAGAATTATTGTTAAATACTCGTACAAAATAAATCAAAAGTATAATTTTGGAACATATTTTGAGATGATGGAGGTAGCAACAAATACTAGAAGATATTAAATTATTGTAAATATAATTTAATATAAAAAGATTATATAAGCTTTTAAATTTCCTTGTTATTGTAACAATGGTTATTTGAAATAATTATTTTTAGTAGGGGAATGAAAAATGTCTAACCTTATCCTTTTTATACCCAAAATAATTGATTACTATTTAATTCAATTAAATGAATTTGAAATTAAATTAAACAGTTCAAATAATAATTACTTAAGAAAGTATGGTAGCTATGTCGTTGACTTACTTTCATTAATATTTTTATCGTATATTCTAGCTGCTTTATTGTTTATAGTTATTTCGCTTTTACCATCTATCTATATGTTAATTTCGAGTGTTATTAAGATTATCATTGGGTCCATCAACTTAGAAGTAGTTCAACTTGATATTAATCCCCTAATGTTTTCAACAATTCAGTATAAGAACTTATTTATATTACTAATTCTAGTTGTGGTTATTTCCATAACCATTTCAATATTTAATTATAGAAATAAAGACTTTAGATTGATACGACTTTTGGCTATAGCTAATAGTATAATTCGTTTAGTGTTTACAAATTTACAATTCAAACTTTCCTTGTTGTTTGGAGGGGCTATATTTTCAGTTATAGCTTCTTCAATAACTTTATTTATAGTACCAATTAGTTTTTTCTTTAATAACATATTAGGAATAATGTTATTTTGGGCAGCTTTTTTTGTTATTTTATTCACCTATTCTAACTTTAGTAAAGATAATATAAGGGCAAAACGTTTTGTCTTATTTTTGTTATTTGTTCCAATTTCAATCTCTTATATTATTAAAAATCAATCTACTTTGTTTGATGATCCTGTAAATCTACTTTTTTTATTTGTAACGATATTCTTGTTGTTTGATAGAATCTTCTCGTTACTCGTTGAATATAAAGAACAAATATATGAGGGGAAAGATTTGAATTTCGTAATAACTTACTTTGCTGAAGAAGATTTCAGCAAAATCAGGATAGGAAACCAATTAGATGATGAAGATGGACTAACATTATTTGATAATGACATCTTAGCAGGGGTAGTTTTTTTAAAGAGTAAGAACCCCAATCTTCTAAAGGCTGAAAGATGCTTAAGAAAAAGTTTGGTAAGTATACCAAACGATAATTTTGTTAGATTTGTCTTGGCTGAAGTATTACATAAAATGGGAGGAGATAAGAACATTCTAGAGGCAATAGGTTTACTCATAGATATCGAAAAAACTCAAATAGAAGATCCTTATGCATATGAGATTATCAATATTAAGCAACTGATTGATCTTTATATCCAAGATTTAAAAGAACAAAATCGAAAAAAGATGGTCAAAACTTTAGAAAATCAGTCTAGAAAATTAACATCTTGTATTTCTATAGAAAAAGACAATTCAGAGAAATATAAACTTCCCGGTTATCGTTCTAAAAAAAAATGGAAAAAGTTTTTAGCTTCAATCATTTATACTCTGGTCCTTTTAATAATATTACGCCTTGTTTTACCAGCATCTACATTTCATGGGTTAATGAACGTAGGAATCAATGGTATCTTATTTAGTATATTCGCTTTGATAATTGGATTAATAAGGCCTTCATTGGTACTGTTTAAAAAGAACAAAACAAGAAAAAATGTGATCTATTATTATTCTTTCCTAACTATAGCATTCTTTTGTTTGTCAGTCTTTTTTGCTACCAAATAATCAAGGCAGATTGATACAGACCTATTTGAAAAAACAGGAATTATTGTAAATAATGAAAGTAATATGACTTGAATAGTTAGCTTGTAAAATTGAGACTCAGCACTTGTAAACAACTGGGAACGTGAGCAAACGCTACGGTTTTATTTTTTTTGATTAAAATGATGACCTTTCGGGTCATTTAAACATATTAAAAAGAAAAGTTGTAACTGTTATAAAGAAGCTATTTCTTCTAGAGGAGAATAATTGAGTAAATTTATTTTCATCTTACTATCTTTCAATTCCTAGTAATTCTAGGTTTCAAATAGATTATTGCTAACTTTTGTCTACAATAAAACACAAAGCAACCTTTATGCTAAATTGACATTCTAATAAAAAAAGAAGCCATTAGTATTTAATAATGGCTTCTTTTTAATAATGAAACGTGCAAATTGAAAAAGTATGACTCCCACCAAGGGAGAATGCAGTCAAACATCGGGTTGATGCTGAGTACCATTGGGAATCAAAAGTCTCTGCGATTTTAAAATAAGTCTTATTTTTTCTTTAGATTTCTTAGAAGAACGTATTAAGCTTTTCAAAGGGATAAAAATTTATGAATTTCACATTTATGATAATTTATAACAGTTCGGTGAAAGTATGAAAGAAAACAATGTAAAGAATCTAAAATACGAAATTATAAAAAATCATGAGAAATTATTTGTGAAAAAATTAGACCTTGAGAATGAAGCAAATCGCTTAATGTTAGAAATTAATTTATTAGATGCACAGCATACTCTTGATAAAGTAAATCAGTTAAACCTACAGATAGATGATATAATCTCTGAAATGGATTATTTGAAACAGGCGCTTGAAGCTATTAAGTAAGCTATATCAAAGTATGTCAAATTCTACTATCGTAATCGATTTTAAAAGGAATTTAACGTATTTCCCTAATAGATTATCAGAAAAAACAAGTGGCTGTTTATTTAAAATAAAGTTTGATCATTTATATAAGAAATAAGGCAAAGACTTAACCAATACAACACTAAGTTAAGGAAAGTCAAACGTACTATAAGTGCCCCTTTTACATAAAATAAATTGCTTCCTATAATTTATCTTATGTAAACTAGAAAAAGAAATAAGGCAAACCCTACTCATTTCTGAGTTAGGTTTGTAATTTTTATTTATACATGTAACTGCTGATTAACCAATCTCTTTACTCTCTCATAAGCTTTGACCTCACCTTGGTAAAAACACGCACTGTTCCAGTCTTCTCTTTTCTCCGCATCCTTTCTCCACGCATCAGATCGTTCTAGTAACTTATCAATGTATTCAATAAATTTCTTTCGCTCCATCCAATCACCTTCTTTTATCAAATTTGGAAATATTTTTAAGTTATTTTGATAAGTAATATTTCTAGAATTTAGTGAGAATACCTGTTGAAATTTGATATAATCTCCAGGACTTTTATTTTATTACCTGTTTATGCTCATTTTGATGGGTTATTTTAATTCTTTTTGATTTTAAAAACATTACTTATGTTAATTTAAAGAAAAATAAAAAAAGCTGCCAATACAGCTAGGCAGCCCTTCCTTAAATATCCCTAATTATTCTCTTTGCTATAAACCATAGAGGAGATATACTTATTTCTTTTGCTTGTTTGTTGATTTCTCATTATTCTTCCCTTTTTCAGAAGTAGTAATATCCGTGTCTTCAACATGACTTTCTGGTTTCTGATTGTTTACTGAGGCTGTGACCTCTTCAATCTCTTTGATAACAGGAGAAGTTGTCACTTTAAGTTGAGCTTCTTGTTTCTTATCGGCTGAAAGTTTAACTTTTTCCTCTTTTGAAGCATCAGAAGCAATTGCAGCTGCAACTTCTTGGTAACTTTGATCTACGTGATTATCCATGTTTTGATAGATTTCAGAGTCAGCAAGTTCAGGAATCGCGGGGAGTTCTGATTGTTCAATTTTTGCTTCTTCCTTTAGAACAGTATCCTTCATCTCTTTAATCTCTTGAATTTTACGCTTATCAATGATGACTTCTTCCACAACTACAGGCCTCTTGGTTACTTCAACTCGCTCCTCCATAATAGGAATACGAATGATCTCGTTCTCTGTCAATGGGCTACCATCATACTGACCGTCTATGACCGGGCGGCGTTCTACGTAGACTTCCTCACGCATAACTGGAACCTGGATAGTTCGTAGTTCTTCTACAATTTCCTTACGAAGTTGTATTTCCCCAGTCCGAACTCGCTCTTTCCTTACATTAAGTTGCTCTTCACGAAGTAGCACTGACCTATGCCCCTCTGTCTCGTATGGAGACTCCCTAACCGTAGTATATGAAGGAATTGTTTGAGTTTCATCCACATCAATTAGGACAAGGATTTTCCCTTCCTTTACATCCATTTCACACTGTTTTGCAGTAAAGTTTTGAATCCCCATTCTAACAAGTTTTGAAGTTAGGCCACCAGCTTGGGTAGTAGAAATCATTCCACCTGTCATCATGGTAAGAAAGCTGTCCATCATCACACCTGCCAACGAACTTACAGCTGGTGTTCCAGCTTCTATCATTACATTCGTCTCAGTCCCTAACTGTAAAGTATTATTGCTATCCTTTGCTACTACTAATATGTCTGTTTCACGATACCCTTGATGTTTTAACCCCTTAATCGCATGTATCGCTTCTTGCTCCGAATGAAAAGTCCCTGCAACTCGTTTTCTCGTTCCCATTTTCCCATCCCCTTAAATTTTAATTAAACAAAAACTTCTTTTCACATTTAATTCCATCCTTATTGTGTATATCATGTACCCAGGGTATTTCTATTTAAAACTTAATAAGGATGACTATGTAAATGACCCCTAAATTATAAAATGTAGAAAGATGAAGTAGAGGCAATATCCATATTCGGGAAAACTTTAGAGTTTTTATTGAAAAAGAACGTTTGTTCGTATATAATATGAAAAAGGAAAAACCTCATATTTTTCCTCAATTGAAACATATAGGATACTTAATACAGAGATAATTTACCATTAGTTTTTATGGGGGAGAAAAAGCGATGAATTCTACATACCATCATTTAAAAGATACAAAAAAAGAAGAAGGGCAAAAAGAATTACTTGAGAGAAACCTAGAAGCTCATAGAAGTAGAAGATGGGTAACCAACTCTATTTACGCTATGTCCCTACTTGTAGTCGTACTTTGTTTCTATTTTCATGTACCAAAGGCTGCAATTATTACTCTAATCTTATTTTTGATATGTGCAACTAGCGAAATACTGTATAGAGCGTTAGATAAAAAGATAGAACTACGGTTAAAACGAATTAAACAGGAGAAAAGAAAGATCATATTTAAAGGAAATAAATCCTAACAGCTTTTCTACAAATTCCTTTCTGCTATACAGATTTGAAATTTTTTTCACATGAGAACGAAGAAGACAGAGTTAGCTTTGTTATAGAATAAAGTAAAAAAGCAGTTCTTTAACTACTCAAGGCCTGCTTTTTTACTTTATAGAAGAGAAAGAGTAGCAAAAAATCATCCTTGATAAAGTTTATGACTATGCTGCATTTCTGGATAAGTTGAGTGGCAGATGTAACAACTGCAATTCATCTTACTTCAAAAGTTCTGTAAAGGGTGGCATATTCTTACGTGAATGTCGAGAATGAGGGATGAAAAAGAGTATTTAAACATAGATGATATAGAAAAAGAGAAGGTTAAAAACCTTCTCTTTTTTAGTTTAACTGTGTTTTATCGATAGTTTCCGATGTGGTGTCGTAACCAGTCATCCCTTGGTACCCTGTTGTATACGCACTACCATTAAATACAGGAACCTTTTTAGAATATGACTCATATGTAGTAGATGCCTCAGCTACTCCTCCCGTAATTAATAATCCAAAAGCAGATACTAGGGCAAGTGCCTTACCTTTTTTCATATGTATTTTCTCCTTTTTTTAAGCTATCAACCTTAGGAAATTTTGTTTCAATCCTTTATCCATGATACAATGCATTGTTCTCTCTTTTTTCACTAAGTAAATATAAGCTATAACAATTCTGATGAGTATAGAACAGACTCCTTCCGAACGGAGGAATTCGAGATTAAAATGATCATTAATAAATTGAAAAAGATGTCTAGAAAACAATGGGTGGTTTATTCCCTTATCGTGTTTTGTTTTATCCTCTCCATCATTTTTGTGAATCATAATAGCTCATTCTACAAGCAGCCGATAGCTGAAGTGTTGAGCACCCATTTGCAAAGTAAAGAGAAAGTGACCGACCAGCATAACAATAAGGACCAAATCTATAAACAAAGTATCAAAGCCGAAATAAAAAACGGCAAAGACAAAGGGAAAGTTATTCATTTAGAAAATGAATACTCCTCATCTGGCGCTTATGATCAAAAGTATAAACCCGGTAATGAAATCTTCGTTACAATTGATAAGCCTTCAAAAGAAAAGCACTTAACCGGATCCATTAAGAATGCCAAGCGAGACAAGTACGTTCTGCTTGTCGGATGGCTTTTCATCTTCACGCTCCTTTTTGTCGGTAAGAAACGAGGATTCCTTGCCTTGATTAGCTTGGTGGTTAATGCTGCTCTGATGTCCTTCGCATTGGATATTTACGTGATCAGTTCATACAAAAGCTTAGTTTTCATCTGCAGTATATTGGTCATCTTGTTTACAGTTATTTCGTTGCTGCTCCTCAATGGTGTAAATGAAATGACGTACGCTTCGATCACATCCACACTGCTGGGCATCTTCCTAACGTTAGGAGTTACGTATGCCGTAGTCCATTTTACAGATGGAAACGGATTAAGATATGAAGGAATGCAATTTTTGACTCGTCCGTATGAAATTGTCTTTATGGCTGGCTTGTTGATTGGGTCATTAGGGGCGGTCATGGATGTTTCAATCACCATTTCCTCTTCCCTCTTTGAGCTTTATGAAAAGAATGAAAAGATAAGCTTAACGGCACTTCGAAAATCAGGAATGGACATTGGGAGAGACGTCATGGGCGCATTAACCAACATCTTGTTTTTTGTTTATGCGGCGGGATCCATTCCGTCCATGATTCTGTATTTAAAGAATGCTTCACCATTAGGGTTTACCCTTTCCATGAACCTTTCTTTAGAAATTGCACGTGCACTGGCAGGAGGAATTGGCATTATGCTAACCATCCCAATCGCCGTGTACACATCTATCTATTTTATTAACCAAAAGAGGAAAAGAATATGAATGCATTAGTCATCCTGTCACTGATCCTACTTGCTTTAATGATTTTAATTGGCGGATATAGAGGAATGCGCTCTTTTATATCCTTGTTTTTGAACTTTGGTGTGCTTATGTTTACCATTTTTCTTATGCTCGGCCCGCAAATGAATCCAGTCATCATCACTTTAATTTCATGTGCAAACATTAGTTGTATTAATCTCTTTTTCATTAATAACGTAGATCAAAAAACAGCAACTGCTTTTCTTTCTACAATTGTCACGATTGTTCTTTTGATTGTATTAATTGAGGTGATTGTGAACGTATCTATGATTCAAGGATACGGTGAAGAAGAGACTGAAGAGCTTGCTGTCTTCTCCCTTTTTGTAGGCATTGATTACGTTAAAATAGGAGCTTCTGTCATGATCATCAGTACAATCGGTGCGATTACAGAGGTTGCCATATCAATCACTTCATCAATGGGCGAAACAATGAAGCATCACCCTTCAATCAGCAGAAAAGACTTATTCTTGTCGGGAATGAGGATCGGAAAGGATATTCTTGGCACTGATACGAACACGCTGTTCTTTGCCTTTTTTGGAGGCTATCTCGCACTTCTCATCTGGTTTAAGGATTTACATTATTCCATCGGCGCGATCGTGAACTCCAAAATCTTTGGTGCGGAAATGATGACCATTTTCTTCGCGGGGATTGGAGTAGCTCTCATTATTCCGATTACAGCTTGGATCAATACCTATTTTTCTGTGAAAGCGAGAGAAAAAGCATTGAAAGAAAGTAAGGAGAACTAAATAGAAGAAACAAAAAACCCTCTTCGAATGATACGAAGAGGGTTTTACTCATATTATTAACCGATTGAACCTTCCATCTAAAACTTTAATAAGCGAATAAAGAGGAAGGAAGATGGACGATGAAGAGTACAGGTATTGTAAGAAATATAGGTGAGTTAGGTCGTGGCGTTATTCCAAAAGAATTAAGAAAAGTTCTTTCTATCCAGGAAAAAGATTCTGTAGAAATTTTTGTAGACGATAATCAAATTATTTTGCAAAAGTATAAGCCTTACAATTCAAAAAATTATCTCCTTAGAGCACCAGGTATACCATAGATACATGAGAAATACCATGCTTGCATTGTATATGTATTCCTCAACTCAAAACCACCTATATATGAGATGACATATCTAAAGACGTTCGTAAAAGTGGTGTGTCAGTATAAAGGTGTTCGTATAGTGTTTTTATACGTTTTCGAACACTAAAAAGCGTTTGCTAATTGAATTTCATTCTTGTTCGTAAAGGTATACTTTTACGGACGGTATACTTGAATATTACCAAAGAAGGCTGTAAGAAGGCCTTTTTAATTTTCTATGTATCTAATGGACTTTTGTACGGCGTAATCCCTTCGACTTCACACCTTAATTCATAAAACTTCCTAATTAAAGGATGCACAATAAGGTTGGAACCTATTGCCTCCAGCTTTCTTTTACCTAGCCTTTTATCTAATAATGAAAGAGCCTGAATTATATTATCCTTAGAATTTAATGCCTTTTCAATTGAGAAGTGAGGATACTGAATAAAAGCATCATAAACAAGATCAACATTAAAAATACCTTTGTATTCTAAGATGGTAGTAGAGTATTCTCCATCATCTACTTTTCCAACAAACTCTGGAAAACACTCATATAAACAATCTGGAAAAGGTTTATCTGTTTTCCTCTTTATCTCTATCCAGAGCTTATCATGCTCCATTACATAGTGAGCTGAAGAAGCATTAAAAATTTCTTGTTTGTCTAACGTAACCCAAATGCGTTTTTGCTCCCCAAAATTAACATTATAATGGGTCAAATGAATACTCAATCTATCTTTTAATTTATCGCAAATTAAATCTTCAATATTTCTTTTTACCTTTTTCCACTTCATGCTTATAACCCTTTTCTTTAATAAGAAGATACATAATACCAGTTTTTATGTACCTTTTCTATTTGTTTAAAATCTCCATCGAAGTCGTTTTTTAGAGGTCTCCGGTCGTTTGGGTCATATACAAATCCCGAAAAGTTGTCTAGCATCCCACGATATGTAAAGAAAAGGATTGATTTTGCCTTTCCTTTTCCTTCTAGCACAACGTCTCCACCACCTTTAGACAACCGATTATATTCCTTAGATAAGTGAATAAGTGATGGATTATCAGATACATTAGGTTTTATGATGCCATTCTCTACCTTAGTTGCAACCTCTTCTCTTTTATCCTGATGGACTTTGAAGTTCATATCTAAATTAACTTGATTAAACGGAAAGAAAAACCATATTAAAATAGCTATAAGCTGGATAAGCAAAGGTTGCCAATACTTATATTTAAAAAGATGAACCAGTGTCCACCCAGTTACAAAGATAAAAGATGCATATACACCTAGCCAAATGGGCAGCATTAAAAATTCCGTTATAAGAGCAACTAAATCCCATTGAAAAAAAGACGTTAAAATAACTAGTAAACTACTTATTAATGATAAAAATAACAATTGATTACGTTTCACGAATATTCCTCTTTTTGAAATAATTAATTTTAATCTCATCAAATATCCATTATGGGATCATCATAATGGGTAAATAAAATTAGCTTTGATGAATGTTCCTGGAATGCGTTTTATATCAACTTATGATATAAGGAAATTAAAAAACCTTTGAGAGCATTCATTCCCAAAGGTTTAAGCCTTAACTATTTATTTATCGTAAAGAAAGGTAATCCCCTCATTGGTACATGGTAATGTTTCAATAATACCCAAATATTTAGGACAGCTGCTAAGCTCCCAAACGATAGTAAAAGTTCTAGAATTTCTACTTCTTTGTCTGAATTCATATGTATCATTCCTCTTAATGAATATGTAAGATATTAATAATAACTGGAATAATATTAATATATTTACTTAATAATTTATATCTTACATTTTTTCTAGTTAAGTTTAAAGATGTTTTTGAAGTTTTTAACTTAAAATTAGGTTTACGATACTATTTGCTTTTTATAATCGTCATTATGGTAACTAAAAATGTCTACTTTTGGGGGCGATGCAGTTTATAATATTTACAAAAAAGCACATTTTTACTGTTAAAGCTCTTCTGGCCAACCTTCTCTATTTGAAAACGTCTCATAACTATATCCACTTATGTATTCGAGTTCTTTCTCCTTTTTCAAATAGTAAGCCTCTGATGAAAGAGACAACAAGATTTCAAATTCAGTATTTTTAAGCATTTTTTTAGGGTTAGATAAGATGTCCTCAAACACTTTTTGTCCACGAGCGACTACTGCACATCTGGCATATAAAAAGAGGTCAGGTGAGAATGCTTGATTTTGTTCTGAAAAGCAGTATTCTCCCATTTCTTTTGCATGTTCTTCTGTATCTAATAAGAAAAGCTTATAAGATAGAGTCTCTTCAAAATGTCTTATTTTCCATGCAGTGAAAGTAGAAAGTTCCTTGATAGCAGCCTCTACAATAGCCTCTTCATCTTCCTTACTCCAGTCTAATAAAGAAATAATGTCCCAAAAGACTTGGTCATTCATCATTTTCTTTGGTTTTACAATCTTATTTCTACGAGCGTAGGCATCGGCTTCCTCTATTTTCTTCTGCATCTCAAGTTTAAACCCTTGGGGATCAGTTTCTTCTCGCCATTTATAATAAACATCTATCCCACATTCTTTTGACCATTTTCCAGCGTATATATTAGACTCAATCTCTATTTCATCTGTAGTTAGAGGGATATTCCCGATAAAAATTAACTCTTTAGGTAACTTTCCATCTACCCATTCAAATAAAGGCTTTTCTAGTCCATCTGCTATAGATTCCGTAATTAAAATTTGATGAATTCCTTTAGATTCTATTGTTGGAATCTGTTCATCTATATAACTTGTAATACCAAGAAGATAAGAGCGATCAATGATATCCATTACTTTAACTGCACCATACTTATTCATTGGTAACGGTGTAGCAAAAATATCGCCTACTTGTACTGACTTTTTTGAATTCACTATATGCAATTCCTTTCAATTAATAATTTAGTTATTAGTAGAAGGTACCTGTCAATCATTCTGTATGACATACAAAATGTGTTATAAGTAGTTATTCTTTAATTCTCATTATCGGATCTTGATCATGAAATCCTATGCATAGTGGGACATTCAGTTTCATGCTTTTTGCAACTGTTCCAAAAGCCACAAGCGTTCTTACAATTAAAAATAGTGTTATAGCCTTTGCCTTTTCTGTAGCCTCAAAGCCGTTCTCTTTATAAACTTGAGCAAACTCTTTGTTACTAGGCCCTTCAATTTGGTCTATCCAATCACTGGCCCAGTCATCATCTTCTTCAAAGAGACTACTATATCCACCGCAAATAAAAAATGTACTTTCCCAATTATTATCCATATCATATTCAAAATAAATGGCTTTTGCAGACTGTTCATTTACTATACGCACAGCTTCTTCAAGGCTAATCTTTACTTTCATTTGAAAAGTATCTAGATTTATATTGTGAATCCGTTCTGCTTCGTTACTTTCCACGTTAGTAGAGCATAATTCATAATACTTAGCTTCCATTTCTTCATATGATTTCTCAAACAATTCTGCTTGTAGTCCATCTAAGCAATCAAAGATATTCATTACGTTTCTTCCTTTCCATAAATACTGTCTAAATAATAAAACCTAATGATCGATACTTACTATCTAGGTAATTTTCTACGTTTTTTTGGGTATATATATATAGAATCTGAGCTTGAAGACAGTGCCTGTACTAACGCACATTCATATAATTCTTTTAATGTATCGTTCTCCGCATAAACCTTCATGTATTCAATACCGTTAGAGGCTGAAAAGCAAAGACCAATTAGCTTTTCTTTAGTAACTATATCTTTACAAAATCTAATAGCTGCAGCACTTTCTCCTGAATTGGGATTTTCCAAAATACCAGGATCATAACAGGAAGTGAAAATATTTAGCTTCTTAATCTCTTCTGGCTCTAAAAAGATTAAGATAGAACCTCTCTGCCATCCTGTTGCATTCCAAAGTTGTTCATATCCTTTGATGACTTCCTTTTTAAAATCTAGTTGGTATTTGTTACGAGTAAAAGAAAGTATATCAGTACACTGTTGAAATAATTCTGTATCTTTTTTGAGACCATACACATAGCACTCTTTGGCACACAAGAGTAGTGGGCGAAGAATTAACTCATGTGCTGGAAGTGCCTCATTCTCTTCATAATCATAAAATCCATTTGGGATTAAGTTAACAAAAAAATGATCCAAGACAGCCCCACCTTTCAACTAAAATCAATTATTTCAATGGAACAAATACTGACTATAGAATTTAGAGCTTGTTTTATTCAGATATATTTTTAATATCAAATTCAAATACAGATTTTTTCTCCTCTTTAGACATGCCAGTAAAGAATTTTTTATGTACTCTCAATTTTTTTGTTTTTGTAGGAAATAGCGTTTCTAACCATGTGGCCCCCATAGGAGTATGCTCTGGTGTAGCATTTATCTTTTCGAGAAATTCTTCATATTCTTTTAAAACTTCCTCATTTATGAGTGAAACATCTATTTTCCTGCTTTCATAATCAAGCCTAGCAAGGTCTTTTGCTGTAACATATCCTTCAATGGTTTTTACAACTCCAAATTCCGAAGGCATACGTTTACTATTTAAAGAAACGAAGAAATAAAGATAATTTGGTAAACGAAAAAGCCCCTTTTTTGTATCTTTTTTATTAGCAAGATAAAGCCAATCTCCCCGGCTAGCATAACAATTTAAATCTTTATTATTAAACCCCACTAACATTTGCTTGTACTTCTTCATAATAGTAACTCCCTCATACAATAATTAACTTAATTATATATTCTAAGTTGTGAATGGTGTATAAATTTATAATATAGTCGGGCAGGTAGCGCTCGTTAGAGTACCCACTTGCCCGACCTAAGTGAAAATCTATATCTTATAGAACTTATTAAACATAATTCATGTTGGGTTATAATAAAGTTACCAATTATATAAAAGTGAGGACTTATCATGATAAATGAACCTTATGGACAGCATTGGAAGGGTCATAAAGGCTTTAGAGCTATTGAAGGTAGTGATGTTTATAATCATCGTTTTGGAGGACAAGAATGGAATGTACCAAAATGTCAGTTATGTGGCGAAGATTTACATCAGATTTTATGTTTTGATCTAAGGGATGATAGATTAAGTGAACTAAGAACTTCTAAACTAGAAGAATTACCTTTAATATCGTGCTTAAATTGTTCTACTTTATGGGATCCTCAACTATTTCAATTAAATCCTACAACAAAAAATGTTACTATTTTAAGCCAAAATGATAAGGAAAAATGGATTCAAGACGAAGAAGATAAAATACCTGTTCCTCTTCCTTATACGAAATTCAAACTTATCAATATGTTAGAAGAAGATATACCAGTCAATGAAGACACCTACTATGATGCATTTGACTTATTTGGTCAGGAGTATATATGTAGAGTGTTGGGAGCGCCTCTATACGCTGAAAAGCCAAATGATATAAGCTGTCCAACCTGTAACCATGACATGCAATATGTTTCCAGTATCACTCATGATTTTGAAGTAGAACTTGTATCCGTGGTGGACCTTTTCTTGGGAGAAATGATTATCTATTTTTATTTTTGTAAGGAATGTTTAACCCTCAAAACAGAGGTACAAGGTACATAATAACTACAAAAGTCCTTGTAAGGGCTTTTTGAACTTCTATTGATAAAAAATATTATGGTAACTGAAATGTATAATTTTACGAACATATAATTTTTCATTTTTTAGAATGTGATTATGGATATTAAAAAGAAGCCACTACGATTGTTTGGCTTCTTTTCACGTGTACAATGAATCTAGTTACTATTTTCGTCAGACCATTTGTCTTCACTATCGATCCATTTTTTCTTCTTTAAATCAAAAGATTCTATATCATCGTGAAAGTCTAGATAAACAGGCAACTTTATCCCATTATCGCCAGCTTTATTCCAACAAGACATAAACCAGTTTGAAATCAATTCTTTCTCAGCAGCAGATATTTCTTCTTCATTTTGTTCATAAAAATCCCAAAACTCATCTGAATGCTCGTCGGCTAGCTCATAGTATTCAAACTCTTCAAGTAGCTCATAACTACCTGAAAAAATGGCACGATCGTTTCCTTCATAGAAAACTTCGTTCGCTTCATTATCCATAGAAAACATCATAATAGACAAATCAAATGGCTGAATGAAGATTTCAAAGTCCAGTAAATCAATGCCCTTATAATAATGAAAAGTATGTACTTTTTCGATATTGTTAATTAACTTATCTTCATTTTGTTCAAGTGTTTTCTTTAATGAACCCATATATGAATCAACCGTAAATAACTTATCACCTTTATTTTCTTCGTTTGTATGCTTCCAAGTATCAAAGCGCTCATTAATCTTTGTATTAATAGTCTCATAATTATTCCACGTATCTTCTACCTCATAAAGGGATTTTATATGAGGAAGTATAGCTTCATAATCATCTAAATAAGTTCCTTTATCGAAATCAAAGTAATCTTTTGTAAAGGCCCTTCCTTCCGCATTCAGCATATCGCTGGCAAAGACGCCATCCCATTCCATGTATATTTCAGTTCCGGTCATGTTCTTTTGTTTAAACTTTATAATTTCTTGCGCAGCTTCTTCTTCAAATTCTTTGCTATATAGGTTCTCTTCAATAATCCAACCGAGATACATTCCAGTATGAACGAATGCCTGTTTTTCACTTAAGTTACTCGGGAAATCTCCTTCATAATGCCATTTAGCTTTATCATAGACGGTTGTCATGGCCTCTTCCTCTTTCTCTATATCTTCTATTAAGGTAGTTTCCTCTTGTTCATAACTACTTTTTTTATTTAATGAGTCTTCGCAACCTTGCAGGAACAAAATAATAAACATAAAAACTGGAATACATTTGACTTTATACACAATTCCCTCCACAAGTTAAATCAGAAATAAACGATATACTGCATTATATACTTTAAAGATTAATAAAAATATACCTTTGTTTATAATTTGATACTGTATAGATTACATCAGCAAAGAAACACTAAGAAAAATTAAAACATCAGGAGAAATTTATGTTGAAAAGATTGATGATATCTATTTGTTTGATCTCTTTGCTCAATACTGGGTTGGAAACAATGTCTTATGCTATCTCACAGAACACCGATACAGCTAAGGATTCAAGAGCCTTAATGTACAATGATATGTTAATGGTTATATTAAACGAAAAAACTGAAGAAATAGCTAATCAATATTATTTTAAGAAGTTAAAACAACGAGTTGCTGTTTACCCCTATGATATGAATGTGGTGAAAGTAAAGAGAATAAATGGATTTCGTGGATTTGATTTTTTAATTACTATTGAAACACAACCATCAATTGGGGCTCATAACTCTGTCGGAAAGGATCGTTTCACATTTCAAATAAGTCCTTCTTTATCAGAGAAAGATAGTATAAAACTTATTGAGTTTAAGCATTTAAAATCATACAGTATCCCACTGCATCTAAGAGATTGAAGTTTCTATACATATTTTCTTTCCTCAAATGATAATGCCTTAAATAAAGAGTAAATAAAGAAAAGCCTTCTTTTAAACAAAGAGGGCTTTTAAGTTTAATTTTGTGGAAATAAAAATGCTTGTTTAAACTTTCGTGCAGGATATTTCTTTCCGTCCTTCATAACTCTAAAGGGTTCCTCTTTCCAAGTTACAACTACTTCAATCTTTTTTGAGTCAACCGAAATAGGTTGATTTTGATGATGGAAGAAATTCTGTGAATCAGGTATTTTATATGTGATTAATTCAGCTTTAGTATTTGTATTTGGCTCATCCCTATAGATTTCTACTGTAGCATCATAAACCTGTGCACCTAAGTTTCTCACATCGATACTATAGGTATCAAACTCATCATTACCCTTCAAATTGTTAACATCGGGTTTGTCTATTTTTACTTTCCAGTGGTTTGATGATTGAGACGTAGGAAACTTTTCTGGTGTATAAGCGTAAGTATTAACAGAACCAAAAATGATGGAACATAAACAACTACCAACAAGTAAGATATGTGCTTTCTTCATTATAGATTCCTCCAAACTAAAAGATAAGAGTATTATTCTTCCAATTAGAGCTAATATACGTGATTTTTATTGTGCTTTTGAATTACTTGTAACAAATGTTAGTTAAAAAGGATTTGTTTTATGAGTTATAGAAAGTCATATCAGGGAGGAATATTTATATGACTTTCTATACAAAGGGAGGGATCGTTTTGAAAAAAACTGTTATACTAATCGGACCTATTTGCTCAGGAAAAACAACTGTGGCAGAAATAATATCTAATAAGCTAGATATTCATCAATGCTCAATTGATGATGTACGTTTTGACTATTATAAAGAAATAGGATTTAGTAAAGAGCAACAAGAGAGAATACGACAAAAAGATGGTTTTCAAGGTGTATATACCTATTGGAAACCATTTGAAGTTCATGCGGTGAAACGAGTATTAGAAGACTACCCTAACTATATACATGATTTTGGGGCTGGCCATTCTGTTTATGAAGATGAATCTTTATTACAAAAGGCACAGATTGTTCTAGAGAAATACGAAAATATCTTTCTATTGCTTCCAAGTTCAGATATAAATCAATCTGTAAATACTTTAGCAGAAAGAATAAGTAAATTTACAGATGATCAAAGTATATTTAAACTAAATGAACACTTTATTAAGCATAAATCAAACAGAATATTGTCTAAACATGTAATTTATACAAATGGGAAATCTGCCGAAGAAGTTGCTCAACAAATAATTGATAACATTAATTAATATGTATATGTACATACTCAAGTAAAGGGAACAAGTCTAGAAAATTGTTATTCTAGACTTGTTCTTTTTGATTTCTACAAGCAGTTTTATGTTAATTAAGTTGCTTAGCAATATAGGAGTTTTCTATTAACTGAAGAAATAAGAGTTTATGTAATTGTAGCTACAAGGAGGCAAATAAATGAACAGAACACAAGAACAGCTAATTGTTAAGGCTTTTTTTGAAAAACGAATACAAGAAAGAGTCCTACATGAATTGGCTTCTCAAAAGAAGCGTTTAGATGCTCTAAGCCGACTTTGTCATAACTATACTACTACTCTGAGAAAGAAATACCTAATTGAACTTCCAAAAGCTAACTTTAATAAAGAAGATTTAGAAACCTTATTGAGGAGATATGGACCTATTAAGCAGTGTTATGTGATTTCTTGGGATGAGGATATAGATGGCAAAGAGATGCCATTATCATCTGCTCTGGAGCATGTAGTAGGTCTTGGTATGCCTTCGATCATTTCCTGTATCCCAGGGGAACTTGCATACTTTGAGTCCGAACAAGGATATGGTGCACCGCCTAGATATGTCTTAAGTAGAAATGTTTAGGTAATTTACCTTTCTGGTACTAAGGGGGAATTATAATGTTAGGACTCGAACGTGGTTTAGTAAAGCTTGAACCTTATAATGATAAATGGAGTAAGTTATTTGACGAAGAGAGGGAATTGTTATCTTCTCACTTAAAGGAACTTATTGTCGCAATTGAACATGTGGGAAGTACGTCTATTGAGGGTCTCTTTGCTAAACCAATTATTGATATTGCAATTGGTGTTAGCTCTTTGAATGTAATTATAGAATTAAAAGAAAAAGTAAAGGCACTTGGGTATGTTGAAGTGCCCGTAAGTATAGATGGTAAACATGTTTTTGCAAAGTACAAAGAAAAGAAAATCACTCATTTTTTACATGTAATGATATATAAGCAGAGTCTATGGATAGATCAAATTTCTTTTAGAGATTATTTACGATCAGATCTTGATGCAAAGATAGAGTATATAAAACTAAAAGAAAAACTTGCAGATAAATATCCGAATGATGTTATTTCATATACGAATGAAAAAAAGAAGTTCGTTGACAACATATTAAAAAGGGCAAAGGAATTGGGATGAGAGAAATTAATTCTATTAGGATTGATCCAGCAATAAAAAGGCTGTTATCTTATGCGACTTCAGAAGAGAAGGTTGATGAAGAATATAATAAATACATTTGTTCGCCAAACCAAAAATTATATAGTGATGGAATTAATGGAGAAATAATTAGTTGTATAGGAATTGAAATTCATAATTCTGGCGATGGTGTAATAAAACACATTGCTGTTTTGCCAAAAGAAAGAGGAAGTGGAATAGGAAGTAGCATGATTAGATTTATCTGTAAGGAACATAATCTAAATTCGATTTCGGCTGAGACCGATAAAGATGCAGTATTGTTTTATGCTAACTTTGGTTTTCGTATAACTAGCTTGGGTGAAAAGTATCCTGGAGTGGAACGGTTTTTATGTGAGCTTGATTTGAGATAAATCCTTTAAGATGACTTAATGCCAGCAATGGTGATTATATTAACTGATTTTGTACATAGTATACATCTTCATTTATTGAATTAGATGAATTAAACTAATAAATAAATGGGGGTAAAGATATGAATAAAAAAAACTTAGGTTCTTTCGAAGTGAAAGGAAATCAACTTATTGTTTCAGATCCATGTTATCCAGTAGAAGATGCGTTTGACGAAAGTGACATATTATCTTGGGTATTAGAGCCAGCTAAAAGTGGAGAATGGGAATCGACTGTCTTCTTCACTGAAGATTTTACGATAACTAAATTAATGGCCTGTCACCGTGAAGTTGAACTGGGTTCAGAATGGATAGAAACAGGTAAAGATATCGGCGTTGATTCTGCTGTGGCGGGTATATTTGATGCATCCATTTTCGGAAGAGATGATGCTATTTCGTATGAAGTAAAGAATATTTATGAGATAGAAATGGACGAAGAAGGCATGAGATATTATGTTGCTTGCTCAGACATCATAGCTTCTTCTGATGACGAAGCTGGCATCGTAGCAGGTGGTACAGTTTCAATGTCTGGTATAGGTGATGGATACTATCCCGTTTTTGTTCAATACAATAATCAAAATGAAATTGTAGCTGTGTTGTTGGAATTTTACATAGAAGATGAAGAAGGATGAAGCAGTAAGAGACTTTCAATAAAGGAAGTCTCTTACTGCTACCTAGAAAATCCATTATGGTAGCTAAAAATGTATACTTTTACGGACTGTGTATTTGACTTTGTTTCAAAACATTAAAGGTATAAACATTCTATTATTCATTATTTTTTTCTTTGTCAGGTATATTCTTAAAAACATTTTCTCCTGGATCAAATCCCTCTGGTCTCCAATAGTGTTCTTCGTACTTACCTTCTTCAAATATCTTTCTAAGATACTTAATAGCATCAAACCATGTACTAAATACTAAAAATGAATAAGGAAGGCTACCTTCATCATTCCATACAATCCACTTATTTTCTTTAGATTGTGTAACAAGGTAAGAAGCATCAGGAGGCATTTTGAATATCTCATATGTATTATCAAGGACATCATCCCAAGAGTTAAAGCCTAATTCTTCAGCAAAAATTTGATATTCCTTTAAAAATATATTTTTTACAAATCTAGAAATACGCCCCATTATCTATTTCCCTTTACTTAAATATCAAGTAGTTGATCATTAATTTGTACTACTTTCGAGCCTTCTGGGAAGGTTAAGCACACTTTTTGTATAGATGAATATCTATCCTCGTTTGAAAATAAGAAAAAACCTGCTCCATCATGAAAAATAGTTATGAACGTAGTATCTTCTTCTGTTTTAAAAATAGGGATAGATAGGTTTCTCCACCTTCCCCATTCCTTAACTCTCTTTAGCTCAAAACTTAAATTTTCAGAATAAGAAATTGAGTAAAATTCGTTCATATTAGCAAGGTAAAAGGTATGTTCTAATGCTAAGGATAATGTACGCGCGTCTTTAATTGGTAAAGTAAAACATCTAGGGTGATAGGTAACCCGTTTAAAAAATGTATAGTAAGCTTGTTTTTCCTCTAATAATTCATACCTATATTCTATACCTAATTCATTAAATTCCTTTACAAACTCCTCTGCCATCATATCATCACAAAGGAATGTAAGATATAAAGGATACCTATCCTGCTTAATTAAGAAAGCGAGTAAAAAATCCCTTTGTTCATCCCTATCATCATCCCTTTCCATTGTTTCAGATATAAAGTAAACGGAATCAATAGGTCCTTCCAATTGAACATAATGCCCCACCATTTCATCAAACTCCGCATTTAACTGTTCTTTTTGAATCCAAACTTCGCTCATATAAAATCTCCTTCACATATAAAAGAACCTGCAAAAAACAGTAATTTTTCTTATTTGACCTCAAATATTTGCTGCATCTTATATAGAAAAATAGTTAGGGTTTGTATTTGTATGTCTAAAACAGCCATACAAATAACATCTGGTTTCTACTTCAGGCTTATAATCTATAATAGGGGCTTTTCCTTTATAAACTTCTTTAATTGCATTTTTAATGAAAGCAATTTCTTCTATTGTTACTTCTTCATATTCTTCTTTAAAATCTTCTTCCTCATCTGGATCTTGAATGACTTCTTTCATCTCTTTTTCTTTTCTTCGGATAGTCTTAAAGGCAAGTTCCTCAATTTCTTTTGTTTTTGAAAGCTGCCACAAAGAATAAAAATAAGCCGGAAGAAATTTTTCTGAATAAAAATCCCAATCTAACTTAGAGTAGATGTTAATAAACTCCTCATAATCTCCCAGAATATAATATATCTCTGCTATACTCGACTCTAATTCCTCTTCCTCTCTTTCGCTCAACATAAGTAATTCTTTTGCAACTTCTCTTGCTTCTGATCCCCTTCCTAGTTGTGCTAGACAAATTCCATAGCTAAGTAACGGAAACAAACTATAGTTGTTACAGGATTGTAGTGGGTGCGCTTTATGAAAACACTCAGCAGCTTCAGGTAACATTCCTTTTTGGTAGTAACATAACCCAAGATTATTTAGATTTTCTAGTGAAGGTGTTAAGTGGATACCTTCTTTTAATACATTTATGGCTTCTTCATACTTATCTTTTTTTATGTACATCTCACCCATTAAGTTATAGATAAAATAATGCTCAGGTTTATTTTTCAATAAATCTTCCACTATATCAAATGCTTCTTTATCTGCCATTTCCCATGTATAAGACATGGATTCTTCTTCTGCCTCTTCTTCAAAACCTTGTGTTTCTTTAGTATTACTCGTAGCCTCTATAATTGGTTTTCCTTCTGTAAAATAAAAATAGGCTAAATTATAAAGGGTTTGAACAGAAGGTTTAATTTTAGCAGCAGTTTGTAGTTGGAAAAATGCTTCTTCATATTCATTTGTCTCCATAAGCACTATAGCAAGCTCATTTCTTAGCTTTACGTTGTGAGGGTCCTGTTCAACTTGCTCCTGCAATTGAAGCGAAACCTTTTCAAAATCTATTTCATCATACTTGCTCATATTCATACTCCTTCTAAACATTAAACTCAATTTTATCTGTAAGCTTAGTAAAGCCTTTTATGTAAAAAAACAAAATAAAAAGCCACCCAGTATTTGCAGGACAGGTGGCTTTTCACTATTAAAATGCATGTGCAAAAATATAATAACATATTCTTTCCATATAGACTATATTTTACCATACAAGCATATGTATAAAAGGTGCACTTTTTATTCATCTATTTGTCACTCAGCCCGAGGCCAAACGTTGATAAATCAAGGGTGTATAAAAAGCTGCATAATTCATAATAGTGACCTTTTCTAAACTCCTTGTGGCTCAAGGGGTTCTTTTTTTGGTGTGTTCCGGAAGAGGTATTATGTTAACTAACTTTGTATATGACATACAACATTTCTTTAATCCATTTTCTGATAAAATAGTAATTAGATTTACATATTGAGAGAAGAGAAGGTGTTATTAAGTTGATTTTTTTACCCATACTAGCTATTTTGTTGGGTTTGTATTTATTGATATCTGGAATAAGAAGCGCTTTAAAAGACACTAAAAATATAAGAGGAAAATTCAAAAGGAGTTTTATGACTGTATTGAGAATAGCCTGGGATCTTATAAGTGAAGAAGGACAACGTATCTTCTTTGGAGCAGTATTCATAGTAGCAGGTATTTTAGTGTTTTTAGTAGTGTGAAAATTAACCTTGCTATTATAACCTTCACAACAGCAAAAAATCCTTTAAGAGAAATATCACCTTAAAGGATTTTTTGTCCCAAGAATGCACATTATGTTAACTAGGAACGTATATAATATACATACATATTAGACAGTAAAAGGGGATAAATTTCTGATGAAGAATGAGAAAAAAATTATAGAGTTAGTCCAAGGAGTAGTAGAGGAATTAGTCAAAAGTAATATAGAGTCATTACCTTTAGAAGATGATACTGAGATAATAGATTTGAGAGAGGAATTAGATTACTATCCAGGAGTTATGACGCTTCCTCCAGAAGAAGCCTATTATCGATTAGATGATATTATTTATATTTATAAACAAACTGTTCCCCATTTTCGCTTAGGAAAGAACAATTTAAAAAAAGATTTCCCTAAATTGCTGTACATGGTGGACTTTGATCTGTATTACGATAATGAACGTAGTGACTTAACGCTTCAGTGTAATATTTATGAAGATAAACGTGGAAAATGGTTTATTCGAGTTAGCAATATACATGTGATGTGAAGAAGGAGCTATTTAAATGGATAGTTTATTAGAATTAAAAGATGAACTAATAAAAGGACAAAAATTAGCAATGCAAGGATCTTATCAAAGAAGAGTTCCCTCCAAAAAAGCAATTCCCCATCTTTTAGCAGCAAGAAAAGGACTCAAAGAATATGTTAAACAGTATTCAAACGATGCTTTAGCTTGGCAATTGTTATCTCAAGCTGAGGAATATCTATTAAATTACAATGCAGCCTTAATGGCACTTCAGAACGCTGTATCTCTTGATAAGAAAGATAAAAAGTTATTAAAGAGATTAGCTTTATTAAAAGAGTATGCAAGTAAATGGCAAGAGCTAGATATGACACCAGAGCAGTTGCAATCATTAGAAATATACTTAGAAGAAAAATTAGAAGTGTACGGTTGTAATCATACACTTATTTATACCAGAGAGTGGTTAGATATAAGCACTTTACACAGTAAAAAATCAAAAATAGTAAAAGCTCTACAAAATCAAGGTGGTTTTTGTGATTGCGAAGTTCTTATGAATGTAATTGATTAGATTATAGAGGTGATGATAATGTATGAATTCATAGAAGAAGAAATCAAAAATATATATCAAGATGATAATAAGAAATTACGAACACAAACAGTAATGTATGGGAAGCTTGAACATAGATGGCATACGTATCTACATCCTGGTTTGACAACAGAAGAGATAAAAGAGTTTGAGTCAAGGGTAGAAAATAGCTTTCCTTCAGCATATAGAGAATTTCTTTCTTTCTATAACGGTTGTTACTTATTTGATTTATTAAGAATCGGTGGAAAAGAACTAGAAAGTTATAAAGGCCTAACTATTGAAGAACAGGTACGCTCCACTGTTGATGTAGAGGATATTCAAGAAATACATTTGAGAAAGCGTACGCCTAAAGAGCATTTCATTTTTGCGGATTCTTTGGTGAAAAATACTTATTATGTAATTGATGAGGATGAAAAGGTATTAGAAGTTGATTGCAAAACAAAAAAAGTAACAGAGAGCTATGATACTCTTAAAGATTTTATTGTCCAGATCATTCAAGAAGGTAAAGATAATATAGCTAATGAAATATATTTTGAATTTAGATAAACACACATTTTAATTTAAAGAGAACCTCTTATATACATGTTCTCTTTTTTTACCGATAATATTGATTACGTTAACTATGATTATACATGACATACATTCTGAACTAATACGTCAACTTTGATAAAATGTAATTATAAGGAAAATAAGGGGGAGGGGTTATTTTTTGTTTTTTAATTTTGTTGGTATATTAGCAGGTCTATTAATAGCCTTAGCAAACATTTTTGATTCCGGTTTTCATGGATTTATGCGTTGGGTAATGATTATCTGTGGTTTATTAATGTTTATTTCTCATTTAAAACTAGCTTTAGATAAAAAGAAAAATGGAGTAGCTAACCAAGATAAATAAAAGACTCAAAATAGTATAAAAAAGCACCTAATATTGTGATTAGATGCTTTTTTTGCTACCTAGAAAAAACATTATAAAACTAACTTTGTATATCGTATGCAATAGACTTTCTAAAATATATTTGTTTAAATTATGTAAATATGTAACTTTTATGGAGTTTATTCGTATAGATTATAGGAGGAGATTAATATTAATACTGAAAAGCGTCTTGAGGAAATTGAAAAAAAATTAGATTATTTACATAATGAAATAATTAAGCAACAAAATAGAAAGAATTATAGGCCTCTTTTTATAATTTTACTTGTTTTATCTGCCATTCTCATATTTTTTGTATTGATAGGTGTTCTGAGCTTTTTTGCAGCTTAATTTAAAATTGAATATGGTATAAAACGTCTATCAGATCCGTTATTATCTGATGGAGGAGCGATTAGTATGTCTGATAAGGAAAAAAAGGAATCAAAAATTGAAAAGCCCAGCCTAGATAGAGCAGGGGTGAGGTCTTATATGGGGAACTCAGAGAAATTCGAGTTCTCCTTTTATGGAGTATTGATGGCCTGTGTTCCTTTAATATTAGCTGGGATTTTTATTTGGTATAACTGGTAAAGAGCTTGTATTAGAAGGTTGTGAAAAGTAAATGTTGTGGAATGTTATTAGTTTATTTTTAGCGAGGATTAGCCCTTTATTGGAATTTATCAATACGATTGCCTTAATATGGATCGTTGTTTTATTAAGTAAGAAAAAAAGATGAGAAGTTATATTATTGATAAAATGGTATAAAATCCAATGTTGAGGTATTCATATGTATTTATTTGAATATGAACAAAAAAGAAAAAAGTTAATTCATAACTCATACTTGTCTATTTTTATTCTTTCTTTACTACTAAGTTTGTACTTTTTCTTCACAGATTACGGATTAGGAACGCAATTTATTATAAGAGGGATAATCTCTGTATTGTTTTATGTGGTTGTTTTTTACTTCGCCATGAAAAACAAGCAGTGGGCTTTATTCCTAGTTAAAGTTAATGTATTAATGCTAATTATTATGTTAGTTGTAGCTATTATTGACCTAACATTTGGTCGTTAGGAGGGATGTGCTTGGTTTATTTAGTTTGTACAATTCTGGTTTCAATAATTTTTATTTTTAATATTGTTAAAGACAGGAACTTTATATGGTTGTGTATGTTTATTCCTCTGTTGATACACTTTCTTATTACTCAAACTCACCTTTTTAACTTTATAATCGACCCTTTTAAAATTTGGGTTATCATAATTATATATATTGCAACATATTTCACTGTATTTTTATATGATCTTACTAAAATGAAGCCTGAAGAAAAGCCTTATGATTAAAATATATTTTAATCATAAGGCTTTTCTTGTACCGATAATTTTGATTATTTAAACATAAAATGTATCGAGCATACATCTTATGTTTCTCTTTTTAAAATATATCTTGGTGGAGGTCCATTTCCTTGTTCTGCTTCAAAATATGCTAGTTTATTTGGAATACAAACCACAATAGAAGGAAAACCATAACCTACTGCATCTTCAAGAGCTGTAAGTAAAGGTAATTCTTTTCCGTCTATTTTTTTGTTCCATGAAATTGAATAACACTCTTTTCCTGCGCCGTGCTGCTTTAATAATTTGGCTATTTCATCGGCACAAGAATTTGGTTTAGGAATCTCAATCATATATTCTTCTCTCAATGTTTTTATGTAATTATGATTAAGACGATGTAATGCGTCTTCTCTTTTCCTTGCAGAGAAAAGTTCGAATATCACTCTATCTTGGATTCTCTTAGTAAAGAAGGATCTTACTACTTTTTCTTCTAGTTCTTTATCCATTCAATCCTCTCCTTGAGTAATCTTTATTATATAGAATTTTTCATCAGAGAATCATTAAATTTGTAGAGGATGTAAATTTAACGATAAGTCAATTAATGCAAAGATAATACCTAATATGAGTGAAAGGGTAAGTATGAATATCCATTTAGTTTTCTTCTCTAACTGAAAGACATTCAGTTTTTCAAATGCAAACGAAACAAGCCACGCCATAATTATCGTTCTAATAAATTCAACTATAAAATTAAAAATAAAGTCCATTTGTTCTCACTTTCTTGTTTTGGAATATTTACTTTTCTATTAAAACACTTATAGATAAACATTAAAATACTTTTATTCCTATAAAATCCATTATAGTAACTAGATTTGTATGGATAAGGTTATAATTGATTTTAAACAAAAATCTTATATAGAGAGTTGATGAGAATGAATAAGGAAACACGTAAACAAAGAATAGAGGAACTTAAAAGAAAGAATCTAAAAAAACAATTGGAAGAAAAATTCAAACACATTTGTGCTTCTATAACTGATTTTGAATTTCTTACATCTAAGGAAATTGAATTGAGGTTTCAAAATGTTTATTCTAATGATCAAGAGCCACAGATTCGATTCAGACATAATCTAAATAGAATTATGGAGGAAATGTCCTTTTTACAAGAAGAATTCGGCGCATATAGAAATGAATATATATTGCTAGATCAGAAGGAAATACTTCCTTCTTACCGATTGAAATTAAGATTTGAAGACTTTTGGAATAACCTGAATCTAATAGCTGATTTTTTAAATCTTGAAGATGAGTCTTCACTCTTTCTCTTTACCTTACTCGGACATAAAAAGAATTTTGGAATCTTTATTTATGAAGATCAGTATGGACTAGATCATATTCTATTTTGGAAGGAAAACTTTTGATTTCGCTAATTATTGTAAATAAGGGAGTCTTTTTTTCATGAGGTTTTATGAATATCAATCAGTAATGAATAACACTAAATGGCAAGAAATTAGAAATGCAATGAACGATTGTTCTATAAATACAATTTGGAGAACAAAAGATGTCAAAACTAAGTATATAAGTGATTGGGATGGAGACTGGTTTTATCATTTCAAAGGTAATTACAAAAACATTGAATGGTTAGAAATAAAGGTAGAAAATCTTGAAGAGAAGGACCAAGTGATAAATACACTTAGAACAATTAACGTACCAGGAGAAACAAAAGACAATGTTATAAAAGTTTATGGATACGTTCAACATAACAATCCTATAGATTATTTATAATAGCTAACGGTTCTATTAATCCATATTATAGGAAATAACTTTATGTGAAATATACATATATTCTTGTGAAGCTTTTGATATATACTTTAATTAAAAATGTATATAGAACCCCCTGGAGGTCTTATGTTAAAGAATTTATTTAAGAGAAAAATCACTGAAAAAGAATTTTGGTCTTGGTTTGAGAAAAATAGCGAAGATTATTTCCAATTAGACGAAAATAACTATGATCTTTTATTTAACAAATTAGGCTTACAATTATCCAAGTATCATAAAGAGTTAACTTTTGAATTCAGTGTAGAAATGAAACAAGGAAAAAGAGAATTTATTATCAGTGCAGAAGGAATGGTTTCAGCGTTTCCTGCTGTCATAAAGCTGGTAGAGGAAGCTCCCGACCTCGAGAAATTTAACGTTGTAGCATTTAGACAAAGACAAAATAGTGAACAAGAAATTTATTTTGAAGATATTGTTTTAAATACAGAAGATATCTTCTTTACATATAGAGAAGATAAACAAATGGATTGTTTAGATATTGTTATTTACATTAAAGGATATAGCGAAGAAAATGATCAGTTTATTGCTGCAGCGTTTATTATGCTTGATAGTTTAATTGGTGAATATGACGTAGGTGTAAAACTTGGTGAAATAAATTTTGAGCCATATCAACAAGAGAAAGAGGCACAGCCTATTCTAAACTTAGTTTCTCTAGTTGATAAATTGTGAGTAAGAAGAGCGTAAGTTTTTTGATAAACTTAACGCTCTTTTATTTCCGATAATACCTGTTATATTAACTAAGGTTGTATAGAGTATACATCTTCATTTATTGAATTAGATGAATTAAACTAATAAATAAATGAGGGTAAAAATATGAATGGAAAAATCTTAGGTTCTTTCGAATTGAAAGGAAATCAACTTATTGTTTCAGATCCGTGTTATCCAGTAGAAGATGCGTTTGACGAAAGTGACATATTATCTTGGGTATTGGAGCCAGCTAAAAGTGGAGAATGGGAATCGACTGTCTTCTGCACTGAAGATTTTACGATAACTAAATTAATGGTCTGTCACCGTGATTTTGAACTGGGTTCAGAATGGATAGAAACAGGTAAAAATATTGGCGTTGATTCTGCTATGGCGGGTATATTTGATGCATCCGTTTTCGGAAGAGATGAAGCTATTTCATATGAAGTGAAGAATATTTATGAAATAGATATGGACGAAGAAGGCATGAAATATTATGTCACGTGCTCAGACATCATCGCTACTTCTGATGACGAAGCAGGCATCGTAGCCGGTGGCACAGTTTCAATGTCTGGCATAGGCGATGGATACTATCCTGTTTTTGTTCAATACAATGATCAAAATGAAATTGTAGCTGTGTTATTGGAATTTTACATAGAAGATGAAGAAGAATGAAGCAGTAAGAGACTTTCAATCAAGGAAGTCTCTTACTGCTGCCTAGAATCGCGATTATGTTAATTACGCTTGTATAGAGTATACGTGCTGTCTATCTAATGTGAAGGACTCTTTTTCAATCTATAATTCCATAAGATTGAGCAAATCCCGAAGGGAACAGAACAACTTAAAGCAAGAATACAAATACGTTTGAATGCCAACAAATTTACGCCGTTTGTACCATCATCTAAGGAGATAATAAGTGAAACTATCGTTGCACCTATTACTCCAAAAATAATGTATAGTGCTATTTCGATTAATTTTTTATATTTCCTATTTCTATTTTTAATTAAGATATCAATCAAAATAGATGATGGTATGCCTAACACAGTAACAATTGGAACAATATACATTAATCCAAAAACTAAGCCAGCTATCAAATTATTAAAAGTGATTTGTTCATATGAAGTATCAAAGGTTGCTACAGTAACTACTAAGCTACCACATAGAGAAGAAATCAGCACTGATATGATTTTTTTAAACATAATATAATCTCCTAGTAAATTTCTTAATTTATATATAATAGCATTTTTAGTAAATAAATACTCTACTTTTATTTACTACCGAGAACGCACATTATGTTAATTAAAAATGTATGGATTATATCTAGTTATCTTTATTTTGAAGTAAGATTATTATAAGTATTTTTAATTTAATTTTGCTAGTTTTTCAAGATATCCTCTGTCTTTAATGATGTAGCCTTGCGACTGCTTTTCAATAATATTTTTTTTACATAGTTGAGCTAGTACATGGAGAAGATGGCGGTACGATACACCTAAATACTCACATACTTCAGTATGTTTTTCTTTATAAAAGTTGTCATCAGCCGACAACATTATAAAAGCAGCAAGACGGTTCTCAAGTGGATAGGCCTGATTTTGTGTATATTTTGCTGAAATTTTAGTTGCTTTCTCACTTAAAAAACAGCATAAATATCTGAGAAATGTTACATCTGTTAAGAGCTTATTTTTACAGGTATTAATAGGAATAGCCAAACAAATGGTTTTAGTAACAGTTTGTATAGCTTTAGAATATCTTTGTGAGTTTAATAGTTCCACTTCTCCCATAAATGTCGGAGCTTGTAAAAAATTAATCAAGGACACTTTCCCATTTTCGTGTGTAACATAGAGTTTTGCCTTACCTTCAACAAGATAATAAATATATTGAGGATAGGAACCTTCCTTATAAATAAATTCACCACGTTCAAATTCGCAGACCTGAATAAATGGAGTAATTGGAAAAGAAAAAAGTGATTGAATAGAGTATTTCTCGATATAGTAACTTTGCATAGGGGCGTTTAAGAATTTCATTTTTTCTCCTACTATTATAAAAATATGAGATATCTCACATTATTTTATGTTTTTACATGCTATGATGCAATCAAAGTTGATAAATCAATAGGGAGTTGTTTCATAAAGATGATCAAACAAGATGAATACTGGAATGAAGTAGCTAACAAAAAAGAATTTACTACGCCTTTTCAACCTGAATTATTCCTAACACATGTTAATCACAATGCTGCTATATTGGATTATGGTTGTGGGTATGGACGGACTTTATTGGAATTAAGAAGTTACGATTATAACCATTTACATGGTGTAGACTTTTCGGAAGAAATGATTAAACGAGCTAAGTCTCATGACTCAGAAATCGATTTTCAAGTAATTCAAAGTGGGAACCTTCCTTTTTCTAAGAATTCTTTGGATGCTGTTTTACTTTTTGCAGTTTTAACATGTGTGTATAAAGATGAGGAACAGAATGCTATTTTAAATGAGATTAAACGAGTACTAAAACCAGGAGGTATTATCTACATCAATGACTTTTTACTGAATAGTGATGAAAGAAATAAATTACGTTATGAAAAGGGAGTCACTAAGTATCATACATATGGGGTTTTTGAATTACCAGATGGGGCCATTTTACGTCATCATAGCGAAGAACGTGTGAAAGAATGGGTAGATCAATTTGAAACCTTAGAATACAAGAAATTAGAATATACAACTATGAATGGAAATCGTTCAAATGGTTTAGTGTATATGGGAAAATTAAATTGAATTTATTAGAGATAAAAGTATAAAGGAGAAATTGTATTGGATAGATGTCTTACAGCGTCTTAATCAATTTACGCCATAAAAAGGAGAAAGTGCATTCTGAATTGGAGATGTTTATCTAGATGATAGAAAAAACTTTTCAGAAGAGACCTTTACTCTTATTGAGTAAAGGCCTCTTTTTGACGAGTTTCTTCTATAAATTCTTTTATTTTCTGTTTTTTCTAAGTGAAGAGAGTCCTATAAGGGCTGCTCCAAATGTAATTATAATTGCAACGGCAAGGATTCCCAAGGACACAACTTTGTTAGGAATATACCTAGCAAAAGTCGATAAAGGTGTCCCTAAAATTCCTAACCAGACTAAAGTTATTAGCTTAGAAAAACACCTTGAAATTCCACATAATCACCATCATAGATAATATCAAGCAGATTGTTGCAGGAATAATCATCTTAATAGGTTGATGAGCTCGAAAAATATGGGCATGTATGGCACCTATCATGAGAATTACAAACAATACGCCAGATACAAAAACCAAGTATGGATTCCAAATACCGCCAATCATTCCTATTGCTCCAATAAGTTCCACAATTCCAATTACAGACATTAACCATAATGGATATTGATAGTGCTGCCAATGTTCAACCTGAAACGGTATACGAAGAAGTTTTATGAAACCTCCCACTAAAATAAAAACGGCTAAAATCGCTTGCATAATAATCATCATCTAAACTTACTCCTTTTAAAAATCCTTTTGGGTAACATCTTCATGGATAATAAGTTGGGTATATATCCCGCATGGTGTTCTATCATTAATTTAATAAAAAGCCATGAAGTGGAGATTATATATGTTGTATACAAAGTTAGTTACCATAACAGGAATTATAAAAAACAAAAACAAGACGCACCGATTAAGGATTTTATGGATCTTCCCTGTGAATATAACAATAATATAAATGCCACTATGTCGAATAACTATAGTTAGTTAGAGACTTCTACAAAGGCTCTAACTGGAAAAGTTCCAAAGCCTTTGATTGTTGGAGCAACAGCATAAAATAAAAAGTTTTCAGTTGAAATTTCTTTTAAGTTGCATAAATGTTCAATGATTAGAATTTCTCGCGCCAATAAAGTTGTATGTACAGGACGATCTTTACCTGACGTATCATCTATATTTACAGAATTAATTCCAACTAAATAAGCTCTTTTATCCCATAAATATTGTGCTGCTTTCTCAATTAAATACGGATGATTTTCAAAGTATTGATTCGTATTCCAATATTGATCCCAACCTGTGTTGAATAAGAACAGCTTTTCCTTCCATAGCAAGGTCATAAAAGACATCCTCATCAATCTCTTTTTTGTTTTCATCAATATGAACAATGATTCCTTCTAGACCAGCCATCTTATCAATTAATGTTTCCGATAGATCTTTTCCATTAACATACCTATGAAAAGGAACATCAATATAAGTTCCTGTATTAGACACCATTTCTATTTTTTTAATTTGAAATTCTATACCTTCTTCGTAATGTTTTCGAGATTCTTCCCGGCTTAAATCATCACAAATGATTGGGGCAGGAAGCCCTTTAAAAGTTATAATGCCATCTCGAATGGCAGATCCGTTTGATATCGTATCTTCATCACACACCATATCGGTAAGTAAAACGTATGCCGACGCTCCAAATAGATACGACAAGGTTAGGTAGGTTCTTCACTCCGAGCAAGATAGGGGACGCATCACAGCAGCAAGTGGCATTGCAACGTAAGAGCCGATCCAATATATTTTGAAAGGAATGTAGCTCCTAGAAGGTGAAAATGAAAGAATGGTCATTCAATCTGTTTTTCTATATCAATTAATTGTTGTAATAAAATCTTTTCTCCTTCTGAGCTTAGCACGATATTACCTATATACACTTTATTTTTATCACTTACCTTACCAGTGATAGCACAGGGTTTACTTTCACCACATTTTTCGATAATTATTAAGTCATTTTCTATAGACATCTCCACATAACTCTCACTGCCTTTTATCCCTAAGGTTCGTCGTAGTTCACTAGGGAATGTGACACGTCCAAATTTGCCTAAACCCTTAATCAGCCCTATTTTTTTCATTTTCTCACTCCTAATTTAAATGATCTTTCAATTTAATAATGGTTATTAATTAATTGTATTTTGGTGACAAATTATCTCCATAAGAGAATTTTTTACTGGAGTAATTCCTAACACAAAAATGTATTATATTACCTTATTATCCTTTTATTTTAATAAAAGTAATATATGAATTTAAACTAATAACAAAGATTTATTAAGCCTTATTTTATGATACAAACTACAGAATTAAACAAAAATCTACATAAAATCATCCAATAATATCCATTAAATTATTTATATGTAAAAAAGTATTTAAATCCATATATGATAATATTAAATGTTTCTATATCTAAATAATGGAGAATACGCATTTCTTTCTTATCGAATCATTCACAAAAAAAATAGAAAATTTATAATTTTTGTCGTTTTCTGTATGATTATGTAGTTCCTATTATAAATTAAAGATACGATTTCGCTGAAGAAAAATGAAAGCGTTTAATAATAGTTTATCTTTTGTTAATTCCACTTCAATGGAGTGAAGATATTTATAAACTAACTACAGAAAAAAAGTTGCTCTCATTGTATCCTTATTAATGACTTAAAGGAGTATCACTATCTCTTCAAGTTACGCTGATGTATCAACTCCTTTTGAAGCTAAGCAGACTACTATATCTACTATAATCCTTGCCTTACAAAGAAAGGGACTTTGGAGGATCTAATAGTCTTTCTATAATTACTACAACTTATATGAGAGAGGTTAAAAAAATGAATCATTTACATCGTAGGATGGGAACTTTTTCTTTAACAATGGTTGGACTAGGTTCAATCATTGGTTCAGGTTGGTTATTCGGGGCATGGAGAGCAGCTCAAATTGCTGGACCTGCTGCTATTATTTCTTGGATTATCGGTATGATTGTTATTTTATTTATTGGGCTTTCTTACAGCGAGCTTGGATCTATGTTTCCGGAAGCAGGAGGTATGGTTAAATATACACAATATTCTCATGGATCGTTTCTTGGATTTATTGCTGCTTGGGCAAACTGGATTGCTATTGTATCTGTTATCCCAGTTGAAGCTGTTGCCTCTGTACAATACATGAGTTCTTGGCCATGGGAATGGGCAAAGTGGACAAGTAGTTTAGTGAAAAATGGCACGCTTACTTTACCTGGATTAGGCATTGCTTCTGTTTTATTACTTATTTATTTCTTACTAAATTATTGGACAGTAAGTCTCTTTTCCAAAGCAAATTCACTCATCACAATCTTTAAGATAGTGATTCCTGGCTTAACAATTGGATCACTTTTATTTGCCGGTTTTCATAGTGGAAATTTTACGTCTGGAGAAGGCATCGCGCCAAATGGTTGGGCAAGCGTACTAACGGCGGTAGCAACGTCCGGTATTGTATTTGCATTTAATGGTTTTCAAAGCCCTATTAATATGGCTGGAGAAGCAAAGAATCCTGGGCGTTCTATTCCATTAGCTGTAGTAGGATCGATTCTACTTGCTACCGTTATTTATATCTTATTACAGGTTGCGTTTATTGGAGCAGTTGACCCTTCTATGGTTGTTCACGGATGGAGTCACCTTAATTTCAACTCTCCATTTGCTGATTTGGCTATTGCTCTAAGTATTAACTGGCTTGTTATTATATTGTACGCTGATGCATTTGTTTCTCCTTCAGGAACGGGAATAACCTATACTGCTACCACATCTCGTATGATATACGGTATGGAAAAGAATAAATATTTACCTGGTGTTTTAGGGAAATTGCACCCTATTTATGGTGTGCCGCGTCAAGCAATGTTTTTCAATTTAGCCGTATCATTCATTTTCTTATTTCTATTTAGAGGTTGGGGTGTATTAGCTGAAATTATTTCAGTTGCGACATTAATCTCTTATATTACCGGACCTGTTACAGCCATGACGTTAAGAAGAACGGGAAAAGAGTTGTACAGACCATTACGTCTAAAGGGATTAAGTATTATTGCGCCACTGGGTTTTATATTTGCGTCATTAACTCTGTACTGGGCGAGGTGGCCACTTACAGGACAGGTGTTATTCATTATTATGATGGGTCTTCCTATTTACTTTTATTATCAAGCAAAGTTGAAATGGAAGGGGTTCCAGAAGAACTTCCTAGCTGGACTTTGGATGGTTACTTACTTATTATGTATGATGGTTATTTCATATTTAGGAAGTGAAAAGTTTGGTGGAATAAATGTTATTCCATACGGTTGGGACATGCTTATCATTACATGTTTGTCTCTTGTTTTTTATGTTTGGGCTGTAAAAAGTGGATTTAAAACAGAATACCTCAAGGAAGCGACCAAAGTAAATGAAGAAATGAGATTAAGGGAGAGAACAATAAAATCTCAATTAGATAAAGAAAAAGCTGTATAAAAATTGGTTTTTAATACAAGTATTTTATAAGTATGTGGAGATAGTTGTTATGTTGAAAAATAAGGTAGGAAAGTTAAAAATCTTTACAGTAGACTATTCTATATTAAAAAATAATAAAATAATTAATAATTCCATAGTCATGCAATCCATTAATGATCCAGATGAAATTGTAAGGTTAGCTAAATTGGATATATCTACAAAAGAAAGAGTGTTCATTCAAAATGTAAAGATTTTAAGATTTAAGTCCGTCCCATCTCATGGACATAATTTAGAATAGAAGAAACTCTTCTAAAAGGGAATTTACTTACAATAGTAAAAGCTTCTTTTGACGATATTATTGAGATATTTTACTTGTCTTATTAGATGCCTAGGGCATCTTTTTCTCTTTTCTCATATGTTCGAGGGCTATAGGAAAAGTCGAATTCCTAACTATCGTAATGCCACGAGAAGTCAAAACATGAAAAGGCCGAAAAGTTTTCTAAAAAACACTGTACATTCTTTCGGTCTCTTGTTTCATTTATATAACAATAGTGAAAGCTGTTATTTTATGGAGGTTTTATATGTCGGATAAAGTGCCATTTTCATTTATATTAGTTATTGGTTTAATGTTATTTGCTCTATTCTTCGGGGCAGGAAATTTAATTTTCCCACCAATGCTTGGTCAATCAGCAGGAATAAATATTTGGTCAGCTAATGCCGGATTTTTAGTAACCGGAGTTGGGTTACCGTTACTTGGTGTGTTAGCATTTGGTTTTTCGGGGAAAGATGATGTACAGTCACTAGCGAGTCGCGTACACCCTGTGTTTGCTCTTGTGTTTACAACCGTACTTTATTTAGCGATTGGTCCTTTATTTTCCATACCAAGAGCAGGAACCGTTTCTTTTGAGATAGGCATCAAACCTTTCTTGGCGGAAGATCTAGACCACATACCTTTATTTATTTTCACCATCATCTTTTTTAGCATCACATGCTTTTTCTCACTAAATCCTGTTAAAACTATCAATATTATCGGAAAATTCCTAACGCCTATTAAGTTAACATTTATTGGAATTCTTGTAGCGATGGCTTTTATTCAACCTATTGGGGATTTCCAGGCGCCTACGAAGAACTATAAAATCCACTCATTTTTCAAGGGATTTCAGGAAGGTTATTTAACAATGGATGCTCTTGCAGCTTTTGTTTTTGGAATTATTATTATTAATGCTATTAAAGAAAAAGGCGCAAAAACAAAAAAACACATTATGACTATTTGTGCAAAAGCAACAGGAATTGCTGCCATTATCCTAATAACCATTTATACTGCTCTTTCTTACATGGGTGCTTCAAGTGTAGAAAAACTTGGACACTTAGATAACGGAGGTACTGTTTTGGTAAAAGTCTCGAATTATTATTTTGGAGCTTACGGTGGAATATTATTAGGATTAATGATTACGGTAGCTTGTTTAACAACTAGTGTAGGACTTGTTGCTTCTTGTTCTTCATTCTTTCATAAACTATTTCCAAAGGTACCTTATAAAATACTTGCTATTAGTCTATGTGGTTTTAGTGCAATCGTTGCTAACATCGGGTTAACGCAGTTAATTGCTATTTCTATACCTCTATTAACAGCTATTTATCCATTAGCTATTGTATTGATATTCTTAACTTTTTTTCATCCTTTATTTAAAGGAAAAACTGAAGTTTATCAAGGGAGCTTACTTTTGACATTTATTATTAGTCTATTTGATGGATTAAATACGGGCGGTATTCACATTTCGTCTATTAATAGTTTCTTTATTAGAGTTCTTCCTATGTACAAAGTAGGACTAGGGTGGATTGTTCCAGCTATTATTGGGGGATTAATAGGTTTTAGCATAGTACAAGTAAAAATCCTTCTTAATTACAGTTCATCTAGACTGAATAAATAATAAATATTCTGATGCAAAGGTTACATCCATTTGAAAATAGGAGAAAATCATCAAAAGGGAGCTTTGTTCTTATTGAGCACAGCTCCCTTTTTGACGAGTTTCTTCTATATTATATTGTTTTTATTAAGATACAGATTTTAATTTCTCTGTTAAACGTAAAAAAGCTTCTTTATCTTTATTCTTTAAAGAATGATCAATTCCCTCCAGGATTTTACTTCTTTTGAAGTCATTCATCATTTGATCCAAAAATAATTCAGCCAACATTTCATCACGTAAATTTGGATCAACTCGATCCATTCCGTTAAGTATATTATTTTCCATAAAACGTCAACCCCTTTATCTTTTCTCTTTTGCAAACAGTATTCCCTTTTGCACTCTTTTTATGCAAGATTAATAGATGAAGTGAGATATAGAACAATATGCATAATTACGCTTCTATCTCCATCCAGATATTTTTCATATGTCTTCAATTAGATAAAAAAAGATAACATTACATAATTAATAACTAATTGATCAAAGAGAAATGATAGTGATTAATCATTTATTTTATTTATTAGAGAAAAGATAAAAATTAATTTTTGAAAATCCATGTTTTATTAATTACACTTATTAACGATAAATGACAATTTCCACTTCTTATCATATGTACTAATCAACCTTCTATTTTCTATTTAAGTAATTACTATATTTATAATAACTAGATATAAAATTTTAAAGTATTTATTATTAATATATATTTAATAATAAATATTTTAATCCAAAATACAAAATTAGTATATTTTATATATAGAAGTAAAGGTTAAAACAAACTTATAAAAAATGTAGTTTTACCTTTTACTCTTAATGACGACAAATACGCAGTTTTTCTACAAGATGTGTAAAAGGTATAACTTTTTTTAATAAAATACGTTAGATATTACTTTTATTATTAATATAATAAATACATTATATTAATTAAAATTATGGTTTTTATATTTAATACACTTATATTAAAACTTTATATTAATCTGTATAAACAATAATACTAATAATATATTTTAGTATTACGATAAATAGGAAAACCTTTTATTATGTATTGCAAGAACTTTCTAACTTTATATAAACCTATAAGAAGTTTTATCTATTGCAATGGTTGTGGAAAAAGGAGCGTTGAACTTTAAAAATCACCTAACCTTATATAAGGTTAGGTGATTTTTGATTAATTATGGAATAACTACATAGAAAATTTATAAATAAATAAAAAACAATTAGAGCTTATACTCACTGGGGATTAGTAGGTTCTGAGTAGAATTCGATAAGATCTCCTCTTGCTAACGTTTGATAATATTCAATAGGTCTTTTTAAAGAATCATAAGTGGTGCCTTCAATCGAGAGGCAGGGGGTTTCATTTCCAATCTTAAGTAATTTACTTTCAATCGAATCAGATAAAGATATTCGCATATACTGCTTTTGTTTAGCCAATTTTAACCCATAAAATTCATCTAATATCTTATATAAGGATATTTTGTTAGATATATACTCTTCTATTTGCGGACAAAACTTGTATGGTATTTGACTTAATTCTATAGCAACTGGAATATCATCAATAATTCTTAATCTTTTTAAAGAAAAAACTTCTCCTTCAATAGAAATATTTAATTTATTTGCTAGAAATTCATCTGCTTTTTCAATTTTTGCAAAGATTGTCTCAGTAGTAGGTTTTAATCCTTTATCCTCCATCCCTTTCGTAAAACTATTTACAGTTATAAAATTCCACTGAATTTTACGATTAGATATAAATGTACCTACGCCTACTCTTCGTTCTACAAATCCCTCTCTTTCCAAAGTAGATAGCGCGTGACGAGCTGTCATTCTACTCACTCTGAATTTATCAGCTAACTCCCTTTCTGAAGGAATCTTATCGCCGTACTTAAGATTTCCATTTTTAATTTCCTCTATAAACATTGTTTTCAGCTTTTGATAATAAGGAACTCCATCAATTTCTTTTTCCATTTTCTACCCCATTCTTTACATTTTCAAATTATATCTGTTATTAATAGATAATATATATATAAGTAAAAGTTTACAACCTTGGCATAAAGCTACAATTAGTCAATCTTATTGGATAAATATTGGGTAACTTCAATCAATACCATTTAAAATAAAAAATACTCCAATATTTTTAAGAATGATAACCTTTCATATAATAGTTATCTGTGGTAAGTATAAAATAAAATAGGGGACGGACTCAAATACTAAAAGGACCGTCCCCTATAATTCAAAGATACTCTAAAAAATCATACCAATTTTTTTGAGAGATTTGTTTTTTTACTTAATCCATATCCAAATGCACCGTAATTTTCACAGTTTTTTGCTGCTGCTATTGCTGATTGATACAATGCTTCATTTACATTATGATATTGATGATAATGTGTCAAAAACATTGAGATAAAGGAATCACCTGCTCCTAGGGTGTCTATTACCTTTGCTTCAACTATAGGCTGTTTATAAACTTGTTCATCTACTAAAAATAAGGCACCTTTTTCTCCTCTTGTAATTCCAATAACTTTTGTTCCTAAACTTTTCACGTAATGCATTAACTCAATACACTCCGTTTCGTTTAATTCGCTTCCCGAGAAAAAGCCATAATCAACATAGGGGCAAACCTCTTTAAGGTACTTTTCTTCGTGTCGGAAAGAAAAGTCAAAAGAAACAGCTATTTTTTCAGAGAGCATAGGTAAATCTTGTTCTATATGACTGTATAAGCTTGTATGCATAAGATCATGATTTGAAATATAGTTAAGGTCGTTTTCATCAAAGTTTAATTTTATTAGGGCTTGTACCCCTCCATTATTTGATCCAACAAAGGTACGATCGTTATTTTCATTAAGAGAGATTACAGATTCTCCATTTGGTCCATATGCTTTCCTGATTCTAGAGATATCAACATCTTCAGCCACTAAACTATTTACAATATGATCGGCTGCCAAATCGTTTCCAATAACTCCAATATATGAGCTCTGCTCAACTCCATATCTTTTACATAAAACAGCTATGTTCAGAGCGTTTCCCCCTGGATAGATTTCATCACGGTCTTGATAATAATCAACTACGTTGTCTCCTATTCCTATTATCTTCATTTCCCTTCACCTCTGTATCTATATTTCATCTAATAAGTAAGTTATTTAAATAAAAGTGAAGGATCTATTATTTAATTTAAAGTTATACTACTTTCTTTAACCCTATAATCAATTTAAAGATCCTTTTTATTTCAAATGTACTTTCAGTTTCAAACAGCATTCCTTGATAATGTACTTAAAAACTTTCTGATACGCTCATTACCATTAGTAGTATGAAAGAACTTTTCTGGTGGTGCATCTTGAACAATTACTCCCTGATCAATGAATATGACACGGTCACCTACTTCACGAGCAAAGCCCATTTCATGGGTAACTACAGCCATTGTCATTCCTTCTAGTGCTAACTCTTTCATTACTATAAGAACTTCACCGACTAATTCAGGATCTAAGGCAGACGTTGGTTCATCAAAAAGCAATATCTTAGGCTTCATAGCCAACGCTCTTGCAATAGCAATTCGCTGTTGCTGCCCCCCAGAAAGAGAATGAGGGTACTGATCACGTTTATCTAACAAACCAACTTTCTTTAACAAATATTCTGCTTCCTGTATTGCTTGGTCTCTTTTTATTTTCCTTACGTGAATAGGCCCTTCAATAATATTTTCAAGAACAGTTTTGTGGGAAAATAAATGGAAACCTTGAAATACCATTCCGATTTCAGCTCGAAATTTACTTAATTCCTTGTCATTTCGTGAAATATGCTTTCCATTTATATCTTTATAGAGAATAGACTCTCCTTCTAACCTGATATCTCCTTCAGTAGGATACTCAAGGGCATTCATCATTCTCAAAAGAGTGCTTTTCCCACTGCCACTTGGCCCAACGATAACGACTACTTCACCTTTACGTACTGATAAATCAATTCCTTTAATCACTTTCTTTTCATTAAAAGATTTTTTAATATTGGCTAGTTGTAACATTATTTTTATTACCTCGCTTTTCTAAATAATCTACAAGAATGGCAAGTGGATAATGTAAAGCCCAATAAATAATCCCAATCATCGTGAATATCTGTATATTTTGATATGTTGACGAGGCTAAGAGATTTCCTTCATGCATTAACTCTGTCACTGTAATAACGGCTGCTAGCGAAGAGTTTTTAATTAACACAATAGCTGAATTTCCGATGGCAGGGATGACATTTTTAATTGCCTGGGGGAGAATAATCCTACGCATCGAAAGAGAATAATTCATTCCAATAGCCTTTGCTGCTTCCATTTGTCCTTTAGGAATGGATTTAATACCTGCTCGGAATGTTTCAGCTAAGTAAGCACTCTCATTAATAGAAAGAGCAACAATAGCTGCCTGAAAAGCACTTAATGAAAGACCTAAATCAGGGAAAACGAAGTAAACATACATCATTTGCACTAAGAGAGGTGTTCCTCTCACTATGCTGATATAAATACCACATACTTTATTTATAAATTTATTAGGGGTTATTTTACCAAGAGCAACCGTTAAACCAATAATAAGAGAGAGAATTAATGATATTATGGTTAATTCAACTGTAATAATGGTACCTTCAAGAAATCTTGGTGCAAATTCTCTCGCATTTGATAAAAAATCATTCATTTTTAGTCCCCTCCCTCTTCATTAATTAAAGTCCCAATTCACACCCCATTTTTTATAAATACCTTTAAGAGTGCCATCAGCTTTCATTTCTTGGATTGCTTTGTTGAATTTTTTTACTAGTTCAGGACGATCTTTAGATACGCCTATTCCAACTTCCCCTGTAAGAGAAGGAACATACCCCTCAACAATTCGATACTTCATATTAGGATTTTTAGCTTTAAAATAACTAAAAGTAGGAGCGTCTGCTAAAGCTGCATCTATACGGTTTGTCTGAATATCTTTTAGTAAATCGGATAGTGTTTGGTAAGTCTTCACTTTTATATTTAAATCTTTATTCTCTTTTTCTAGCATGTCTTTAAATGACGTCCCCATTTGAACACCAATAACTTTTCCTTTTAAGTCCTTCAATGATTTTGTCGTTTTGTCACCTTCTGGTACAATAAGGCCTTCACCAAAGCCAAACACGGGTTCTGTAAAGTTAATTTGTTTTTTTCTTTCGTCAGTAATATACATAGCATCAGCAATAACATCTGCCTTACCGGATTGTAAAGAAGGAATAAGCGAATTCCATTCTCCAGTTGATATTTGAGTTTTTACATCTGATCTCTTCGCTACTTCATTAACAATATCGATGATAAAACCTTCAATTTTATTCGTTTTTGGGTTTGTAGCATTAAATGGATATCCTCCAGCTGTAGTTATTACTTTAATTTCCTTATCATTTTTTGAAGCTTCTCCACTAGTTGATGTATTTTTTCCACATCCCACTATCCCAATAAGTAAAATAAGAGTCACACATGCTATTAGAATTTTTTTCATTACAAACTTCCCCCTATATTAAAGATGTTCTTATTTGTTAAACGCTTACAACTTGATTGTTATATTGTTAGATAATATAGAAAATTCCTAAAGTTATAAGGATAGGGCTATCATATCACAGAAAAAACAAAATGGTATATACCAAATGAAATTTATTTAGATCACCACTTCAATTTAAACTTTCCAAATGTTTTCTTAGTTGGTAATGATAAAATAAAGGCTTCGGGGTCAATACTCTTTACTGCATGTGTTACTTCTATCCACTCTAATTCAATAATCAAACATAGTAACACCGTTTTTTTCTTTTCTCTGTATATATCAATATCTTTCCATGAAGTAACTTCTCTATCTAATTTTTTTGCTAATACTGAAGAGACTTCTTCACCCTCGTTTGTAATAATCATGATGGCACTTTTCTCTGCAATGTTTAAAATAGCATCATATGTTTTAGTGCCCACAAAAAATGATAGGATGGTATACATAGCTAGTTGAGTATCGAAAATAAGCGCTGAAATGGCTACAATAGTGGCGCTAAAAATCAAGCCAAACTTCCCTATAGAAATGTTCGTATACTTAGTGATAACACGAGAAAGTATATCAAGTCCCCCTACTGATCCGCCTAGTCTAAGAATAATAGCAGCTCCACTTCCTGAAATGATTGCTCCATAAATGCAGCACAATAATATATCATTAGTCCATACTAGGCGGACAGGAATCCACTCTAAGAAAAGAGAAGATACTATTACTGAAAATACAGTGTAAATAATAAACTTTTTACCAATATGAATGTATCCTAAAAACAGTAATGGAATATTGTAAATAAAATACTGTATCCCCATTTGCCATTCAAATAAATGATAAAAGATTGCACATATTCCGCCTAGCCCGCCAGCTAGTAAACTTGAAGGTGTTAGCAAGCAATTAGTTCCAAAAGCAAAAAGAAAACAACCTACTGTAATTCCTGCTAGTTCATAAGTAATTTGATACTTACGAGCCACACTAAAACACCCTTTCACACACTCTCTCAGATTATCTTCTGTTAACTATTCATTAACTTTAAATTCATTATGCTCTAGGTCTAATGAATGGATGTCAAAGGGAAATTATTTTGTGATCAATACTTTTCCAAAAACTTTTTTTCATCAGACACATCTATTTGTACGTTTAAAACCTTTAAATTTCCAGAAAAGTATTGACGTATGTAGTAATTATTGATTCTTTTATTACTAAAATCTGTAGTTTAAGAAACTCACTTGAGGAGAACGCTTACGTCTTATATTCTCCTCAAGTTTAACTAATTCTTAATAAGCTACAGTACGGTAATACCTTCTTTTATCTAAGGAGTGATTGCGCTTATCTTCTAGGTGAACACTTACTCGTTGAAGTAGACTTCCTAAAACCAGTGGAGGGAAATATTGACGAAATTCTGGACTAATCCCTTCAAGCGTATAATCTTTAGTATCAAAAATCGTAAGCTTGTCTGTATATTTCTCAGCAAAACGCTCTACTCTATCAGCTAATGGTCTCGTTGCATCTTCCCCTTTAAGTAAGATAATACTCGTGTCTCTTTCAACCAGCTCAATTGTTCCGTGGAAAAATTCTGCTGCATGTACGGACTTCGTACGAATCCATTGCATCTCTTCCAATACGCACATACTATATGCATAAGTTCTTCCCCATGCTGTTCCAGATCCAATTAACATATGATAATCTTCATCCTTATATTTGTTTGCAAATTCTTTAGCCTTTTCTTCCACCTGTTCTTTTACTGAAATTAGATTTTCAGGCATTTTTTCTAACTCTGATACAAATTTATCGTATTTTGGGAATTCTCCGTTATTATGCATTAGTCTGAAGATAATCATATACATTTGAAGATTTATTGAATCTGCAGCATAGTCGTTTTCTGCGTAGTTAGCTATCGGATAATCTACGATGTTAGCTAATGGTGTACCCATTTCTCCTACTAATCCAATAGTAGTTGCTCCTCTTTCCTTACAATATTGTGCTGCTTCAACAGTCTCTTCTGTAGTACCTGATAGAGAAGAGAGAATAACAACTGAATTTTTATCAAATTGCTTATGACTCTGTAGCATAAATTCAGAAGCAATTTCAGCATAAGCAGGAATAGTTGAAGTAGAATTCCATATGTATTCAAATGGATACATGATAGCAATAGAACCCCCTGATCCAATAAGGAATAAGTTTTTAAATTCTTTTTTTGAAACTTCATCCATTTTCTTTTCTATTTCTGCTCTTAATAAAACTGCTCCATTTGTTACTTTTAAGTAGTTCTGTGGATTAAACTTTAACATTTAGCAATCTCTCCTCTTATTTTTTAAGTTAGCCACTCAATGGTATATACCATTGAGTGTAAAAAAATATAATGGTATATACCATTTGTAATTTAGATTATAGCACGCAAAATTTCGGGTTTCAATATAAATTTTAAAAAATTCTGATAATTAAAATAACGACTGTTTCTTCAAGGCCATTGGTAATTCAATCTCCAACAATAATGATTGTTAAAAATGATGGATTATTGTTGTTTACAAAGCTCGTAAAAGTATAACTTGGTGAACTAAATAAAACTTGATTCGAAAGTGTTTTTCTAAAATCAATTTAGGTGTAAAAATAATATGCGTTCACTTTTGGTCTAGCACTTAAATAGTGGTTTTATATACTTTGTAGAAAAATATGGGCTTTTTCTACAAGGTGTGTAAAAGGTATAACTATTTTTAATAAAATACGTTAACAATTACTCTTATATATAAGATAAAAATTATCATTATTTAATATATAAAATTAATTTTATAATAATTTTTTAAAAATATATATTTACTATTTATCTAATATTTACTGTTTCAATCCTAATGTTTGTTTATATAAAAAGGTATATCTTAAGATACATAAATAAAAATTTATCTTTTACTCTTTAACTTCGGACTGAAATAACTTTCTGAATTTTAGATTAAAATAGCAGGAAAAGGTTATAAATTATCCACTCATCTTTTATATACTAAAGATAGAAAGCTACTCAACGTATATAGGGAAGTGATCCAATGTCAAGTGTAAAAGAAACTGTATATGTTCATTGTGTTTTTCTTGGTTTTTATTCTTAGTTCTTTTATGGATTGTCGCTTCATTATTCAAAGGTGAAAATGGACAGTGGTGGTCTATATATCGTTTGAATCCAGATGAGTATGGCCCGTGGTCCTTAGAGGTTTCTTACATAAAGGTTAGTATTGCTGCTGTTATCTCAATAGTAATAACTTATATAGTGAGTTTTAGATTTAAAAGGAAGATATAGATCAAATACGGATTTTCTTGACAAAAGAGGGTCTTTAAGAGGACTTTCATATACTATTGAATTTGGTTGTAATAAGTAATAAAGATAAAAGACCTTAATTAATGTTTCAATAAGGTCTTTTTAGTATATATAAGATTCATTTTTTAGTGAAAAAGGCTTTTAATTAAAAGCGAGCTGTTGATTGCCTAATAACTAGTTCAGGAGATAGAAGTAAGCGTTCTTTGTGAGGTTTAGACTCCTCCATCTCTTGAAGTAACAAGTCAACTACTTTTGCTCCCATCTCCTTTATAGGTTGAGAAACCGTGGTAAGCATGGGAGAAGTGGTAGTAGACAGCACAGTATTATCAAACCCTACAATTGATAAATCCTCGGGAAGATTTAAATTTGCTTCTTTTGCAGCCTGTATGACGCCGGCTGCTAATAAGTCATTACAAGCAAAGATAGCAGTAGGTTTGTCGTCCAATGAAAGAAGCTGCTTAGCACTCTCATATCCTTTTTGAATCGTAGCTTCTGTTTTTATTATGTATTCATCTCTTATAGGAAGTTTTGCTTCTTGAATTGTATCTTTGTATGCTGCTAAACGTGGTGTATTACTTCGCACATCTTCTGAAATAATCCCAATTTTCTTATGTCCTAAAGATAATAAGTATGAAGTAGCTAAGTATCCACCTTTATAATCATCAACTGTTACGGTATTCATAGACAAACTAGGTATTTCTGAAGCTATTAAGACACTAGGTACTCCCTTATTTATCATCTCTTCAAGTAAATGCGTACTTCTAAAAGCCGAGGCTACCACTACGCCATCTACTCGTTGACTAGTCAACAAAGATAGGTATGTCTTTTCCTTTTTTACATCATTATCGGTGTTGCACATCATAACGTTTAATCCTATTTCATGACTGCGGTCTTCAATACTTCTCGCAATTTCTGAATAGAAAGGATTAGATATATCTGGAACAAGCAAGCCGATCAATTTTGTTCGCTTCCCTCTTAAAGAAGCTGCAGCTGCATCTGGCTTATAATTAAGTTTCTCCATTGCTATGAATACTTTCTTTTTCGTCTTTTCGCTAATTTTTCCTGTATGATTGATGACTTTTGAAACTGTTGCTATGGAAACGCCTGCTTCTTGAGCCACATTACGAATAGTTATTTTCATAAAATTCCTCCTTTCAATCGGGTATTTAGTTTATAAATAGGTATGTATCACGAAAGGTTAATTTTATTTATTATAGCATATCAACTCCCTGCTTTAATAAATAGACAGCTTTGCCTAAAGCAAAGCTGTCTGCCATTACCTGTCCTTCATTTATAATTTTTGTACGTATTAAAAAGTATCTTTAATAAATTATCTTGCCTGTTTGTTCTCTAATTCTTGATCATCATAGGAACGGAAATAGTATTCCAGTTCTTCAAGTGATTTTCCTTTCGTTTCTGGTAAATATCTATTCACGAATGCGATTGCTACTAATCCTAACACACCAAATACTAAAAAGGTGGTAGATAAGCCTATAGTGCTAAGCAACACAGGGAACGACAAACTGATTAAGAAATTAACAATCCACATCCAAAATACACTAAAACCCATACCAAGACCGCGCATTCTTAATGGGAATATTTCCGCCAGTGTTAACCATGTTACAGGTCCTATAGCTCCTTGCATGAAAGCTAAAAAAACAACCGTTAAAGAGAGAACAATGTAGGGAAGTGCCGTGGAACCATTGAGAATAAAAGAGAAAAAACCAATGAGAAAAAGAGACGTAGTAGTACCACATAAGCCCACAATCAACATTGGACGCCTTCTCACTCTACCAAGCAACCAGATTCCAACCAGCATTGCAACTACTGAAATAACACCATTGGCAATGTTTCCAATTAACGCTGCTTTGGTTCCCCATCCTGTATTCTTAAGTATTTCTGTTCCGTAGTACATAATTGCGTTCACACCGTTAATTTGATTAACGATAGCGATTCCAATTCCTAAAAATAAAATGCGGCGCACCCAAGGAATAGACAAATCTTTAAAACTAGACTTTTCTAATTTGGACTCTTCATCAACTGACGATTTAATTTCTTTCAGTTCTATATTTGCCTGATTTTCCTCCCGGATTTGTTTAAGCACTCTCAAGGCATCACCTATTCTGCCTTTTGATGCAAGCCAACGAGGACTCTCTGGAACGATTAACATTCCAAACCATAAAACAACAGCTGGTAATGATGCAATAACTAACATGAACCTCCAAACATGCCCTACATCTCCTAATACATTTCCCAAAATTGCATTGCATGTAAAAGCTAAAAACTGTCCCGTAACGATCATTAATTCATTTTGTGTAACAATCTGTCCTCTTATTTCAGCTGGTGACATTTCAGCTAGAAAAGTGGGAACAGTTACAGATGCACCACCTACAGCAATTCCTAAAATGAACCGGGAAATGACCATTAACGTTGTATTGGGAGCAAATGTGCATCCAAGGGTTGCTATAAAAAATAACAGTGCTAGATATAAGATATTTTTACGACGACCGTTATAATCTGACAAACGTCCGCCAAATAATGCACCAAAAGCTGCACCTAATAAAAGGGAACTAGCGACGAGTCCCTGTGTAAACGGATTTAAATCAAGTTGGTTTGCCTCTGACATATACGGTAATGCCCCATTTATAACGCCAGTATCATATCCAAAGAGCAGACCACCGAATGTGGAGATAAAGGCAATTTTTCTTACCATTCTTTTAGGGTCCTGTTTCTTCCCTTTTGTCTCTATGTACATCCATTTTCCTCCTACTCATATTAAACATAAAAGTAATGTTTACGAGCTTATAAAGTTAGTAGAAAACTAAACCGTTGATAACGTTTACATTATTAAGAAAAACCATTTTCTATTATTTAGAGGGGACTTCGGAAAACACATACCAGTACCCTAATAGGTGATAGCATGGCTATTAAGTCATAAAGATGATGGTACAACTTTGTAAGGAGATTGCACTGAAACCAGTTCTCCTGTTTCAAATGATTCTTTGCAAGCGTAACCTAAAGCAGTGGACAATACACCATCTTCTACTGTGACGTTAGGCTGTCTATTTTCTCTAATACAAGAGATAAACTCTTCAACTTCACTTAAGTATGCCTGCTCAAATCGTTCCAAGAATCCATCTGAACATTCTTTTATCGCTCCATTTTCATCAAATACAGTTACCATATTCTTTTCTGGGGTTGTTCCGATTCTTAAAGTCCCTTTTGTACCGATAATTTCTGTTTCAATATGATATCCGTGTGCACAGTTACGACCTGCAACGAAGATACCCATCGTGTCATTTTCAAATTTCACCAAGGCAGCACCTGTTTCTGCATCATTTAATTCTTTAATTTCAGGATAGCCGTAAGACCCGCCAATAGCCCATACTTGTTTGGCTTCTGAATTTAAGTACCATCTAGCTAAATCCAAATCATGGATAGCCATATCTAAGAATAGACCACCACTATAATTGTTCTTAGCAAATGTCATGAACCCATCAATTGCTTTTGTAGGATCAAGACCATAGCAACGAATCAAAACGGGATCTCCTATTTTTCCTTCTTCAATTTGATTTTTTGCGTATGCATATGATTTGTCATATCTTCGCATAAATCCAACCATAAAAACCTTATCCGTATGTTTGTTAACGACTTCTTGTACCTGTAACGCTTCTTCTAAATACAAACCAAGAGGCTTTTCACTAAAAACATGTAACTTAGCACTTAAGGCTTTTTCAATTTGTTCACAATGAAAACCTGATGGGGAAGCAATAAGAATTGCATCAAGTTCTTTGTTTTGAATCATATCCTCGTAATTAGTGTAGGCGTATTTAATTCCCCATTCCTTTTGTACCTGTTCAGCTTCTTCTCTGATAACGCTGCAAACGGCCAGTAATTCACAATTAGGGATTCGAAATGCTAAATTTTCTGCATGTTTTCTTCCCAATCTCCCTAATCCGACGATTCCAACTTTAACTTTTTTCATTATTAATCACTGCCTTTCGATAATTTAATTAGAATATTCTGAAACAAAAGAATAAAAATAAAAAAGAAAACGTTTTCCTTATGTTTTTTATTATAATTAGCTTCTTGTAACAAAGTCAACATTTTTCGAATTGAAATGTTAAATCCTTATTTAACAGTATAAAGGCACTTTAAATAGGTGATTAACCCTCACTGGATTGGTTCACCTTTAAACTCAGTTAGATTTTCATAAGAAATAAAATAACCGATTTAAGGAAAACCTTTTCCTTAAATCGGTTATGAACAATTCAAAAAGTTGGTTAATGTACCGTTTTGTTATGAAAGAGAAACCTATAAAAAATTTGTTAGACTAACGTTTTAACTTTAAAACGTGTGGTACACATATAGTACAACTAATACTATTATTGGTTGTTGGGAGAAGGTAAATACTTAATCCATGAAGGGACTGATTAGTTTTGAAAGAATTAACAGCGACTTCAACAAACGTATTACCTCAAATTGAAAGTAGATATTCTTATCTTACACAAGGCACTTTGGTTATGAACCGATATACGTAACGAAAGGGCCTCACAAGGGCAAAAGAACAAATTCCTAACAGTATGGGAAGAAGCCTGTATCTCCTTAGATACAGGCTTCTTCTTTTCGAGTTAACATAAGTTTGATTCTAGGAACCGTTTTTTTGATGGTTTTTCAATAGTTATCCCCTATTTCTCAGCCTGTAGCAAAAGAAGCGAAGCAAGAACCTAAAACGATACAGCCAAAAGTTAAAAAAACACCTGTTCGTGAGAAAAAATCTGCACCACAATAAAAACAGCTACCAACTCAGCTAAAAGGGTCACAAGGTGTCGTGAGTTTTGATGAGATTATCGTTCCTGGAGCATTCTTAAAGACACGTCCAACCCCTGTGAAAATAGAAGAAGTCATTGAATTGTGAAGCGTATAGGACACCTCGACAAGCCTTTAACAATTGATAAAAGCTCTAAGTTCTTAAAAGATGGCTATCACAGTTATATTGTGGCCAAAACCGTGAAAATGGACAAAGTTCTTGTTGTTTATGAACACCAAAAATAGGTTAAAGCCTTTGTGTAGGGTATAAATTCCAATTTAGCTTAATCATTTTAGGAGGAGGAAATGTGAAAAAAGATTCCAAAAGAACTAAGAGAAGGATTAAAAGAAGAGCTTTAAGTAATCAAGCTCAAAGGAAAAAAGTTACTTTTCCCACTTTCTTAACAGATGCATCAGTCATTGTCGTAATCTTAACTGGATTTACTTACCTATTGGGGTTCGTTTTCAAAATCCATTATTTGGGCTATTATGGAGTGAATGAGCTAAGGAAAGATACTATTGGAAGCTATTATATTGCAAATACTTTCTATGTTATGTTTATCATAATATTTACTGGTTGTCTTTTATATATATCCCTTAGCATTTTACTAATTCCCTTAAAAGAAGACAAATGGATATATAGTCGTGCGTTTCCAGGATATTTATTAGCTATGTGGATTCTTTTTGTTTTGGATACTTTATTTGATAAAGATATTAATGATCTTACCTATCAAAGTATTTATGGTGGAATTACCTTTCTTATTATTCTTGATTATTCATTCAGCAAAATGTTATGGTACAGAAATTTTGTAAACAGTATTAATCAACGCATTATTTCTTTTGTTACTCTAATCAAAAATCATAAAAACTTTAAGGCTTTTGCATTAGTATTTTTTCTAGGGGGAACATTCTATTTTTTTGAATTATATGGAGAATCATATGCGGCTCATCAAGAATATTACCTAATTATAAAAAATGAACCTAAAGATTTAGTTGTCATAGACCATACTAAAGATAAATTACTGGTAGCTCCAGTAGATACAAATAAGAAAATTATAACTCCTCATTACGAAATTATTGAATCAAAATCCACCAAGAATGAGCCTCTAGTTCTCGAATCGAGGAATTTTAAAGGCGGTTTAAAAGTTAAGGATTTAGAAACTTATTAAGTAAACAGTCAAATATAAATACAATATAAGTTTAATGTCCCTCTGCTTAAATTTTATACAAGGGGTTTTTGGAGGTTTATCAACCATAATTAATTTTAAATGAAGGCTTAGTGGAATATAAGTTCAACTGAAGTAACTTACAATTTCTAATGAAAATTTTTACTAAAAAGCAACCGGTAGTTATATTGGTTGCTTTTTATTTTTTGAACACAATAAAACCTCTACAAAATAAGAACGATAGTAAAATATTAAAGTTATACAATTTTAAAATAGACATACTTATCCTACAAACTTTTTCCTGAAATAGTTACTTTTTGATTTATTTATCTTATATTTGGAAGTGGGTAATATATAGATTATTGCTCTAATTCTATCTAATAGGCAGGGGACGATGTTGAATCATGGATAAAAAGATCTATCAGTATATTCAAGATATAACTAAGGCTGCAAAAAACGAAAATTTAGTATTTTTTATTGGAGCAGGAATTTCAAGGCTTTCTAATTATCCTCAATGGAGTGAATTAGTCAATAAATACTATGTTAATCTTTATGGGCAACAGAAGAAAAACGCTTATTCATCAGACGAATATTTACGAATTCCACAAATTTTTTATGATGTAGAAGGAGAAGAGGCGTACGATAGTATTCTTAAAGAAGTATTTTCAGTGAAGAGAGATACAAACTCAATACATGAAAAAATTTTAGCAATGAATCCAATTCATATTATTACTACTAACTATGATGACCTAATTGAAAAGGCTTGTTGGCAACGCGGGCAGTATTTAAATGTAATTAGTTCAGATGAAGACGTGGCAAAAGCGACCTCTTCTAGATATTTGCTTAAGGTACATGGTGACTTTAGTAAAGGATATAAAGGAAAACATGTAGTACTTAAGGAAAGTGATTATATGAACTACGAACAAAATTTTCCACTAATAAGTAATCTAATGAAGACATTAATGGCTACTCATACTATTGTTTTTATTGGTTATAGCCTAGGTGATTATAATATCAACTCACTTTTGAACTGGGTTAAACAATTGCAGAAAGATGGATATAACAAGCCGTTCTTTATTCGAGGAGATCATAAACCTATTGAAGAAAAAACTGCTGTTTATTATGAAAATAGAGGGCTTCGAATAATAGATACTGCTAAACTAGTGAAGAGTAGTGAATATGAATACATGAAACGGTATGAGACGTTTATGAATACCTTAATCGAATCAAAGGATAACGCTCTTTTATCTACAGATGAGGATGTCATTGAATATATATACCAAAAAATTAATCCCTTATTTTCTCTTCAACGTGTTCGCAAGCTCGATCTCAAGTATGTATTTGAATATGATTATCATTTTGAGGTAAATGGTAAGATTGCACGTAACCAAAATAAGGGCTTTGATTATATGGAAAGATTCTTTAACCTTAAAAAGAAGGACATAGACTATCTAAATAAGGATTTAAAGCAAAAGTTCAAAAAAATTTCTTCTTTCTTTGAACATAATGGTATCGTAGGTATGCTAGATGATGAAGGTACTGAAGTTATTCACAATTCCTTCAAAATTACAAATCTAGCTTATCACAGTAACTATGATGAAATGGAAAAGATAGTTCAAACGTCTTCTAACAATCTTGAGGAGAGCTATCAAAAGGCGTTTTATCTAGCTTACCTTGGAAGATGGGAAGAGGCATACAATATTTATTCAAATCTTCTTCTTAATTCCATAACCGAATCTAATTGGTGGATACATTATCTTTCACAAATTAATAGGTACAGGCTTTATCAGTCAATTACCCAAAAGGCACGACAACTTGAGGGTCAGGGGATTTTAGTATATGGAAAAATATACAGACCATTTTCTGAAGAGTTTTTAGAGCGTATTGAAAGAGAAATGAAAAACTTTAATATAAATGATGTCTTTGGCGGTATGCCTTATGAATTCCAAGCAAAATATCGAATTCTTGAGTTCCTAAGTGATAATAAGTTTTTGTACGACGACACAGTTAAGTTATTTGAACTGACTAACAAAGTTCGCTCTCAAATGAGTAAAGGATCTTATTCGTTTGGGCTGACGGCTGAGTATGATGTACTACTACGTCTTAATGAGAACCTTAGTTTTCTATACGATAACTCCTTATGGTCAGCTACTTTCTATGAGTTTAACCAATATATCAAAAATTCTCTAATGCTGCTTTTTGAAAAGGCGGATTATGACCAGACTAGAGATATTGATGAACTTGGAGTTTTTATGGGGTTAGAACAATCAAGCATTTATTTTGATTACTATGATTTTATTAACGTAGCAAAATCATTTAGTATTGACGATATAAAGTATATAGAACGAAGCTGTGATATAAGTCGTTTCGAATTTCGTGATCTAGGAAATATTGAAAAATATTTAATACGCATTGCAGATGAGCTAATCAAACATTTTTCTAACAATGGTATGAATGTTGTGTTCTACCATCAATTCATTCCTGAAGCAAAAAAAGCATTCTATTTTGCAAAGTACATAAAACTTTCTGAAGAAAGTTTTATAAAAATAATTAGAACAATACTATGTTACTTCCCTAAGTTAGATGCAAACATAGGAGATCGTTATTTATGGATTGATCGGCTGACGTGGAGTAGTGGACTTCCAAAGGCAGCAATTCTAGTTATTGAGGAATTCTTAAGTACTCAAGCTAATAAACACTTAGATAATAATTTTTCTGAAGAATCATCCAACAATTTGTATTCGAAGAATTTTGCTAATCTAATTCTTCATTTCGAAAATAATTTTGTCTCAAATTCTTTATCAAATTATGCATTGGACCTTACTGGGGGTACAGATAATCAAGTTAATTATATATATAGTCTGTCAAAAATTTTATCCTCGGAAGCTAAAACTCACCTTCTAAGTATAAAAAAAATAGAAGATATCAGTGACCTTATTAATGCAATAGAAGTGAATGCAGTAGAAAACTTATCCGATTATCAAGGCTTAATTAATGATTACATGGATAGACGAATGGCAGCAATTCATGAGAAACAAATCAAAGCGATCAATTCGAATTATGAGAATGATTATCAAGTAATCTTGGGAAGGTGTTTCTTTCTTGGCAAGTTAACCGATACTAGGATGCGAGACTACGTAGGATTTATTGATGAATACGACTTTTTTGTAAGTCCTGAGTCTTTTGATTATAAAAAATTTAAGCCTGTTTGGCTAAAAAGATATAATGAAGGGCTTTTACAAAGGATAGCTCAGAATCAGTATATGCAGCCTCGTATAATTGAAATTCTTAAGGAACGAATTAAAAATACTAATGATAAAAAATATCTCCACATATTTATGAAGTATTTCTTGTAACTAAAATACGTCTTAAAGAATAAAAACTTTAAGACGTATTTTAATTTCACTTATGATATCCATACATCTAAGTAAACATCGATAGGTACTATATTTACTTAACGGAAATGGATTTTTTTTATAATTGACCTTTAACTGTATTATTCTTAGGGTGTGCTAATTTTAAGATAGAAAGTTCCGAGGTTTTTGGGCATAACGATCTGGATTTTCAATATGATGAATAGCAAGTTTATATTCCTCTATGCTTCTTCTACACTCCTCAAATTTCTTACTAAGCCTATATACTTTAACAATATAAAAACACACAAAAATTACAAACCCTATCGAAACATACAAGTTATCTTTTAGTTTATCTTGGAAGAAGAGGCCAGATACAAATATAACTACAGGAACAGGAGAAAATGCTTTTAAGATATCCGTATTATTTTTTATAATATCTAGTGTAGTTTGACGCCTTTCTAATAGCACTTCTAAGGTTGCTTTTGGATTCTCATGATAAAGTTTAATATTATCTATATATGCCCCTCGCTGATGCCATTTAACTTTATTAGCATATTCTATTACTAAACCAATAAAGATTAAAAGTATCGCCCATTCCCAATAACTTTTATAATGCTTTACAAAAGTCATAATACCAATATTAAAGGACGTATCTAAAAACATAATAACAAATATTATGAGCAAAAGTTCTATGAGTTTTTGTTTTAAGAGGCGCTGAAAAACAAACCATTTAATGTGCCTATATTCTCTTTTTAGTTCTTCCTCCATTATTGCTCCTCCTACTAGATAGATGCTTAATCAACAGAAGTTAAAATAAAGTATTTTAAAAGCCGAATAAAATTCCAATCTCATTCATTAGTTATTTCTACATATTTTCAAAAGTAAATGATAAAACTTACTGATATGTATAAAAGGTTTCACTATTTATATTTACTGACGTCAAATTAAAATCTTGTCTACAGTAGATGAAAATTTAATAAAAAGAGCCTTCTTAAGGCTTGCTTTCTTTACTCGACTCTTCACCTACTGGAGACAAAAAGTAATTTTAGGGTAATCAAAGTACTAAGTCATGAAATGGAATGAGCACTGACACTGATAAATTAAAGAATTTCGTATTATCTCTCCAAATGGTGTATATACTTTGCCTAATTAATAAAAATTAAAACCAAAGCATTATAAGAGCATTCCATATCAAAGGAAACGGCTTTTCTGAGCAATAAAAAGTGACTGGTTATAAGGTTAATCCATTGTCTTTTCTCTCCAACAACCATCACAAATAATTGAATCGTGTGTTGCTAGGAATGGTTCATTGCACTCTACACAAATCGTGTATCCTTTGTATTTTGTTAAGTATTCTAGTTGTTTTCGGCGCCTATGCTCTTTTTCTTCTAATTCTTTTTTTGCTTGACCCATTTTTTCTCCCCCCATTCTCTCAATATAGCACTTTTACCTTCTTCTTATTTTGTTTTATGATAAATGATATTTAATTTGTTATAGCAATCTTTATAAATAATACCTTATTTATTTCGATATACTTCTTACAGTTTATCTTAGTATATAGGTGATTTACATCTTTTGTACTTTGCTACGCTAGCTCTGAGAAGATACTCCTCACCTATTCTATAAAAAGTTTAAATAACTACTAGTTGCTCTATTACTTTAAACAAGATTGCTCATCCCCTGTTATTGTTTTACCTATCTTTTTATTTTTATACAAATGACTAACATATATTATTAATTAACTAAAAATCCAAAAGCACAAGTAAATTTAAAATAGGTTTATTTATGCTTTACATTATCTTTTACGAGCTCAATAGTTACTTCTTGGATTTTCTGTAAAAAAGAAAACCTGCTACAATAAATAAAATAAATATTCCAATAAGAATACCCGTTTGATAACTCTTTTTCCTTTCATCTTGTCCTTTTTTATATGTAGCTTGGGTCACTTCTTCTAGGTTCTTAGTTTTATATTCCTCTGGAACAATAAACTTATCACCAGATTTCCCAGCAGCATAAGCAGCCTTTTTTAAAGAAGTTATTTCTTTTATTCCTTCTTTATATCCTTTTTTAAAAGGGCTAATATATATCTGGCTTATATGCGCAGGTAGATTGTCCCCTTCTAGAGAGAGAGCCTGTTGAAAGCCCTTTTGCTTATATTCCTTCTTCTTTGCTTCCTGAAAACCACTTTCAAAAGCTTTACTCGCATCACTATTATTTAGATAGCTGTTGTCAATTTCCATTGCTTGTTGGCTTTCTCCCTGATTATATCCTTCTTTATAAGCTTCATCTGTAAGCTTAAGGCTTACTAATGTTTTTTCATATGCCTTTGAGAATCCTTCATTCCAAGAATTTGATTTATCTTTATTAGAGGAAACACTTGTTTGTATGTTCCCGTTTTTAAAGTCATTATGAGCTTTACTAGTACCAGCTTCTTTACCCTCATTAAACTCTTCTTGTTGTTGCTTGCTGACTTCATCATTTTTTCTTTCTTTTCCTGTGCTAAAGCCTTCATCGTATCCCTTCTTATACCAGCTATATTCAGCATTAGATAAATCATTATACTTTTCTTCATGAAATTCTTCATACGAACGTTGGTTATATCCATCTTGATATCCAACTTCATATCCTTCTTTAGAGAGCTGATCATAAATTTGTTCTAAATCTTCTTGTGATGTTTCTGCCTCTATTTGTATTTCTGTCCCTACGTCATCACTAGTAATGTTAGAGTAGGAGCTGGATCCATTATGGTAATGGTATTCTCCATATTCATATCCCCACTTTTCACAATTTGTTCGACAATAATGCCCTCCATTACCATCGGTTCTTCCTGGATGAGCGCTTACAACATAAGAACTTTCTATGAAAAAAATTAAAGTTAATACTATCACAAAACATTTTCTCAACGGTTATTCCCCCAGGTTTCTTTTTATGGCTGAAAAGATGGTTCATCAAATCAGTGATTTATATCTTACTAATCTTATAATATGAATAGTCTTATTAATACATTAATTTTCTATTTTTTTACTTATAAAGGTGTTAAAAGTCTTAATATGGATATTGTTGGGTAATGAAATGAAGGATAATAGTAACGAAATGTATCACTTCTAAATGGGGATATTTGAGGTAAAGGATAAAGGGAATCAAAAGAAGAAACAATGTAGATTTGAAGTTTTGCATCTGAGAGAAAAAACTAATAGGTAATAAGGATTATTCATTGGAAAAATATGATATAATTTTTTTACCTTTTAACAGGTTAATATAATAGGAAATGGAGAAAGGCATGAGTAATAATGTGCAAACTACTGCGAATGAAAAAGTAAATACAATCGATGGTTTAATGAAACACTTAAACAATCACCATAAGATTAAGACACAAAGTGACCAAAAAACAAAGCTGCGAAACATAGGCTACTATCACGGATATAAAGCATATCGATTCGTTAAGAAAAACATACCTTCCAATCGAATTACTTTTACTTCTTTTGATGAAGTTATTGCTATAAACACTTTTGATATGCAATTAAAATCATTATTATATCCGCAAATGATGTTTATCGAAACTGCGCTTAAGAACTATATGCTGGAAGTCATCGTTGAAAATGCTGGTACCGATTCTTTTGATGAAATATACGATAAATGGCTGACCTATTATAAAACTTTTCCAATCCGTAGTGATAATTATAAAAAGGCTCTTAATAAAAGACTTGGGCTAAGAAATAAATTTTATGGAGCTCTTTCAAGGGATTTTCTCACTGGAAAACCAGTTGTTGAGCATTTTTATCATAAGGATGAATATGTACCAATTTGGGCCATTTTCGAAGTAGTTTCCTTTGGAGAGTTCGGTACATTTGTTGGCTGTTCCCATATCAATATGAAAAAGGATATTTCAAACTTATTAAAAATCCATACAGGATTTGATAGGGATGGAAGAATGACTGAAACAATCATCTTTGCTCTTACAGATCTACGGAATGCTCTTGCTCATAATGAAGCCATTTTCGATGCACGCTTTAAAAGACGTCACATTCATAAATCATTGTCAGATTTACTAGAAAATGAAACGGGTGTCAAAAATATTGACTTCAAAACAGTAGTGGACTATTTAATTTTGATGATTTATTTACAGAAAAACATGAGTGTTCCTGGAAAAGAAATATCTGAAACTGTAAGAAAATTTGAAAATATTAGAGAGGATTTTAGAAGCAATATATCTCAAAGCATATACACCAAAATTCTCAAGCCAGATACACGAGGGAAATTGAATCAACTAAAAATATTTATTAATAAATAAGGTTGCATAATGTAACTAGGAATTATATACTATATATATTGAATAGCAGTTAATGTCTTCGGACTAAACTTAGAGGAATTGGATGCGTCCATTTCCTCTTTTTACTATCTTTTTTCATAAAATTCTTCTAAAGCAGGAACCTTTAACATTTTATCCACTTTATTTATCAATAAAAATTTGCAGAGAGATATCAACTTCTAATATTAATTGGGGTTAGTGACCCTCATTATAATCTTGGTTGCCCACTCACATGCATCCAAATCTTCTATTTAATATCTTTATACTAATTTTATTTTATCTTTCTCTTATTCTATTGAAAACGTTCGTAAAAGTACAAGAATTACATAAAACGTCCGTAAATGTTTTTCAAACTTAAACGAACGATGAAAATGATAGATTTTCTATCCAAAAGAAAAGTCCGTAAACGTATACTTTTGCGGACGCGATGTTAAAATCTATTACAAAGTGTTAAAGGAATTGAGCCTTTTATACATATTTCTCTTCCGAAAATAGTGATTATTTAAATGAAGAGTAAATAAAGAAAAGCCTTCTTTTAAATAAAGAGGGCTTTTAAGTTTAATTTTGTGGAAATAAAAATGCTTGTCTAAACTTTAGTGCAGAATAGTTCTTTCCATCCTTCATAACATTAGGTTTTGGCTTTAATTAAAAAAGATTAATCACTTTTCAATTAAATTATTAGCTTAGAGTAGAGCACAGGTGAGATAATAACTGTTTACTCGTTAATAACGACGAGTTGAATACTATTTTCTCTAGCAAAATCTTGATAACTTTCATCTAGGAAATTATCCGTTATTAGGTAGTCAATCTCTTTCAGTCCGCAGTAAGTTACCATAGCATACTTGTCAAGTTTAGTATGATCTACCAATAAAAAAACGTCTGCATTTCCTTTTACTATTGTTTCTTTAATTCCACTTTCAATGGGCGATGAATTTGTAACCCCATTTGATATTGAAACACCTGTTGAAGCCATAAATACCTTATCAAAATTATATTTCTTAAAAGAATCTGCATGACTATAACTAGAAAATGATTTATTATCACGTTCGAGTAAACCACCAGTTGAAATCACAGTTAAATTTTCGAAACGTAAGGCTTGAATTATAATATCCAGATTATTAGTAATGATAGTTACTTGTTTGGTTTTTAGAAATGTAATTATTTCTAATGTGGTTGTACCTGAATCTATAAATATCACATCTCCATTTTCTACATAATCAGCTGCAGTTTTAGCAATTAAACGTTTTTGAATCGGATTCCTTGCCTTTCTCTCGTTAAATGATTCAAGTTTTGCATGGCTTATAGCTACTCCACCATATACTTTTTGAATCATCCCTTCACTTATTAGCTTTCGAATATCACGTCTAATCGTGGTCTTAGAGACACCAAAAACAGTACCTAGATCATCTAACGAGACAGATTGGTGTTTTAAAACATATTCCTGAATTTGTTGAATTCGTTTTGTTTTTAACATTCCCATTCCCATCCTTAACTTGTAAATCTCTAACCTTCTCTGGAGTGAATCTCTAGTTAAATTTGCTGAAGTTCTCTAATTTTTTATTAATTAACACTGTATTTTTGTCGATTCAGGAAAATGAGTTGTGAAGATAATACTCAATTTTCCCCGAGAATAATAGATTAAAAAGTAATTTAACCCTTAAATGAAATAAAGCACAGTTGGATGTTGTTTGTTTCACTTCCGTAAGAAATTTAAGATTATATAATTTTGTGTTAGATGGATGCACTGTCATCGGACGTGAACCTATTTAAATTTTAATTAATCTCTCTATAAATCAGTTATATTTAGAATTAATCAAATTACTTTTAAAAGTTATTGATACTCCACCCAAACAGCACCATTTTCTCTCCGTACATTATTTTTTCATATCACTTTTTCTTTAAATTCGTTTTCGGTTAATAACCAACACTTTTTAAATAGTCGACGCTTTGTTTAACATCACGTAAACTTGTGTCAGAGTTTCTAGGATCTCGCTCTTGCTCAATTGTGATGTACCCATGGTAATCAATTTCTTTTAATAATTTATGAATCGAATGATAGTCAATGATACCTTGTCCAATTGGGCACATAACTCCTTTAGCGCACGCATCGAAAAAGCGAATCCGTTCTTCCATTACTTGTTTATATATATCGAGATTAATATCTTTAAAGTGAATGTAATCTAGTCGATCAGCACATTTTTGAAGCCATTTTATTGGATCCATTTTTGAATAGTATAAATGCCCTGTATCTAAGCAAAGGCCAGCTATTTCATAAGGTATATCTTCTAAAAGTTTTTCAATTTCATCTTCAAATTCAATGTATCCTCCTGCATGCGGATGAATAACAGAGCGAACTCCATATTTATCCCATGCCCTTACTGCTAGTGCACGAATATGAGCCATCATATTATCCCAGTCTCTTTCAGACAATCTTACTGCTTTTTCTGGATGCCCCGCATCATAATCTCTCTCATCATGTCCCCAATCAATAATGACTAAATAGGGAGTTGTGGATTTTTGTCCTTTTTCTTGAGAAGTTGAAGGCAGATTTGTTATTAATGAACAAATATCATCTACCTGATGCAGTAAATTTTCTAAGTGTGATTTTGATACTAGATCATCAAAAATCGTTCCTGCTATTATCGTTAAATCATTTTTAGAAAGCTCTACTTGTACTCTTTCAATGTTCATAGGGATATATCCATAAGGCCCTAACTCAATCCCTTTATAACCGGCTTGTGAAGCTTCATTCAAAACTCTTTGCCAAGGTGGTAGATAAGGATTGTTGGGATCATCAACGCCCCAACAACAAGGCGCTCCTGAAATTTTAATACTCATCTATAACACTCCTATTTCCCCTAAAATAGATATTCCTAAATGAAATAAAAAAATTACACTCTAAAGTATTTGCTTTTCTTTCAATCCTTGTTTAATTAGAAACCTTCAGGTCCTCTGACGAAACGTTTATAAAAGCTTCCTTTTCAACAGATTTAAAGCATGCATCAATAACTTTCATATTATTAATTGTATTTTCCAGAAAATAGGATTGTGTTTCTCCCCCTAATATACAGTTAGAGAAATATTCAACTTGAAGTTTATACTGATCTCCAAGAACTTCTTCTTCTCTATAATTTCCGTCCTTTGTATATATTAGGATAGGAGCTTTACCATTAAATACTTGAGGTGCGAAGGCCCTTGGTAGTTGAATGCTTCCCTCTGTTCCAATAATTTCATAATAATCTGTACGTGTTCGATCCATAGCAGCATCAAATATCGCTGTCATTCCATTATTAAGCTCCATCAACCCTGTTACAGCAATATCTACTTGTCTGTCATGGTCTTTTTGCATAGAGGTAAAAACTCTTTTAGGCTCCGAATTTAAAATATTTCGAATGGCATGGATACAGTAGCAACCCATATCATATAAGCTACCTCCCCCTAATTCGCCATTCATACGAATGTTTCCGTTCTGATTTTTAAGGTAGGATGAAAGAGTTGCCTTCATTGTTTTTACGTCTCCAATTTCACCAGAAGCTATAATCTCTTTTACTCTTTGATGTTGAGGGTGAAACTGATACATAAACCCTTCCATAAGCATCACGCCATTTCCCCTACATATCTCAATCATTTCTTTAGTTTCTTTAAAGGTTAATGCTACTGGCTTCTCGCATAATACATGCTTCCCTTTTTTTGCAGCCTTCTTTACCCAATGTGAATGAAGTGCGTTTGGCAACGGAATATACACAGCATCAATGTCTGGATCTTCCAATAATTTGTCATAGGACTCATAAATTTTCGCAATCCCAAATTTTGAAGCAATTTCCTTAACCTTTATATTCGAACTAGCAATGGCAGTAACTTCTGCATTTATCGCTCTCATATAAGCAGGCAGTAATTCATCTTGCGCAACTTGTGCAGTACTTAAGACTCCCCAACGTACGTAAGTTTTCAATTATTCCAACCCCCTTAGCTATTATTTTTTACCTAATTATAAAAAAAGCAAAACTCCACGGTAAGGTGAAGTTTTCTCAAGATTAATTGGTATATATGTAACGTTATTTGATCTCTTTCATCAGCTTTCTTTTTTAAAGTTAGCCTCTATTTGTTCTAATGAGAGCCCTCTCGTCTCTGGCAAGAATTTCGCTACATATATTATTCCCACAATACCAAATACAGCGAATAGAAAAAATGTTCCTGAAAGTCCAACTGTATCCATAAGAATAGGAAAGAATAATCCTACTAAAAAATTGCAAAGCCATAAACATAATACAGCTAACCCCATACCAATACCACGTAAACGAACAGGGAATATTTCAGCTAGTATGAGCCATGACATCGGGCCAATAGCTCCTTGGAAAAAGGCTAAGTATACAACTGTCATAGACAATACTACATATGGCAACATTGGAGATCCAGTAAGCATGAGAGCAGAGATACCAATCGTAATAAGTGCAATCGTTACCCCTGTTAAACCTGTAAGTAACATGGGCCTTCTATTCACTTTATTGAGTAGCGACATCCCAACAATAACTGCTACAACAGCAATTAATCCATTTGCTACATTTGCAATTAATGCTGTTTTTGTACCGAAACCAGAATTCTCAAGAATTTTTGTTCCATAGTACATAATAGAATTGATACCTACTAATTGGGATATAGACCCAATAGAAATACCAAGTACCACAATACGACGAATCCAAGGTGTACCTAAATCTTTAAAACTCATTTTTTCTATTTTTTGCTCTTCTGAAATATTCGCTTTTATATCCTTCAATTCTTGTTGAGCGATACTTTCACTACGAATTTTTTGAAGTATTTTGAATGCATCAGCCATTTTTCCTTTAGACGCTAACCATCGAGGACTTTCAGGTAAAATAAGTACTCCAATCCAAAGCGCCAAGGCTGGCAATGTCGCAATTACCAACATATAACGCCAAGCGTGTCCGGCATCCCCAAAGACATTTCCAATAACTGCATTAAATATATAGGCAAGAAACTGACCAGTAACAATCATTAATTCATTTTGCGTAACCAATACACCGCGCCTGTCTGCAGGTGCTATTTCAGCAAGATATGAGGGAATGACTACAGAAGCTCCACCCACAGCAAGCCCCAATAGAAAACGAAAAGCAACCATTATAGTTGTATTTGGTGCTATGACACAACCAGCTGCAGAAAAGAAAAATAATATCGCAAGATACAAAATAACCTTTCTACGTCCTTTATTATCAGATAAGCGTCCTCCAAATATGGAACCAAACGCAGCACCTAATACGAGAGAACTTGCTACTAAACCCTCCGTGAAAGGGTTTAAGTTTAATTGGTCAGGACGAGCCATAAATGGAAGCGCCCCATTAATAACCCCTGTATCATATCCGAATAATAGTCCCCCAAACGTTGATACAATGGTGACCAATTTTAAAAACTTTTTTGAGTCCTTTTCCTTGACCTGTTCCGTTTGAGCTGAGTAATCATTAGGCAACTTGAGATTTTCCAAGTTAAATTCCCCCTTTATTGATCGTATTTGTTTTAACATAAGATTTATCCATCACGATTTTTACCAAGTGTTACTACAAAGGAACCCCCCCTTTTAATAAAGATAGGTAACCTAAGTCCTCGCATCTGCATAAAAATCATTAATTAAGGCTTATCGTAAATAAAAACCTCTGCGTCGAGTTATCGCCCTCTTTAAAAGCGCTTACATCCCTTGCCCTTTAGGTATGCTTTCCACTATCCTAGTAAAAGTAGTAACATTTTGGATTAAATTTCAATATAGAAGATAGTATATAAATTTATTTCTGTTTGTCTTTAGAAAGGTTTATCCTAATTAACGGTCGCAAAGTTTAATCATGTTTTTCTCCCTTATAATTGAGTAGACACATTTAGAAAGAACGAATATCCTTTGTTATATTTTTAATATTCTGAATTTTATATTCCAACTGTTGACTGATTTTTATTATATCTGGGTCAGAGAAACTCTTATCCTTTGTTAACTCGTACATGTCCATGCGATAGTTTGCTATACTTTTACTTAAATTTAGTGCCTCCCTTAAAATCATCAGGACTCTTTCCTTTCTCCTATTTTAAATTTTCCAATTCACTATTCCCTCTAAAGCATTAAAATTAATGAAAGTGGTGACCTTTATTTTTTCAATAATTTAATAATCAAAATCCACATGATTCTTTAACATATCCTTTTATTTAAAAGCCGTGACATTAGCTTTTACAACCAACCCCACGGCTTTTATTTGATATTTCAGTACTTTTATCGTTATCAATTCTACCTAACTTTAAAAAGTTTCTCCTACCAATGCAGCTTCTTTGTTACTCTCAAAATCTACCCATACAGATCCTTGATTTGCTGAACGCACACAATTTTCAATCCAACGAACGCCTTCTAGTCCAGCATTAATATCTGGATAAACAAGTGTATCTAACGTTTCTTGATCACCACGCATTTTTGCATCAATCGCAATCGCAAACTTCAGATAAATATTTGACCATGACTCCGAAAGTCCTTCCTGGTGTAAAGCACCTAAACGCTCATCCGCATTACAGCTTTCATCTAAGTAAGGCATTGATCGAATCAACGTTTGGATTGGTTGCCCTTGCACTTCATATCGTAATTCATTTGGCTTGCTGTCCCACCATTCTAAGCTTGCTTTTGAACCTACGATGCGAATTCGATGACCGTCCATACAACCCGCGTCAATAGAGGATGTCCATAGTCTACCTACTGCCCCATTTTCGTAATGCATTAACACATAAGCATTGTCCTCTAGGGGAGCACGACTGCCGATAAAGCTCTGACGATCACATAACAATTGTTTGATTTTCATTTGTGGCATGATTAACTGTGACATATAATACGTGTGCGTAGATAGATCACCTAAGACATAGCTTGGTCCAGCAACTTTAGGATCTACGCGCCACTTTTGTGCAGCATTTACTTTGTCTCCATCATCAGTGGCATTAAATCCATGCGTGTACTGTAATTCAACTACTCGTACATCACCGATTTCGCCTTTTTCAATCATTGCTCTCATTTGAAGCAGTAACTGATTACCAGAGAAACCATATGTTACCCCAACGATTTTCCCTTTATCTTCAGCTAGTGCTTTAATCTCTAGTACCTCATCACTTGTAAAGAACAAAGGCTTTTCGCAAATTACATGTAGACCTGCATGTAACGCCGCCTTACAAATTTCATAATGAGTACCATTAGGCGTAGCAATTGATACAACCTCAAGTCCGTCTTTTCGCTTCGCTTCTTCTGCAAACATCGTTTCATAATTTGGATAACAACGGTCCTCAGAGAGCCCAATATTGACACCAAAGTCTTTTCCTCTAGCAGGATCAATGTCGAATGCTCCAGCTACCAATTGGAAAGCTGTATTATCTCTAAGGGCACCAATTCGATGCTTATAACCAACTTGCCCTAATCTTCCTCCGCCAACCATACCCCATCTTAACGGTCTTGCAATTTTTTTCTCTCCATTTAACATAGTAGACTTCCTCTCTTTTGCTTATTTTTTTAATATTCCGTAAAATCAAGTTCTAAGATATCTGAAGTAATTCATTATTTAAATTAAAAGCTAAGCGTTTGTTTTAATGCATCAATGGAAGTTCGAACCCCAGCTTCCACTGACATTGTTAAATCTTCCATTTCTAAAGAAACCTCTTCATCATAGCCCATCATCTTAACAACAGAGAAAAACTCTTTCCACCACTGTAAATCTTGACCACACCCTACTGCTACGTAATTCCAGGCTCTATTCGCTACATCCGTCACTTCTTTTGTTTCCATTACCCCGTTAACTCCTGACAGATGTCGCTCAAGGCGCACGTCTTTTCCATGAACATGGTGGATAGCTGCCCCTAATTTTCTAGCTGATAAAATCGGATCTGCACCCATCCAAATCAAGTGGCTTGGATCTAAATTTAGTCCTACGATAGGCCCTACCGCATTACGCAATTTAAATAATGTTTCAGGATTATAAACTAATTGTGAACTGAAGTTTTCAAGAGCAATTTTTTCAATACCACAGGATTCAGCTTTCTTAACTAGTTCTTTCCAGTAGGGTATAGCTACTTCATTCCATTGATAGTCTAAAATATCTTTTAAAACCGGAGGCCAGCTTACCGTATAAGTAATCCAGTTTGGAATTTTATCTCCAGGACTTCCAGCTGGTAATCCACTCATCATGATTACTTTCTTTACACCTAATAATTTAGCTAATTCAAACGTTTTATTTGTCACTTCTTGATGCTCTTTTCCCAACTCACCTGGATCCAATGGATTCCCAGAACAATTTAATGCACAAAGTTTAATATTACGTTTTTCCAATTGATTTAAGAATTCAGCTCTTTTGTAATCGCTTTCTAAAAGTTCATCTAGTCTCAAGTGAGGAGCTGGTGACCACCCTCCTGTGGTCATTTCAATCGTATCAATTCCCATCTCTGCTATTACGTCTAACATTTCTTCAAAAGGTAAATGTCCTAAACTGTCTGTTACGTAAGATAATTTCATGGTTGTTTCCTCCTAAAAAATCTGTCTACAATCACTTATTAAGATTATAATTATAGGACACATACACACAACGATTTTCATTACTTTACAGTCCTTGTTTATAACTTAGCAATATCGTTTGAGGTTAACATTTTGTTTTTAAACTTATCCCTTTTATAAGATAATCTTAATATGTTGAAAAATAAGCATTTGAAAACGCTTTTATTTAATTAATTATTCAATAAACTTTAATTTCTATATTGATTAGTATAAGATATAAAATCTTAATCGTCTTTGTTTTAAGAAGACTACTTTTTGTCTTTTAAGGACAACTTTATCAAAACATTACTAATTTTATTCAATAAAAATAACCCTTCTCTACTTTTTCATAAATGACATTAAGTAGAGAAGAGTTGGCTAATCTTTATATATAACTGTTTTTAACTTTGTATATAGAGCACGAAAACGTCCTGGAGAGATATGCATCGATGCGGTAAAAACACGTGTAAAGTAATGAACGTCTGGAAATCCTGTTTCTTGAGCAATATCCCTAATAGATAAATCGGTGGTTTTGAGCAATGTAGCAGCTCTCTGAATCCGTACATTTTGTACATATTCTGAGTAGCTGACCCCTAATTCATCTTTAAATAGACGAGACAGATGTCGACTAGATAGATGTAAATGGGTGGCTGTATCCGTAAGTTTAATAGAATTCGATAGATTATCTTTAATATATAATTTCGCAAGGGTAAGGACTAAAGAAGACTTTTTCTGAACAGTCTTCTGACTATGGCAATTCGAGGTCACAACAAAGTTTTGTATTAAAGAAAGAATAAGGGAATGAGCTAAATTTGATAATATCTCCTCAAAAAGAACGCTTTCAATTTTCGTTGCTTGAATCAAAAGAGATTTCCACATTAACGGTGCAGCTTCATCTTCTTTTACATCTATCACTACTTCTGAGAATTGTTTTGCCTCTTCAATTAGTGTTACCCACTTTTCACTTGAATCTGATTCAATTAGTTCAAACCCCACATATAAGAGAAAAAGCCCGGTGTCGCTTTTTATTTGATGCAAAACATCGGGGCTTGAAAGGAACATTGTATTTTCTTTTATGTGATATGTACTTCCCTTGTCTATATAAGTTCCTTGTCCTTCAAGTACGTAACACACCTCAAAGAAGGAATGTTTATGAGGGAAATTATTGTAATGTTGTGGCATAACTCCCCAATAGTGAATATAAAAAGATACTCCATTGCCTTCCGTGCGTTGAATATATTCATTTAAAGTGATTTTCCCCGAGACAAACTTATCCAACAAAACGCTCCTCCTTTTTATAAAACCAGAAAATTTATTCATTAATTATTAATACAAACTATAATTTAAATGAAAAAATTTGTCTATCAAGACTCTAAATGAAAGGAAGGAACGATGAGATAATACATTGAAAAAGAATTACATAAAAAAGCTAATCAGAAACTTTTTTTATAATTCCAGAGAAAGCCCCTTTTAAGACTTCCTTCTCATTTTGATTTCGACATATAAAAGAAGCACCAATAAGAATTCTTTCACCTTGCTCTTTGAATTTTTCAATTTTATATAGGTTATAGCATATGAATAAAAGCTGCATGAAGCAGAAACAAGGCCTCATTGAGAACCCTACTTCCATAAGGGTTCTTTTTTGGGCTGTGTTCTGGAAAGAGACATTATGTTAACTAAAGTTGTATACAATATACAGTTAAAAACAGAAAAAACACTGTGTCTAATCAGTTTTTTCTATCTCGAGTACAACGTTCAAAGTATTAGATACTATTCAAATTTTTCCTTATGAAATACAAACAGACAAATCTTTTAATGATTTGCCTGTTTGAAGAATGACAGTCCCAGTTACTACTTTTCCCTCTAAATTAAGAGATAACCGAAAAACTATAACTGTTTTCTTGCATATAAAATCTTATATTAGCTTTTAGCTTTGAGTCTTACGAGACCAAATAACTACAGGAATAAGCACTAGTGACAGAATGGCTCCAGAAAGTGATAATACTGCATAACTAGAATGGGCGACTACCATTCCTGATAACCCCCCACCAGCTGCTCCTGACAGTGCAAATAAGACATCGACTGATCCCTGTGTTTTTGCACGCACAGATGGATGTGTTGAATCTATAATGAGAGCCGTTCCACTTATTAAACCAAAGTTCCATCCCAAACCTAGTAGTACTAACGCCAGGATAAGTAGTGGCATTGAACCTACCGGTGCAAAGGCTGCCACCAATCCAGAAGCTAGAAGCGTAGCACCAGAAGCAACAGCCATAGTAGTACGGCCAAGCTTATCTACCAGTATACCTGTCAATGGTGAAGGAAGGTACATAGCTGCTATATGGAAACCTATAACTAATCCTACTTCCCCCAAACCATGACCATGATGTCCCATATGAATAGGCGTCATGGTCATAATGGCTGCCATGACAAATTGAGTCAAAATCATAATTACAGCTCCTACCACAACACCCTTTTTGTTTATGGTAGCATTCTTTAAATTTGCCCCTGTCTGTGCAGTATCATCTTTTTTCTTAGCATTCGCAATAGCTGTAGACACAATCAAAGGGTCTGGACGAAGAAAAATTAAGATAAATAATCCCGAAATAATAAAAGCAACTGCTGACAAGATAAAGGGTCCAGCCAAAGTTGGAACACCAATTGAATCCGCAAATTTTCCCATTTTATTGACCAAGTTAGGGGCAACTACAGCTCCTAATGTAGTGGAAACCATAGCCATGCTTGCAGCAGTTGCTCGTTGTTTATCTGTTGCAAGGTCTGTCCCTGCATATCGCGCTTGTAGATTAGAAGCTGTCCCAGCGCCATAAATAAGAAGGGAAAGGAATAAAAGTGCGATGCTGTTGGTTAAAGCTGCAATAATAACACCGATAGCACCTAAGCCACCTGCAAGGAAACCACCTGCAAGTCCTGCTCTACGGCCAAAACGCTGTGAAGACCGGCCTATAAGTAGGGCTGCTCCTGCTGAACCTAAAGTAAACAGGGCAGTTGGAATCCCTGCTGCATTTTCAGTTCCTAGCATGTCTTGTGCAAGAAGCGCTCCTACCGTTATGCCGGCTCCAAGTCCTGCTCCCCCAAACATTTGTGACAAAATCAAAATTCTTAATGTTTTTTTATAAAGATGTGTTTGTCTTTCTGGTGAATCAATATATTCTTGCAACCATATAGGATGCTCTGTTGATGTATTTGTATCTTTTGCTGTCATTGTCATGAACTCAACCTCCTAATAAAATATATTTGTAGCTTTTCATGTGTGATTTTGTCAGCCTTGAAATATTCAATTTACGTTATTCTGTATATTTAGGTTTTTCGATATATTTGCAGTTAATGATATTTATCAATAGAAGAAGCTTATGATTATTTACGACATAATCATAAGCCTCTTGTCATTTCTCTTCTTACTAATTACACTCTTCTATTCGGCTGTCTTTTAACTTAAAATGTGTAGGATTCACCATCATCCGGAACAAGTACACGAGAATCCATCTCTTTTTCCTTCATGGAATCTTTTAACTCTTCTCTTGATAACCCCCAATGATTCACAGCTTCCATGTGAACTACGATAATTTTTGCATCAGGGGCAGCTTTATACACTTCATAAATGTCCTCTTTCCCCATAATAAGGGAACCAAATTCTGGTACTTGGTTATCTCCGCCATTAACTACAATAATATCTGGGGTATGGGTATCTAATTCTTCCTGTACACCTTCATACCAGACGGTATCACCAGCTACATACAAAGTTTTTTCACTTGAATGTTTAAAGACAACGCCACATACTTCCCCCATAAGCTTTAATAGTTCTTCTCCTCTTCCATGCTCCCCTTTGGTTTTCGCTAATTGGATACCTTTAAAAACCGTATCTTCTTGTAATACTTCTACATCTTGAAAACCAATGTTTCTCACTTCTTTAGCTTCTTCTTCGTTTTGTACATACATTTTAATATCTTTTGGCAATATTTTTTGGGCTGCCTCATCAAAGTGGTCTAAGTGGAGATGAGTAAGAATGACAGCATCTACATTAATAATTTGTTCTACTGATATTGGTAAGTTCACTATAGGGTTACGTTGATCTTGTCTTATTGTATTTGGGAAAGCTGGGTAGGTACCTTTCTCAGCTAACATAGGATCTATTAAAAACTTTTTGTCTGCATATTCAACAATGATTGTTGCATTTCGAATTTGTTTAATTTGCATATTTATCTCTCCTTTTATTTAATGTACGTCTAGTTTATAATATGAACCATTGACAAATACATAGATAAAATCAAGTCTTTTGGCGGTTAAACTTGAGAAATGAAAGGATTTAAATATATGTTAGATAATACGGATATCAGTATCTTAAATGAACTATCGAAAAATAGTCGAATCACGATGAAAGAGTTGGGAGAGAAAGTCCATTTAACTGGTCAAGCAGCTGCATCTAGAGTGGCAAAGTTAGAAGACAGTGGAGTGATTGAAGGATATACGATTCAAGTGAATCAAAAGGAACTAGGATGTTTTATGCATGCTTGGATTAATATCTATACAAAAAGCACATCACATCAACCTTTTCTCTCGTTTATAGAAACACAAGAGAACTATCTATTAAATAATTATAAAATTAGTGGAGATGGTTGCTACTTACTTGAATGTAAATTTCCATCGAATGAAGTATTGGATCAATTCTTAGTAGAGCTGAACAAGCATGTAAATTATAAGTTATCTATTGTAATTAATAAGCTTTAATGAACAAAAGAAGATGGTTGCTACCGTCTTAAGAAAACCAACGATTCAATGAGGGTATTTGTATTTTGCAGACAATTCAAATATCTTTGTTTTTCATCTAACTAACTAAATAAATAGACAAACAAGCAGCTAGGCGCTTTTTCAAGGAAGCCTTGGCTGCTTGTTATATTTATAAGACTCGTGTTATAAGTGTTGATAAAAATATGGCCTATTCTATTTTGTTTGTGTTCATTACTCAATCATATCAATTGAGTCCAGTATAGAATAAGCCTTCAAAGTTTAATTCTGAGGGTTCAACTACCAGTAAAAGTGACGTAGTTTTAATACTTCTCTCAGCGTTAACCTGCGTCATCCTAAAATTCATATGATATAGAAGCTAGTTTTTCATTTGCTAGTATGGTGAAAAGCCTTGAATGTTTAGTTGAATTTAGATAAACGATCAAATTTTATTTGTGGCTCTAATACATCGCTTACCCTCTCTACTATCATATCTTTATCAACTTTGAATGTAGCAGTTCCTTTAATATTTGCGGAAGAAGCTCCTACTTTTACTTTGTAAGTGCCTTTTTCAACAACCCATGCGGATAAATTTTCATCAAATGATGCAAGGTCTTTTGCATCAAGTTCGAATTTCACATTTTCTTTTTTGCCTGGGTTTAATTCCTTGGTTTTCGTGAATGCCTTTAACTCTAGTTCAGGTTTTTCAAGCTTTCCATCAGGAGCTGATACATACACCTGCACTACTTCTTTACCTGCTACATTTCCTGTATTTTTTATTGTTGCATGAACAACAAGCTTACCTTTAAAATGTCTGTTATTTGTTACTCTAATATTGCTATAGTAAAAATCTGTATAAGATAGACCATAACCAAACTCATAGGACGGTTTCACTTTGAAAGTCGTATTATAGCGATAGCCAACATAAATGTCTTCATTATATACATAATTTTCGCCCGTTCCAGGGAACCTATCTGCGTAAGTTAAATCTTTATAGTCCTTTGGAAAGGTGTGCGGTAGCTTCCCAGATGGGTTCACTTTGCCAGTTATCACATCTGCAACAGCATTCCCTATCTCTTGACCTGGCTGCCAGGATAGAAGAATTCCATCTACTTTATCCTTCCAGCTTTCGATTTCTAATGGTCCTTCTGTATTTAAAATCACAATAACCTTTTTGCCTTTGGCATGATAGGCAGTAGACACTTTATTGATCATGTCTTGTTGTGTTTCAGATAAGTAAAAATCCTCTTTTGCACGATCTTGGGCAGGAATTCCAAAGGCTGGCGATAAAACAATGACGCCTACATCCGTGTTCTTAGCTGCGTCGATAGCCTCTTCGGTAATATCCATTTCCGGTAATTTTGGTCCAAGTGTACCGAAATCTCCAGGTGTACCTTTATACTGGTCCTGTGATCTTAAGTTCGCAACATATTCTCTGTATTTATTAATTAAGCCTTCATTTAATTCGAACCCTGCATTTCTCAAACCATTTGGAATTCCTATAATTCTTCCTGGTTCGGTATAAACTGTAGAACTTCCTCGGCCACCGGTTAATGTCTCAATTTGCGGAGTACCAAATATAGATGCGCTGGTGTGTTTGGTGATTGGTAATGTATTTGATTTATTTTTTAGTAATACCATTGCGTTCGCAGCTGCTTTTCGTACTACTTTTGCATTTTTATTAAGATCAGGATTATTTGAAGGTTGCTCACCCTTAAAACTTGGCGTTTTTACAATTATCTGAAGAAGCTCCTTTACGTTACCATCAAGAACTTTTTCATTTAGTGTACCACTTTGCACAGCATCAATAATTTGTTGTGAAGTAGTTGCGGTCCCAGGCATTAATAAATTCGTGCCAGCGTTCATTTGCTTGGTTCGATTTCTCTCTCCGGTTTCCCAATCTGTCATTGTGAATCCTTTAAATCCAAACTCTTCTCTTAATACATTTCTCAAAAGCTCTTTGTTTTCAGTTGCGTAGGTTCCGTTTATTTTGTTATACGAATTCATGACAGCCCATGGCTTAGCTTCTTTAACTGTCATTTCAAAACCTTTTAAATAAATTTCTCTTAATGCTCTTTGGCTCACAATCGAATTCACATTAAGATTTGTACGTTGATTAAAGGCTGCAAAATGTTTAATAGTTGCTCCGACGCCATTACCTTGAACCCCTTTAACAAATGCAGTAGCCATTCTACCAGTAACGACAGGATCTTCTGAGAAATATTCATAATTTCTCCTATTTAAGAGATAGCTTTGATTATTCATGCCAGGCGCTAAAAATAAATCAATTCCATACGCTTTTAGTTCCCTAGCTTCTGCTTCTCCCACCTCTTTAACAAGCTCTGTATCCCATGTTGAGGCAAGAACGCTAGGAGAAGGGAATTTCGTAGCGTAGTACTTATGATTATCATTCGGCCGGGTTGAGTCAAGTTTTACTCCCACTGCCCCATCAGAAAAAACAATAGAAGGAATTCCTAAACGTGGAATTGCTTGAGTTTGCCCTGCGGCGCCTGGAACCTTAGTCGCTTGTGTTCCAATTATTTCCCCGTTTCCTGACGTTAATTCCTCCTTATTTCCACCCACAATTAGGGAAGCCTTCTCCTTCAATGTCATCGCTGCAATCACAGCATTGATGGACGCTGCATCTACAAGCTTTGGAGTCGCTGTTTTCTGCCCACTTTTATGATTACTTTGTTTTGAGGACTCTGTCACTCTTTGTGATGAATTATCAGCTGCGAGAACAAAATCAGCATTAATTCCTGATAAAACAATTCCTGATGCAAGTGGTAGAACCAACAACTTTTTTCTTCTTTTCTTTTTGTTTTCCTTTAACATGTCATTACCCCTTTATCCAACGTTAAAGCGTTTACAAAAAATAACCAACTACTCTTCTCATAAACACTTCTATTAGTTGAATAGTAGCAAGATTCATTTAGCAAATACATAGATAAAATCAAGTCATTTGGACGTTTTACTTGATTTTTGAAAGTATTTGAATACGCGTAGAATCATTAAAGATATGTATATATTAAAGAAACTGTTTAAGGACCGTTGAATGAAGATAAAAAAAGAAATATTTCGGCTTCTGATAATATGGACTATGTTAACTAAAAGTATATAGAGTATGCACATAGCTTTTATGGTGAACCTTGTGTACACAGTGGTAAAATAAAGCTCTACATAAAACGAAAAGGCGGAGTTTAATATAAGGAAACTAACTATATTGGATGAATTAAAGAAGCTTAACAATGACCTGTATCATCCATTTCCCCACGAAGACATTCGTAAAATACAAGATAAATTTAGTGGGAAATTACATGAAGACGATATGTTAACCGCAGACTTTAATAGCTATTGGATGAATATTGCTGGCAGTTTAAGTTATATGGTGAAAGGTAAAACGAAGAAAATTCCTCAAAATCAGATCGATGAATTAAAGTTGACTTTATTTGAAGTTTTTCCGCAATATTCTTTTTTAGAAAAAGAAATCTCTACCTATCCAAATTTGTACGAAGAATATAAGATTTATGAGAAAACAAGAGAGCTCATATTAAGTTATTTATTTAATTGAAGCCAGTAAAGAAAAAGGGACGACTTTCTAAATAGTCGCCTTTTTTTGTGCCGATAAGGAACATCATGTTAACTTCGTTTGTATATCATATATAGCTGAAAAAAGAAAAAAGCAATCAAATAGTTTTTATCTAATTTGATTGCTTTTTTGAATTGCTTTACTTATCATTAAATAGTTTTCCACCCACACTGTAACGGTTAGCACTTATTTCTTTAATCATTACGTGTATGGCTTCTGCAGGTACTTTGGTACTTTCTGAGACAACCTTTGTTATTCCTTTTACCATTTCTTTATATGCTTCTTCTTTATCTACTTGAAGAAGCTCAGGTACAATATTAATTTTAATAACAGGCATTGTTAATCATCCTCCATAAAATCTATTCTAACGATATTGTTCAATTTATATTTAGCTGGTTAAAGACTCTCTTTTTCATTCCTCTTGCTCTTTGCACCAACGAAGTTGGCTCCAACCACACCTATGATAATCATAATTCCTCCAATTAGGTGATAGAAGTGAAAGGCTTCTTGTAAGAATAAGACGCCAGCAATAATGGTAATTAGCGTAGCAACGTTACTGAAAACACTCATTTGAGCTGCTTCTATTTTTGACAAAGCAAAATTTGAAAGATATGAGGTTCCAAGTGACGATAATATTCCTAAATACAAAATAGCCAATACAAAATTCAAGTGTGAAAACGGTTGGAAAAATTCACTTGTAGTTCCCTGTATGACATGACTTCCAAGTGCCATAATATTAAACGCAACAAATCCAAATAAGGTCATGATATAGGTTATTGTTAATAAGGAATAGCGTTGTGTAAGCTTTCTTGCAAGGACGTTATAAAAAGCATTAGTAATAGCAGAAATAATAATAAATACACTTCCCACTAAATTCGCTGCTTCAGCTCCCGATCCACTCATCACGAGCAAGTAAATAACACCAAGCACTGACAAAGATATAGAAACAAGTTGCGCACGCTTTGCTTTTTCCTTCAAAATTAAGATGGCAAGCACTAATGTAAAAATAGGTACCGTGGCTTGTATAATTCCAGCTTGTGAAGAAGACGTCCTAGCCAACCCAAACACTTGGAAAGCAAAAAATAAAATAGGGTATAATAGTGCTAAAGGCAAGATTTGGACAATATCTTTCCAGCTTATCTTTAATTTATTTTTAGAAAAGAGTATAAAAATGGTTGCTACAACAAACGCAATTGTAAAGCGATGAGCTAGTGTATCTAACGGTGTAGCTACTTCCAAAGTCATTTTAACAAACATGAATGATAGCCCAATAATGAATGCATAGGCTATTGCTGCAATATAGGCCTTACCTTTTTCAGTCATATCTATTCCACCTTCCTTTTTCTATTTTATAGGTGAATTATAATTAAACTTACAGGTATTGAAGTGAAAGTAGCCACTTTGATGTCTACCTCCACTTCAACATGCTAACCTTTAGTAATCATCTCATCCGTAGTTGTTTTAGTGATACGCCCAAATTTCAAGTAATAAATAGCTGTCATAACAATGACTAAAATCGCAAGCACTAGAAAAATATTGCTATATACAAAAGCGACACTATTTTGTGGTATTGGATTTAATCGAACAGTTGATGAGCCGAAGTCTAGTACTTTACCAATTGCAGCTGTCGATGTTGCTGCAGAAATAAAATTGAGCATTGAGAAAAAGCCCATTCCAATTCCTGTATGCTCCTTAGGAAGCGTTTGTGAAATCGTGTTTGACATAGCAATCTGCATGAACGATTGACCAAGGACACCAAAAATCAGAAAAATCCCAATAAATACTGAAGATAGGCCAACAACTGAAGATAAAAATATGAAACCAACAAAAAGAAGTGTTGACGCTGTATACAACAGAACTGAGTTTCCTTTTTCATCAGCTATTTTTCCACCTTTACGTCCTAAAAATGCGGTGAATAGAGCTGAAGGCAGCATAATGATTCCTGTTAAAGCTGGTGACATATGGTTTACGACTGCGAGTAGCTGCGGCGCAACGTATGGAATACCGAAACATATGGCAGTTATTACGAATGTAACAACAAGGCCAAGCGAATACTGTTTATTTCGAAAAATATCCGGCTTTACGAAAGGATCCTTAGCGTAATGAATTCGTAATACGAATAAAATCAATAAAACAACCCCAGTCACTAAAAACCAGATATCTCCTTGTGTTAATGAAAGCAATAGAGTAGCTACCGTTCCTGCTAAAAGTGCTCCACCGATAAGGTCGATTTTTCTTGCATTTCCTTTTTCATCATCCAAATATTTACGATAAAAAGGCAAGGTAAACAGTGATAAAAAAGGAATTGCGAAAAGAACCTGCCAATTCAATACGCTCGTCACCAGTCCCGCAACAATTGGACCCAGTGCTGTACCAAGTGCTAACCCGATTGCGGAAGTACCTAATGCGCGACCGCGTTTCTCTGGTGAAAAGTAACGAACCGGTATAATCATTGCTAACGCAGGAATAACTGCTGCACCAGCCGCCTGTATAATACGCCCTACTATAACCATCCAATACGTGGTAGCTACTAGTCCTACGATAGAACCTGCAACAAAAAGTAAGATACCAAACGTCAGTAAATTCTTTAAGCTGTATTTGTCTGTCAGTTTTCCGAAAGTAACTGTACCCATAGCGTAGACAATCATATAGCCGGTAACAATCCAGCCCGTCTGCGATGGTGAAAGCTGAAATTGTTTACTGATAACCGGAAGTGCAACATTAAACATAGTTGCATTCATGACAGAGATGATAAGTGTAAAAGCAAGAACACGCATTAATAATTCTCCATTATTTTTTTGAGTGTTCATTAGATTCCCTTCTTTCTGAAGTCTAACTAGTTAAGTTAGATATACTGTGTAAATTTGATAGAACTAAATAATTCATTTGTTCTCCTCCATTTTCAAGAATGGTTAGTATCTTGAAAATGGAGGAGAAACAAATGATTCAATGTTAAGTTAAATAGATTAGAAAACTTATAATCTATCTAACTTAACTACATTTAAGAAGCTTCTTCTTAAATGGTTTGAAATCATTCGTCTCCATTTTTTAAGTATGGACAAGTGATCCACAATGATACGATATATCTAGACCATATATTAAAGTGTTTTCGGCAATAGAGAACCTTAATTTAAAATATGCATTGGACTTTTTCTCTTTGCTCTTTCACTTTATAACCTTTTGCTAAATAATTATTTTACTTTCGTACGTAGTGTTGGTGTACTACCTGAGAAATCAACCCAAGGGTTAGTGTTAAGCAATTCTGAGTGCTCAACATGAGAACCCTCAAATCGAACTTCAAAGCTCTCTGGACCATGGGCGAAAGCTACAATCAAACCTTTTTTAGGACTCATGTAACCAGCATGCATCCCAAGGCCAGGGTAGCTTAGGCGGACAGCTTGGTCATCTAATCCAACTGTATCTACAGTCAAGCGTGAAACCACACCATCAGGTAATGTGAACATCCAAGTAAATGGTCCACCTGAAACTACAGTCATTACTTCATCAATGCCAGTTCCATCGTCTGAAGAGTTCACATGTAGTCGACCATATTTATTTAATACAGCTGATTGTACTTCTTCATTCATTGCTTGCATGTCATAAATTTTTGGGTATGATGGTGAACCCACTTCTGTAGTAAATTCGCCTCCGTCAGCGAATACCGGAGTACGGCCTGCTAGTTGAATTTGCTCTAGCAAATCAGAACGTGTCAGATTAAAAATAGAAATTAACTCAGCCTGCTCTTTCTCATTGATTGCACGAGTTTGTGAAGCTTTGAGAATTGTTTTTGCCTCTTCCGGAATAGGTAGAGTGCTAGCACGTACTCCTACAGTACGCAGGACAGCATTGACATCCTCAATTCCTTTAACATCGCTTCGGCCATCACTAAACTGAAGCTTCACGATATCTTTATTTGTTGTAGTTGAGAATTCTTTTTGATTTGTGTTTTTCATTTTAATTTCCTCCAAATATGTTAATCATAAAATTTAATTCAAACTAATTTTATTCTTCCTAGTTATGCTAGCCTATATTACAAAACTTATAACCTGTCTAGCATAACTAAATTTAACAAGCCTCTTCTTAAATGGTTTGAAATCATTCGTCTCCATTTTTTAAGTGTGGACAAGTGATCGACAATGATATGGTGTATTTAGAGCGTAGGTCAAAGTATTTTCGCCAATAGAGAACCTTAATTTAAACTAAATTTGTAATATCCATTGGATTTTTTCTCTTTGCTCCGTTATATCATCACCTTTTGTTAAACGATTATTTCACCTTCTCATGTAACTTCGGCGTGTCACCTGAGAAATCGACCCAAGGATTGGTGTTGAGCAACTCTGCGTGTTTAACATCAGAACCCTCAAATCGAACTTTAAAGTTCTTTGGTCCATGAGCGAAAGCTACAATCAGACCTTGCTTTGGATCCATGTAACCAGCATGCATACCCAGGCCAGGGTAGCTTAGGCGGACAGCTTGGTCATCTAATTCAACCTTATCTACAGTCAGGCGTGCAACCACACCATCAGGTAATACGAACATCCATGTGAACGGTCCGCCCGTAACTACGGTCATTACTTCATCGATGCCCGTGCCATTGTCCGAAGAGTTTACATGTAGTCGACCATATTTGTTCAGTACAGATGATTGTACTTCTGGCGCCATTGCCTTCATGTCATAAATCTTTGGATATGAGGGTAAACCCACTTCCGTAGTGAAATCGCCCCCGCCTTTGACTTCCGGCGTGCGTCCTGCTAGTCGGATTTGCTCCAGCAAATCAGCACGGTTCAAGTTAAAAATAGAAATCAGCTTACTCTGTTCTTCTTCGTTGATTGCACGGGTCTGTGAAGCTTTGAGAATTGGCTTTGCTTCTTCCGGGATAGGCAAAGTACTGACGCGCACGCCGATGCTATGCAGGACGTCATTGACTTTCTTAACACCAAGAACATCACTTCTGCCGTCGCTGAATTGAAGCTTTACGATGTTCTTATCCTTGTTCTTGTCCTGCGTAGATGGGGTGTCTTTAGGAAAGAACAGGACGACGGCTGCGAGAATACACAAGACTATGGCTGCGAAACCGATAAAAAGATTTACCTTTAGCTTTTTAGTTTTCATTTTAAACTCCTCCAAATATGGTAATAATAAAACTTAATGTAAACTAACTTCGTCGTCCCCATTGAATGCTTTTTCTCTTTACTCTGCCAACCACCCCCTTTCATTAAACTTTATTCTGTTTCAATTATGACAGTCAGTACTTACTGTCATAATAGGAGGAGGGAAAGAACTAGGGAGTTAAAGCCCTAGTAAATGTCTGAACGCTTTCCGTTATAAAGGATTCTAACGACACGGATGGAAAATTTACACCTTTATCAAGGTTGTTTATAAATGCGCCATAGTGCGTTGTTATAAATAAGAATGCCTGCATTTCTGGATTCACTCGAATCAGCTTTCCTTTCTCAAACATTACCTTAAAGTAATCCGTCAAAATTTCAACTAATTGTCGAGGATGCTTCTTTGTTATTTCCCGAAACTCAGGTAAGTTATCTTCTTCCTTAAGACTGATGATAATCATTTTCCGGTTACGATTCATAATTTTATGGTATGTTTGGCTGATAAGGAGTAAGTCTGTCTGCAAATCCCAAACAAGCTTCTCGTCAAAAAGTTTTGTCATCTCTTCGGTATAATGAAAACGGTCAACTGCTGCTTCGAGAAGGTTTTGTTTGCTTCCGAAGTGTCGAAACAGAGTTTTTTCACTCAATCCAGCCGCAGCAGCAATTTCTAGAGTGGTTACACCCTTGTACCCTTTTTCCGCGATTAGATCAATTGCTGCCACCATTAATTTATCTTTGCTACTCAAATTTTTACTGCTGTTCATTCAATCTCCTCATTTCTTTAGACCGTCAGCCCTGACTGACATTTGAGGAGATGATATCTCAGCTCGCATACGTTGTCAAGTTGGACTACTTCTACATTTTATAGTAGCTTTCTAAATTTGAATGAAAACGGTCAACTGCTGTTTTGAGAAGGTTTTGTTTGCTTCCGAAGTGTCGAAACAAAGTTTCTTTACTCAGTCCAGCCACAATAGCAATTTCCTCAGTGGTTACACCTTTGTACCCTTTTTTTGCGATTAAATCAATTGCTGCCACCATTAATTTATCTTTGCTGCTCATATTCTTACTGCTGTTCATTCAATCTCCTCATTTCTTTTGACTGTCAGTACTGACTGACATTTAGGGGAATTGATATCCCAGCTTGCATACCTTGTCAAGTTGGAATGCTTCTACATTTTATAGTAGCTTTTTAAAATTCAAGGCATGTTTATAAGCTCAAAGGTTGTGAGTAGTATTCTTCTTCATTTTCTCAAGAGTAAACATTTAAATCCAATAGTTGGAGCGTATTGAAACAAACTTAAAGACTTTATACATTCGATTGTTTGTAGTTTTTATTAACTTCGTCCCAATTAATAACGTTAAAGAAAGCTGCAATATAATCTGGACGTTTGTTTTGGTAATTAAGATAGTAAGCATGTTCCCAAACATCAAGCCCAAGAATTGGTTTTTTACCTTCCATAAGAGGACTATCTTGGTTAGGTGTACTCGTAATTTTTAATTCTCCATTATCTACTACAAGCCAAGCCCATCCCGATCCAAAACGAGTTGTTGCTGCTTTAGTAAATTCTTCTTTAAAGTTTTCATAGCTTCCAAATGTTTGGTTCATTGCATTTGCAACCTCACCAATAGGTTCTCTACCTGCATTTGGAGCAATGATTTTCCAGAAAAAGCTATGATTTGCATGTCCACCACCATTATTACGTACAGCAGTACGAATACCTTCAGGGATAGCATCAAGATTACTAATCAAATCTTCAACTGTCTTACTAGAAAGATTATCATGTCCCTCCAAAGCTGCATTTAAATTGTTCACATATGTGCCATGATGGAGATTGTAATGAATCATCATCGTGTCTCCACCAATATATGGCTGAAGTGCGTTAAGTTTATAAGGTAATGTCGGAAGTTGATAAGTAGACATTAAAACTCCTCCTTTCAATTCTTATATTTTGAATACAAATCTGATTGTAAATCATTTTTTATACTTTTTCAACTAAAAAGTTTAAAAAGTTTGTGGGTATTATTCCCATAAAATATAACTTAACTATTTTTATTATGAAGTAACTAACGTTTCCTTCTATATCTCCTGTTCTTATAATAGAACTTTTTAAAAGGAACATTGTGTGATAAGATACGAATTTCTATGGTAAAATAACTTAAAGTACTTTTTAAACTATTCTATCTAAAAAGTAGGAATAGTCGATTTTTATTTTATAAATTCAATTATCTAATCATACATTGTTTTTTACGTTTATAATTAAGGAAGGTGAAAAAAATGACAGTTAAAACTTCTACTAAAGATAGAATCCTTACTTTATTGAAAAAAGAGGCCCAGTTAACGGTAAGTGAATTATCGAGTTCACTTGGGATAACTGAGATGGCTGTTAGAAAACATTTAACCACAATAGAACGGGATGGCCTTTTAACAATAACTGAAGTAAGGCAGCCTATGGGGCGACCACTTCAAGTTTATTCTTTATCTTCGAAAGCTCAAGAAGCTTTTCCTAACAATTATGAAAATTTAACTGTAGATTTTCTTTTTGATTTAAAAGAACTACATGGAGAAGATACGATTGATTATCTTTTAGAGAAACGAAGTGAAAGATTAAAAAATAGCTATTTGCCAAATATGGCGAATAAAGACCCTGAACAAAAAGTTGAAGCTTTAAGAAATATTCAAGATGAAAAAGGCTACATGGCAGACTTTACAAAAATAGATGATAATACCTATGAACTTATTGAATATAATTGTCCTATTTCAGCAGTTGCTAATAATTTTAAGAAGGCATGTTCTTGTGAGACAAATCTTTTTAAAGAAGTTCTAGGAACTGATGATGTAAGAAGAATTACATGTAAAGCTGACAATGACCATCACTGTAGATTTCTGATTAAGTTCAAGGATACTTTAAGTAAGGAAGATGCTAACCAAAATTAATGGTTAGCATTTTTTTATGAGAAATTTATAAGGATTCTTTTGCTTACTTGGTTCCGGAAAGAGACGCTATGTGAACTAAGGTTGTATAGGATATACAGTCTAAAAACAGAAAAAAACTCCTTGAATTAATCATTCAAGGGGCTTTTAATGTCGATAGCTCCGTTGCTATATAGAATGTATAAAGTACAGCCTTTTTATTATATTTAGTTTGAAACCATTTACTGTTAATGGATTAGCCATTGTTATCTCCCCCCTAGAATTGTAAATCGGTTACACTCTAACTTATTGCAGTTTATAAAAAGGTAGGTGTAGGGTTATATTAATGGTGAAATTATATAGATTACGGGTTATTTAAACCTTTTTAAGTGAGGATACATATGCTAAATAATTTATTCTTTATGAATATGAAGTTGGTGTCATTATGCTTAATCATTGGTTTGGTCTTTTCCTTTAACAATTCATTTGTTCAAGCAAAAGAGAGAAATCTAAAAGATATTGATATGAAAGATGAAGAAACCTCCAATGTGGAAGATTTAGAACTAGAAAGAAAGAGGGATGAAGTACGGGAACAACTTATTAAATCTAATTTTTTTAGCAAAGTTAATCGAAAATTGATTGAAAATAAGTATAAAAGGTATAGCTTTAGAGGTGAATATGACATAAATTATCATATAATGGAGTTGGAAGTTGAAGAAAAATCCGATGAAAGTAAAGTTGAGACCATCGAAAATATTGAAGAAATTGTTAGTCAACTAGCGAGGGAAAATAATTTAATTTCGTCTCATGCAAAAGTAATATTCCATCAAAAATAATTTGAAGATTATAATCTAAAGCCATAAGGCTTTTTTCAGTTGTTCTATGGAATAGAGTTGCTCTAAACTTTAAAAGCTAGGGGTACCTAGAATTTCGATTATGTTAACTAACCTTGTATATTCTATATAACATAAAAATGGAAAAAACTACTGCACCTGTACAGTAGTTTTCCTAGTCGTTGAAATATAGATGTTATGTTGATAATGCTCTATTGCATCTTGAGTAGTTGGCTCAAGTTGCTATTTATTATTCGTTTTATAACCTTAAATAAAAAAAGAAACAGATCTAAAAAGACTGTTTCTTGTAAAATTCCAATCCATTATAGTACTTTACCCCTTTGATCGAAAGTGAAACATGAAATGTAATTATTTTTTATAAAACTTATTTTGCTTCTGTTAACTCACATTATGGTAACTAAAAATACACAGTTACCATTTATCCATTTTCATGGTATTATGCTCTTTATGTAACTACAACTCAAGGGGAACTTCTTATGAAGAAAAAAGCTCAAATCACGTTGATTATGATTGCAATTAGTTTTGGATTAATTGAGAACCTGTTCTTAGATGAATCTTTTAAAATGGAAAATATAGATCTGGTTATAGCTGTAGCCATGGCTTGGTTTATAGGCAGACAATACGATAAAATGAAATTTTATATGAAAAGGACAAGGGAAAGTGAAGATAATTATAAACAATTAATTGAGACGTTACCCGAGTCTATCCTGATTCATAATCAAAATAGGATCCTTTATGTAAACAAAGCTGGAGAAAATATGCTTGGTGCCCAAAGGAAGAGTGAAATTTTAGGCAGGTCTATTCATGCTTTTATTTATTCCAAGGATTATCAAGAATTAGCAACCAGACGATTAAAGCAACTTCTTGAAAAAAGCATACTGTCTAGCAATGTGGAGCAAAAACTCTTACGATTGGACGGGAAGATTATTTTTGTTGAAGTCTCCAGTCGCGTAATTATATTTGAGGGAAAAGAAGCCATAATATCAACTGTTAAAGATGTGACGGATAAAAGGCAGGAGGCGGAGATTCTCTTGCAAAAATCAGAAAAGCTGGCCCTTATAGGACAAATGGCTGCGGGAATTGCTCATGAAATTCGGAATCCTCTTACCTCTATTAAAGGGTTTATTCAATTATTCAAATCGAAATACAAAGGCGAGGAAGAGCATTTCAATCTTGTATTATCAGAGTTAGAAAGAATTAATTTAATTGTTGGTGAATTTTTAGTATTAGCCAAACCAACTGCTGGTGAATTTAAAGAAAGAGAGATCACAAGTCTGTTAAAAGACGTGGTAATGCTTATTAATGCACAAGCCATTATGAATAATATTCAAATCTTCTTAGAATGCGAATCAGACATTCCTCATGTTATATGCGAAGAAAATCAATTAAAGCAAGTTTTTATCAATATTTTAAAGAACGCGATTGAGGCGATGCCTAATGGTGGAATCATTGATGTGAAGATAAAGAGAAAAGAAAAAAACAGAGTTTCTATTTATTTTATTGACCAAGGCTTAGGAATTCAAGAAGATCGACTTCTAACACTTGGTGAACCTTTTTATACGACAAAAGAGAAAGGAACAGGATTAGGGTTAATGGTAAGCTATAAGATTGTGGAAAGTCATGATGGAGAATTAAAAATTTCAAGTAAGGTTAATAGAGGAACCACGGTTGAAGTTATTCTACCTATAGTTCCTAAGAGACATGCAGATAAGTAACGTAGATTGCCATATATGTACGGTCAAGGACCAGATGATAGCACACAGTTTATAGTCTTTTCCTCTCTATAACACTCGTTATGTAAAAAAGACTCCTCAATTGAACTGCACCCCAATTGTTAGACAAAGAAACTCTAATGATTGGGGTGTTTTTTTGTCAAAACACGCATTTAAAACAAAGTTAAAAACTGTAGATTTGTATATAAATAAGTATTACTCATAAAGGATATAAAGAAGAAAACAACAATCTCATTAATAAAATCATTGTTATTTCATCTCTTTTGGAGTATTTATCTTAGAAGATACTTTACAGTATTCTTGCTCAAAATGATCGGACAGACATTCTAATTAAAAGACAAGGTATGAAAGTCGAAAAGAGTCTGCCCTCATTCTTCATATTTGAGTTATAACTTTACTTCTAACTCTCTAAGCAGTTGCTTTACTCCCTCACGGCTTAGAATTACTTTTCCTTTTGCCAAGATTAGATTATCTTCGGAAACTTCACCTGTCACTTTACAGGCTAAATTAGGCGAATATTTTTTCAACACAATGTTCTCATTATCTACAAAAATTTCAACAGGTTCGTTCTTTTTAATATTTAATGTTCTTCTTAGTTCGATGGGTAAGACTACTCTTCCCAGGTTGTCTAGTTTCCTAACGATGCCAGTAGCTTTCAATTTAAAACCTCCATAAAATAGTACTTACATACCCATTAAGTGTACAATATGCTTTTTAATGTTTTCATTAGTAATATATTACATTTTGGTTGGAGGAAGATATTTCAGTATCATAAGGTTAGGAAGAAAGGTTGCATGGAAGAATTATAATGGAAATTGTTAAATCACTCAGTATTTTTAGTTTAACCTGATGTAGTGATTAGAAATATAACTTATTCAAGTTATTTATAACCTATATAAAACTAACTTTAGTATATGAGTAAATCGTAAAACATTTTATAAAAATCGTTAGTTTCACCATTTATACTTATTGGCGACAAATAGAACCCTTTTCTAAATAAAAAAGCCACTCTTTTAGAGTGGCTTGAATTACACAGATATAAGAGAAACCCTTTTTTGAGGATTCCTCTTATTTTAAATGCACTCATTTAGTGTGCGATGCTTGATACAATTGGCGTGTTTTATTTTCAAATATATTAATAACATCAGAAATTGGAATTACCTCATTTGGTACTACACCATTTTCTGTGAAACCTCTTACAGCTACTGCAATAACTTCGTTATCGGAGTTTATTACTGGTCCACCACTGTTCCCAGCAAAAATTGAAGCACTTATTTCATAACGCTCTTGATTTCTTCTATTATCTGTATTATTCCTTTTCCCCATGACCGTTCCTGGTAAGACTCTTAAATCTTGCCCATTTCTGAATTCGGGATACCCAATTAATTTAATGTCTTGTTCACACGCTATATTCTTATTGTAGTCAAATCCAAACTTAGTTATATCAAGATCTCTTATAGTTAATATTGCAATATCTCTAAATGAATCATAATAATCAATTTTTGCAAAGTATCTTCTCATACTGTATTTAGATTTATGGATTTCTATATAATATTCTTTTTTAAATTGAGCACCGTATTCTAAAACCTCGATGTTTTCTTTAAGAACGTGAGCATTTGTTACTAAACCTATATTCCTTAACAAAAATCCTGTTCCTTGGTCATTATAGGCGAGAGCTTCCTCATCTTCTCCTTCAAAAGAGTAGGTATTGGACAAAGATTCGATAACAAATGTATTTTCTTCTCTTAACCTAATATCATTAATCGGTATCCTAATAAATGCTAAGTTTTGTTCCTTTATTAGTTTATTAAATCTTTTTGCCAATTTTAAAAAGACCATGTCATCTTTACTTTTTACATGTCCTACATGTGAAATCATACCTCTTAACACATCAAACATATTTGGCTCTTTATTTAGAGTTTGTCGAAAATTATATTTTTCTCTAAATATTGTTTCAGCTTTACTAACATCGTCTATATTCTTTTCTATACAATTAAGAATAGATCTAATTTTACGAATATATTGCCTATTAACATTTGTTTTTTGATTAACAGTTATTCCAGTAACAGATTGACTCTCACTGAGATTACGTAACCTACTTTTTTTATCATTTATAGAAAAACCATTTTTCTTAATTAGATTTTCTACTTGAGAACTAATTATTGTCATAGGCCCATCCATAAAAGCTATTTCCTGTGGGAAAGAATCTTTGTTAGTTGAAAAAGTAATATCATCAGCATATCTGGAGTAAGTACATTTCCTTTGCTTTGCAAGTCTAAAAAGGTCTTCATCCAGCTTTCGAGAAATTATATTTGAGATGATTGGGGAAGTAGCTGCTCCTTGGGGTAGTACTCCTTTGTCGTTGCAGCAAATATTTGCTAATGTAGAAGCAACGCTATTATTAAATTTATAATAGCTCATTAACATAGCCCTTACTCGCCCAAATGTTATAGATCCAAAAAAATTATCCAAATCCAAGTTCAAAACAAATTTTTTACCGGTATGTTGACTTGCATTCGTTATAATACTTCTATTTGGAACAAAACCATGAGAGCTTGGGTGATGTTTTTTATAATTTATTGATAAAATATATGCCAATTTCTTTTGGATAATAGATAAATTGTTTTCTGGTGCGTTAATAACTCTTTCGCCACCACTTTTTTTCTTTAATTTAAATGTTCGATAGTTCTTACCTTTGTTTTTGATTAAGATTTTCCACAAAAATTCTTGCGGTATCTCAAGTAAATTAGCTACATCTTCAAAATCAACCATAGATTTAAACTTATATACTATATTCTCATCACTGGATATTAATTTATGACTGACTTGAAGGGGCATGACTAATCATCCTTATTTTAATATTAGGAAAGCAGGGACAATTCTACCATTTTAACTTAGCATAGTAGCGTATATTAAAACGGAAAATTATAAAAGGTAAACACGCGCAGGAAAATAAACCATACGTTTTGATAAGACGTAGCGATTAACACCACGAAAGACAGTTGCACCCTACTTTCCTCCAATTATTATACTATTGTAATAGGTTAAAAGTCATCATTGAATCCATAATAAAAATAGACAAAATTAAAGAGACCCCAAATGTGGTCTCTTTTTGTTTCAATAAACCTTGGTTATGTTAAGTAGACAAATGGGTTATTTTTCTGCAAAAGATGTAAATGATAACGCATCTATAATAAAAGTACTTTACAATTAAATTAAACACATTTAATTGTTCTTGTTTCTCTTCATCTTTCTTCCACTAAAATCCATGTTCCTAGGTAGCCACCCACAATAACAGGTATGTATTAAAAAAATTTCGAATAATGGCGATTATACCATCTAAAAAGACATTTAGTTTGTGTTTTTATTATTTAGAACATCATATTGATATTGTGAATACATATCATTTTTAATTTCAGTATAAAAGTCCAAGTCTTGTTTGTTAACTTCTTCTTTATTATTGATTTTATTAAATATATCTACTGCTTTTTTAAGATGGAATATTAAATAATCTTTTCCAAAAAAATTCATAGCGTCTTGTCTCAATCCAGTAAATTTTTCGGCATAATCGATTAGATCCTCTAAAGTTCTACTAAAATACAACATTATATCCTCAGAGGTAGCTCTACCATCTTGGATCTTCTTTAGTATATCCGAGCTTTCCATTATTGAATAAACATTCTTTAAATCCACTATTCCTCCACCCAATTCACAATAACTATCTAATGGAACATGCTTTTTAGGTATAGAGTATTCTATGTTTAATAACTCCCCGGCATTTGCATATTTCAATAAGTTTGGTACAGATACACTTGACTGATTGAGGTATTGCATTAGTAAGAGATAAAATAACATTAAATTATTTTCAGCTGTATTTTTAACTATTGCAGGAGTTGTGTGTTCATTTGGTAAAAGAGTAATGTCCTTTAGCCCTTTCTTTGATACATTTACAATTAATCCTTTATCCAATACACACAATGCACTAATCTGTTTATCTTTTCCCACTTTACTATTTTCTTCAACTAGATTATCTAATAATGTTTCTAGAGTTGTTGATGATGTAAAAGCAAATACAAATCCAGCTGTGGGTGAATTTACTCCATCTAAGCTATCTTTAACTAATGATTTAACACTTGAGATATTATTTACACACTTATTTATTTCGGGTTTATTTAATGATGATTTAACTTCAATAACCGAAAAAACACTTTCTATGGGTACCATTTTTGTAGACTGCATATTTAGTAAAACAGGACTATTAAATGAATCATAGATGATAATGTCTTGTTGTCTACTTTGTTCTCCGGTTCCATCAATTATTACTCCATTATTCATCTCATACTTGATAGGAATATACTTTCTTAAGTAATTCAGTAAAATTTCTTCCCTGCTGCTTCCTCTCTCCCCCATATGGTTAATGTTTTCTGTTACTTCTTCAAAATCTATTTGCATCTTCTTAGCTGCCGCATGAATAGACTGTTTAAGCATGTTTTATTCCTCCAAATCTTTTTTTACCATATGACTTTACCTTGGTTCTATAATTGTAGTATATTTCCTTGATTACTTATTGAAAAAATTAAAAAAAGCAGCATTCCATGATAAAAAAAACATGGAATGCTGCTCAGTTATTAGTTATTTTTCATTTTATAGCCTTTGAATTTATAGCCATAAACTTTAGTTAGATCAACAAAGCTCTTATAGGAATAAGTAATGGCAACCGGTGTGCCTACTTGGACTTTATCATAAAGCTTTTCGATGTCTCCATTATGCATTCTCACGCAACCTTGACTCACGTATTTTCCAATGCTGCTTTCATTGTTATTGCCGTGAATGCCGTATGTATCACCATACGTACCGTTTGCATTTAACCCTAACCAACGTTTTCCTAACGGATTGCGAGGATCGCCCCCAGGAATATGTCCTGTATAGTAAGGACGGTTTTTAATTTTGTTCACGACTTTAAAAAATCCAACAGGTGTTTTATCCCACGTTTTACCCGTTGCTACTGGATCAACAATTTCAATATAGCCATTGTGAAAATAGGCAAGCTTGTTGTAGTACTTGTTAATAATAATCAAATCTTGATTCGCTGGCTTACTTGCTGCTTCTGTTTTCCCCTGATTTACTCCACATAATGCGACCATCAATAATGTAAGAACGGTCATTGATTTCATAAAAATGTTCTTCATAAAAACTCTCCTCTTTTTTATATTTTTATAAGAAACAAAAAAGCACCTTCCAATTAGAAAGATGCTTTCTCGTCACAATCATTTATAAATAAAAACCTAGTTAATCGATGATTTTGACATGCAGAGAAACGCTCTCTGACGAAATTAACTTTTGTTTTGCGTATAACTGCTCATTCGATGCGAATTTCAGCACCTATTTAGAGCAAGAAAAAACAGACCTTACTATACTGAAGGTCTGCTCTTACTTACTTCCTTATTAATTTTCTCTGTATGACGACAAGAAGGGAAAGAGGAACAGCCAAAAAAACGAGTACCATTCCCATCTCGTACAACTAGATCCTGCCCACATTTCGGACACTTACGAGGTTCTGGTGTGATATTTTCAAAGATTTCTCGTGCCTTGAAAACAGGATTGACTTCATTGATAAACTTTTGAAGATCCGCACGATCCACTAAAGTCACATCACATGCAGCTGCAAGCTCTTTTGCTTGTTTCGTAAAATAACTATTGGTCACAACCCATGCTTGATTCGCTTTATAATAAGCTTTTGCCCCATAAACTTCTTGTACAGCCGAAAGACTCACTCGATTTTTAACTCCATATCGTTTGGCTTGAATGACAATCTTATCCTTACCTTTCATCACCAAGTCAGCCCCAAAATCACCAGACTTTTGCGTGACTTGAGGTTTATAACCTAATTGCTGAAAAAGTGCTTTCAGGTAGATTTCGAACTGATAACCATCCATTTTATCAATATAGGGCATGCCTGATTGGGCTAGCTCTTTCATATACTTCCGTTCACGAAAGACACGGTAAGCAAATTGAGAAAGCTTAAATAAAATGATGATAAGAAAAAGATAAAATACACTTTGAAACACTTTATCCATTCATTGAAAGCTCCTGTTCTGTTTGTTTATTCCGGAGACGTGATGCCACAGGTTGAATGCTTTTTCCATTCTTCTTTAACTCCTCGTTCCAATCTTTCGCTCCCTTTGGAATATCTACTCTTATTAAATCAGCATTAACGATTTGGTGCATTTTGTCAATAAATTCTTTTCCTCCTTGGTCATTATCGACAGCTAACACCATTTCTTTAATGCTTAAGCCTTCTCTTCGAGCTTCAATATAAGACTGAGCAACAGTTTTAGGTTTTAAGCCATTCATACTAATAAGACGTGTATTCTGCAATTGATTTTCCTGTACACTCCAATAAGAAAGAAGATCAATTGGGCTTTCAAAAAAATGAATCTTGTTTGGGCGACCAACATCAACTGAAAAGCCGGTATGAGGGTTATCGTTCGGTAAGACTTGTTTAAAAGAACCTCGTTTATTTTTTATCGAAGCTGTTCCTTGTCGATCTGCCCCAATCACTTTTCCTTTACCTCCATGTTCACGCCATTTAAACACCACATTGTTCCGTTTGTCCTGAGCGATTAAGTCTTTTTGAAGGAGCCAGTTAACTAATCGAGGATCTATTTTACGTTCTTTTATGAGATAGTCTTTTACTTTGCTTTGATCCTTCACTTCTAACTCTTTTGGATAGCGAAAAGGCTCTTTTGATGGTGAAACCGACGGTTGCTCATGCGACTGAGAAAGCTCTTTATAATCGCCTTTGTTGATATCTAATACAGCTTGTGGAAACGACATCCCATAATACATTCGAGCGAAACTGATCGCTCCATATCCTGTTTCATTCCGGCTGTTCCAAGCGTACATATTTCCTTTAATAAGTAAGCTATCATGTTCCGTATGACGATAGTACTTTCCTTCTTTTACAAAGGTTTCGCCTTTGGCTTCCAGATACGACAACAAATCAACATCTCGTACTTTCATGATTTCCCCCTCATTGACGTGTTTTCGTTCTCCCACCTAATCCCTCCTTCTCTTTCACCCTATGAAAAAAGAGGGCTTTTCAGCCCTCTCATTTCTTTTCACCTTTTGCTTGTTTTATCGTTCCATTTCTTGTGTCTGGTCCCGTTTCTTTGAAGAAAATGCTCCACTGTTCCGTGCAAAAAACTTGGTGAATCCATTTTGCGATTTCTCTTCTTTTTTCTGCTTATCATGATCCTTTTTCTCTGTGTCTAACGCCTTTTCAAGCTTCGTTAACTTCTCACGTTGAGAATCAGTCAAATTAAGTTCTTTTAATTCCTGCAGCACCTCTTTTTTCAATTTGTACACCTTATCAAAGGAATGCTTTTGTTCAAATTCCTTCATTTTGGCCAAACGCTGTTCTTTCTCTTGAGGTGTTTCTTGTTTGAGCTGCTTTTCGACAGGAGCCTTTTCTGATTCAGCTTCCTTTTTCACTTCTTTAGAAGACTCTTTTTCATCTGATATGCCTAATTGGTCCAGCAAGCTTTGTTTAAATAGCTGCTTATACTGTGTTTCTTCACTAGGCTGCTGCATAACTTCTAGCACTTCTTGTTTGTAATCTTCTTGATATCGGTCCTTCTCTTGTGCCTGTTTTCGTGCTTGAAACTGATGAGAAAGTTCATTTTCCATTCCTTTCAATTGGTCAGGGGTGAACTGTTTTTCCTTTAAAGCACTTGATTTCAACATCACATAATCGTTTTCTGCATTTACACGGGCTAACATACTATCAATATCTTGAGGCTTTTCTTTTTCATGGGCTTGTAAAAATGTAAGATAGCTTGTTTTAAGCTGCGTGTCTCGATCTTTCTCTAAAACAGGATTCACATCATGACTTCTCAAAAAATCAACTGTTGCTTCACTTTTATAGGCCTGTTTTTGCCCTTTTTCATCCGTAGAAACAAGTAAAACCTGCGGTTTTTCCTCTCCTAGAGCTGATTTTGTTAAGTAAACAGCACCAGAGGGGATGTCTTGCAGCTGTTTCTCACTGATGTTCGCCCAATCTGCCTCAATTTTTTCATTTTGTGGGTGCTTCATATACTTCTTTAATTCTCGTTTATCGGAAACAAGCGTTTTAAATTGGTCATTTGAAAGAGATGTTACTTTTTGCATGATTGATTCCTCCATTTAATTTATATTTGGACATAAAAAAAGAGAGCATGTATGCTCTCTCACCTTTCTAGATCCTGTTCTTCTCTTTTTCGTTTACCTGTACTTGAACGTTTTTGGAGTTGCATTTGACTGCCCACTTCCATACGGTCTTGAAAAGTAAGAGATTGTTTCTGAACTTGACCATGGGTGACCCCCTTTTCATTTCTACTCATCGTTAAGTCAACCTGATGCTCAAGTTTCACGACTTCTTCCTTTGTCATCCAACCATTTTTAATCGCCTGTGTTTTGATTGAATAGTAGGTTTCTTCAGCCGTAACACGCTCTAGAATGCTGTCTACATCTTGTACGGATTCTTCTCGTTGCTTTTGTATATAATTTCCATACCCTTCTTTTATCTTGTTATGCACGTTCTCAGAAGAAAGAGGATCTGCTTGCTGCCGTTTTTCATCGCTTTTTTCTGGTGACTGATTTTTTTCTCGTTCTTTTACCAACGTTTCTTCCATTGTTTCAATAAAGCCAACAGACGTTTCATGTACTTCTTTTAAAAGCTTCGTTTTATCTTCAAAACTCTTTCCTTCCGTCCAATGTGACAAGTAATCCAACGAATAAGAACTGGTGTCAATTCCAAAATAAGAGGAAACCGTATAGGCTGTCATTTCTGCCTGAAACTCTTTTTCCGCAGCTGTATAGTTTAGATGTGTGTCTTTGGTGTGAAGTTTCGCATGGGCTAATTCGTGTATCAACGTTTTTACATTTTGACGTTCAGAGTTACGGGGATTTAACGCAACTTCCTTCGTTAAGATGTAACTGATTCCCTTTGCAGCGCCAAGCTCCTCTTTTGGTTGAATAATAGAAATACCATTCTTTTCAGCAATGGCTTCCATTCCTTTATAAAGTGCCTTGTAGTCCTCCACGTTGCCTTCTAACCAACGATTCGGAAAGATCTTAGGTAAATCACTTGCTTTTGCATTCGTTTGGGAAATTTCAAAAACATGGCCGACTGAAAAATACAGTCGGCCTTGAGTAACTTCTTTTTTCCCCTCTTGAATGAGCTTTTTTTCTTGAGGAGTAGCTTTATTAATAGACTTTAACTTCCCATTTTCATCTTTAAATTTAGGAACCGTTTTATTTGGAACTAGAATTTTAATACCCTTTTCACCTTTATTGACCGAGAACCCTTTATCCTTCCAAAACTTAAATGATCCAACTGCTTGAGCACCAAAGAACTGTTCCTGAATAAGAGCTGTGTTAGACATCGAGTATTGATAAAAATTACCCATAAAAGATAAATAGTCTTTTAGTTCTTCGGCAGAATGAAAATGCTGCTCCACCTTCTTTTCCATGCCTTTCGTTAACTCTTCCACCTCTTTACGCTTATCTTCGGCTGATTTCTTTGTGTAGGCTTTACTCATCTTCTCCCTCCTCTTCTTGATAGGAGATCCCCTTAAGCTCCTCTAATTCTTGTTCATACCAAGGTTCCTCTAAATCCACAAAAAGCTTCTGTGTTTTAATATTCATAGGCACCAACATATTCTCTTGATGCACCACATATTGATGAAACTCCTTCGCTTCTTCTGGACTTAAATTCACCTCTACTTCTAGATCTCGATACTGAACAATAGCATGATCCTCTCCAACAGCTTTAATCGAAGCTAACACTAAATCTTTGTTAAAAAGCATAATGATTAATTCCTCCTTTTAGTAGTTAAATCTCTTTTTATATGAAACAATCAATGAGATTGTTGTTTCCCTCTCGATTCTTCCCAATCAATCCGTTTTTGACGCTGATTCGCGATTCGTTTCTCAACTGTTTCTCTCGCTACTCTTGTACTATCCATCTCCTGCATACTAGTGGTCATCAATCCTTTAAATCCATGATGGAAGAAAAGACCGTTCATATATTCAATTAAAATTTGTGTATTTTTATCTGCTGCGTTCGCTCCTAGTTTTGTTTTTGTCATCTCACCTTTTAATGCATGAATCTCTTCTCGTAAAGTTTGAAACTCATTTTTTAAGGACTCATGGAGATGATGACTCACTACTTCTGTAATATACTTTAATGACCATTCATTGTTTTTAGCTGCTTCATGTTCTTTACAAATTTGTGCAATGGCATCACCCGTGTAGCGTAATCCATGCTCCTCTTTAAATGATTCAATATACGCTTTTGACTCATCTTCAATAGCTAACTTCATTCGTTGCTTCTCCATCGATTAATATCCCCTTTCATAGTCGTTTTTCTGGTTACGATCACGTTCTGTTTCACGTTGCATTCGTTCATAATGCTGTTGGTTTTTCCAACTTTCATATTCACTTTTAAACGCTCTTTCTATTTTGCGAAGTGAAAAATGTACAGGTACATGCTGCTTATATCTCACTGTTTGATTTCCAGATTGCTTTCTATCCAACAGACGTTTTACGTCTTGCTGCTTTCGATCATAAGCTTTCATTTCTTGCAAAAATGCATTTCCCATTCGCTTATATAAATCATCTATTTTCGTTTGCTTATATTTTTCATAGCGTCCTTTATCCCTTGTTCCCTCTCCATATGCTTTCTTTAATTCTTTTACTTCTTTATCTAAGTTCTTTATTAATTGCTGATACTCTTTTTGATGATATTTTTTGATGTATTTTTCACTCAATGTATCAATATAAGGTTTGAATGGTTTAATGGTATTGTAGCTATACTGCCATTGCCTTTTATCTTGTGGAAGATGATTATAGACCATTAAAAACAAGGGTTTTAATTCTCGATTGCGCCATGCAAAAGAAGAATCCTGTTTCTTTTGGCCAACCATTTCTTTACGGATTAAGTGATTAATTCTATTCTGATTTTCTCCTCGATCCATAATTTGATTAACAACGGTTGACTTCATGACATCCAATGTTTTTGGCTTTCTTTTTCCCCGACTACGTGTAGGATCTGGTTCAACTGTTGCAATATGAATATGGATATTGTCCGTGTTGTGGTGTATAGCTGCTGACCAAATAGCTGAACCATCTAACTTTTCCCTTTCAAGCATTTTGTTCATAGATTGTCTTGTTATTTGCATTAATTTTTTTTCATCCACTGTATGAGTACGTGAGTCATATAAACCCTGTTCTTCAAGCCAAGGATTATGAAATGTAATGACATCTTGCCACATAATACTGTTATTTCTTTGCGCTTCCTCAAAACCTTTTTTTAATTCCTCTTTCTGCTCTCCGGTCAATCGATCAGAATGTTGGGTAAATAAAGAGGAAGTCTTATTAGGATTATCCATATAATCCTGATAAAGAGAAAATAATTTCTCATGCGCTCCAAGTTCTTTTTTTGCTTCTTCACGATCAACATAATCAACATACTCTTGAAAGGCTTTATGAGAAGCTGTAATGAATTTTGTTTTTAATACAACGCCTGGTACAACTGTTGAACCATTTGTTTTTTCTAGCACATCTGTTTACCTCCGTTAACCCAATTGAATGTTTCTAAGGGATCTGTATTATTCTTCTGGATCTCCAATCATTTCAAGCAAAATATGATTCATGTTTTCCATAGAAACAGCACACTTTTCCATCATCTTAATATTCTTTTCAATCAAGTTTTCAAGCTCATTTTCACGGTCTGTTTGTTTACGGAAAAAAGCCAGCGTTTCAAGCTGACTTTTTAAAAATTCTTGCCTTGATACCTTGTGTTCTTTTGCTAATTCATCAATTTCTTTAACTGCTGCTGATTTAATATTTCGTATGATTATATCCACTATATTCATTCCTTCCCTGAAATTTGGGGTGTTCCTCAAATAATAGAGAGAAGAGCATAAGGGGTTTTTGCTATCACAGAGCGTGATAGGCTAGGCAGAGCCTAGCAAAACCGTGATATCACAAGAAGTTCTCCAAGAACCCCCTCAGCGTCCCCTCAAATCAACTACCCGACCCTTCAACGTCCCCTCAGACGTTTCAACTAATTTGCCACTAACCCCCTCAACGACCCCTCAAATTCGTAAATGTCCCCTCAGCGTCCCCCTGTGTTTTTTCACTTCATGGCTAAATCTTGTTGCTTTTCATTCAATTTTTGGAGCTTTTCTTGTAAACTTTTTTGTTCATCTTTATAGAGCTGAATGCTTGCATCACTCGATTGAATGGCATCCTGTTTCATCGCAATTTTTGATTCTGTATCGGCTTTTTCCTCCTGTAATTGGTACTTCATATCACGTTGTAACTCGTTCATTTCTTGTTGAGTTTGACGTTTGTGTTTGGCTTCTACTGTGATCGCTTTTTCATAGTTTTTCATTTTCTTTTTGACGAACTGTTTCTCTAAATCATTGACCAAAAGTGCATAATCTTGTTTACTTTTTGTTTCTTTTCCTTCTTCACTTTTCGTTTTTCGTTGGTCAGAATAGAGCGTTGCAATTAACGCATGAGCATCTATTTCCTCTGTTGAATCTGTTTCTGAATCACTCGTTACGTCATCCACATTTACCGTTTCTTTTTCTTCATTTTCTTGATACAGATCAAAGGCAAGTGCTTCCCAATTTGAAGACAAATCGCTGATTCTTATGACATAATAGCCATCGTCTTCATACAATAAATGAACAGGCAATTTGATGTTTGGATTCGCTTTTTCTTGTGCCGCAAAGCTTACTTCTTCTTCATCTGTTTGATCCATTTTAATTACCATATCCAGTGAATCAGTAGCCGGATGATACACACGATTTTCAATTGTGACGGTTCCCGTAATGTTGGAAGAAACCGCCTCATAGGTTTTGGTATGATACAAAGGATCTTCTGTTTTTAAGTAGAATTTTGATGTCAGTAAGGATAAAAAGCCGATAAAGAAAAAGATTAACACGGCTGTATACTTCCATGATTGATTGCGATTTAAATTAAACCGATAGTCTTCCAATTGCTTTTTAAATGCCACTTCTACCACCTCATTTCATCATTTCTGTTTTCAATTCTTCGATACTATAGACCACCCATTTGTTCTCTTCTTTTCGTAAAGAAACTTTGATAATGTCATGCGTTTGATCGTCTACATTCTCATCTTTTATGACAAGATGATTCGTAAACTCAGCAATCACTTCGACCTCTTCTTGCCCTCCATCATATTGTTGAACATAAAGCTGTACATCCTTTGGAGTCGAGGTATAACTATCTCCATATATGAACTTTTCAGAAGGATAAAATTGCTCGTAAAGCTCTTTGTCCATGATCGATTTTGCGATCTTTTTCCGTTCCTCAAATCCCTCTTTTTCACGATGATAAGACACATCGATGAATTGATGAACCGTGTTCAAGTAATCTCGTTTTTGTTGTTCTTGGGCAGAAGGGCGAACCTCACTTAGTTGTTTTTTTAACTCTTTATTTTCTTCTTGCAAGCTCTCATTCGTGACTTGAATTTGTTTCGAAGCTGTTGTGTTGGAGATATTGTGGTTCAGGTAAATGTTGAAAATGGTTACGCCTGCCACCACAACGGCAAGCGCTCCAAATAGTAGTGCTGCTTTATTTTTCATCGCCTTTTCTCCTTTTAGAATCGTTTTACTCTTCCATTAAATCGTTCACCAAAATACGTTCCTTTTGCCATACTTGCGATGGCTACACCAGTTTTTCCTTGGCAGCCTAAAAACTGATTATTGCCAACGTAGATGCCCACGTGGCCGTCTATTTTATAGGTATCGAAAAACACCACATCCCCAGGCTTCATGTCTTTCGGATTGATTGCTTGCCCTTGGGTTTTGAGTGTATCGGTTGTTACCCCTGACATTGGACCGACATTCATTCCTACCTGTTCGAATGCCCATCTGACGAAACTTGAACAGTCAAAACGTCCTGCGTTAATATCAGATTGAGAGCGCCCACCACCAAAGACATAGCGTGTTTTGCCAATCAACGTTTTACCTGCATCAATTACTTTCACACCCGATTTCCCACCACTTCCGCCACTCGCAGGAGCAGCCGGTTTTCCGTCAGCTGTGATCGTTCCTGTATAATATTTCAGCACTGCATCTTTATAGGCTATATCGCCGTAGCACGCTTGATAGGGAACAGCCTCTGGTCGAAGACAGTGATAGTTTCCTGTATGCTTGACTTTTTGATATTGAATTTGCGAAAACTTAATAGCTAATTCCTTGGTATAGTGTCCTCCATTTTTGTTCACGAAGATAATAAATCCTGGCCCAAAGTTATAACTTTGTAGACATAATTCTAGATCGTAATGGGCTTTTTCAAGCACGCTCTTAAAATGTTTGACCCCTTGATCGATAGACGCTTCAGGATTCTGAATACATCCAACTCTTCCACACTTAGACTCTGAACTTTGCATGGGATCGTTGCCTCTTCCTCCACTTTCTTGCATCATCAATGCCATCATAATCGGCACATACGAAGCATCTAACCCATGCTTTTGTGCGTATTTTTCAAGCAAAGGCTGATACTTCATGACTTCTGGTGACACATTAGCCGTTCCTACGCCAATGCCTCCGCCTTCAATCTCTGTTACCTCACTTTGTTGACTATCTTTTTCAAATTCACCTGTAATGGCTACAATCGTACTCATGATTAAGAGGCCCGATAATCCTAACAGGATCAACGTGCCTCCAATCAAATATTTTTTGGGAATGAGCTGTAAAACGATATGCAAGGCTTATGCACCTCCACCGTACAGCACTTTTTCTTCCTCATCGATTTCAATATGAAAGAGAATGTTTTTTACAGACTTAATACAAAGGAGCACATCCCCAATTGGTAGCTTCGGAATTTCAGCCAATTCGCTGTCAGTAATCCCTGTTTTAAACACTCGTTGAATGGTATCTAAGTTGTTATCATCTTGCTGCATGATGAATTTATATTGCGTTAAATCAAAAAGCTTTTTGATTTTTTCAATCGCTGTTTGTTCAGAACCATCTGGCACAAAGTCACTGATTAAATGACTGGCATAGATCAAACCTGCAAAGTATTTCCGTGCTTCTCGACTAAACTTCGTTAAGAAATCCAATGCGTGTTCATTACCTTTTTTCGTGTTAACAATGTGATGCGCCTCATCGATCACGATTAAGTAACGAATGGCATCTTCAAAGGCTAACGTTCCTTCTGTATAGGCATCTAGTTGAGGTTCGCCATTCTGCAACATACCATCCCATAATAAACTCATAACGTTGAAAAGCTGTGCCTGTGCAATTTCATCTTTTAATTTTGATAAATGACGGATGGAGAAAAATACGACTTGTTCATCGTTGAAATCTTCAATCGTTGAAATGCCATCAAACAAATGAGCGTACGTTTCAACCAAGTTTTCAATGTTCAGCTCAATGAGTTCAAGACGACGTTTTCGGTACTCTCCTAGATTCGGATAATGCTCTCTTGTTTTCTCATCTGCATATAACTCTTTTCGAATAAGCTGTAGAAACTCACTAAAGGTTGGGTAAGCTTCTGGTGAAAGCCCTGTGATGTAATTGATTGCGCCCTTTTCATCGTTCCATAACTGCTTTTGGATATAGAGTTTACGAAGTAGCTTTTCATACTCTTTTAATTCATCATCTTTTGCTTCTGGTGCGATAAAGCGATAGAAAACAGTTAATTTAGATAGATGCTGTGTAAAGCTATTAAGCTCATGTTCATGTGTTTTAAATACCTGTAAGGGATTAATTTGCCCTTCTGATCCATCTAGGGCAATCTGTTTACCTCCTAACTCTCTGACGAGACTTTCAAATTCTCCAACGATATCAAAGCCTCGAATCTTATAGCCTTTAATCGCATTATCCGTGGTGACTTTCTTTAAAAACGTGGACTTACCTGCGCCCATTAATCCCATCAACACCGCATTATAACTTTTTCGTTGTTGGTCTTTATGAAACAAATCAAAGATGACGCTACCACCTGTACGAGTGGTTCCTTGATACGTGCCGTACGGATCATCTAAGTGAGTAAAATGAAAAGGAAATCCTCCGGCTAGTGCTAATGCGGGGATTTCCTTTCCTTTTCGCTTATTAGGGTATTTCTTTTGTATATCAAAATGCGTCACTAACGATTCCCACTCATACTCTTGTTCATTTAAGAAAATGGATCCTCTGAAGTTATGCGTTTCAAGATGATGAATGACTTCTTTTAATCGCTTTTCTAAGTCAGGAATCGTTTTTTCCGCAATATAAATGCGAAGGTGTATCCGTTTGATCACTTCACCATTTGTGACTTGACGGTATAGCTCTTTCATATCTAAATACTGTTCTTGGGCATCCATACGATCAATGTTTTCTTTGGCATTTACATGCCGTGCATTTTGTTCCGACATATTTTTATTGATGGCTTCTACGACTTGTTTTCGCTCATCGCTTACCACATCTAAGGTAGTAATCGCATTTGGCATATTCATAATCGGTTCCAGCCAAAAATCATTGACGTTCGTTGGGTACTCATAAATATGAATACAAGTCGAATACCCATCTCCGTTTCGAACAAGGTTTTCTTTAAAACTCACGCCTCCTTGTGGTTGAATCTGCGCCACAAAATGAGGATTGTATCCTTTTTTCTGCTTGATTTCTTGAGGTGTTTTCTCTTTTTTACCAAAAGGTAAAGTCATCATCGGTTTATCATCCTTTCTTATTGTTTATTACCAAGCTTGGCGTTTTGATTGTAGAGTTTGTAAAGAAGGTTAATCTGTTTTTCATCCGAAACAGGTAACAGGGGAATAGCCAGTTGAATATCTCGCATAAATTGATCTTTTCGTTCCTTTACAGCAAGTTCAGTCGGTCCATATAAGAAAAGAAAGTATTCTCGATTGGTTCGCCCCCATTCTAAATATTGAAGTTCTTTTAATTTTTTTCGTAAGAATCGAAGCGATAACGCATTGTTTGCTTCTCGAATCTTCTTTTCAAGGTACTGTTGTTGCTTTTGTGTTGAAACAGGCAAGTTTAATGAGATAATTTTAAATGGATCTTTATCGCCCTGGTATGTTTTCGCCAATGTATAGATATTGCGTCCTGCCTCTTGGTCATGCATGGCATTGATATCTGTACTCTGAAGCTGCCAGATCCCAAAAAATCCTCCCTCATCCTTTAGTTGAAATAATCCACTATCCGTTTGATCAATAATAGGAATGATGTCAGCCACACTTTTCTTTACCTCCGGTAGCTTCTCTTTTTCCTTTTTGGCCTTTGAAGGTTGTAACAGAGAAAAAGGATTCTTTTTCTTTGTACGAGCAATCTGTTCATCCAGTTCCTTTTCATCAAAGAGAAGGGATGTACTTGTCTTTTTTTCTTTTAAAATAGGTTTCTCTTTTTCTAGGATTCTTTCATCAAATAATGCCATCAATCATACCCTCCTTTATTCTTGATCTCGATCTATCGCACAATACGTGCTCTTCTTTCGTACCAATGTAAGCAATAATGCCTCATACATCCGTTTTTTAGGGTTCGTACTTGGTCTAACAATCATTAATAGCCCAAATACGCCCATGAAGATGTAAAAGGGAATTTGAAGTGTTGGATGAATAAAAAAACGTAACATCATCGTGACCATCAGTAAGCCAATAATAAACAGCAAATCAAAGAGATAAAGAGATTTATTAATCTTTAATTCCGTTGAGATTTCTTTTGGAATGTTATAGTTTCCCATAATCCTTCTCCTTTCCATTAAAAAGAGAAGTAACTCCTGTTACTTCTCATCTTGTTTATTTCGCTTTTTTGATCCAAGGTTTCGTAAATCTCGTCCGGTATTTCGCCCAATTTGATAAGAACGTTTTGTTTTATGGATTGTTTGTGAGTTATCAATACGTTCTTTTACCTTTCCTACGCTCTCTTTGACATTATCCCGTACCACTTGTGCAATATTACGTGTTTCTGTTCGATGTTGATGTGGCATTGGAATGTCTTCTGTTGAAGCAGGAACGGTATCTTGTTCAATTGGTTGTTTTACTTGACCAGGTTCCTCTGTAGCTGCCACTTGTGCTTGTGCTTGATCCATCCCTTTTGGCATGGAAACAGAAGGTTCTCTTGTTGGTGTAGGGTAACTTACACTTTCTACAGAAGGACTACCTTCGCTTGTACTTCCACCATAACCGGAAGTTTGGATTTCTTCATGAACAGGCGTACTTGAACTTCCTATAGAAGAGCTACCTTCACTTGTACTTCCGCCGTAACCGGAAGTCTGAATTTCTTCATGAACAGGCGTACTTGAACTTCCTATAGAAGAGCTGCCTCCATTTGTTCCTCCACTCTGACCAGAGGCTGGGTAGGGTAGATACCCGGTGCCTTTCCATATTGCTATGGTAGGTTCCCAAGCATCCCCCTCAGAACCGTACGTACATGTCTCCATGTATACGGCTCGCCATTAACTTACTTCAATCTAACAGTCCAGCATGGAGTTTACGATGACAGTCATTTCCCTGTCCCAGGGCACAAAGCGCTATTGTTTTGCGAATTCTGGCTATCATCATTTGTTCCCATAGCTTTTTACCTTTTAAGTCCTTTAACTTTCTTACATGATGAATTTCTAAATCGACGTTTTCCGCCTGGCACCATTCACAGCGTTCTGCCTTTAATCTTGAAATGAGACTAGATCTACCATAATCAAATTTACTGATAGGCAGGTCTGTGTTAGTATGCTCTACCTTTATGGATGTATTTCTCTTGAATCCATCATTATAAAAGTATCGAGTTTTATCAGCTTTCTTAGATTTGTATCTAACCGCAAAGACTCCGTTAATGGAATATTTGTTTATTATTTTATTTATTGATTTTTTATATTTATTAGCAAAAGTTTTGTAAAGGCTGTATTCCATAAAGTATTTAAATTTATTAAGTCCACTTACGTTATGAGCTAGTCTATAGTAGTTGTACATACCCTTGATTTCCGCATTATAACGAGTGAGGATTTCCAAATCATCGTTGTTGACCAACATCCTACGATGTATTGGTTTCCAGTTGCGTCCATCCATTTTTATAGCTTTATATTCTATAAGTTTACTCACCCAGGCTTCTTTTGGCATGTAAATGGAAACTCTTCCTGAATTAGAACGTGAGAGAACCTTTTTTTGTTGTCCAGCTGGTCTTGCTATGGGTTTTGGTTGTTGATTTCTACTTATAGCAATGTTGTAACCTAGAAATCTAGCGAACTTACTACTATTTGTGATAAGTGTCTTTTCTTGTGAAAGTTCGAGTTTCAGTTTGTGACTGATGAACTCAGTTAGTTCTTTCTTGATCATAATGGCGTCTTCCATGCTGCCGATAATACCAATTAGCCAATCATCCGCATATCTGACGTATTTCAATCTTTTATAGTTTTGATCCATTGGGTCTCTTGAGGGCAACTTCATTTTTCTACTATTAGTTTCCTTGATGTAACCAATGATTTCTTCACGTTCGCCTTCCCTGAGTGTTCCTTCAGTAATCTTATCTTTTAATTTCTTCTTAAGACGCATACTTTTTGTGTGCAGTTTTTTGTAATCAGGATTTTCCACCCTACGTTTACCTTTATTGAATTTACCTTGGAATTCTTCAATAAATTGATCTAATTCGTTAAGGTAAATGTTAGATAAGATAGGGCTGATAATGCCTCCTTGAGGTACGCCACTGTAAGAGTTGTGGTATTTCCAATCCTCTACATACCCTGCTTTAAGAAATTTCCAGATAAGCCTTAGGAATTTCTCATCCTTAATTCTTTTACGAAGTAAATTGATTAAAATAGTATGGTCTATATTATTAAAAAAGCCTTTTATATCTCCTTCTATGAACCATTTTACTCCGTTAAATGTGTCAGCGATTTGCTTAATGGCTGTGTGACAGCTTCTGTTTGGTCGATAACCATGAGAACTCGTACTGAACGAACTTTCGTAAATGCTTTCTAGTATAGACTTTACTACTGTTTGTAGTAATTTATCATCAAATGATGGAATACCTAGTGGCCTTTTGCTATTACCACGCTTTTTTTTGATATAAGTTCTTCTTACCGGAGTCGGTTGATACTTTTCATCCTTGAGCGAATCAATAATATTATGGATTCTTTTCATACTCATACCATCGATTGTTTTATTATCTGCCCCCCTAGTCATATTGCCAGGGTTAGGGTAAATTTCATCATATGCCATAAGATAAAACTCAGGGTTGTATAGGTTTCTGTACACTCTTTGATACTTATAGCTTTCATCATTGGACTTACTTGTTAGATTGTCCAATACTACTTGAGGATTTCTCATAGAGCCTCTCGCTCCTTCTTCTTATAATATTGGATTCAGTTAACTGTCTTCCTTCGCCATCTTAGCTTCACAGCTATGACCTAACATGCGTTATCTGATGTTAGCGTAATAGGTTTTCCCTATCTCAGACTAGTATGAAGACTCCGTTGTCCTATCGATTATTCAATCCCAAATGGATATAGCCCGTAAGGGCATACCGACTTAGACAATCTCCATTTAGATTATGCAGGGAAGCTTGTAATAGTATCGGATGTGACTTTCGCCATTTACCATCTTATAGATGTTGGTCAGTGGGAGGTCATATTTTAATGGGAAATGCATCCATTAAAATCCCCACTTGCATAGCATTTCACGTGTTATTTGCTATGGTCCACGATATAACCCCTCTGGCTATCATTCAAGCAGTGTAGCTTTCATCCTTGTCTATTACTTTGGTCTTGCCATCCAGTCGTACTGTAACACGCCAGTAACTTGTGGCTTTATAGACATGCTATTGTCCCCCTGATGGTTTCCCACCACGAGTGTCTTGATATTTGAACAATATCAATAAGTCTTTGACCTTATGATGCTATGACCACATCAGCTGTTTGCTACGACAGCAATCCCAAACACATCCATATGGACGCACCATTTCATCATGTAGAGATGTATTTCCATCTGCTACAGAGGAAGTTGACCCCTGACTATCATTGGAAAAACCAGCTGCTTGCATCTCATCCTGTAAAGAGCTGCCTTGACCTTGACCTGCCCCTTTTCCTTCTGAAGCATTCTCTTCACTAGTTTTGCCTCCTTCTTGTTTCTCAGTAGAAGATAACCCTTGTTGTCGGTCCTTTTGCTCATTGCCTGCGTTTTGACCTTTAGAAGCAGCGTTTCCTTTCTCACCTGCCATTCCTGCCTTTTTCATTTCTTCATGCAGAGCTGGCTGTTTTTCTTTATTTCCTTGTGTAGCTAACCCTTTTCCAAGACCTCCAACTCCTGCTGCTGTTTGAAGAGCACCACTACCAAGACCTTTTCCTACACCACCAATCCCTTTGGCAAGGTTGGCTCCTCCTTTTGCTGTTCTTCCCATCATATTTATGCCACTTTCAAGTCCTTTTGCCATCGCAAAACCTCCTGCCAGAGCGCCCCAACCACTTTTCAAGCCTGCGTCAATGCCAAAGAGACGTTCACACATGATCGGGCCATCTACAACGGCAATACTAAAGGCAATCAATGCAATAAGGTAAGGAATACCTTCTAGCTTATCGCTAATAAAGACCGTTCCCATTAAATAGACTTTCATGGATATAAAGATCATAATTGTCACTAGAAATGTATTCAGGATATTTTTTAGAACAGCTTTTAACTTCTGCCCATCTGCTACATCGGCAGGCGCAACTAATTGGGCTAAAATCGCGTTGAATCCTAGCTCGTAACATAGTTTTGCTAACTTAATAGAAGTAAATAACAACGTCATCCCTATCACGAAGAGGGAGATGGCAATTGTCCAGAAGTTCCATGACCATCGATAATAAAGTTCTGGAAAGAAATCAAACCATCCATTATCTAATTCAACTAATCCTTCTTTTCCATCAGGTGTCAAAACTGCTTTATTTTCTACTATCTTCTTTCCTTTATCTGATAATGACTTTCCTTTAGATACTTCAAACTTCCCATCTATTTTTTCTGTAATATCAATCATCATGATATTTTTTTGTGGTACTTTATTTGGTTCTTTTAATTCGGGACTTTTCCACTTGGTAAGATCGAACTGCGCTACATCTGTTAGATTGCTTTTAATAATCTTTTCACTTACGGTTCCTTTTTCATTCAAATCAACGGCTTCAATGGCTTGATCGGTGAATTTATCCGCCTTTAACATGCTTGTGTTTAATAAAAGTAAGACTGCCATTGAAATAAAAATGTTAATCATTATTTGTTCCCGATTGACTTTTTTCTGAATAATTAACATGTAGCCGATATACAGAAAGGAAAAAGCCAGTAATACATATAAAAAGGGTTGAATCTTCGTAATAAAGTCTTGAATATCGGGTGAATTAAAAAATGTCTTAACTCCTAAGATACTATCTGTAATTCCTTCTAATCCATCTACTAGAAATGAAAGAACTTGAATACATCCCCAACCCAATTTCCGTAATAAATAAGTGAGGATATTTCCAACATCTAAATACTCCGAAAACTCATGTAGCTTTTCAAGAATTTCTTCATCCTTCATCTGCTCATCTCCTTATGCACGTATTACATGCCTTGAAACAACGTATCGACGGTTATTTCTAATCGTTCATCTAGAGGAGAAACACGAATTTGGACAGGTACTTCTCCTTCCTGCCCTTTTTCCAAATATATAGTGCCATCTAGCAAGCCAATTAACACGTGTTTCCCTTCCTTCACAATCGGTGCATAGTCCTCTAAAATACGTTCTAATTCCTTTGAAATGCTATTCATTTTTTCTCCTCCTTTTTTATGTTAGGCTTCCTGTGTTTCAACTTCGTCCTGTAACTTAGCAAGTGTTGTCTCAATTTTCGTTTCAACAAGTTGATACACATTAGAATCCAGTTGATCGTTTTGAGATAGTATCTTAAACTCATCTACGAAGTCATCCATTGCTTGCTGTTGGATTTCTTCAATTGTTTTATTCATAACACCTGGCAACTCTGTTTTCAGAATTTCAAAGACGCTAGGATCTTCACTGAAAAACTCTTTGACTGATTTAGTTCCCCAGTTTTCATAAGTCATAGGGGAGAATGGGGTATCAAGTGATTCCTGCTCTTTTTTAACCGACTCCTTTTTTTGTTGCTTTTGTTGAAAGGTAAAGAAGTTGTCGATAATTAACTTTCGTGGATCTACTTCCTTATGCAATGATTCAATATCGATATCTAAAATGGAGCGATCTGTATTAAAGTCATCTCCAAGATACTCCCATCGATATTTAAGAGCTGTTTTTTTAGTGTTATAAATTGGGTGAGCTTTAATGCGTCTACGTGATTTGTCTTGACGTTTTACAACACGTACAACCACGCTTTCTCCTTCTTTAAGTTCCATTAATTCATTTGGCGTTAATAACGGTTTCCCATCAACTCCCTCCGTTTTACTTTTATCTGTTGATAATCCTTTTCCACTTCGAGAGGTAGAATTGATGGTACCGTCTCCTAATTTTTGCGAGATGGTTTTAGCTGTTTCATAGTTATTAGTCAAAATATAGATGGTATTCCCACAGTTTCCTTCAATCGTTTCAGCATCATCTCCATATTTATTTTTTAGTTGTGCATAAGCTTGAATCACTAAGTTGAAACGTATATTTCGCCCTAAACAAACCGTGATAATGTTGGACATTCCTTCGATTGCCGGCATGTTGCCGAATTCATCTAACAACACCACTACTTCTCGATGACACTTGTTTCCTCGTGCCAATGAAGCATTCTTAGAAAGCACATAATATAACTGTCGGACAAAAATCGACGCTATCACATGGTTACTTGAATCATAATCAGGTGTAACCATAAAAATAGCAATTGGTTTTGTAAAATACGTCACTTCCTTTACATGAATGGTTGGATGCTTCTTCTCGACTGTAAACGTCGTAGCTCCTGTTTCTTTTGTGATTTTATTAATCGATATCACTGTTTCAAGCCTCGACGAAGTAACGATTTTATCACTCAACTTTTCACCAAGAATAATTTCATCATTACTTTTTAACTTACTTGTAAAGTTGACTTCAAATAGTCCTTTGGCGTCCGTTTTAATGGTTTCTGTTTGACCATCTGGAAAGGTCATTTCTAAGCGAGTAAGAGGTGCTGCTGTCCCTTTGATGGTTTTTCCAAAGCCTACACGCTTTAAATCAACGCTGTTTTTAGAGGTCATCTTGGCGATTTCATCAAACGTAAAAATAGATAGCCCATTCATCGTTTGAGTAAATATTCCGCCTCTTGTCGTGCCTTTTGAAAAGTTCGATGTGGCATACTGCATTTTGGCGACACTTTCTGTTGGAAGACCATCAAAGTACATGTCTAACGCATTTTGAGTATCTCCTTTTTTATTAATCACAACCTCTTTCGAGCCTAACTCCGACAACATATTCGCCACCGTGTACATCGTGATTTTATTTTCTTCCTTTTCCTTAATACACTTATCTGTTACAGCCAGAATCATGGCGTTACATAAACTCATGGCACATTGTTGCCAGAATGGATCTTTGGCATTTGGATTGTAATAAAGCGTATACGATAACGTGTTACATAACGCTTGAGCTGTTGAATAATCACCATCTTTATACGTTTCTTTTATCATTTCTAACAGGTTATAACTCATCGATTCTAATGGATTGAGTAAGTTTAACACTTCAACATGATAGCCTCTTTCCTCTAACGTGTTTTTAGAAGCAGCAAGCAACTCCCCCTTTGGATCGTTGCAGACTAGGGAAGGCTGTTTCTCAGCTCGTGAGTAGATATCAATCGTTGGAAAAACAAAGGTTTCTCCTTTCCCTGATCGTGTAATCCCAATGATCAAATTATTAACGGGTGTATCATCAATCAGCATGTAGCTTTTCTTCGTAAAGAATCGATGTGTGTGGAGAAGCTTCTGCATTCCCTTTAACGCTTTGTACTCTTTCCACGTTTGAATCAGGTCATAGGTTTGAATACGAGAAACAGGAACACCACCTCCACCTTGATAGGTTGTCGTTTTTTCAGGTACTTTTCGATATTGCTTTTTCAGTTCACTCCTTGTTGTAAAGCGTCCCGAACCTTTTTGATTTCGGTTTAAATCTTTGAAGTTAGATCGAATATTGTAAGCAAATTTGGCCGTTAATAAGGCAGCGACTAGACACATGGCCCCATATAAAGGCGAGTACTGTTGAAGATGAATCTCTGTCAAAAAAGATGTTTCCAAATGAAAAGGCTGCGGTTCAAATACATCGCTAAACGTTGTTTGAATAAGATTCCGCATCATGTTAAACAAAAAGTTTAAGATGAGTAGAATCGATACAAAAAAACAAGCACTTAAAGGAATAAGTACTTGTTTTTCAGCGACCACATATTTGATGGATTTATTAGGTTGCATTTCTCATTCCCTCCTGGTCAATTTCTTCAGAAGTAGGAATGACATAGTAGGCACTCGATGAAAGAGAAAAGAACGTTTGATCTCTTGCCTCATACTGATGTTGAAGGTAACGAAAAGCCGTGTTAATGTCCCATTGTACCTCTTTCATATCCTCTTCTGTCACCATATAGGCTTCATTAAAAACTAAGTCGTCTTTTTCTTGTTGGTTGAGCTTGGAGGTATCAAGAGGAGGCATAGTTGGTTTTGTGCATAGTCGAAACTTGAACGCATATTTGAGAAAATCATCTGTAAGAGTGATTGAATCAGCATTTTTAAAGATAAGTACAATCTGATTCTCTAAAAGAATGACATTATGAACACTGTTCGCAATACGTTGAGCATGGAGCTGAGTTGTGTAAAACGTGCCTAATTCGATTTCTAAAAATAAATCTTCTTCATAATACTCAATCCCTACGACAAAGGCTTGCTTCTGGTTTTTCACTTTTGTTTGTGTATACATCCCGTTCATCCTTTCTTATAGGTTTTTTAGGAGTTCTTCTTGTTTCTTTTGTTGATCCGTTAACGACTTAATTTTATTTTCATCCTTTTTGTCTTTCTTGTTCTCTTCATTCACTTGTTTTTTCGTTTTTTCATAGGTTTCTATTTTTTGATTCAAGTCTTGGCTTTGAATATGCGCTGCCTCTTCTCTGGCCTCTTTCACTTTATCTAGCTTCAGATATCCATAAGCCTTCATTTCATATCGTTTATCGGTCATTTCTACTCCTGATTGGCTCGTCATATCTTCCCAACGTTGTTCGTGATAGGCAAGATCAAACGCTCCATTTGGCGAAGGAAACGCTTGTTGGAACTCTTTTAACTCATTAACATCCCCCTCCTTTGAAATCATGCTTTCCACTACTTCTGGATGGTCTCCCTGAAGCTTAACAGCTTCTTTATACTTTTTTTGATCGACGAGGAGGCTCATATAAACGTTTTTCTGTTCGTTCGTAAGACTTTTTGTTCATCAATAGAAGAAAGCTGTTTCAAAGCCCCTTCTGAATCTCCTAAGAGTGCTCTTTCATATGTTCCTGTTATTTTTTGTTCGAGTTTGACTTGTTTTTGTAAATCTTGAATGGTTTCAGCTCGATCTTGGGAAGTAGCCACTGTTGAAAAACATGTTGCTGAAAGGATAAGGAGAGATAAGATCCCTCCTCCATAGATCATCCTTCGGTTACGAGTAGAAAGGACAGGTGTTTGAGTCGTTTGCACATGATTCTCTTTTTCTTCCTCTAAAGAAAACGAACCATCTGTTGTTTTCAGATGGTCCGGTACTTCCTTTTCCAATTGTTCAAGAAAACTTCGCTTTCGAGCTTCCTGTATATCGTCCATTTTTAAAGAGCTTAACTTTTTCTTAATATGATCGACTACATGCCGAGCATGACCCGTTCCAATGGACAATGTTCCTGCATATACCTCTTGATCTTCTTCATCGAGGATAAAAAAATCAGCATGAGCCTTTTTTCTAGTACGTCGATACTGTGTTTCTACTGTTTCTGTTATCTCGCATGCTTCTGGAATCGATAACTTTTGAAATGGCTTTAACTCTTTTGTCTCACTGTTTATAAACATGACAGACAGCATGTTTCTCCATTCCTTTCTTCTAAAAATGAGCATAGAAAAAAGCTATACAATCAACTGTATAGCTTTCTTAGCTTCCAAATCGGATATTTGTATTAACACCTTCAGCTAATGCATAGGCACCCATAACAATAACTAACCCAACTGCGCCTCCAACAAACCATGCGATACATTTATGACGACCTCGTTCTCCACCTAAAATTAAGTGATAACCACCTATACAAAAGCCAAGAGCTGCGGCAACCATCGCAATACGTTGCAACCATTTGATAATAGACTTTCCACTTTCGATGAGGCCATTCATGCCATCAGCCGCCCCAAGGGTTAAATGCGAAGTTAACTGCGTCACATCCACGCTATTTAATAAATCTAACATGTATTTCACTCCTCTTTTTCGTTAGTTTTTTGTTACTGGAATACTTTGTGGTCTTACAGGAACTGATTCAGCTGCTTTCGGTTCGTTTTTTTCCTCCTCCTCTTCTTCACCTGTAAAAGCACTTAATGCTTGAAGAATTAAATCTTGATTTTCTTCAATAAACTTTTGGTGTTGTTGATATAGCCAGTCATTATATTTGTTTCCATTCACTTTCAGCAACTTTTCCACAAGATCTTTTGATTTCTTTAATTCCTTTTGGGAGATCGTCAAGATACCACCACCTTTCAAAGCTTACCTCTTATTCTTCGAAATACAGTTCTTTAGATGTTTCAATAAAATGAGAAAGTTCTGTTTCTAACTGAGATGGATCGTAATCATCAAATTCAATTTGCTGTTTTAGTTTTCCATTTTTATAGACAGCTAAAGTATCAGGATATTGTGTTAGACCATAATAACTTTGATCTTTATCTTGATCGTAGAGAGGATCATTGCTGTATATTTCTTTTCCATCTACCTCATTTTCCTTTAAAGCTTTTTTTACCTCGTTCATATTTACACTGCGATCATCTTCATCAAAAGAATACATTACAAATCCTGTACCATCTTCTTTCATAAATTTCTTCATTTGAAGAGGATGTAATTCTTCTAGTTCACCATTTCCTTTCACTTCACTTGAATTGTAGGAAGAGACAAACGCTGTGCCTATCCCTAGAGCCACAACGATTCCTGCCACGGCAGAAAGTAACCATTTTTTGTTTTTCATAACCATTCTCCTTTGTTCTTAATATTCAGACATAACAAGCGATTCTGAAACCTACCGAGAGTCATATTTTACCATAGGTTTAGCGATCATCTCTGTCTTTTCAAGGCTATGAAAGGAAATATATACCCGTTTCTGGCTGGAAGGGCAAACCCTATATTGGCATGCATAGTTTTCACTAGGCCCAATAATGCACAACGTTTTCGGCATGTACGAAGAACCTCGTGTTTCTACTGTTTGAAGTGTTGTCGCTTCTTCGGATTTACCCTCACGCCATCACTCTTCACAGATCATGGATACACCGTCACTGTTTTATTGCTAGATCACCGATGAGTTTTAGGACGCACTCATCGAACCTTATCGTTATCGTATACCTTAACCCCCTTGTGATCCGTTTAGGGGAGGCACGCAATATGTAATTGTCAAGGTACCACTTCTCGTGCTCTCGGCACGTTTCAAAATCGCTTGTATGCTGCATCTAAGAACTAGCAGGTCTTTTGTAAAACTTCCTTCAATTCTTCATCTTTTTTTCTGCGCTTGGCGACGATGGTATGAGCCTGATCCATTACTGAGCGTACTTCATAATAAATATCAGCTACACGTTTGACATCGCCCGTTCCTTTTTCTACAGCTACCCCTCCTTTTAACGTATACAACTTTCCATCAAAGGTTTTGGCACTTTTCGCCCGTGCATCTGATATATCATAGAATGCTAGTCGTTTCTGTGCTTCCATGTTCATCTCACCCCTTTTAACCGTTAAGTATTCTTAAAATCACTTCATATCCTTATGATGTGGTAAGAAAATATCTTCTAATTTGAGATCCAGTGCCTCTGCGATCTTCTTCATATTTTCAAACGTTGGATACTGACGAGTCCCATTTTCAATTTGAGAAATAGTAGGTTGCGGGACTCCTGATAATTGAGCTAGATAGGTTTGACTCCATTTCTCCTCTTTCCTCTTTTCTCGTATGGTCTTTTTTTCCAGAACCTCCTTGATTACATAGTAATCGTTAATGAATAATTGTAAAGTATTTTTTGTAAAAAAGTTACTCTTAAAAGAATATTTCACAACAACTTTCTTTTCTGATAAAATTAATAATAAAATTTAAATGAAAGTAGATAGATAATATGACTATAGAGGAACTTAAAGAATATATAGGAGTAAAGATTAAAGAGTACCGAAAGGTTCGTCGTATAACTACTGCTGAATTAGGCAAGTTATCTAATACCTCACAAGCCACTATTAGTGCTATTGAACGCGGAACAAGATTTGGCACATTTGAATCAATGCTAAATATCTGTGACGTATTAGAAATTAGCCTATATGATATCTTACCTTTTGATTACACACAGAAAGTAAACCTAAACAACTCCAATGAAGATAAGCAAGCGTATTTATTATTAGAAAATTTAACTACAGAAGAAATTCAAGTATTAAAAAACTTAGTACTTAATGACTTTTCACTCTTAAAAGTATTGAATCGTTTAGACTCACAGGAAAAGAAACATTTAACAGCGTTGTTTGATTCAGTATTAAATAAATCCTAAATACATCATATAAGTCTCCCAAGAAACTAGGTAGTGCGTTTTTTTATAGTCCATTTTTTAAAAAGGTACTAAGAAATATAGTACTCTTCTAAAAAGTGGACTATATTTCTTAGTCTTTAGGCAAAAAAAATAACCATACAAAGTATGGTTATCTTAGCCCTCCCGATCTCGCTTTATTAATAGCAGCTTTAACGTCAGAAACAGATAATTTTTTTAATATGCTTTGAATTTGATTTTTAATTGTATTGCTTGATTTCACTAGTTTTTGTTGGATTTCACTTCTTGATAATCCTTTTTCCATTAACTGATATACATCTCGTTCAGCATTAGTTAAATCTTTTAGCTGCTCTTCTGTCTTCATGCGGCGATAGTCTTTTAACAAAACCTCGACTGGATTCGTTTCAGTATGGTAAGTAGAACGAATAATTTCAGGTATACGAGCAGCATTCTTTTTCAAAATATAATTTGTTGCCCCGGCTGTAAAAGCTTGCTGAATAACTTCCTCATCTGACAGTGATGTTAACATAATGACTTTAGATGTCTTGCTACGCTTTAACTCTAATGCTGTATATATCCCATCGAGATTAGCCCCCGATAAATTAATATCTACAAGGAATATATCAATATTGCTTAGAGCGTGAGAAAGTGTTATACCTTCTTCTTCTGTTTGAGCACACCCCACTAGCATCATGTCTTCTTCTTTTCCAATGATATTTTCCATGATACTGAGCCAATCTGGATCGTCTTCAATTAGCACGACTCGAATTATGTTCTTCATATACATCACCCTTTTTCAAATGTATTGGAAATATTAGCGTGAGCGTTGTACCTTCATTGACCTTACTTTCTATGTTGAGACTACCACCTGTCTTATACATGACCTCATTACATTGATTTAAGCCCATACCATAATTTTTACCTTTATTTTGTTTCGTACTAAAAAATGGATCAGTAACGTGTCTTAAATGCTCTTGAGGAATACCAATTCCATTATCAGAAAAGCGCACAATTACATTCTTACTATTTTTTTGTACGATAGAGATCTTAATCTTTCCATTACCCTCTACTGCTTCAATTGAGTTTCTCAGGATATTTAAAAACACCTCAAATGTATGTGTTTTATCGCAAAAAACGTAAGGTTCTTTGACTGTATATACTTTAGTAACCTCTATACTCTTTCTAGATAACTCCGATTTTTCGTTTTCTAAACTGGCCTCTACAAGATCGATCAAACTATTCTTACTTTTAACAATTTTAATTTCTTGAGTTTTATGGTGCATTCGATCAATGATCTCCATTAAGTGTTTTGCACTTCGATCAATGATCTCAACAGACTTTTTAGATGAGTTATCTAAATGATTTAAATCAATGGTCTGTAAGCTAGTATCAATCTTATATATCTGGTTTTTTATAGCATGATTTATTAAAGCTGCCCCCTGGTTGACTGCTTGTCTTGTTCTTTCATGTGCTTCTCTTTCATACCTAAGCCTAATACCATTTAAAGAACCAGCTGCACTAAGAGCTTTCCAGATAAAAACAAAGAAAGAAGCGACGATGAAAAAAATAATATATCGCCATTCTTGATTTCCACTATTAAATACACGCATTATATAATTTAAAATAAGAGCTGATAATATCACCGGAAACATGAGGGATAGCGTTATAAATCGACTTTTTTTCTTTTGTTTGTCCTTTTCCGTAAAGTATCCGTATATGTGAAGAATACAAGCAATAACAATATAAGGAACAGCCCAATAGAGCATGTTATCAAAGTCAGGTATGATGTCAGGTACGTAGACAGTTGTCTTTAGCATGAATGGTATAGGAATTAATAAGACATACTTTAAAATCCTTGTCATCTTTGCTGTGAGCTTTGTGCTATATGTAATTGCATGCATCAAAATGCCATATGGGCAAAAATATATAGAAATAAATCCCGTTATAATCCTTAAATAATATAGTAATGTGTTAATCCACTCTGAATTTATATCATTCCTATTTAAAGCAGGTATAAAAGTTTCAATGATAGCACGGGATAGACCAGCTAATGAACCACAAATTAAAAGAAATACTACCCATCTTAAAGGCGGTGATTTTGGATCATACTTATAACAGATAATCGCAAAAACACCACTCACTAGGAACAAAGTAATCATTTAGACAACCTCTTGAATAACGCTTAAGATTTCTTCTGGTTTTCTTACAATGAAATCAGGATTTGCTTCATTTAAAAGCACCTCGAAATCATACCCCCATGTCACTGATATAATTTTGATATTACTTTTCTTACAGGCTACAATGTCACGATGTTCATCACCGACAAATATAATATCTTTATTTGGTGTCTTTGTTTTTTTTATGTAATTATTGAGTGTGACATGCCTTCCAAAGAATCGATGAGAAGTAAGGATTTCTTCAAAATAATCCATCTTATTCAATTCTAAGAATTTTCTAATATTTTCTTTCGAATTTGCGGAAACAAGAATTAACTTAAACCCTTCTTTTTTCAACTCGTGTAACACACGTTTAATGTCTCCAATTGTCTCAAGATCTGGAATCATTTCTTTGTACTTCTTTACAATATCAATCGTTAACATGGGAATTTTAAATAATGGAACATTAAACTTTTTAAAACGTTCCTTAAATGTAATTGTACGAATATAGTCGCTTTGTTCTTGAGGCATTCTATTGTACTTATATTTATCAGCAAAGCTATTAAAAAGATCAAATACTACCTGTCCTGATTCAACTAGAGTGCCATCAAAATCAAAAATAATTGTTTTAGTCATCGCTTCACTTCCACTTCATTGATAGTGTAAAAATATTGGTTCTATTTACAATTTAGCTTATCAAACTTTCTTTCAGTTTCAAATAGAACACAATCCCTTTTTTTTACATTTATTCGAAGTCTGTTTTCGGATTCATTTGACCCACATAAATGTTTATGAATTACAATTAAATGAATTTAATTACTATTATTGATTATTTTTACAATAAGGGAAGTTCTAAAGTCATATATTTAACAAAAAATAAAAGCTATTATTCTAATAGTTAAGAAAACACCAAGATTCCAATCAACCATACGTTTGAAAATTCCATATTATAGACTTGCATTTAGCTCCCTCTCCTTTAATTGAACTTAAGTCTAACTTAAATTTAGATAAATATAGTTATATTATTATAACCCTCTCATAAGTTTAACTTTAGTTGAATTAACTAACGACAAAATAAAAATCCACACTCAAGACCTTGAATATAGTTCAACTTCAGTTAAACTTAACAGCTACTTACTACAGATTTAGAGTTAGATTTCATCTCTTTAACTCCCTTAATCTAAACTTAACAGCTACTTACTACAGATTTAGAGTTAGATTTCATCTCTTTAACTCCCTTAACCCAAACTTAACAGCTACTTACTATAGATTTAGAGTTAGATTTCATCTCTTCAACTCCCTTAATCCAAATTTAACAGCTACTTACTATAGATTTAGAGTTAGATTTCATCTCTTCAACTCCCTTAATCCAAATTTAACAGCTACTTACTACAGATTTAGAGTTAGATTTCATCTCTTTAGTCTGTGTAAGAACTTTGTTATAATAGAACAGAACCTTAAATTATTTATTCAATCAAAATAGTAAAAACACTGTAAATCTAACATAAAATCCATCATTAAATCTTTCAAAAACCAATGTAAGTTCTGCTATAATAACAACAAATTTGTTGTTATTATATTTAAGAAAAAAGGGGGGGTAATTTTGAAACAAGCTGAGGAAGAATTCAAATTAAGCGAAGTGATAAAGCTTACTGGTCTTTCTGATCAAACAATTAGGCGATATCAAGAGGATTTTAATATTCAAGGGATCCGAACTCAAGGTGGTCATCGTCGTTTTAAAAGAGAAGAAATTGATATGTTGCTTGAGGCTAAGAGATTAAAAGAAGAGAATGGTTATTCTATTAAACAAATCCGTTCACATTTTAACGGAGAAACAACATCTGAGATGTTGGAAAAGAATGAGCCCATGAAGACAGTTTTTGAGAAGAAAATAGTAGATTTAGAAGAACAATTAGCAGAAGCAACTGAAAAAATTGATTCTATGGTTCAGGTTTTAACAACATTTATGAAGCAAAGTGGACAAACAAATCAAGAGATTCTCTCTCAATTTCAAGATGTATTGAAGGCACTCCCAGAAACATCTGCAACCACAGATAACCAAAGAATACTAGAAAAAGAACAACGTCTAAACGAATTGAAAATTAGAAACAAACTAAGAAAAGAAGCAATTCAAAAATGGGGTGCTTTACCTGAAGAGGATCGGACTATAACTTTGAAAACTGGCCTATTTAGCTTTAAAAAGGAAGAAGATTATAATAAAAAACGATCTTTCATAGAGGACTATATAAGCGAACACTTAGTAGATCGACTTGAAAAAGAGTATGATATTCAATAAAATTAATAATTAATCTGATTTTAAATAAATGTGAAATAGAGAGAAGGAAAGAGGCATTGAACTTAGTTAAGCTAAATTAACTAAGTTCAATGCCTCTTTTGATACTATAGATTTGGAAGATCCTTTGTAAACAAAATAAAAGACAAGCTTTTACATGCTGATTAAAAGTAGAGATAAATTTTGTTTTTTAAGCAAATATTTGTTTATTTATTTATTACTTAAATAAAAAAGATTAGCCTAAAATACTCGTTTTGATATATTTTGCTAATTTTTATTGAATTATGAGACTAGTTAACGCTATAATAAAACTAACAAAAATGACCGGAATAGAAAAAAGACTTCAACTGTTTAAGAAGTGTTGGTAGCACTCTTAAACCGTTCCCCCTAGTTACGGTAGGGAAAACACTTGTCGAAGTCTCTTGTTAATAGATTTAGTTTTTCTATAAAATAAAACTTATGGTTTTATTTTATATGAAATAGCTATCTATTTCAAGGGCTTAGTTCATCAAAATCAAGACATTGTTTTCCTTTTTCCAGGGAAACAGTGTCTTTTTTTGTTCCTTAAAGGAGAAGATGAACAAATGACAAAAATATTAACCTGCTATTTAAGAGATGTAGACACCTTCAACGGAAGGTTTAAGTGGTTATGGAAGAACAAATCCACACTTCGGAAAAAGAAAGAAGAGTTTTTAGAAATTATCCGTACTCATTATAAACAGAACCAATCAGCTATACATAAAGAATTTCCTAAAAAAAGAATGGAAATGCTTGATCATGTCATCTATAACCTAGTGGCTACAGGCATCCAAGCCATTCGTTCTGAAACACTCATGAAGAAATTTAAAGTTTCTAAAAGTACGGTTTCTCGTTTTGTACGTTCGTTAAAAGCGACACCTTTTATACTTGTAGCACGTTACATTAAAGAGGATGCAACAGGTACTCACCCTGATAGCTATGTATTTATTCTTAAAAGTCATAAGAACTTTAATCGGATTTGCGACGAAATCTTTTTTGCCCATGATACAACAGGGATAGAAACGGTCCAACAAGAAGAAATGACAACTCCTGTGACGCTTCCTGTGATGTATCCAGAAAGTGCTGAAAACGTTGATAGACCAAGCTTAAAGGCCGATAAATCACCTGGTGCCTTTAATAACCTTGATTTACCTATAAATCATATAAATAATCATTTAATGTCTGCTTCACAGTCATTTACCTATATCAAAGGTGTTCCTAAGAAAGTCAATCAAGTCTACGCAGGTAAGTATGGCCATCAATTAAAAGACTTTTATGCTCGCATTCAAAATGCTGCAAAAGCCGTAAAACGAGATACAGAGATTATGATTGAAAAAGAGCAAATACATGAAATTGCATATACATCTATCGTTGGATTAGACAAATATGTACATGAAGCTAATCATAAAGGAAAACCTTTGACTTTAGACAATATGTGTCAGTTAATCTATAAAATTGCGAAAAAACAATTCTATCAGTTGCTTGACCCTGAAAACCAGGATTATTCATCAGTATATCTAACTCATAAAGAAGTTATACATAAAGAAGAGTCATCAACAAAATTGTTTACACCCAAGCGTATTATCCGCAAAGAGATTGTTCCTAATTGGTTAAAGGCTAAGCAAGATCGAGAGAACAGTACAGAAAAAAAAGAAGTATCTTCGGTTACACAGTTAGAAATAATTGAATTAAAGCAGAGATTAGGACAAGAGCTAACACCTGAGGAGCAGGAATTGTTGCATCAACATGCTAAATTAAAGGAACCAGCTTCTTAATTCATAGCAAGGACTTTCACTATTTTTAACGTATTCAGTGTTTTAAGGGCGGACTTGGCAGGATTTGAACCTGCAAGACACCAAAGTTGTATAGTGTAATACGACTGGCTGCTCTGCCATTGAGCTACAAGTCCACACTATAAGTATGCACATAGTCTTTGTTTATATGTACGACAGAAGAAAATGTAAAAAGTGAAGAAATCCCTTAGAAGCAAAAGTACTATTAGGATATGTTTATTTAGAACACTGTTCTAAATAATAAATAAATCTATATCTACGCAGGAGGAGCACATTATGCCACATAAAATTACGTTAACTGGATCAGCCACAGGACCACTACGAGAATACGATCGCTATGTTGCCTTTGATATGCGTGAAAAAGGATCACCATCTGCGCCTAAAGGGTTGAAGAAGAGTACGTTTATTTCGTACACGGTATTTGTTGCAAAGAAGGCTTTCAACAAAACAGGTCTCACAAAAAAAAGCATTATGCATGAAAAAATCTTAATTCAAGGAGAACCAACATTAGACATTCCGATTGATGAATGCCCTGGTGAAGTAGGTGTAATCTGCTTCCAGATTACTGTTCTCCCGAATAAGAAAGACAAAGAAGGCAATGAATCAAACGATAAAAAAGAGGCGAAACAAGAGGCTTCTGCAGTGCAACAAGAAGTTGCGGCTACTAAACAGGAAGAAAAACCGGTAACTACCTCTCAACCTGTAGCAAATGAAGAGAAGAAAGCTGAAAAAGTACAGACAGAAGTGAAGGAGACACCTGTTCAAGAGAAAAAGGTGGAGCCACAAAAGAAACAAATAACAAATCAGCCAAAAGGGACACAAGATCTTCTAAGTTTCGACGAAATCATCGTACCTGAAGAATTCTTAAAGACACATCCAAACCCTCAAAAAACACAAAAGGTCATTGATTTTGTGAAGCGTACAGGGCGTCTGGATGAGCCATTAACGATTGAAAAAGGATCGAATATCTTGAAAGATGGTTACCGTCGTTATATTGTGGCCAAAACCGTTAAAATGGATAAAGTTCCAGTTATGTATGAATATCAGAAGTCATAATGTATTTCCTTGAAGATGACCTATTGCAAGGACTGCAAGGAGATTGATAACAATGAGAGTTGTGAAAGAAAGCATTATTTATCCATTACCAGAGGATCAAGACATTGCAAAATTAGAAGCTTCTTTTCGCATCCAATTGCCCAATGCATATAAAGAATTCTTGAAGCTATATAACGGATGTACAGTAATAGATTCTACACCTCTAACAATCATCAATAACAGGTGTCAAATTGAACGTTTTTTAGGCATTATTAAAAACTTCAGTGAGCATCCTTATGGTGTGTATGATATTGGTTACTGCGAAACTTTTTTAGGAGAACAAGGCCGGAATTTTTATGATGAAGATCTCATCGGATCTGAATTAATTCGAATTGCGAAGCTAGCATGGGGAGATTATTTATGTTTAAACTTTCACTATGATAAAAACAATCCGTCTGTTGATTTCCTAGACTACGAAGAATCATATGAGTGTGATCCAGCTACATCAAAGATTGCTGATACCTTTCAAGAGTTTTTGAGTATGTTATTATCTAAGGATACGAAATAGCAGAAAATGCTATTTCGTAATGAGATTATCTACTCATTTTGATTTTTAATCATAAAAGAGGAAGTGTCGACATGAAAAAGTGGCTTTGGATCATGTTATCATTTGGAGTAATTTTTCTTGTATTTGTCATGAATCATGTCTTAGATAAAAGCCAACAACAGCCAAACATGGTAAGTAGCGTCTCACTTACAACCAGCACATCTCCTAATCAGCGAAACATTGTTGAAGTAAAAAAGATGTATAAACAAACCACTGATTACTTTGATTATGAGCAAAAACAAAAGGCTGATTCTCTTAGAATGTACTACGGACAACCTGGAAGCACTCTTAACCAATATAAGGAGCTTCAAGGAATTCAACCTTCTATGATTCATGACGTTAATGTACATTGGAAAAGTGAGCAACACGTCATCATCAATATCATGAAAACGAATCTACAACATAAAAACAAGGTATACAAGCGCTTTAACTATAACCTTAACGAGATGTAGGCTTTGGATCTATGGGTTTACATGTCTTCATCGCAGCTCTTATGTATGGTCTTACAATAGGAATAGTTGCTATCATTAGCTTTTTTATGGTGGCTTTCCGCCAGGATAAGCGAAGTTTACACGATTAGATGGCAACTACCTATGGGAAACGTGTAGAACCTATCAAAGTAGAGATCTATAACCCTATTATTTCTATTCTTTTACATTTCAAAAAGGAGAAACTTATATGAAAAAATCAACACCTTGTCCAGGGTGTCAAAAACCTATTACAATTGAGCATTTCGAAGATTTTTCAAGTCCTTTTACAATGAAATGCCCGCATTGTCGAGAAAAACTGAAGGAAACCAAGATGACCCCGTGGTTATTGTTATTAGCTGTTATTATCATTCCTTTATTGGTTTACTTGGGAATTACGGTTAAAAGTTTCTTGTCCGGCCATTTTCCTGTTGTTGAAAAGGTACCAACTATGATTGTATTTATGGCTTTTTGTTACCCTGTATATGCCTTATATGAAGCTTATAATGCCGTTATTGTCTTTAATAAGGGAAATTTACAACTAAAAAAAACTAATTAATCTTTTATCTCTTTTCTATGAATATGTCTTTAGTAATATCAATACTAGAGACATGTATTTTATTATTAGTGGATAAATTTAAAATATTTTATATTTTTTACCTTCCTCTTCAATCATGTTATCATCATCTGAGGAGCTATTTAGATAGATAAAGTGTTAATTTACAAGAAGGGGAGAAATATAAAGTGGATCAAGTAACAAAACCAGCAGGATTTTGGATACGCCTATTAGGAAATCTGTTAGATGGCATTATTGTAAGTATTCCTTTGGGGCTTATTGGCTTTCTTATTACAGGAGACTTTGACCGTGAAGATCCCATTACATCACTCATAGGTTTCATCTATGCGGTTGCTGTCCCTATATTATGGTATGGATATACTATAGGGAAACGAATTGTTGGAGTTAGAATTGTCAAAGTCAATGGAAAGAAACTTGGAATCGGAGCAATGCTATTAAGAGTTCTTGTGGCCGGCATTGTTTATGGTATTACATTAGGTATTGCGTTAATTGTAAGTGTGTTCATGGTGGTTTTCCGTAAGGATAAAAGAAGTCTTCATGACATGATGGCCGGCACGTATGTTACATATGCAAAACCAGGTGAAATAGTGGATAAACAAGCATTTGTAGATTGATATCCAATCTACAATAGAATGAATTGTAACTTATTACCTTTTGTTGTTCCAGATACAGGTAGCAAATTGAGAAGGTTGCCATATTCAATAGTAAAGATACTTTTGATAGAATAATATGGAAAGCTAAACTTTCATTTCATTTGCAATACCGAATACCCTCTGTTTCTAATCTAATATTCGGGACCATTTAAAAATCCTACACCTCAGTGTGTAGGATTTTTTCTGTGCGTCACCTATTGTGTATAGGCAGTTCTCCGGTACATATAAGAAAATTTCTAAAAAGTTGAAGAGGATAAATGTAGATTATTGAACATACTTATTACTTTCTGCTTTAACTATCCATACAAGTAGTTCTTTTTCTTTGGCATTTAAATGTCGACCTAACCGTTTTTCAAAATCAGAGACTAATTCTGCGAAACGAGGACTATTTTCCATCTACATACCTTCTGTGTTACCTATATTATAAGATATATTTTATATAAATCTTTATACTTGTTTTTCGTTACCGAAATTTCCTCCACTTCCCAGGAGTTTTTAATCATATTTACAACAAAGACCGCCCATTATGTATCAGTTTATAAGGCGGTCTTAACTGTATTCATGCTATATGTTTATGACCAAAATATCGACACTATTCTAAAAAGACGTCAGGTAAAAAAGGCAATAGTTAATATCGCTACCACACAAGCTAAATAGATATTACCACTCCAATCCCTCTTTTCCTTTTCATTCACCGTATAGCTATTATAAGAACCTACAATGGGCTCTATTTTAAGTTTTCGTTGTATTTCAGTTTCTTTATCTAAAATCAAGTCTGATTCCTCCATTATTTGATAATTGTAAGGTAGGAATCTCCCTTGTTTGTCTCTCAATCGGCTGCTGACGTCTCGTAATCCCTGCTGTCTTTTCATTGGTAGAAGGCTTTCGGTCGAATTGAATAGCTGCTCCTGACACAGATTGGCCATCTGTTGATGTTCCAAGTAACGTAAAAGCTCTTGTAGACGTTCCTTTTCGCTCAAGGTCATCATGTTTGCCTCCTCCTTTCTCTTCGATGTTTGGCTCTTGTTTCATCCATAACCGGTGGGGAGAAGGTTGCCATGGAGAGGAGGGAAGAGGGACGTCACTTACTTTATACTGATTCATTAATGCTAAGAAAACAGGATTGTTCGCTGCTGTAAAGAGTGCACACCTTATAATTTGATTTCGATCTAACTCAGTAGCATGAAATAGACTATCTACATATGTACGATAAATGGAATGGTACCGCACAGTTGGTCAATAGGTGTCTACTTGATTTTTTAGCTTCTTATTTTTCTTCATACGCGGTTTTCTCTTTTAAAATGACCTTTAACGTCTGTTTACCTTCTGACGTTAAATAGACGTCTTTTCGATTTAATAACGAGATGGCTATTTCTTTTTTCATCTGATTCGCTCCATTCTTGATGGTTTATCCTGACGTCTTGTGGTGACGTCTTACTAAATGATATGAACGATAACTTGTCCACTATTCCGATATTTTCTTCAAAAATGTATGAAACTTCGAATTTTTGGACAAGACTGATGTTAAAAAGGTGATTTTATATGTTTGGGTTAGGTAAGCAACGTAGCAAATTAGGAAAATGGTTAGATCAAAGAGGAATTTCTCAACAATGGTTAGCAAGTACTTCAAAAGTTAGTAGATCTACTGTTAGTGATCTCTGTAAACGAAATGTAGAACATGCGCCTACGCAAAGAACTATGACCAAAATACTCAAGGCTTTAAGAAAAATAGATCCCAATTTAAAAGTACATGATTTTTTTGATATATAAGTAGAAACTGCTATAATAGTTTTGGGAATGATACGTAAATGTTTTATGGAGTTTAACGTAGCATAAAGAAACCATTTGTTATATACAAGTGGTTTCTTTAAATTTTAGAATAACTTCTACTGCTTTTCTATATCCTCCAGCTTCTCTTAAAGACTTTCCAACTAAAGAACTCTTATCCTTAAATGAAGCGTTTGATAGCACTTGTTCTGTTGTGTTTCGTAATGTAGAAGCATCTAGGTTCAAACGATTAAGTTGTAAACCAGCTCCTAACTTTTCAATTTGATTAGCAACTATTGGTTGATCCCCCATAACAGGAATGACAACAAGAGGAACTCCAAAGTAAAGTGCTTCACTAGAACTATTCATTCCACCGTGAGTAATAAAAACATCTGCTTGTTCTAGTATTTCTAATTGAGGTACATATTGATGCACTCTAAAATTGGAGGGAATATCGTCAAACTGATGAATATCCGTCTGCTTTCCTACTGCTATTATAACGGTATAGGGACTTTTCCTAAATGCTTCAAAACATGTTGTATATAATTCAGGTTGCTGATTAAATACGGTGCCCATTGAGATAAAGATAAGTTTAGTATCATGCTGTACTTTAAATGGAATGTACTCTATATTGTGACGTTTTGCAATAGATGGCCCAATAAAAATAAAAGATTCATCAAATTCTTCAGCACTAGGTTGATAGAACTTCGAGGTGTATACAAGGGTGATATCGCCGGGGCATGTCATGAGATTTTTTTTATTAGTAAGAATTACGCCGTATTTATCTTTCCATTTTGTTGTAATCTCTTCAATCTCTTGATACTTTGGAGAGTTTTTATTCATTTCTCCTCTATTTTGCATAAGAGAGGAGAAGATTTCTTGATTAATCGCAAATGTTGTACAAGAAGAAATTTTAGGTAGATTTAAAACGTCAGCAATAATCCACCCTGCAGCAAAGTTATTGTCATAAATTACGTAATCGTATTTCTCATCTCTTACTTCTTTCAAAACTTTCTCTACGATTGCATCCATGGCTTTCCCCATATACAAGAGCATTTCAAGAGGGTCTATTTTTTGATTTACTCTTTTTGTGATATGGCTAGGCGTTGGAAAATTTTCGTAAGGTCGAAACAATGCGCCCGTTTTCTCTATTTTAGTTTTATATTCTTCTACACAATAATATACGACCTCCTCACCTTGCTTTATCAATTCTTCTACCAGTGGAATTGTAGGATTAATATGACCTTCCCCAGGAAAATTAAAGAACAAAACTTTTCCCATCTAATTACCTCCTTGTTCAGGTGATGTTTATTACCTTTAAATTTTACTATATGGGTAGTTCTCTTTTAGTTTAAAGACCAAATGATATTTATTAAATGGATAAAATAAATAAGAATTAAACTTTCCGTTTCTTTATTGATCTTAATTAAGGTATAAACATCACTACATAAAGTGCTTACGTTAAGGTAAAAAATATCTTTTATGGAAAGTTATATATACAAACAACTCCACCCTGGGATGTTGTAAAGTATTAGAAGGAGAAGATTCTTACAAACGGAAAAAGGAAGAATGGATATCCATTCTTCCTTCAGCCATCATTATAAAGTTTTATTAGAAACGTCCGCCGCCAAGTTGTTGCTCAGCCATTTGTACAAGACGTTTTGTGATTTCGCCACCTACTGATCCGTTTGCACGTGCAGTTGTATCAGCACCAAGGTTTACACCAAATTCGCTAGCGATTTCATATTTCATTTGATCGATTGCTTGTTCAGCACCGTATACTAATAATTCATTGTTGTTGCTGCTTTTGTTGTTTGCCATGTTGTGTCACCTCCTTGTTTATCTTAAGTTTCCTATTATAGGAGAAGTGTATTCGTGGAAAATAATGGACGCATAATTTAACATTCATTTCACATACTAAATGTTAGAAACCAATGACACTGTAAAAAGTGAAATCAGACGTTTCATTTCCTTGTGTTGAAGACTAAAACGATTGCCATGTACAAGAAAAAGGATGACACCTTGAGTGGTCATCCTTTTTCTCATGTTAAAACTTCATTTCTTTCCGTACCTGAAAAAGAATACTTAAATATATAAAAGAAGATTACTTTTAAAAGTAATCTCCTTTTATATGGATGTAGTATCCTACAGGGGAAGACGAATCCTGTAGTTTGAGCCCCTAGTAAACAACTTAAATTATTCTTTAACCAATTTAACAAGCATACGAGCAAGGTGATGTTGCTCATCCTCACTTCCAACTTTCCATAGCTCATGTAACAAATATTGCTCTTCATTTTGTGGTTCCTCATGTTTTGCCAAATAATCAGCTATCTTTTTAGCTGCCAAAGTTAATTGGTCATCATTTAACCCCAATTTCTCACCTTTTGTGACTTTATCACCTAAGTATGTTTTAAATTCGTTAAAACTAGAAAGAATACTGTCTTTCTTTTCTTGACTCATCTCGTTTAGCTTATTCTCTACTTTATTTTCAACAGTCCCGGTATTATTGTTCATTTTCTATTCTCCTCTCAATTAAATAGTGATGCTCTTATAAGGTAAGTCCCCCAATTAAAGGTGTATAAACATTTAATTCCATTTCAATGTGCTGTAGAATTGATCTCTAGGACAATTTCCTTTTACTATTTAACCTGAACTTTCTTCAAACTATCTTCACTAATTGATGTTGAATTGAATAGCGTTTTATATAAGCTGATATTAAAAACGTTTTACATCAGTTTTCGCTCATCCCTCAAAATGATTTTTAATGTAACTGCGTTTAGTTATAAGGTATGGTATAGGAAGAGGAAATCTAGACGTGATATACTAATAATAAACATATAGATGATGGAGGGCATTATGACAAAACGATTAGACTTACGTGTCGACTTTGCGTTTAAATCGTTATTTGGCACCCATGGCAATGAATCTATTCTAGCTGCTTTTTTAAATGCAGCACTTCGCTTTCCAAACGAGAAAAAAATTCAAACGGTTCAGTTATTAGATCCACATTTTAATAAAGAAAACCAAGAAGATAAACGCTCAATTTTAGATGTACACGCGCAATTAGAAGATGGAAGCCGCGTCAATATTGAAATTCAGCTTAATAATAAACATGACATGGAAAAGCGAACACTCTATTACTGGTCCAAAATGTATAGCAGCCAAATGAAAGAAGGTATGGACTACGGAGAGCTTTGTAAAACAATTACAATTAATATCGTTAACTTCCGTTATTTGTCCCATATCCATGATTATCACTCAACTTTTCAGCTGTATGAGCGTGAACAAAAATTGCTCTTAACGGATATGCTGGAAATTCACTTCATGGAGCTACCTAAGTTATTAATCAAATGGCGTAATAGAGAAGTGGACCCACGAGAAGATCAACTTGTACGATGGTTATTATTACTTGAAGCATCTGAAGATGAAGAAATCACTCAAGTATTGGAGGAGATTGCGATGCAAGAAGATCAAGTGTTAAAGAAAGCCATAGATGAATGGGAACGTGTGAGTCAAGACCCAGAAGTATTATTAGCTTACGAGGCCCGCAGAAAAGCATTGTTAGATGAAAAGTCAGCTTTAAAAAGAGCAGAAACGCTTGGAGAAAAAAAGGGAAAAGAAGAAACGTTAAAAAAAGTGGCTTTAGGTATGGTTGAAAAAGGGCTTGATGACGCTGTAATTGCTGAGTTAACTGGTTTTACTCAAGAAGAAATTGAAAAGCTCCGACATCAATAAAAAGAAGGTTTCTGGAAACTTTGGTGCAGTTCTATATACTATTTACATTAAACAAAAAACACCCTACAGGAGTAGGGTGTTTTTCTGCTAGAATAGACATTTAACATAGGAACTTTTATGTTTAAAAAAGTAATAGGAGCAGGCTTGAATCTTATTTTCTTTTACTCATTCCCATAAACATTTTAAATTTTCTATATAAATGCTGCATACTCTTTACACCCTTTGAGCAAACTATCATAGACGCTGTGAAGTTTCCTTTTGGAAATCCTCATTGTTTCGAGTTGACAACATGCTATAAGAACAAACCTGCTTGTGACAAATCAGGCGGGTTTTTCTTTTTCATACATATATTATTGATAGCTTGAGCAAACTAATCATGATGTGCAAAAGCATCAAAACTAACTTCTAATTATGTCACAAAAAAACTACTGGTTCTTGGTGAACCAGTAGTTTTTTTGTTCTTGAAATATAGATGATATGTAAAGATAGTTACCATAAAACATAAACATAGTAAAATTAAGAATTCCTCAGAGCCAAGGATCCTAGCCAGACATCCCTTTATTTTTTTATGCAGCTCTTCATATAGTTCTCATTTATCAAAAGTTCATTTCTAAGTGAATAAAGGCTTCCTATATGAAGCTGACCTTCCATACATATGTAACAGCACATTATCACTTTACTTTATTATCCAAATTAATTATAATTTTTACGTCGATTAGTAAATTTATCACCAATTACTTGAAAACAATTGCTTTCTCTTGCTAGGCAAATGCTGAGGGAAAGCGATTGTTTTTATCTATATAGAAATAAATATTTACTTTGTTGCTACACTTACCTTATGTAATTCATTTAACAATTTGTCAATGGATTGACTCACTTGAAGTGTACTATCACTTGTTATTCCTTCTTCTATTGCTACTTGAATCATTTTCTTCCTGGCCTTTTCTATCTCTATAAGTAACGTTTGTTTTAAAACACCTTTATACCCCTGCAATTTCTCTATCACCCATTTAATGAAATTGTTATACGTTAACCTATTTCACAATAAATGTATTGTACTTATATTTTAATACCCAATATAAAAGAAGTTGGGATGGGTGGTTCTATAATTCTCAGCGCAATGTTTTCTAGTGAAGGTACGAAAGAGATTTGGTTCAATACCTTCTGTATGTTCAGTCGACTTATCTTTATAAGTAAGCTGGTGAGCCCACACTATAGATATTACATTCATCTAGAAATATAGTCAGGTTATCAAAATTGAAAGCCCTGCACTGGGTGTTTCCTTTATTTGATACGATAAAAAAAGGTGACCTAAAATTAGGTCACCTTCTAATGATTTTATTCTACCAAATAAATTGTGCACTCAATAAGTTGCTTTCAGTCTATCATTTATTGAAAGGGATTACAAATTGTTCATATTATGTCTTTTCTCATTTTTAATTATAAACTTCGTTTAATTTTATTATAGTCTAAGGCCCTTTAAATTTAACTCTAAATAAAATTAGATAAACAATAGGGGGGGTTCTTTTGGTTTAGTTGCTGAGAAAGGCGTTCAAGGTGGTGAAAATCATGTTGAGAAATAGTTGATTGCTGCTTTAAGTTGTTTTTTATATCTGTTAATATGCATAATTCATGTAACTCATGATCTGTGAAGATATCTCGAATGGGGTTTAGCCTAAAGAATAATGGAAGGGTATCACAGAGGAGAGTTCCGCCCTCGACGAAGAAAATTTGCCGCCATAAATGCCCATAATGTGCGGTCATTTCTTTTTCTATTATACTTACTAATGACAATTCAATCTCGAATAGCAAGGCATACGATTCAAATAAGAGCTCTTTCTTCATTCACATGCCACCCTTTATAAGATTTTAAAAGTAGTCAAATTACAGTTACTACAGAGCTCAAGTTGCCCTTGATATGTAGTATAAAAACATTTTTTATAATAAAGCCTTCTTTACTTATCTTTTGTATTCAACGTTTTGGTTTGTTTGCCTATAACATAATAGCTAAAATCACCTCCCTTTCACGCTGGTTAGAGTCACGATTAACTATATATAAGTAGCTTAAGCATAAGATCATTCCCTCCTAAAATGTCAATTGTGCTTAATTCTTAAAATAGCACATTTCGTTACTATTTACCTCCATTTTGTCACTTAACTTTACATATAACATGACTTTTTTCATCTTTATAAGTAAAAATATTCAAATTTATTTATATTAACAGATGGTTTCATGTAGTAAAATTAATTTTGCTATAAATGAACAATACGTATGAAAATACATTTATAAAAGGGGATAAAACAATGAAAAGTCATGTTATGAAGATTGTTACTTCGCTAGCTATAGGAATAGGGATTTCCACAGCTCCTGCATCATCATACGCAGCAACACCTAAGACTATGAAAGTACATTATATTGATGTGGGCCAGGGAGATAGTATTTATATTAAAGCTCCTAATGGCGAGGACATTGTCATTGACGGAGGAAACAAAGGAAAAGGAAATGCAGTCGTAAGTTATTTAAAGAAGCAAAAAGTTGATGATATAGAGGTCTTAATTTCTACTCATCCAGATGCTGATCACATTGGGGGATTAGATGAAGTTATTAACGCGTTCAAAGTAGAAAATGTTTATGCACCAAAAGTAAGTAATAACACTCAAGCATACAAAGACTTTTTAAATGCAGTTAAAAAGAAAAAGTTAAAGATTCAAACAGCACAAGCAGGCGTGAAGCTACCTGTTAAAGATGTAAACGCTCAAATTGTAGGGCCTACCAAAACATATGCTAACAGTGATCTAAATGACTGGAGTGCTGTTGTACACATGACTTATAAAAAGAATACATTTTTATTTACAGGTGATGCTGAAACAAAAGCAGAGGCAGACATGATAAAGGCCAAGAAAACACTACGTGCAGATGTACTTAAAGTAGGTCATCATGGCGCTAAAACCTCTACAAGTAAGAATTTCTTAGATGTTGTAAAACCTAAGTATGCGGTCATCAGCGTTGGTAAAAATAGCTATGGACATCCTACTTCTCAAGTAGTGAACTTACTAAAAAATTCGAAAGCAAGTATTCTGCGCACAGACCAAAGTGGTACGATTATTATCACTGGTGATGGAACATCTTACTCTGTTAAAAAATCGAGGTAATTATGAAAAAGATAAAAGGTATTATTGATCGGTTTGAAGAGGGATTTGCTGTTGTTGAAATTGAAGGAAAGACAAAGGATTACCCTAAGGATATCTTCCCCCACGATATACAAGTTGGAGATGTCGTCTATATTACGGGAGACAAAGTTGAGATTGATAGAAGCGAAACAAAAAAGCTGGCAAAAGAAATTGAAGATTTAATGAATGAAGTTTGGGAAGATTAAACCTTCTTACTAATTGTAAACGCAGGGATATAGGTATTAAATGATTCAAAAAGCTGAAATTTACCTTTTCGGCTTTTTTTGTTATGAGTAATCCATCTAAGTAAAGTAGTGTAACTGTTCCCTAATGTTATCATAAACAAGCTGAAAGGATAAACATATAGGTAAATAGCTTAAGGGATAAAACAAAAAGATATGTATAATTATATGTTTTCTTTTACAAATCGCCCCGTAAACCCTTATTATGGAAATAAACTTAAAATAAGGTGGGAGATACTTTTATGAGAGCAAAGATTGAAAAAGCAAACCATGTAGTTATGTTTAAATCAAATGGTGAATTTTATGCGCATGAAGTGACTCAAGGTGTTAAAGTCGGTTTCTATGCCTGTCCCTCTTGTGGAGTAAAAGTTTATCATAAACAAGATCATTTCTTTTCTCATGAACACGAACGCACATGTAGTTATGTACAAGAGCAAGTTAAGAAAAAATTCTAAACTTATATCTTGAGAGCTGATTTATAAAATCTTTATAGGTTAATTTATACATTTATAGTGTAATATGAAAGTTGCGCTTATGAATATATAAAAGGAGAGTCAGCATGAGAGGACTAAGTACACTGTGAAAGATAGATGTAGTAGGACGTATAGTAATTCCCATTGAACTCAGAAAGGTACTAGATATAGATAAAGACGACTCAGTAGAGATTTTATTGGAAGAGGATCATATAGAAATAAAGAAATACAAAGAATATAACGAATGTGTAATTACAGGTGAGATAACAACCGAAAACCGTAAATATGCAAATAACCTAGTTCTAAGTCCTTCAGGTGCAGAAATATTGTATAAAGAAATAAAAGATAAGAAAAAAGCCTTTGAATCTTAGATTCTAAGGCTTTTTAGGTGAAATTATTTTTTATGTTGTATACTTTCTAACCAATTTTGTACAGAAGAACCTAGGTTAGTAGCCCCTACTTTTAATTCATCCATAATATAAGAAATTAAATTGTGTAAACTGTACTCTTCCTTATACGGATTGTTTTTATTAATGAATTTTAATACCTCTTTTAATTCCTTTAACCGCCCCTGATCCAACTCTTCTTCCAAATGTCGAGTCATGTACTCATCTACAAAATCAGAATTCCTGATGCTCGCTTCAATTAAGAAGGATGCTGCTAATGCCGGAGAACAATCTAAAGCATATGCTAAACGTTTTAGAACATCATATGTTTCTCCGTGTCCGTCCTTTAAGCGAGTAGAAACACGTTCTTTTTCTATGTTTTTATATAACTGTCTAATTGGCTCTTTGGACATATCACCCATATATATTGTACTACCACAGCTAAATCCTCTTCTAAAATAATTTGATAAGTAGTCCATCACTTTTGAAGAAGCAAGACCTGATATACAAATTGATTCAACTACATTTTTTACAGGGGTATTTGTAATGTAGGATAATCGATAAATACATTCTTTAAGATCAATTGGAAGTGATGGCTTTACATCTCGTTTTTTGTCACTTCGAATTCTCCTCTTTTTCTCTTCTACTCTCACATAATCACTCCTAAAATCTGAATTTATCTCTAGGACAATGACTTTCTGTACATACCTAAAACATATATATGGCAGGGGAGGGAAGAGCATGTATAATTTTTTTGGATATTGGAAAAAACTTATAATAGTAGAACATGAGAGGAGTCTTTTGTATGAAAATGACGAAAGAAGAGGCACAAGAAATTGCGAAAAAAATAAAGGAAAACTCTAATAAGTACGGATTACCTGTAAAGAAAAAGAAAAATGCTAGTTCAGCCTAAAACAGAATATATAAAATAAAGCCTTCCATCTAACGAAAAGATAGGAGGCTTATATTTTTCTACTATACTTACGGAATGACATATACTACATTGCGTAATAATGGTAATAGGAATTCATAATAAAGCTTCAAAAAGGTATGTTTTACTCTAACAACTAAAGCCACTAGTGCATCTAGTGGCTTAGTCTTTTAAAAATCGCTAAATTCTTCAAGATCATCATCATCTAAAGATCCAGACACTTGTTCTAAATCTGCAATTTTTCCTTCTTTTGGGGCATGGTTGTCTGAAGGCTTCTCTTCAATATCGTCTGATGCATTGGCAAAACCATTAGCTTGAGCTAATTTCTTTAACTCCCGTAGCTCGGAATTGATATGTTCGAGCAGTTCTTCTGTTCTATACCCCTGTTCTACTTGATCCGTAGATGTACGATGGAGTTCACGAACAATTAAAGATGAAATATAGTCCCCTAATTTTCGAGACTTTGCATATTTTGCAAGTACGTCATAGACTTCATCACTTAACTGGTTGGTTTTAATCGTAAAGGCATTCTGACGCTCTGACATGGTTATCACCTACGCTGTTAGGATTTAACGGCTTTCTTCTCGGCCTGTTTCTTTTGAAGATATCCAAGGCTTCGAATTTCTAAGCCGAATAAATTCAAGTGACGACTATCTTCTGGCACTTTATGATATTTCTCTGTACGTTCTTCACCGATTTTTTCATCCATGCTATTCATAATGGCTACTTTTAGTGTCGGAGCAACACCACCACTATATACATATTTACGGATTTTATTTGCTGGTGGTGGCGCTACATCATTTAACTTGGCTAGTAAAATCTCTACATAATCTCTTAGAGAAGATGTAATTTGAGCTGTTAAATCAATGGCCTGACCTGTGTTTTCATTTTTTAATTCAAACTTTTGTTTGCTGTAGTTATCTAAAATAAATTGATCAAATGCACGTAAATCGGTAAACAACTCTGGGAATTTCTCTTTGCGTAACTTATCAATGTGCGCTAGGTATGGAATACCTTCAATACTTTGGAATGATTCGCGACTGTTTGCAGCTTTTAATCCTTCAGGTAAAATCACAACATCAATGGATCCTCCACCAATATCGACCATCACGGTTTCACATTCTACATATTCATTGGCATCTTCACGGTCTTGAAGCGTTAGGTCTTTCTTTAATGCAAAGCGTGCAATTTCGCCTTCTTTTAAGCATGCACTTTCTTCTACAGAAACGTTTATTTCTTTTTCGAACCCTGGTGTATGAATATAGAAAGCATGGTCACCTAAGAAGCGAGTTGCCATTGCTTTTTGTGCTTCACCAAATGTGCTTTCTTTTTTTAGTAACCAGATTGGTAACATCGTAGAGAAATAGCCAATCTCGATGCTATTATCCTTTTGATCTTTCGCATGCAATGCGTGATAGTATGCAATGGCAGCTAGAAATGTTACATAAGGAATATGGCTTGTAATTTTGTTATGTAAACGATTGATGTGATTGTTCGCAAGTTGTTGGCTTGCTGCGATGTCACCGACTAAGAAATAACGTTCTTTCTCTTCGTCACCGATTGTTGTAGATAGTAAGATACGCTTCTTAAATTCTTCTGGTGCTGTCACCGCATCTGTAAAGAATGAATCAGCAGCCTCTTTTTGGAGTTCTACAACGTTGGTTGGGAAATCAAATAGGTACCCATCAATGATATTCATATCAACGGAGTTTCCACAGTCTTTATTAAAACGTGAAATTTTCATCTCTATACACCTCATTTTTAAGTTGAACTTCTGTTAAACTAATTATACAAGAATAAGGTTGTGTTTTCAATCATTTAGTTAAACTTATCTATCAACAAAAACTTACATTTATCAACAATCATATTTGTTTAGTTGAACTTATTTTAAGATTAAAAAATATGAAGGTATACGGAGGTTTTTTATAGAATAAAAAGAGAGTTTTTAACACTCTAAAAAAATAAGAGAACATACAACATTTAGTTTTATCTAAAGAACTGATATTTGCTGCAATAGAGCTACCTGCTTAAAAGAATATTCTTTATTTTGCTATTATGTGATTTAGAAGCTTAATACCTTAGAGAAAAACTAATAATTTGTCGTCATTAAGAGTAAATGATACAACATTAATTTTTATAACATAGTTTTAACATTTACTTCTATTCTAAGAATATATTATTCTTTTGTTTTAGGCGGAATTTACATTATCCAAAATTTATAAAATATAAGTAACAGCAAATTTTATTTTTGATAACCATTTCTTTAATAATTTCTTATATGGGATGTAGAAGATAAAATAGTTAAAATGAAATGAGTAGTTTTTCTAACGAAAGGTACTATTTATAAAAAACATCAATAGGCGACCCAATCCTTCTATGTAGAAAGATAAAGTCACCTACAAAATTCTTCTATTCATTATTAGTTATCCTTTCAGTTGTTCGGATTTATACATTTATTGATTTACATGTTCCTGTTCTACCTGATCTACTACATCCTCCTGGCACTCATTAATAAATAGGTACGTAAGGTATGAATGTAAGTCAAATCGTTCTTCCTCAATAAACGTAGAAAAAACCTTTTTATATTCGCTCAATAGCTTAACCTCCTTTATGTAAGTTCCTATTTTCCATTCTTGCCCAACTAGCAATCTCTTATACATACAAATTACCAAAGTATTTTGTATTGGCCTCACTTACTATCCAACCTACTTCTTATTATATTTGAAATCATTTACATCATAAAGATAAAATAACAGAATATTATGACTTTAAAACATTGTTGAGGTAATTATGAAAAAATTTTATAAATAACTAAGAAACCTTTTTGTCTCATGAAGGTTTTTTGGCTATTTTAGATTCGGAAAATGGAATAAATGTATTACAGTATGTTAATTATGGATTAAAGATGTAAAAAACGTTTTTTTTCACTTCCCTAATAATTCCATAGGAGAACGTCCATGAAAAACTATACAAACGATAACACAGCAAGACGCTATATAGCTCACGTTAGTATATTTGGAACCACTCAAATTCACTTAAGAAATCCTTACATTATAGCCTGGTGGTCAGCAGCCTTTCCTGGCTTCGGACATTTACTTTTATCTAAATACCTTCGAGGATTTGTTTTATTTATTTGGGAAGTTGTCATTAACCTTCAATCCAATGTAAACGTAGCTATGATCCATTCCTTTCAAGGGGACATAGACATGGCGAAAGAGTCACTAAACACTAGGTGGCTTCTCATTTATATTCCTGTTTATCTGTTTGCCATATGGGATAGTTATCGAACGACGGTTGATTTAAATAAAATATATCTCTTAGCTGAAAGAGAAAATCACACCTTTAATTCTTTTAGTATGGGAGCTATGGAGATTAACTACTTGGATAAAAGAAATCCTATTATGTCTATCATATGGTCCTTATTTATGCCAGGTTTAGGTCAGCTTTATATTCATCGAATAATTGTTGCTTTTTTTATTGTTACGTGGACCGTTGTTTTCTTTTACTATTCTCATCTTCTTGAAGCTATTTCTCTTCTCTTTTTAGGCGAAATCCAGAAAGCTACCAACGTATTAAATCCAGAGTGGTTACTGTTTTTCCCTTCTCTTTATGGCTTCGCCACTTATGATGCTTATACCAATACAGTTGAAAATAATAAACTTGCTGAAAAAGAACAGAAAACCTTTTTAGAGAAGAACTATCAACACCCAGATTTTTATATTGAAAAGGAAAAAAGGTAACAAGAGGGCCTGCAGGTCTCTTTTAATTTTATGTGAATGAAAGAATCGTAATTGGAGCATACTAACCAAGATGTCAAAAGGTATCATTGGATAAAGTCACGTAAGAGCAAAAAACGCCTTAGAGAGAAGGCGTTTTTTGCTTTTCAACTGTAATAATGTATAGTTCTTTATTTACCATAAAACGGTTTATCGGCACAAATATGCCGAAGAAGCGTTACTAATTTAATTGACGTAATATATTAGTCGTATATCGATAGATATAATATAATGAAATAAAAAAGGGAGAAATATCCAAGGTGAAAAAACGCTTGTTAAATGGGGTCATCTTCATTGGGGTTATTATTATTTTAGCTATCAGTATACCGAGAATAACAAATAATGAAGCACGCTATTTAAGTTCACCAGAAGAAGAGAAAAAGGTAGCGCATCTTGAAGGGGATTTCAGAAAATGGTCACTTAGACCACTGGATAAATTCATGGTGCAAGGTTATCAAGCAAAACCGAATGGACATGATTGGAACAGTGTGAAGCAAAAACCAATAAAAAATCATCGCGTTACATATTACACCTTTTTTGGTATCCGTTATATGGAGGTAGAAGTTAGTTAAATCTAATGTTGAATATTTAAATGGAGGGGTAGAAAAATGTTTATAATTGAAGCTATTATAGGTCTCATTTGCTTCTTTATTATCAATATTTTATACGATACGTATATTACTAAAAGAAGTAGTTCTTTTATACAATTAGGTGTCATTTCAGTGATCCAAACTATTATTGCAATGAGTATTTACAGCATTGTGTGAGGATCTTGAACTACTTTAAGACTCGTACATAATAGAATTTTACACCCCATACAGATTTATAGCAATCTACGTCTCTAGATGTATATCAATAAGGAGAAATTAATGTTAAAATTTTCTATGTTAATTAATGGATATAACATGGAGGATATTTATGAAAAAAGTTTATATTGGAGTCATAGTAGCTTTGAGTATTTCTATACTCTTGTTTGGTTGTAGCTCAAAGGAAAAAGAGATGAAGGAAGACGTAAACTTAGGGTTTGACCAAGCTAAAAAAGTAGAAGTATCATCTGTACATCACCCAGACGTAGTATTAAATACTATTGATAAGCAGCAAGATATAAATACATTTATCAATAAACTAAAAGTGGATAAATGGAATGTTGCAGAGATCCCTGCCAATGCTAAAAAAGAGAATGTCTATAAAATGTATCAGGAAGGAACTGTTAAATTGGGGGAGTCATCAAATAAGGGTAAAAAAGAACTTAAACAAGTTGCTACAATTACTACTTACAAAGGTATTCCTTATATTTACATTGAAATTAAAAATCTTAATTTAAATCTTAAAGTTCCAAATAATGTATCTGAATATCTGTCTAGTCAAAGTCAACAAAAACAGTAGTTACATACATAACAGGTATAAGAAATAGAGCCTTGAAAGTGTTGAACACTTTTAGGGCTCTATTTCTACTGATACCTTATACTATGTTAAGTAAATCCTAAAGTATTTTATAAATTGTTTTGTCTTTTACATATTAAAAATGCACACTTAAATAAAAGTTACAACTTTATTTTTGAATAAACGGACAGATATAGAAAAATAGACAAATCAAGTGAATAGCAATATGATATAATTTTTGGTATCCAAAAAATAGAAAAAACATATTCAGTTAAGGGGAAATTATATGAAACACTTATTAGATAGGTTTAAGAACACAGATTTACTGGAGATTTATACATACGAAGGTGACGTCAACAAATGCTTAGTAGCATATATTCTTCAAACCAATGAAGAGTATACACTGTTAGCAACAGTTGGGACTTCTGGTTTATATGACGGACACTACGTTATTTCTACAGAAAGCGTTGTTTCAGTAGCTACTGAAACTGAATACCTGAAAAAAATCAAAAATCTCTACGACCTTAAGAAACAAGTTCATCCAACATATACAGGAAACACTGAGGACCTAATTAGAGGCGGCTTAGAATTTGCTAAAGCACAGAATTATATTGTCTCACTTATGCTATTAGATAGTGAAGAGTACTCAACTACTGGATTTGTAAAAGAAATTATTGAGAATGAAACTGTAGTTATATCTGAAGTGGACTCATTTGGTTTTGTTGATGGGAAAAGGTTCATAGACATTGAAGCTATCGAACATTTGACTATCAATGGTGAAGAAGAACAAGATATAAAGCTTCTTTTTAGTAATAACGCCTAAGTAAACGGAGTTATAAGGAGGTATCTTATGGAACTACTAAATGGTGTAACAGGTTTTTATATAGACCTAAAGGATAAACCTCCTGCTACCAGTCTTAAGCAGTTTAAAATACATAGTTATGAAGCTGCAAGAACTTATAATGGAGAACTATTGGAATGTAACGATACAGACGTTCATTCCAATTTTCTTTTTAGCGTTTTAGGAATTAGTAATAAAGAGGTCTACGTATTGCTAAATAAGCATTATCCATTTGTTGCATTTACCTTTTCTATTCATGAAGAGAGAATCACCTTTGTTAATGACAAAGAACTAAGCTTCTTCTTTTCAGCTTTTTACACGATTCTAGGTGCAGAGTCACTGAATGAAAAGTTAATGTACACCCGTAAAAAGGGATCTGTACTATTAAAAAATGACAACCAACTAAATAGTGCAGAATTAGCGCAAATAGCATATTGGAAACCAATTACTTTAGGGGAAGTTCTTTATAACTACTGGGATTAAGTTTCTACTAAGAAGAAAACAAAATGGAGATATAAAAATGGATTCAAGAAAAGCTATGTTGATGATATTATACTCAATGTCTTTGGTGCTTATATAGGCTATTTAAGTTATAAACTATTGAGAATGTTAAGTTTGAAAGCTGTACAATTAGTTTCTTTTAAAATTACCCATAAATAATATCAAAAAAAAGCAGTTGAAACCGATATGTTCAACTGCTTTTTTATTCCTGTAATTTTGATTATGTTGACTAAAGATATATATGATATACACCGTTTCTTTGATCCATTTTCTGATAAAATAGTAATTAATAGTAATCAAATTAGAAAGAGGCTGATTAATGTGACGGTGAATGTTATTTTTAATCCATTCTTTGCTTTAATAATTCTTGTTATAGGGGTATGGATGGGAAGTACAGTTAACCAATTGTTTGGATTAGTAGCAATTTTGGGAGGCTTGTTGTTAGGGTTCTCTAACTTATTCAAAAACGGTATAACAATTAATAAAAAGTCAAAGGTTTTACTTTTTGCCTCTTTTGTTTTTCTATTAAGTCTATTCTCATTAACTTATTTAGTTGTATCAACACTTTATCTTTAATTTCTAAAAAACACTTAAACTAAATAAGCAGTTATAAGGATCTTCTAAGGAAAGATCCTTTTTTAGTGCCAATAAGATGTATTATGTAAATTTAATTCAAGAATAATGTAATATATATATTGAATAATGTAATGTATATGTTACACTAAAATTAGGAAGGAATTGGTTTATATTGAAAAACAATGTAAAAATATTTCGTGTACAGGCTGATTTAACTCAGCATCAATTAGCTGAAAAAGTTGGTGTTACTCGTCAAACCATTAGTCTAATTGAAAAAGGAAAATATAATCCTACATTAAAACTTTGCTTAGAAATATGTTATGCAGTCAATAAAACCTTAGATGAGATTTTTTGGGTTGATCAGGAGGAGATTTAAATGAAAGTAATAACAGACGAAAGACTTGTTATAAAAAACTTAAAAAATATTCGTATTGCGTTTGCTTTTCAAACTTTAGCACTTGTGGGGATTGTACTATACGACGGTATTACGAAAGGATTCAATAATATTACCAATAATCCTATATGGCTAGTTTTGATACTTACCAGTGTTATATTAGGGTATTTGAACTTAAGTATTTCTGTTGACTCCTATGAAAATGAGAAACGAATTAGAAAAATGCCCTATTACTTATCAGTATTATGTTGTTTAGCTGCTGGAGTTATCTTTGGTCTGCTAACACAGATAACATCAAATAGTAGCTTGGCTGATAGTATAATAATTGGTTCAGTTATATTTTTATGTTTTTTAGGAACTTTTTCATTTGGTTATTTTTTAATAAAAAAACGTTCTAAAGACGATGAAGAATAAATTATAAATACTTCCCATAAGGAACATTGTGGGAACTAAAATTAATAAGTAAGCCTATTTATGTTACAGTGTACATAGAAACATGTATGAGTCTGGAGGAAAGGTTATGAAACGTGCAATAGGGATATTTCTTATTGCTCAAGCTTTATTAACGTACTTAACTATTAAGATGATTTATACCCCTTTTATCGTTAGAGTATTGGATAGAAATACTGGAGTTATGACAGTTTCATATAGTTTCCCTTTAACGTACTGGTTAATTTGCATAGCTTTGGGCATTATGCTTATAGTGGGAACTTACTTAGTTTTTGCTAAAGAAAAGAAGCAGATCTTTAATTAAAGGTCTGCTTTTCATTTCTACCAATAAAAGGTTTTGTGGTAACTAAAAGTGAGCATATATTTTTAGGTTTGAAGAACATGATATTTATTAGAATAAACATCGTGTGTTTTTCTAGAGCTTGCACTATAGATGCAACCTTTACGGAGCAATTCCGCACTATCCTATTGCATAAGTGAAAGTTTTAAAAAATGTATCTATATTTTCATTTTACGAAACAGATACGGAAAAGTATGAAAATCTTTATTAAAAACTCTCAAATAAGAGAGTTTTTGATTCAATATGCTATAAATTTTATTGATTACCTTTAATGAAATGTAAGGATAAATGCTTTCTAGAGAGTTTGTTCATCATAATAGAACTATGTAACCTTAGTTACGATGACAAGTATCGTCGGTAAAAGAATAAGCAAATTCTATTAGACTAGTTTGTTTAATACGATAAGGTTTTAAGGTCTATACCCGTACAAGAAATCAAACATAAAGAAACATATAAAACCTATAAGCAAGACAGGAACCACACTGATTCCTAAATATACACGATGTAGAGGCTTTTTTAGTTTTTTGAACCAGTTATAATATAGTATTAAAAAAAGAATGCAAAGAGGTATAAAGAACACAGCAGAAAATATATCTGTTAACTTTGAGTTTGCATCCCAATATTCGTCCGGAACAGGAGTATGCACATACCATTTATCGGCTAAACGAGTTTGAAGATAACTAAAAAGTAATATTCCTAACGAATAATAGACACCAACCAACCACTTTAGCCATTTTGGTAAATAAGACTGACTTGCAACAATACACATAAGTACTAATATAAAAAACACTGGAACACCGTAACTCATTTGAAACCTCCAACACAATCTAAGTTCCTAACAACAAAATATAGGTAATTTTACCATATAAGTTTATATGTGTATATATTGGTGTTTAAATCGAAGATACAGAAACTTAGTTAACATAAAACAGATTACAGGAACCAAAAAGCTGAAAGAGCCCCATTATTGGTCTTTCAGCTTTTACTTTTATTAATTAAGTTAACCGCCAAGGAACGTAACATATAAATACCATTTCTTCTAATTCTGGTCGTACAGTAGCTTCTTCATGAAAAAAATAGCCATGTTTATATACTAAGCCTATCCTTTTCTCGCTTAAAAAATTAAGTATTCCATCTGCTTCTTTATTTCTCCAAAGGTGTAATTCCTCATTTTTTAAATAATTGACCATTAAATTATTAGAAATATCTTCTTCAGAAAATAAAATAACTGTATCCAAACTTTCGTTAAATAGATCAAGAGTGAATTGTTCCTCATCATACTTAGTTAAGTTTTTATAAAAGTATTTAATAGTTCGAATCTCTTCTGATACAAAAGGCGTGTAATCCTTTTCGTCTTTCATATAAGAATAGTTTAACTCTTTAAATCCCTTCTTTTGAAGGTTTCTTTCGCATAACAGTTTTTGTATTTTACTGTGGCCCTCAATAGGCTTCAAAATATAAAAATAGTGATCTTTATTATTCAAAAACGAGAATAGCTTATTTTTTTTAATTAGATATCTATTTATTAGTCGCATTGCCTCAATGTTATTATCAAATTTGTAGTCCCACTTATAAGCCCCCACGTTGGATGCAGGTTCATATTTAGCTAAAAACCATTTGTTATTTGCAATCATCTCTACATTTCCCTTTATAAGCTTTATATTTCGTCATAATAGACTAAATGGCAGGTTTATTCTCTTTTAATTATATATCAAAACTGAGTTAGAAAACTTAAATATCCTATACATTTCTAGTTAACATAATCACAATTCTAGGAACAACAAAAGAGGAAAGTTTAGACTTTCCTCTTTTGTTTTGGAAGTAGAAAAACTTAACATAGTAAAAGATTAAAAATATTCTTAATTAGGGAATTGATAGAGTTAATTCAAGTCTTTTATATACCATGCATCCATAGCAGAATGTTCAGAACCTGGTAATGGTTTCAATAAAAGTTTAAATCCAAATTTTTCATATAATTTGCATGCAGCCTTTAATTCATGCTGTGTTTCTAAATAACACTTTTTATAATGTTTAGAAGCAAATAACAAAGCTGTTTCCGTTAGCCTTGTTGCAAGCCCTAAACCTTGTGTTTTTGGACTTAAGTATAGCTTTTGCAATTCACAAACTTTATCTTGTTCATTAAATGGAGCTATACCAATTCCTCCAACAACTTCTTGATCCATTTCCAATACCCAATATTTTGCATAGTTTAGATTATTATAATATTGGTAAAGGTTGTTAAGTTGGGGGTCAAAATAAGCTGTTCCGGGAATATCTAAACCAAGCGATTTTAATGAATTCTGTATTATTTCTTTTATCTTTTTATTATCTTCAATTTTAATTTCTCTAATAATCATATACTATCTCCTTCAAGCACCAATATTAAACAACTTCATTTTAAATAATTCCTTATAATTACATTTTATCAAAGATTACAATTTATTTTAGAATAAATACTATATATAACAGAAGTTAACATAATGGATTTTTCCAGAACATATACAAAAAAGACTCCCCAAAGCCCCTTTCATTTTATAATTATGAAATTCCCTATACATCAACTTTTGGTTTAGTGTGATTAACTATGCTGATAAAGATAGCTTTTTAAATATATATAAGTTCTTTACATTACATTTGTAATGAAAGAACTTATTTTGGATTCTATTTGTATCTTATTTCAATGTTATTTAATTCGAATTAAATTCTCAAAAGAACTGAAAACTTTTAGAATAAGGGATGAAAAATAATAAGGGAGGATCGATATTATGACAAATATTTCTTTATCCGGTAATGGAAGTACTCCTTTTCAGCAGCTATTAGGCCATAATACAAATGTATTGAATGCTTGGAACAATCTAGGGGAAGTTTTAGAAGGGGATAACAGCCTCTCAGCTTCTTTGAAAGAGCAAGTTAGAAGAACGTTAGCTCAAAAAAATGGATGCGAATACTGTAAAGCAAAAGGAAAGCCTAACCCAGATTTATTTGATGAAAAAACGTCTCTTGCTGTAGGTTTTGCGGAAGTTTTTTTAAAACAAAGAGGGGAAATAAACGAATCCTTTTTTCAAGTGTTGAAGGAAACCTTCACAGATCGTGAAATTAGTGAGTTATGTGCATTTATCAGCTTTACTACAGCTTCACAATATTTTGGATCCTTATTGGCTTTAAAGCCAAATAAGAAGTAAGCATATGATCTATTAGATCAAGGGTTTTTCCTGAATCAATAAGAGTAGAAATAGGTAGAGTTTACATCATATTTATTATATCTATTTAATAAATATAATTTTGTTCTTAGAATAAGGGGGAAGGCATGCTTTAAATAAGATAAAATCATAAACTTTATTAAAATTTACACTAAATATGATGAGAATAAATACCTTTAGGTATTATTCTTTATTAGTAAAATATAAGGAGGAACCTTTATTGATTTCGGAATTATATACAAAAAGGTTACACCTAAGAAAGATGCATGAATCCGATGCATCTAATTTATTTAAAATTTGGTCTGATCCTCATGTTACTAAGTACATGAATATTAACGATTTTACCGAGATAAAACAAGCAAGAGATATGATTAACTTCTTAAATAAACTAGCTTTTGAAAAAAAGGCTATTCGCTTTGCTATTATTGAATTAAAAACAAATGAAATTATTGGATCATGTGGCTATAACATTTTAGACATCGAGCATTCAAGAGTTGAAATCGGATACGAGCTTTCCAAAGCAGTATGGGGGAAAGGATATGCATCTGAAGCTATTGTCAGTCTATTAAATTATGCTTTTTTAGATTTGGACATAAACCGAGTTGAAGCAAAAGTAGAGCCTTTAAATACTAATTCGATTAAAACTTTACATCGGTTGAATTTTACATTTGAAGGAACACTTAGGCAAGTAGAGAAGTCAAAAGGAAAGTTTATAGATCTTAATGTATATTCAAAATTAAAAACAGATTAATGGCTTAATTCAATTATGTATCTATTTATTTTACTAACATTGACTGTAAAGCATATCGTGATTAGAAATACATTTTTACCTTTGTCAACGATATTTATTGGATCAAGTATGGAAAGAAGTAGAGCTTGTTATTAACTTTTTTAAAAAATTCGCTGGTTGAGAGCAGAAGGAGCAGATAAATAAATGAGTACAAAAAAAATATATCTTATCCCATTTGAAACAACCCATATTCAACATTTACATAAATGGTTGAATGATGAACAGGCAATGCGAATGATAGGTAGGACACCTTTAACTTATGAAGAGGTAGTACAGGAAGTAGAAAAGAAAAGAATGGATGACGATTTAATTTTAGGTATTGAAAACAATAAACAAGTATTAGTTGGATGGGTATTCCTAAAAGATATAGATCATGCACATGGAAGAGCTAGTATCGGCATTCTTTTATCTTCCGAAGCTAGAGGCCAAGGATATGGTCAAATAGCTATGGAGCAAATGATTGATATAGGTTTTAAACAGCTTCGTCTAAATAAAATCTATTTAACAACAAGAGGATTAAACGAACAGGCCATTGCATTATATAAAAAAATTGGTTTTGTTACAGAAGGCGTATTAAGAAATCACGCCTATGTGGAAGGGAAGTATGTAGATACATATTTTATGGGTATATTAGCTTCAGAGTGGAACAGATGAACCTAAACTTATGTTTATTATAATTTCCTTCTAGATTAAAGGTTGAGGGGATTTGATTGTAAATAAATTTATATGAAGACCTTATTCTTAAGAGTGGTTGGGGTGTGACGACTTATTTTCACAAGAAAAGGTCTTCTTTTTGTAAATTATTTTTAGCTTCGTTTTTGTAAGCTCTTCTATTCTTTACTCACGTATTTTTAATTCATTTTTATCAGAGTTCACACATCAGTTCACAATATATACCATACATCTTTAGTTACCATAATTCATGTTCTAGGTAGCAAGTAAAAAAGAAGCCTCTAGCTGAGACTTCTTTTTTACTTTTATTGAACTTTCTTATTTTTATACCAGGTTAAATGTTAGCATCCTCTTTAAATTTTAATATGGCTTCTACTGCCTTTTTGTATCCTCCAGAATCACTTAAAGATTTTCCAATTTCCAAGCTTCTTTCTTTGAATGAAGAGTTTGATAGTACTTGTTCCGTTGTATTTCGTAATGTAATAGCATCCAGTTCTTGACGATTAAGTTGTAAACCAGCTCCTAATTCTTCAATTCGATTAGCCACTAGTGGTTGATCCCCCATAACAGGGATAACAACGAGAGGAACACCAAAATAAAGCCCTTCACTCGAACTATTCATTCCACCATGAGTAATAAAAACATCTGCTTGTTGTAGTATTTCTAATTGTGGTACATAATTACGCACGATGAAATTAGGTGGAATATCTTTAAATTGGCGAATATCAGTCTGTTTTCCTACTGATAATACAACTGTAGCTTTACTTTCTTGGAATGCTTTAAAACAGGTAGTATATAACTCAGGTTGCTGATTAAATACCGTGCCCATTGAGATAAAGATGAGCCTGTTACTAGGGATACTTTTTAAAGGAAGAGTTTCTACATCTTTCCGTGGCGCAATAGAAGGACCAACAAAGATAAAAGACTCATCAAATTTATCAGCATGGGGTTGATATAACTTAGAGGTAAATACAATCGTGATATCCCCAGGACAAGACATCAAGTTTTGACTATCACTGAGAATTACTCCATATTTATGCTTCCATTTTGTCGATATTTCTTCAATTTCCCGATACCTTGGGGAGGTTTTATCTATTTCTCCTCTGCTCTTTATAAGGGCTGAAAAGATATCCTCATTAATGGCAAATGTTGTACAAGAAGATATTTTAGGTATCCCCAATACATCAGCAATAATCCATCCTGCGGCGAAATTATTATCATAAATAACATAGTCGTATTTCTCTTCTCTTATTTCGTTTAAAACATTCTCTATAATCTTATCCATTGACCGTCCCATAAATAGCAACATTTCGAGAGGATCTATTTTTTCCGTCATCCTTTTCATTGGATCTATATTGCGTACAAAATTTTCATAAGGACGAAATAAAGCACCTGTTTTTTCAATTTTGTTTTTATATTCTTCCACACAGTAATAGACCACGTCTTCTCCCTTTTTCACTAGCTCTTCTACGAGTGCAATGGTGGGATTAACATGGCCTTCTCCAGGAAAATTAAAGAATAATACCTTTCCCATTGAAATTCCTCCTTTTTTTCACAATAAAAAATAACAAAATATTAATATATTTCCTTATTATACCATAAAATATTTTTTAATATCATATATTTTCTTAGTTCACATAATGTCTCTTTACCGGCATCTATCTTTATATAGTTAAAAAGCATTTAAGCTGTTATTTTCTCTTTTAACGTAAAGAAGATTCTTTTGTTTTCTACACATTCCAGCATAACCTTCAAAATTTTTTGAATAAAAGTATATCCCTTTATTATTTATCAAAAAATATAGAGAAAACTGGATTTCTTGAAGCTTAAGAACTATCTGTATAGTGCTTATTCGAAAAAGAGCCTTTTTGACAAATGGGGTGAAAATTTGAAATCAAAAATAATCTTAATTCTTAGTATATCTTTTATTATATTTATGCTTGTTTTACTCTTTTTTTATCTAATCAAAGGGGATTCCTCTCGTTGGCAGGTAGCATTGGGGGGTGTGATAGTAAGCGCATTACCAATCTTGTTATTGCTTATGAAGGTTAATCCTTTCCCAATTTCTCTTATAGTGGGGTATTATGTTTTTCTTTTTTGTACCCTATTTTTAGGTTCAATTGAAGATTTTTATAATCGCTTTAAATGGTGGGATGCTGTTCTACACTTTTATAAAGGAATCTTCATGGGGTTTGTAGGAATTTCTCTTTATAAGCTACTTATAGCTACTCGTATGCAAGCTAAAATTTCTAAATGGGCCATTTTCTTATTTGTACTTTCAATCTCAGTGAATGCTACAGTTTTATGGGAAATTTATGAGTTTTTAGGTGATTTAACTTTTACTCATACTATGCAATCAGGAGGAAATACAGATACCATGTATGACATGATTTTAGATATGGCATCAGCTCTTTTAACTGCTATTTATTCTATGAAACGATGAGAAAAACTATAAATAATATAGGAGGTGTTGGAATGAAACGTAAGCTGGTTATATTGTTTAGTTTGATTTACGTCATTTTTATGGGATGTTTGGCAGTATTTTATTATGTGAGTAATGAATCCTTTAAGGCCATGGTTTCAATAGGTGGTTTCGTATGCGGATTAATCCCCCTTTTATTAGCTTTTTTTACTAAGCTTAAATTTAACTTGCCTATCATCATTTCCTACTTAGTTTTTTTATTTTGTTCACAGTACCTAGGTTCAATTTTAGGTTGGTATGGATTAGGATGGTGGGATACATTTTTACACTTAATAAGTGGAGCTATCCTTGCTTTTACAGGAATCGCTTTATATGAACGATTAATACATCGAAGTGCAGGGGAGTATATATCAGCATGGTTTGTTTTTCTATTTACCTTTTCTTTTGCTGCACTTGGAGGTGTCATTTGGGAAATATACGAATTTAGCTCAGATCAACTTTTCGGAATGACTTTACAGGGCGGTGGAAATAAAGATACAATGATTGATTTAATTGCAGATACTTTAGGGGGCCTTCTTGTAGGAGCATGGGCAGGATGGTGCACAAAGATAAAAAGATCTAATTAAAATTTACTAACTCTCAAATATTCTGTGCATATGGTAAAACTCCTTACTGATTAAGGAGTTTTATTCGTATGATCTCATGACAATTTCAAAATCTTTCTCTAACATACATTTTCAGTATAAGGATGGGAATATTAACAAAAAGATATTTTGTATGAGTAGAATCGCCAAAGGGAATCGATACCCTTTAAAAATAATTTAATGGATGTGTAATAGATGTCAGTGGCTACAACAGGAAAGAAAAAAGAAAAAATTTATATCATCAGCGCACTTGCATTACTTTTTCTTTATTTTCTCCCTATGTATGCATTAGGAGAAGACGCTCACATACGTGTTCATGATAATTTAGATTCTAATATTGCTTGGTATAAGGTGCTTTCTAAAAGTGGTCAGATATTTGGGGGCCTCCACTCTACGATTCCTCAAGTGATCAATGGATTGCCTCGTGATGCATTCGGGACAGCATTCAGTGGGATTGTTTGGCTTCACGCTCTCTTTCCTTCTATGACTGCTTACGCTTTAAGCCAAACAATTACTCGGTTGGTTGCTTTTGGTGGAATGTATTTACTATTGAAGAAACACTTTATTAAACACGAAGATGCCCACTTTGTTCGTGTTGGTGTATCACTTGCATTTGCACTTACTCCATTTTGGCCTTCAGGCATGTTAAGTACATTAGGATACCCTCTTGCTTTGTGGGCATTTTTGAATATCCGTTCTGGAGATTTTTCATGGAAAGAATGGGTGGCTCTTTTCCTTTTACCCTTTTATTCAAGCTTTGTACTTGGCTTTTTTTTCTTTTTAGTAGCGATTTCTTTTTTATGGATTTATGACTTGATTAGAACGAAAAGATGGAATTGGTCATTTCTATTTAGCCTTATTTTTATGACATCCCTTTACCTTTTAATTGAATATCGCCTTGTCTATTCAATGGTTCTTTCAGAACAGCCAAATCATAGGATGGAATTTATATCTTCTCGACATGATTTTTGGCACTCTATGCGCCTTTCCCTTAAAAACTTTCTCATAGGGCATACACATGTCATGACTGTTCATACGCATGTTATTCTCCCAATATTATTTTTGACCCTTATTTTATTAGCTGTTAAGAAGAAGATAAAACATAATAAACTATTCGTTTTTTTATTTCTTTTAAATGTGGCTTTATCAGTGTGGTACGCTTTTTGGTTTAATACTTTATGGATTCTTCTCAAAGAAAAGATCAGCTTTTTAAATACATTTAACTTTGCGAGGTTTCATTTCTTACGAATTATTGTTATTTACCTTAGTTTCAGCTTAGCCTGTTACATCCTATGGAAACTAGGTAAGTTTTGGAGGCAATTGGCTAATATAGCAATTATAAGCCAAATCATAACACTTCTCCTGTTTAACGAAGAACTTCTCTATGGCCATTACTTTCACTCTCCTTCTTTTAGGGAGTTTTATGCTACAGAACAATTCAAGGATATAAAAGATTACATTGGCGACCCTCAGGATTCGTATCGTGTAGCAAGTATTGGACTCCATCCAGCTATTTCACAATACAACGGTTTCTACACACTAGATACGTATAACAATGTGTATCCTCTTGAATACAAGTATAAATTTCGAAAGATAATAGCCAAAGAGTTAGAAAAAAATAAGCAATTAAAAAAATATTATGATGAATGGGGAAGTCGCTGTTACATCTTTGTCAATGAACTTGGTAAAACATACGAGTTCACAAAAGATCAAAATATAAAAGTACGTCATTTGCAGCTAAACACGAATCAATTTAAAGAAATGGGTGGTCGTTATATCTTTTCATCGGTCCCTATTCTGAACGCGAAAGATAATAACCTTTCGCTCTTGAAGGAATTTAATCATAAAGAATCTGCGTGGAAGATTTACTTGTATCAAGTAATGTAGGAGGTATAAAAATTGAAGCCAACGCTGCCTTTAGTAACAATAGTGGTTCCTTGTTACAACGAACAAGAAGTATTAAAAGATACTATTACGCAACTATCCTCTGTTTTAGATGATTTAAGAAAAGAAGAGTTAATTTCAGCTAACAGCAAGATATTATTTGTAGATGACGGTAGTAAAGATCGTACATGGTCATTAATTGCGATGGAGAGTACCATTAATAGCTATGTAACAGGACTAAAGCTATCATGCAATGTAGGACATCAGAAGGCTCTTCTTGCTGGACTAGAGAAAGCTAAATCTAAATCGGACTGTGTCATTTCGATTGATGCCGATCTGCAAGATGACGTTTCTATTATTCGAAGTTTCATCTTAAAGTATCATGAGGGGGATGAAATTGTATATGGTGTACGCGATAGCAGAGAAACAGATACTTTTTTTAAACGAAATACTGCTTTATGTTTTTACCGTCTTATGCAAAAGTTAAATATCAACCTTATTTATAACCACGCAGATTATCGTTTAATGAGCAAGCGAGCGATTGAAGAACTTTCGCGTTATAAAGAAGCAGATTTGTTTTTAAGAGGAATTGTCCCTTTAATTGGATTTAAATCCTCAAACATAACATATAATCGAAAAGAGCGTCTAGCCGGGGAAACCAAATATCCTTTGAAAAAGATGGTCTCTTTCGCATTTAATGGTCTCACCTCATTTAGTGTGGTTCCTATTCGAGCCTTTACTTTTTTAGGTTGCTTATTATTTTTTATAAGTGTGATTACAGGTGGTTATGCGTTTATTCAAAAGTTATTAGGTAACACGAGTATAGGCTGGACCTCTCTAATTATCTCTATTTGGCTGTTAGGTGCCATACAGTTAATAAGTATTGGGGTGATAGGAGAATACATCGGAAAGATCTTTATAGAAGTAAAAAAGAGACCTCCTTATGCGATTGATATTGACTTGTATACAGAAAGATTAGGAGTGTCAACGTTCGCAGAAGAAAATTTATTAACTAAAAAAGAGTTCAACTAAATCAGTTTTTCTTATAATAAGGTGTATAGATTATATATACCCAACCCACTTCTTTCTTTTTTATAAATATTTTTTATTTTCACATGACAATTCGATACCATGGGTTTTTAGTTTCATTCTAGGTTTTGTTTTAGCACTTATTAGACACTTTTAAAAATTATTCAAATGAATAATTTGCATCAATCTAATACAAACAAGCATATCTTTGTAGATATGCTTGTTTAATTATGTAATGAAGTTCTTATCTATCTAATACAAAATTAAAGTATAGCTATTTTACTATTTCTTACACTTTTCCTTCAGAGCACGTTATTCATTTATTTTTTTATGGTTTAAAAACCCAAAACCTAGTACCTATATAGTTTAATCCCACGCTAACAATCGTTACTAAAACCTTGCTGTAAGGAAGTGAAATATTAAATTTATAATGAAACACAGTTAACAAGAAAGAGGTAACAATTAAAGTAAAAACATTTAGGACAGTAAACTTGAGAATTTCATACTTCCCCCTTTTACCCTGTTGTTGAAACGTCCATGTTCTATTTAGAAGATAACTGTTTACTACACCGCATCCATATGATATACATTGAGCTATTATATAATATACGTCTAAGTAAGATAACAAAGAAAAAACGAGAAAATCAATAGCTGTATTTAATCCTCCCACAATACAAAATTTTAAGTAGTGTAAGTAGTGAATGTTCCCTTTATTAGCAACTTTCAAATTAAACAGTTCTCCCTTTCTTTGAATTGTATAGTGACACTATAATAATCTCATAATAAACAAAAAAGTTATTGGAACATAAACAAGAAAAAAAGCTGCCAGAGAGGGCAGCCTTCTTCCTTAATATAAGTTTGCAATGGAAGACGCCCTTCAGGCATCTTGAGTAGTTTACTCAACGTACGAAAAACTTATGTATAGAAAGGAGAAAAGCCTACTACTTATTGACATTAAACCAGCCTTTTCGTTTAAACCAGAGAATCATACCGATGGTCATTAAAGCCATGATTCCTAAAACAATATAATATCCGTAGTGCCAGTGAAGTTCAGGCATATAATCAAAGTTCATTCCATATAGCCCTACGACAAATGTAAGAGGGATGAAAATAGAGGAGATAATGGTTAACGTCATCATAATGGAGTTCATCCGATTGGCGTTAAGTGAAAGGTAATTATCTCTCATATCTGATGTCATATCTCGATTAGCTTCCACCATGCTTGTTAATTTTATCAAGTGGTCATAGATGTCATTGAAATAGGCTTTCTGCTCCGCAGGTATATGTAAACGTTCAGAATTAATAATTCGATATAGCAGATCACGCATAGGAAGAATGGTTTTTCTGAGCTTTAATAAATCACTTCGGATATCAAAAACATCATTCATTAGTAAAGCAATTGATTTTTTGGCATCTCTGCTTTCAATTTCATTTAATTTATCCTCAATTTCATACACAATTGGGAAGTAATCATCCACTAATTGGTCTAGAACCGCATAGGCAATATAAGACACTCCTTTATTAAATCCACTAGGATGTTGTAAAAGGCGTTGTTGTACTGTTTTAATACTGATTACCGGTTTAAAGTGAAAGGTCACTAAATAATTTTCTCCAATAAATAAGTCTACTTCTTCAACATCTAACGTGTTGCTGTTTAAATAATGAAGAACTAAAAAGCTGTAATCCTCATAATAATCAAGTTTAGGACGTTGTAATAAGTGAAGACAATCTTCGATAGCTAGAGGGTGAAAGTGGAAAAACGTCTCTAATACTTTTGCTTCTTCCTCGGATGGAGAGGCAAGGTCTATCCAGAACCACTTAATTGAAGGATCAGACAAGTGATCAAGGGGTACATCTTCTTTGACGTGTAGGTCTTGTGTAATAGCGATTGTTCGAATCATGCTACTGCTCCTCCATGTGATTAATTATTCTCTATTGGATAGTATGTTACATAAAATAAACGATTAATCCCACTGATAACAAGGCAATGAAATCTTTCTGATATTTTCTTCTTTTTTCTTCACTTGTATCTTTATTTTCACCAAAATATTTATCTATAAAAATAATAAAACAAAGGAGGAGGAAACTAAGGATGATATCCAGTATTAAGAAGTGAAAGAAATGATCTGTAGTAGTTAATGACATAGTAATTCTCCTTATTTTTCACGTTTAAGTGTGAGAATACTAAATAAGTCTCTCTTCATATTTTAATCAGGGACAAAAAGTACTAAAATCAATTTAGCTGCATAATAACGAATAGCATAAAAAAGAAAGGATTCTTTTTTTATTGTTTTCTTTATCCTAATGTCTATAATTAAAACATACAAAACAACTTATGATATACCAAAACATTCTATATGTCCTAACTTGTTGGAAGAAAGAGGATTATTAATCTTAAAAACAGGAACGTCTAGGAATAATATAAGTTAATAAGGTGATACGGAGAGGAAAGAATAAAACGTAACTATATAATAAAAGACATAGTAGTAGGAGATTTTCATGAAATACGCACAAATTTTTATTGATAGCCGAATTCGAAATGCAACGTTGATTGTATTGCTTATTTGTATGAGTATAGCTTGGCTATTTGATAGCGATTACTGGTACAATATAGCTGTTCTTATGGTTGCAGTATCTTTTCTCTTACATGGTGTAAATGATTATATCGTCGGAAAGAACAAAGCGCGAGGAACTGTTATTATACTATTGAGTGTTCTGTTTACTCTATATAATCTACTAAGAATTTTTGTTTTATGATAAAAATAAGATTCTTACACTTGCAAGGAACGAGGAGTTTTTATGTTTAAGAAAATAGTAAAATGTTATGATTACAAATTTATTGCAGCCTTAATTGTTCTAAGCCTCATCGGTTTAGTCATGGTTTACAGTGCTAGTATGGTAACGGCGGTTAGTCGTTACGGTGTTGAAGGGGATTATTTTTATCAAAAGCAAAAACTGGCTCTGATAGCAGGCCTCTTCTTTTTCTGTGTTTCTGCCTTTATTCCCTATAAAATTTATCGAGAGAAAAAAGTATTAAAAATCTTATTAATAACAATAATTACGCTTCTTGCTCTGGTCCTTATTTTTGGACATACCGCAGGAAATGCACAAAGTTGGCTTATACTGGGTCCGGTTAGAATACAACCACTAGAATTTACGAAACTAACGATCATTGTATATTTATCGGCTGTTTTTGCAAATAAACAAGAGTATATCAATGATCTAAAGCGCGCTATTATTCCACCTACCCTTGTTGTATTGTTTATTTGTTTCTTAATTGCTTTGCAACCCGATTACGGTGGGATTTTACTTATTTTAGGGACCGTTTCGGCTATTGTTTTATGTTCAGGTATTTCAGTAAAATCAATGCTAAAGATTGCCTTACTAGGAATAGTAGGGATCATTATTATGTTAGTTGTTTTATTAATAACGGGACATATTGATACTGTGTTTTCTCCTGTTCGTTTAGCTCGTTTTACTGGTTATCTACATCCGTTTGAAAATCAACAAGGGAACGGGTATCAACTGGTCAATTCTTACTTGGCTATAGGAACTGGGGGATTAACAGGTGAAGGGTTAGGACAAGGTGTCCAAAAAGCTGGTTACCTACCGGAATCTCACACTGATTTTATTATGGCGGTTATTGCCGAGGAATTAGGTTTTTGGGGAGTACTAATTGTATTGGGGTTGCTATTTTTTATTATTTTACAAGGCTTAAAAATAGCTAAAAGATGCAATGATCCTTTTGGTGCTTTATTAGCCATTGGAATTTCGGTCATGATTGGCATTCAAGCATTCGTTAATCTGGGAGCAGTAACGGGAATTCTTCCTATCACAGGTGTAACGTTACCATTTGTCAGTTACGGTGGTTCTTCTCTTACCTTGCTTATGTTTGCTGTAGGAGTATTAGCCAATATATCCATGTTTAATAAATTTGAAAAGAAATACAAAAACAAAGTAACGGATCCAAGGGAACTGAAAAGTGTCTAATGATTTGTATGAATGACATTTCTATAAAAATTATTGAGCTTAAAATAAAATTATAAACAAAAGACACTGGTTCTTAACCAGTGTCTTTTGTTTGTGGAAGGAGGTTAAGTTTGTAGTATTGCTAAAGGATTCAAAGGTCTATTAGAAATCCTCTTATGTATGATTCATATACTTTCCTAAAAATCTTATTTAGAAGACAAAAATTATTCCTTTCGAAAAAACTGCAAGGCGCTATAAACGATCCATAGAAAACAGGCGACCATAACTTGTTTTTCTAGACAAAGAATAATTGTCCATAATATCACTAAAGTTAAAATAGGAATAGATAACTTTCTTATCATTCACATCTTACCTTTCTTTATTATTCTCTTATCTATATTCATGAAAACGTAATGGATTGCCTTTTTTGGACAAAAAAAGGACGCCTATTATGGCGCCTAAATCCAACGAAATAATTTAAAAAAGGGGAAATATGTTAACTCTAAGAATTAACATGATCTTATTTGATTCTTACCCTTTTCAAAAAGAAAAAAACATACATATATTATAGATAAAACAAATAAGCTACTTAAAATTCTCTATTCCATTTATTGATCCTCTGGATCTACCTCGAGACTTTCAACCTCATCATTCTTCTTTACTTCTAATCGCACAACTTTATTTTTACTATCTCCAGACGTATTGTCGTCATCTTGCTCAAAGTCTTTAGATTTTTTATAAGTCTTTTTTCCACTAGACACTTCTATTGTTACATCATTATCGGTTTCTTTGATTAATTTCCCAATTATGCTATACTCTCCATCAGCATCTTTTTCGTATATACCATTTGAATCTGCTTTTGCTTGAGGAGTTAACTCTAGACTTTCTGCATTGTTATTTTTAGCATCAATCTCTACGTTTACTTGTTTTCCATCAATATCCTTAGGTGTATCTTTTTCTTTTTTAAACGACTTGCTCTTAGGAATCTTTACTTTTTTACCATCGATAACAAGTGTCAACTCATCATTCGTTTCTTTGTCTAGCGTTCCTATTAAATCAAAATCTTCACCTTGCTGTTTACTATCCGGATCTTTAGAGTACTGTTGTAAATTTGATTTATTTTCAGAAGAGCTATTTTTACTTTGTGATGTATTTTGAGATGAATCATTTTGATTAGAGCATCCTACAAGAGACCCTGTCGCTAAAGCACCTGCTAATGAAATACAAAGCACTACCATTTTTTTATTCATATAGATCATTTCTCCTTTTTCTTTATTTTTATTTATATTGCCTATTCTTTAAAAAACCAAACGAAATTACGATTCTAAAACCGGAGGCGTTTTATACCATAGTCACAATAATGATCATAATTAATCTTCTGTTAACTACCATCTTTGTAAGAGACATTAATTAGTTAGACATTTTGTTCTCTTCTTTATAATGACCTGTATATATCATTATAATTATGAGCCAAAGCGCACTAATAAGGTATCCGCCTAAAATATCGCTTGGATGGTGCACACCTAGATAAATACGACTGAATCCCATTACTAAGATAAGAATACTTGCTAGTAAGGAAAGTAGAACCTTTATTCCATTGCTCTTTAAATGTGTCCATAACAGGAATAGAAGTATACCGTAAAGAACAAAGGAACTCATAGCATGTTGACTAGGAAAGCTATGTTTATCTACCTCTACTAAATGAAATCCATCTGGGCGTGAACGGCTAAATAAATACTTTAGACCCTCGCTGAG
>NZ_JBLTHW010000004.1:0-304118 GCF_049199565.1 Priestia sp. D3YE.R1 | reverse complement strand
CCCGTCCGCCGCTAACGTCATAGAAGCAAGCTTCTAATCAGTTCGCTCGACTTGCATGTATTAGGCACGCCGCCAGCGTTCATCCTGAGCCAGGATCAAACTCTCCGAAGAAATGTTCGACTTGCTCAATTTAAAAAATAAAAATTAACGTTGACGTTTGTCGCTTTGTTCAGTTTTCAAAGTTCAACCGCCGCTCTTAAGCGACTTTACTATCATAACAAGTTGCAACCTAGTTGTCAACAAGTTTTTTTATTTATTTATCACTTCGATGTTTGCTTCAGCAGTTCATCTTAGCGACATTTAATAATATACCATGCCTTCTTTTATTGTGCAATAGTTTTTCTATATATTTTTAAAAACTATTTTCTTGTACACGAAACGTTAGCCAATTAATAGATACTAGCATATCTAGATACAAACTAGCATAATGTCTATTAAATCATTATCCGCCAAGGAGGCGTTCACTTGGATACCTTAATTGCAGCTGCACTCTATTTGTCCTTTTGTATGTCTATTCTCTTAATTTCACTTGCTTATTGGGAATCAATTCAAATGTCTAATAAAGAAGGCAAAGTCAACGGCCTTTCATTTATTTCACTTTCAACATTCAGCATGATTTTTTGTTTGTTTACTTCATATTTTTATACCATTCTTTATTAACATGATGTTACGTTGTCTTCTTATAATAAGGAGACATTTCTTTATTTTATTACAATATTCGCATTCGGTATACTTACTTATTGAAATCAATACGATAAATTTAGTTCCCCCCTTCTTCATACGTGCGGTGGACAGTGAAGGAATTTGTCGAATGATTTTTTGGAACACTTTCTTTAAATTTGATAAACTACCTTTAGAAAACGCTTTCATATATACTTTAACATTATTCAAGGAGGAAACCAAATGAAACCATTGCTTGAATTAACGGTTGGAGAACTTTTAAAAGAAAGTACAAAAAAGTTTGGGCATCAAGAAGCGGTTATCTACTCTGAACAAAATATTCGCTATACGTACGCAGAGTTTTATCAAGAAACCTCTCGAGTTGCAAAGGCACTTCTAGCCACCGGTCTCAAAAAAGGCGATCATATCGCTATCTGGGCTACCAATGTGCCAGAATGGTTACTTCTGCAATTCGCAGCCGCTAGAATAGGCGCTGTTTTGGTTACCCTTAATACAAGCTACCAGTCCTCTGAATTAGAGTATGTATTGAGTCATTCTGATACAGCAGCGCTATTTTTCATTGATGAATTTAAAAGCACTTCTTATACGTCTATTATCACCAACATTGAACATAATCTTCCCAAACTAAAACATCTTATAAACTTAAGTGGATCAAGCGAACATACTTCTTGGAACGAGTTCTTAATGAGTAGCTCAATGGTATCGGATGAGATTCTCGATAAGTATGAGCAATCCTTACATATCCATGAAGTTATCAATATGCAATATACTTCCGGAACAACAGGTTTTCCAAAAGGAGTTATGCTAAGTCACCATAATATAGTAAACAACGGCTTTTTAGTTGCTCAGTCTATGAAACTGACTAACGAAGACCGCTTATGCATCCCAGTTCCTTTCTTTCATTGTTTTGGATGTGTGCTGGGCGTTCTAGCATGCATATCCGTAGGTGCTACTATGCTACCGATTATTGAATTTCAGCCTTCCTCTGTTTTACGCACCGTAGAGAAAGAAAAATGTACAGCTCTTCACGGTGTACCAACTATGTTTATTGCGGAATTAAATGCACTTGAGTTTAATCAATATGATTTATCTACTCTTCGCACAGGAATCATGGCTGGTTCTAATTGTCCAGCAGAAGTAATGAAGCGAGTTATACATGACATGGGTATCAACGAAATTACCATCGCCTATGGTCAAACCGAAACATCTCCCGTAATCACCCAAACAACTCCAACTGATTCGATCGAGCGGCGAGTACAAACGGTTGGCAAAGTGCATGATCATGTACAGATTCAAATTATTAATCCAGTTACAGGTAAACAAGCTTCTTTCGGAGAACAAGGAGAACTTTGTGCAAAAGGATATTTAACAATGAAAGGATATTACAAAATGCCGGAAGAAACAGAAAAAACAATTGTAGAAGGCTGGCTACATACAGGTGATTTAGCTACCATCGATAAAGATGGCTATGTAAAAATTACAGGACGCCTAAAAGATATGATTATTAGAGGCGGAGAAAATATTTACCCAAGAGAAATTGAAGAGTTTTTATATAGAATACCCGAGGTAGAAGATGTGCAAATTGTCGGTATTCCTGATCCAAAGTATGGAGAACGAGTTGCTGCATGCATTAAACTCAAGCAACATTCTTTTCTTACCGCTCAAGAAATCAAAGACTTTTGCAAAGGTAAGCTTGCTCATTTCAAAATTCCCGAATATATTTATTTTATAGACGACTTTCCCATGACGGCATCCGGCAAGATTCAAAAATATAAATTAAAAGAAAAGATCGTAGCGCTTTATAAATAATCAGATTTTTTTGAATTTCACCTGTCATTATGAAGAAAAGTTTACTATACTGATACATATCTGTTTTTCTTCTTTCATACAGATATAAACAACAATGTCTATTGAAATAGGTGAAAATAATGGAAAATGAAATGTTGCTCAAATTAGGTATTTCTGCTGTACTTGGCCTTATTATTGGAATTGAAAGGGAACTAAAACGAAAGCCTGTTGGTTTAAAAACATCTCTCGTAATTTCCATTATTAGCTGCTTACTCACGATTGTTTCGATTGAGTCTTCTCAAATTTTTAATAAAGGTGACCATATCACAATGGACCCGCTTCGTCTGGCTGCTCAAATTGTTTCTGGAATTGGTTTTTTAGGAGCGGGTGTTATTTTACGAAAAGAAAATGACAGCATCTCCGGGCTTACAACAGCGGCTATTATCTGGGGAGCAGCAGGTATAGGCATTGCGGTAGGTGCAGGGTTTTATCCTGAAGCTATTACCGGAGTTGTACTGCTCATCATCAGCGTTGAACTTCTTCCTTTCCTTATTACTATTCTAGGGCCTAGGCAACTGCGCGAGAAAGAGCTTATTCTTCAACTCAAGCTGGCTGATAAGCACAATATTTTTGATACAACTAACAGCATTAGAGAAAAGAATATTACGATAAAAAATATTCGAATCAAAGATTTAGACACCAATGAATTATATATACGTATGAAAGTGTCAGTTAATAATCAGCGTCCTACTACNATAAAAAATATTCGAATCAAAGATTTAGACACCAATGAATTATATATACGTATGAAAGTGTCAGTTAATAATCAGCGTCCTACTACAGAAGTGTATTACGAGATTCAAAAAATCAGCGGTATTCGTAGTATTGAAGTTGAAAATGTATAAATAAAAAACGGCCAATTGGCCGTTTTTTTATTTATATTTTTCAATCTGTTGTAAAAATTCCCTCTGTTTTACTAGAGACAGCCGGTATTGATCATCGATAATTTCTGTTAATAACTCATGTTTACGGCTCTTTGATACATTCAATCTGTGGATAAGAACTCTGCATTCATACAAAAACTGTGTATACTGTGTGTAACTCTCATCATAAGTTGAAGATAATTCTTCTTTAATTCGTTTTGTCAACAAAGGACTAGCGCCATCTGTGGATATTGCTAGCGATAATCTCCCTCTAGAAAACTGTGCAGGAATTTGAATATTTCCATCAGAAAAACTGCTGGCCATATTAACCAACTGATCATTTTTAATATGCTGTTTAACAAACTTATTCACAGCTTTATCATTTGTAGCTACAACAATAAAAAAAACATTAAGTAAGTCTTCTTCTCCTAGTTTTTTTCTTTTTACACGGAGCTGATTTTTAGCTTCCCACTCACTTATTTCGGCTGAAACAGTTGGAGCAACCACTGTAATGGCTGCTCCTTCTTGTAAAAAACCTTTAATTCTACGAGTTGCGATTGTTCCGCCTCCAACTACTAAGACCGAACGATCCTTTAAATCAAGCATAACGGTATACATCGTATTGATTTCCTTTGCTCGATAATAACGTTTTTACTTGATGACTTAAAATGTGTGCAAGTCCATCATGATAACCTAGGTAGTTGGCTAAGATAAACTGCTGGTCATCTGTTGATAACTGCTCCAATTCTTCCTTAATTTCGTTCATTAAAATACCGGTAAACAAAAGGTAAGGAAGAACGAATACTTGCTTATACGAAGTTTGTTTAGCAAGGTGCAGGCCTTCTTTTAAATTAGGAGCAGCGGCAGCTAAATAGCATGTGCTCACTTCTTTAAAAGCTCCTTTACCTTTTAGCAGTTGAGCTATTTCGTTAAAATCTTTTTTTACAGCAGGATCACTGCTTCCTCTGCCGACCAGCAATACCATCGAATCTTCATGCTTATCCACGTTGGTTTCATTGATTCTCTCTACTAAGATATCAACAATTCGTTCGTCTACGCCGAACGGTTCTCCGTACAGCACTTCTACCTGTGGATAGCGTTCATATACTTTGTGTATTTCTTCAGGTATATCATGCTTTGCATGCGCAGCTGTTAATAACAGCAGCGGCACAATTGCAATACGAGTAGCACCTTGTTCAATACACGCTTCAAATCCTTGTTCAATAGTAGGGTAAGCTAGTTCTAGGAAACAAACTTCTTGAATCGGTACATCTAGATTTTTTTTACACCTTTCAATAAAAGCAACTGCCTGATCAGCGCCTTCTTTTACGCGGCTGCCATGGCAAACATATAAAACTGCATCCATATAATCAACCTCTTTAGTAAGCTTCTTGTGCATACGAATAGTAATGCTGTCCATTCTTCTCAAACCAATTCAACCGATCATGAAAATTCACAACTTCACCAACGATAATCATACTGGGATTTTCAATTTGTTCTTCTTTAACAATATCAACAATTGTACCAAGAGTTCCAGTTACAGTGCGCTGGTCCTCACATGTGCCCCAGTGAATCAATGCAATTGGCGTAGCTGAGGTTTTTCCATGTTTCATTAACTGTTGACAAATGTACGGTAAGTTCCTCACTCCCATATAAATGGCAAGAGTATCTACACCTTTGGCTAGGCTGTCCCATTTGATTGCATCATGCTCGCTGTCTTTACGGTGTCCTGCTACAAAAGCAAAGCTTGCGCTGTATTCCCGGTGAGTGACAGGGATTCCTGCATAAGCAGCGGCTGCGATACCTGATGTAATTCCTGGAACAATTTCAAATGAAATGCCCTGTTGCACGAGAGCTTCTGCTTCTTCCCCTCCGCGTCCGAAAACAAATGGATCCCCGCCTTTTAAGCGCGTTACAATTTTTCCCTTTTTAGCGAATTTCACTAAAAAGTTATTGATTGTTTCTTGCTTGAGGGTATGGTAGTTTGGAAGCTTTCCGCAGTAAATAATATCAGCATCACTTTTAGCATACTCCAGCAGGTTCTTATTCACTAAACGATCATATAAGATAACATCTGCTTGCTGAATTGCTTTTAACCCTTTTAATGTAATTAAATCTGGATCTCCTGGTCCTGCACCGACTAGATATACTTTCCCCATGAATGCCTTTCACCCTTCCATCATTTCCACGTCTCCGCAGCGCTCCCACATTTTAATTTGAATTAGAACAGCGGACAAAGTCCGCTGTCATTTAGATGAATTTTCGGTTAGCTAAATATTCAATCACAGTTTGTACACATTCTTCTACAGACTGTGTGCTTGTATTAATTGTTACTTCAGGATTAGCCGGTGACTCATACGGAGAATCAATTCCTGTAAAATCACGAATTTCTCCGCTTCTTGCTTTTTTGTAAAGGCCTTTTGGATCTCTTTTTTCACATTCTTCTAACGGACACTCCACATATACTTCCAAAAATTCATTCCCCTCTAAGATCTCACGCACTTGAGCGCGGTCTTCTTGGAATGGAGAGATAAATGCTGTTAGTACCACTTGACCGCTGTCTACGAACAGCTTAGAAACCTCACCGATACGGCGAATATTTTCTGTACGATCTTCAGCAGAAAACCCTAGATTCTTATTTAAGCCAAAACGAACATTGTCACCATCTAATACATAATTGCGAATTTTTTTATCAAAAAGCGCTTTTGCCACTGCGTTTGCCACGGTAGATTTACCTGAACCCGAAAGACCCGTAAACCATAATACAAAACTGTGATGATTATTTTGCTCGCGTCTTTCCTCTTTTGTAATTCCAGCATCATGCCACGTAATGTTTGTTGATTTGCTCACTTCAACCGCTCCTTATTTTGAAGATACTTTTTGTTTTGCTAATCCTTTAATTAACACTTCAATTACTTCTTTACGGCTGAATGTGCTTGGTGGCACTTCTCCGTTACGAAGCATTTCACGTACCTTTGTTCCAGATAGAATCATATGATCTTCTTTGCTGTGAGGGCATGTTTTCGTTGATGCCATCGCTTCACACTTCTTGCAGTAGAAGCTGTGTTCAAAGAATAAAGGTGTAATTCCTAATTCATCTGCCGTAAAGTTACTGAAGATTTTTTGTGCGTCATATGTTCCATAGTAGTCACCAACACCAGCGTGGTCACGGCCTACAATGAAATGCGTGCATCCAAAGTTTTTTCGAACCATTGCATGGAAAATAGCTTCTCTAGGTCCAGCATAGCGCATTGCAGCAGGGAAAACTGCCAAAGCTACACGATCGCTAGGATAATAGTTCTCTAAAAGTACTTCATAACTTTCCATACGGATATCTGCTGGGATATCATCTGACTTTGTTTCTCCTACAAGTGGATTTAAAAACAGGCCGTCTACAATTTCTAATGCTGTTTTTTGAATATATTCATGCGCACGGTGAACAGGGTTACGAGTTTGGAATCCAACAACCGTTTTCCAACCGCGCTCTTCAAATGCTGCTCTTGTTTCAGTCGGATCTAGATAATATTTTTCAAAACGCGTTTTAGGCGTACGTTCTACAAGTACGATTGGACCTGCTACATATACATTTGGGCGTTCCATCATTTTCTTCACACCAGGGTGGGCAAGTTCTGCTGTGCGGTACACATTTTCCGCTTCTTTTTCTTTATTTGGCGTATATACTTCAGAAACTTCTAGAACCCCATATGTCACACCGCTTTGAACTAGCTTTACTTTGTCGCCAATGTTTAATTCTTTAGCTTGCTCTTCTGTTACGGGAAGAGTAATAGGAATACTCCATACAGTTCCATCTGCTAGACGCATATTTTCAACAACTGATTGATAATCTTTCTCTCCTAAAAACCCTGTAATTGGGCTGTAAGCACCAATTCCAATTAGTTCTAAATCACTTAGGGCCATGTTGTCTACTTCAATTTCTTTTGTTAGTGAAGTGTAGTCATATGTTGGTTGATATAAATTAATTAATTCTCCACCGTGTGCTTGAATTGTTGTCATTTTGTAAAATCCTCCTTAAGTAATTAACGCAATATAATAAAAAGCACTTGAATCACGCAGTCATTTTTTCTTTTTCCGACTGCAAGCTTGCTCTTTTTCTTCTAGTCGTTCTAGCTAAGCTTAGAACACCTGCTGTGGCAATGCAGCCACTAGCTAGCACCACAAATGAATATAAGTCGCTTTCAAGTACTAATTTCACAAGAACATATGAGATTACGAGTGAAAATACAGGGGATACCACCCAAACCTTTAACATTTGAATGACCACTTCGCGCTGTTCTTTCGTAAATCCCGTTTTCGCTGCCCCTATTCCAATAATAGAAGATGTAGTGACCTGTGTAAGCGGTACTGGCAAACCAAAAAGTGAAGCTGCTGTAACAAGAGAAGCACCAGTACCCGAGATAATACAACCTTCTCCTACAGAATAGCGAGTAATTTTTTTTCCGTTTGTTTCAATAACTCGGCCTCCTAATAAAAGAGCTCCAAGCGCCACTGCCAATCCTCCTGATATGACACCCGTTGTAGCATCCATTAATCCAGCTCCTACCAGCGGACCGACAGCATTTGCCACGTTATTCATTCCAGCTGAGAAGGCTTCAAAGAATCCCGTCGCTATAACTAAAATCGTTAAAACTCTTTTCCAATTTCCCTCTGCTTCCTTTTTATAGGCTCTGCGTTTCATCACTTTTCCAATCAAAAAAGCAATGACAAATGAAACCAGCGGAACAATAATCCAAAAAGACATTACAACTAAAAGTTTTTCCACATACAGAGATTGATAAGCTACTCCTACTCCAACAACTGAGCCAACCGTTACTTCACTTGTTGATAGAGGGATACCAATTAAATTTGCGAAAAAGAGTGACAGCGTTGCAGCAGCCAGAATGATAATAACTAATTCTACTGACAGCAATTTTTCAGGTATGATACCTGAACTGATAGTTTTTACCACCTCACCGCCTCCGATAATGGCTCCGAGCACAATACCTACAGCACAGATGAAAAGGGCTACTCTTCGCTTTTTAATCGCACCGGAGCCGTATGAAACGCCCATAGCAGCTGCTGCACCGCTTGCCCCAATATTCATTGCAAAAAAAAGTGCAATGATAAAGGCAACATATAAAAGCATCATTTATTCAGCTCTTTCGTATTTAAGATTCGTGTAATCCGCATTCAACTTTTTGTGTACCTGCCCATCTTCCTGAACGTAAATCGTCTACATTGTAGGCAGGTGCGGTACAGGGCTCACAGCCGATACTTGGGTATCCTTGATCATGAAGTTTGTTATATGGTAAATCATGCTTATACACATAGCGCCAAACCTCTTTCCAAGACCAATGAATTAACGGGCAGACTTTAACTTTCTTGAATTTCTCATCTTTATTAAAATAATTCGTGTTGGCACGAGATTCAGACTGCTCGCGTCTCAAACCAGAAATCCACGCATCATAAGGAGCAAGAGATTCCCTTAGCGGGATGATTTTTCGAATTTGACAGCATAGGTTAGGCTGACTCTTCCAAAGCTCATCTCCATGTTTCTCGGCTTGTTCTGCAAGCGTTAAATCCGGTTTTTTAATATGAATACGCAAATCAGGAAAGCGTTCTTTAATTGCATCAATCACTTCATATGTTTCTTTAAAATGAACGCCCGTATCTAAAAAGACAATTTCAGCATCTTTTTTCACTTTTGAAATTAAATCAATTAACACGATCCCTTCGATCCCAAAGCTTGATGCATAAATGATTGAATCTCCGTAGGTATCATACGCCCACTGCAATGCTGAAAGGGCTCCTTTTGTTTCATCTTCACTGTCGAACTCTGGAAATGTATCATTCCAGTTTTCGTACGTATATAAGTCTGCCATTTTCTTCACTCCAATTCTTAGTTATCCGCGTTATCCAATAAAAAAAGACGGTTTTACCCACTAGAATTGGATAAAACCGCCTCTAGTGTGTCTAGTCAGCGAAACTATTTACTTCTTACTTTGCTTCGACGTGTTCAAAGATTTGTATTAAGTCGGGGGTTACAGTCACTAGTTTCCCTACTCAAATTATCGCTTGCGCTATATCAAAATAAAAAGTCTTCCGTATTGAAAGACTGGGTAGGCAATAGATTTTCACCTTATCTTTCAAAATGATACACACTTTGCTGGAATTAGCACCTTGCTAAGCAGGTTGCCGGGGTTCAGCGGGCCAGATCCCTCCACCACTCTTGATAAGCATTTTTTAAAAATTTTAGCATATTTAGAATATTTGTCAACATTAAAAATCATATATCCGATAAGAAAACTATACTTTAAATTCACAGAAATATCTATACTTTTATTTAAAACAACATATGTAAATTTAACCCAAATGTGAACATATCAGTTTATAAAACGCTTTCTTTTTTCTCCAACTTTTGATGTTCTCTTACTAAATAAAATGCAAAACCTCTCTATAAAATTAATAACGGATTTATAAGCTTTACGGATAATTCATCCGCATTAGCACACATTACAGATAACACTGACTGACAGATAGGAGCTATATACGATGGAGAGACAATCCTTTCAATTAGACGATACAATTAAAAATAATGTGCAAACATATTTACAGCAGATTTCAACTGAAGCCTCTAATTTAATTAAACATTTAGACACGAGTGATCATTGTATCCTATGTGATTTTGAGGAGATGAGAAGGTTATTTCAAGATGTTCAAGCTACGGCCGCCTCTTATTACTTGCGTCATTACTTATCGCCTTATACATTTGAATATGCTGCTCTGTCCTTAGCTATTCATAACCTCTCTGAGAAACGTCATGGCGCCTTAATTGTCATTGAACGGGAACAAAATGTAGATCCTCTTATTCAAAAAGGAATACCTATTCAAGCTCCTGTCAGCGCTACGCTAGTTGAGACACTGTTCTATCCAGGGACACCCTTACATGACGGAGCCGTCCTAATTAGAAATAATCAGCTTATTTCAGCTGCTAATGTTTTACCTCTCTCGTCTATTATTTCAACGAACAAAAAATTGGGAACACGTCACCGTGCAGCCATTGGAATGTCGGAAAAATCGGATGCATTAATTTTAGTTGTATCCGAAGAAACAGGTAAAATTTCGTTTGCTCTTGATGGAAGCCTCTATCCTATTCACTCCAGCAAAAATATGATTTAAGGGCTCTTTCCTGATAAGCAGCCCTATCTTGACTTCTCTATCCTTTCTCTTTAATATATTTCATAGTTTTTACATACTATAGATACGGGTGATGCATATGGCAATTTTAAAATTTGAACATGTAGGCGTTCAAGTAAAGAATATAGAAGAATCTATTGAGTTTTATACACAAAAAGTGGGATTAGAGCTCATCGAAACACTACCACATACCGATCCGTCTTTGAAGCTAGCTTTTCTAGGCTTAGAAGGCAATGTAATCGTAGAGTTAATTCAAGGGTATAACTCAAGCTTACCGAATGAAGGTAAAGTTCATCATTTTGCGCTGGCAGTAGACGGAATTGAAGAGGAGTTTGAGCGTTTAAAATCAGCAGGCGTTTCATTTGTGGAAGAAAACATTGTAACTTTGCCAAATGGAGCAAGATACTTATTTTTCTACGGTCCAGACAAAGAATGGATTGAATATTACGAAGTAAAAAGATAAAGATATCTTATACCTTCAGTAAAAAATGGTCATACTGTGGCTATGACTAATCACTGGAGGTTTTTTTATGATGGAATGGCTATTATTTCGACTTTTTCGTCGTTCTATTTTAGTGCGGCTTCTTTTTATTATCGGCTGCCTTGTTTTACTTTTTGGCATGCTTATACATTTCTTAGAGCCGCAAACGTTTGGGAATGTGTTTGAAGGAATTTGGTGGGTTATTATTACAATCTCTACTATAGGGTACGGTGATTTTGCTCCCACCACTACAATTGGAAGGTTAGCTGCAATTATTTTAGTCCTGATTGGAACGGGATTTATTACTACTTATTTTGTCACGCTTTCTAAAATTGCTGTTTCCGCTGAGAGCGCTTATTTGGAAGGGAATTTAAAGTTTTATGGAAAAGATCACTTCATCATTGTTGGGTGGAATGAGCGCGCCAAACTCGTATTAGAGTCTTATCGCGACGCATTTCATAAAGAAGACATTGTTCTTATCGACGACTCTCTGACTAAAAACCCCATGATCTGTGATCGCGTTCATTTTATTAAAGGAAGTCCCTCTCACTATGAGGTATTAGAACTTGCCAATGCTCGGTACGCAAAAAAAGTGCTGATTACTGCGGATCAGCATAAGACAGAAGAATATGCAGACATGAATACTATTGTTACGCTAGTCGCTCTGCAAGGATTGAACCCTTCTATTTACAGCATCGTTGAACTGTTAACAAAAAAGCATATTCAAAATGCGCAAAATTTAGGGGTAAATGAAATGATTAAAACAAACGAGTTGATTAGTCAAGTCATGTACGAACATATTTTTGTAAAAAAATTAGAGAGTTTAAGAAAAGAATAGTCCCTTCAATTACTGAAGCAGCGCCTCTTCTGCCTCTCTAATTAGCTCTTCTCCTAAGCTGATATACTTTTCTGGAAATGAAGCGTCTGCGTCTTGGGGTTCTGCAAACTGATTAAATGAAGCACCCACGTTTCCATTGTGTACATTGTCATCTAGGCCAATTTGATACTTATGTGAAAGTAAAAATGGCGTACCAATCTGTACGGTTGTTCCTTTAGAATCCAGTTCTCCATTCGTAGCTGTAAACGGGATACGTAAAAACTGATAGCCGACTTCATCATTCATCTTATAGTCGAATGAACCATGATCATAATCCCAATTTCCTCCAATGTTATACCCAAGCGGCTTAAGCGTTTTTTCTAATTCATAAAGCTTGAATAATGTGCCATCTAATCTTGAAGATAATTCAATCATCTTATCCCTCCTCTGTTTTAACATGTCCTTTTTCCAGCTTTTTATCCTTTATCTCAAAAGCAAAAAAGTTCACCTTCTAAGAAGAAGGTGAACTTTTTATTTATTTCAAACGTTTTTCTAATTCTGCTTTTTTCTCTTCAAAACCAGGTTTTCCAAGAAGAGCAAACATATTTACTTTATATGCTTCTACTCCAGGCTGATCGAACGGATTTACTCCTAATAAATAGCCGCTGATTGCGCATGCTTTTTCGAAGAAATATACAACATATCCAAACGTATACTCATCTAACGCCGGAATGTTTACAACTAAGTTTGGAACGCCTCCGTCTGTGTGAGCAAGCATTGTACCTTGGAACGCTTTTTTATTTACAAAGTCAACTGTTTCCCCAGCTAAGTAATTTAGTCCATCTAAGTCTGCTGCGTCTTCTTCAATTGTTAGCTCATGACGAGAATCTTGAACTTGTACAATTGTTTCAAAAATATCACGACGACCTTCTTGTACATATTGACCTAAAGAATGAAGATCCGTTGAGAAGTTAGCAGATGAAGGGTAAATACCTTTTTGATCTTTTCCTTCACTTTCACCAAATAACTGTTTCCACCATTCAGCAAAGTATTGAAGAGCTGGCTCATAGTTAATCAGCATTTCAATTGTTTTTCCTTTATTATAAAGAACATTACGAGCTACAGCATATTGATAAGCTGGGTTTTCTTCTAGCTCTGATGATGAGAATGCTTCTTGAGCATCAGCTGCTCCTTTCATCATTTGTTCGATATCAAGACCTGCAGCGGCAATTGGTAATAAGCCAACTGCTGTTAATACTGAATAACGGCCGCCTACATCATCTGGAATAACAAATGTTTCATAGCCTTCTTCGTCCGCTAATGTTTTTAATGCGCCGCGCTCTTTATCTGTTGTTGCATAAATACGCTTGCGTGCTTCTTCTTTGCCGTATTTCTCTTCTAATAATTTACGGAAGATACGGAAAGCAATCGCCGGTTCTGTTGTTGTACCAGATTTTGAAATAACATTAATAGAGAAATCTTTATCTTGTAAAACATCCATTAAGTCTTTCATGTATGTTGAGCTGATGTTGTTACCAGCAAAAATAACTTGCGGCGTTTTACGCTGTTCTTTTGATAATGTGTTATAGAATGAATGCTGAAGCATTTCAATAGCAGCACGAGCACCTAAGTAAGATCCTCCAATACCAATAACAATTAATACATCTGAATCAGATTTAATTTTTTCTGCACTTTTTTGAATGCGTGCAAATTCTTCTTTGTCATACTCCGTAGGAAGGTCTACCCATCCTAAAAAGTCGTTCCCAGCACCTGTTTTTTCATGAATTGAATGGTGAGCTACTTTCACGGCATCACGTAAGTATGTAAGTTCATGTTCACCAAAAAATGATAACGCGTTTGAATAATCAAAACGAACATGTGTCATAGTCTGTTCCTCCATTAAAATATCTTTATTTTCCACTTTATCGAAACTGTTAGCTGAATTCAAGTGAATCCACTTACAATTTGACACAATCATTATAGTTTGTTGAAACTGCAATCATTGTATGTACCCTTTTATTTAACGATAAATTCAGTTATGAAGTCAACTAATGTTCTTTGATTACAGAACGTAATTCATGCACGATTACACAAATAATAAGCAAATAAAAAACGACTAAAGAGTGGTCTTCAATCGTTTTCTATTTGCTTACCGGATGGTGCAATATAGTTCATTTCACCTATCTTTACATATTGTCTCGGTTTATAAGAAGCTTTTAACAGGGAAGAGTCTATTGATATTGAATTTTCAGCTTCACTTTTAGAAGTGATTAGCATCCTGTTTTCTTCTTTCATTTCCAAGTGATTATTCAGCACAAATCCACTGATACATAGTGCGGTAAAAATGAGAAAACTGATGGCTATTTGTTTCCTATACATTTCCATCACCTCACTCTTAGAGTGACAATTCCACATGATTTTTATACGTCAAAAAAATTTTTTTATGTTTTTTTTATGGATTTTGTGACGAGTTTCTATTTATTTAATAAGCCTTGAAAATTCTGCTGATACTAAGAATTAGCATGGATGCATGCATAATTAAATTATTATATAATCGGTTACAGAATTGAATATCACAAGGAGGTTTGTCTTTTGTCGTGGTTGCACTTGGTGATTTTATCGCCTTTTTTATTAGCCTTTTTTGTCCCGCTTCTGTATAGAAAATTCCAGCGTATTCATACAGGGTGGTTCGTTTTGCCTCTTCCACTTGTGTTGTTCATTTATTTCACACAATATATCAGTGGTGTTTCTAAAGGGGAAACCTACCTACATTCAATGAAATGGATACCTAGTCTGGGCATTAACTTTGATGCTTATGTGGATGGACTCGGTCTTCTATTTTCTCTGTTAATCACCGGAATTGGGACACTTGTTATTCTTTACTCCATTTATTATCTTTCTAAGACAAAAGAAGCGCTGCATTCGTTTTATGTCTATTTGCTTCTTTTCATGGGATCTATGCTTGGAGTTGTATTATCAGACAATTTAATGAGTCTTTACAGCTTTTGGGAATTAACAAGCCTTTCATCTTTTTTATTGATTGGTTATTGGTACAAACGAGAGAAATCTCAATACGGAGCCTTAAAATCTATGCTCATTACCGTATTCGGAGGACTTTCCCTATTAGCAGGAATTGTGCTTTTATACGTCATGACAGGTACTTTCAGCATACGCGAAATTATCTCAAACGTAGATGTGGTCACATCAAGTCATCTATTTATTCCAGCTCTAGTCCTCATTTTATTAGGGGCCTTTACAAAATCTGCTCAGTTTCCTTTTCATATTTGGCTGCCAGATGCTATGGAAGCTCCAACCCCAGTGAGTGCATACCTTCATTCAGCTACAATGGTAAAAGCGGGAATTTATCTTTTAGCAAGACTCAGCCCTGTTTTTGCTATAAGCGCCACTTGGTTTTTTGTTATTTCCATCACAGGACTAATTACACTGTTTTGGGGCTCGTTTTCAGCCGTAAAGCAACAAGACTTGAAAGGGATTTTAGCTTTTTCAACAATTAGTCAGCTTGGGATGATTATGTCACTTATAGGAGTAGGCAGCGCAGCTATTCATTATGATTTTTTAGACGATAATATCTACTTAGTGGCTCTTACTGCAGCGGTTTTCCATTTGATTAACCACGCTACCTTCAAAGGCAGCTTGTTTATGGTAGTAGGCATTGTCGATCATGAAACAGGCACGCGTGACATTAGAAAGTTAGGCGGGTTAATGAGCTTCATGCCTGTGACATTTACCATTGCTATCATCGGGGGATTTGCAATGGCAGGTCTTCCTCCCTTTAATGGATTTTTAAGTAAAGAGATGTTTTTTACAGGCATGGTAAACGTGACAAAAATGGATATGTATAGCATGCAGACGTGGGGAATTTTGCTGCCTATCATCGCTTGGGTGGGAAGTATTTTCACTTTCGTCTATAGTATGATTCTTGTCTTTAAAACCTTTACAGGCAAATACCAGCCCGAAAAATTGGAGAAGAAGCCGCATGAAGCACCAGTAGGCATGCTTATTTCACCTGTTATTTTAGCATCACTGGTTGTTATTTTTGGCTTTGCTCCTAATTTATTAGAATCAACCCTTATTGAGCCAACAATGGCATCTATCGCACCTAGCCTGCTAGCTGAAGGTAAAGAATATCAAGTGCATATTAAATTTTGGCACGGCTTTACGCCAGAATTATTTATGACGCTAGGGGTCATCACATTTGGTATCTTGTTATTTATGACGCTTCAGAAGTGGTCAAAAATTTATACACGATTTCCTTCTTCTTTAACGCTTAACAACGGATATAATTATGGAATTAAAGGGATGGAAAAAGGCTCAACACGTATTATGAAAACATTAATGACAGGATTTATTAGAGACTATCTTTTAATCATTTTTACTTTCATAGGCATTTTAATTCTCGGAACGCTCTTTTCTCAGAATGCCTTTGCGATTGATTTAAAAGATACTGCTTCTATCGGTGTTTATGAAGCCATACTAGCAGTTGTAATGGTTGCGGCTACTATTACGACTTTATTGGCAAAATCACGCCTCACAGCCATTATTTCGCTGGGAGTTGTCGGGTATACACTTTCTTTATTTTTCGTATTATTCCGTGCTCCTGACTTAGCTTTGACTCAATTAGTGATTGAAACTGTATCAGTATCACTGTTTTTACTATGTTTCTACTACTTGCCGGAGTTTCGGAAGCGAAAAGTAAGGGTGAAGTTTCAACTGCCAAACTTACTGGTTGCTCTTCTTGTAGGAACGACCGTTACATTGCTTGGCATATCAGCAAACAGTACAAAACTATTTGAATCCATTTCACATTACTTTATTGAAAACAGTTATGAAAAAGCAGGCGGCGAAAACATGGTGAACGTGATCCTTGTTGACTTCCGCGGATTTGATACATTATTTGAAATTACCGTACTTTGTATAGCAGCTCTTGCTATCTATGGCATGATTCGTCTTCGGTTAACAAAGGAGGAAGAAGAGTGAAAAAAAATGATTTGATACTACAAACCACAACAAAAGTAGTCACATTCATTATTATCATTTTTGCCATTCATCTTTTCTTTGCAGGGCATTATACACCTGGAGGAGGGTTTGTTGGGGGGCTTACTACCTCAGCTGCCCTTGTATTACTACTGCTGGCTTTCGATATAAAAACCGTATCGAAAGTCATCCCATTTGATTATAAGAAGGTTGCGGCTTCCGGCCTGCTGCTAGCTATTTTAACCGGGCTGGGATCATTTATTTTCAAAGTTCCCTTTCTCACTCACACGTACAGCTACTTTAACCTTCCCCTTCTCGGGAAAACATCTTTAGCTACCGTTGTACTGTTTGATTTAGGCGTATATCTAGTAGTTGTTGGTGTTACGATGACCATTATTCAAACGATTGGAGAGAGTGAATAGTGGAAATATTAATGTCCATAGTGGCAGGGGTTCTATTCACTGCCGCTGTATATCTCATGTTATCCCGCAGTTTACTGCGAATTATTATTGGAACAGGCTTATTAAGCCACGGTGTTCACCTATTGATTTTAACGATGGGCGGATTAAAAGGGGGTAGTGTTCCCCTTCTGGGAGAAAAGGCTTCTTCTTATACAGATCCTTTACCTCAGGCACTAATTTTAACTGCCATTGTCATAAGCTTTGGCGTCACTTCTTTTTTCCTTGTACTAGCTTACAGGGCTTATCAAGAACTCGGAACAGACGATATGGACAAGTTAAGGGGAAATGAACATGACGAGTAATTTTGTAATCATCCCACTGCTTATCCCGTTTGTTGTAGGTGTTGTGCTCATTTTTTTCAAAGACAATATTAAACTTCAAAGGATAATCAGTGTTTTATCGTTAATCACCACCACTGCTTTTGCTGCATATTTAGTACAGTTGGTTCAATCAAAAGGTGTTTTAACTCACGAGCTTGGGAACTGGAAGCCTCCTTTTGGAATTATTCTAGTAGCGGACATGTTCGCTTCCCTTCTCGTACTTACTGCTAGTATCGTAACACTATGCTGCGTTCTTTTTGCTTTTCATACAATTGGCGAAAGACGTGAACGCTTTTACTTTTATTCGTTTGTACAGTTTTTATTAGTAGGCGTATTTGGCGCCTTCTTGACAGGTGATATCTTTAACTTATTTGTCTTTTTTGAAGTCATGCTTATGTCTTCGTATGCTCTTATTGTAATTGGCGGTACAAAAGCACAGCTTCGAGAGTCTCTTAAGTATATTTTAGTTAATGTAATTTCATCCGCTTTGTTTGTAATTGCTGTTGCTTATTTGTACGCTGTAACAGGAACTCTCAACATGGCAGACCTTTCGCAACGAATTGCAGAGGCTAATCAGCCGGGAATTTTAACAACTATTGGCATGCTTTTATTTATTGTATTTGCATTAAAAGCAGCTTTATTTCCAATGTATTTTTGGCTTCCAGGTTCGTACAGTGCGCCTCCACCGGTTATTATCGGATTGTTTGGTGCGCTGCTAACAAAAGTAGGAGTTTACTCTATTTTCAGGACTTTCACTTTACTGTTTTATCACCATCCTGAATTCACTCATCAAATTATCGGTTACGTTGCGCTTTTGACTATCGTTGTTGGTGCAGTAGGCGCCATTGCGTATTCGGATATGAATAAAATTTTAATTTATAACATTATTATTGCTGTCGGAGTCATTGTCTATGGTGTGACTTTAACAACAAAAGCAGGCTTTGAAGGAGCCATCTATTATTTAATTCACGACATGATTATTAAAGCAGCTCTCTTCCTTCTTGCTGGAAGCATCATTCGAATAACTGGTACAACAAAATTAAAGAAAATGGGTGGGTTAATTAAAGACTATCCGCTGCTTGGCTGGATGTTTTTTATCGCTACTATTTCGTTGGCAGGAATTCCTCCCCTAAGCGGCTTTATTGGAAAATTTCTTTTAGTTCAAGGCGGTTTAGAATCAGAGAGCTACACGTTTGTAGGAGTTTTACTCGTTTCAAGCCTGCTCGTTTTATATTCTGCCATTAAGATTTTCATGAGCTGCTTCTGGGGTGAACCTACGCTTTCTTCTGGTCAAGAAAAAGTATCCCTTAAAGGAATTCTATACCCATCCGCTATCTTACTTGCTGTTTCTGTCTTTTTAGGACTAGGTGCAGAAGCTGTTATTCCTTATGTGTCAACAGCCGCTCAAACGCTTATGGATCCTTCAATTTATATCCACTCGGTGTTAAAGGAGTAGATCTGCATGTCATTTCAACTATTATTAAACGTAACCATTGCATTCACATGGATGTTTTTGAGAGGGATTTGGACACTACCTTCCTTTATTATAGGATTTTTCTGGGGAGCGGTACTGCTGTTTGTTTTCCGCCGTTTTTTTCACAGCCGTTTTTACTTGCATAAAGTGTATGCGATCATTAAGCTGCTGTTTATTTTCATACGAGAATTATTCAAAGCCAATATTGCAGTTACTAAAGACGTATTGCGCCCTAAATTAAATATTCAGCCAGCCATCTTTGCAATGCCAACCCGTTTGGAGAGTGAATGGGAAATTACCATTCTTTCTCTTTTAATTACGCTAACGCCAGGCACACTGGTAATAGATGTGTCAGATGATAATTCTACTATCTATATTCATGCAATCAATACAGACGATATTGATGACATTATTACAGATATTCAGCAAACATTCGAAAAAGCTATTATGGAGGTGAGTCGTTAAATGCTCGATATTTTTTTAAACGTTTCGCTCATTCTCATTTCTGCTTCAACTATTGGGTTTGTTTATCGAGTGGTAAAAGGTCCGTCAACTGCTGATCGAGCAATGGCCCTTGATGCTATTGGAATTAACATCATTGCTATCACGGCCATCATCTCGATTATTTTTCGAACCCAGGCTTTTTTCGAAGTCATTTTACTGCTAGGCATCATAGCCTTTGTAGGTACCGTTGCTTTTTCTAAGTTTTTAGAGAAAGGAGAAGTGATTGAATATGAACGTGATCAGTGAAATCATTGTAGGAGCTTTCGTACTAATAGGGTCTCTTCTGACAGTTGTGACCATGATTGGGCTTATTCGCTTGCCTGATACGTATACAAGAAGTCACGCTGCCTCCAAAAGTGCTACCTTAGGCGTCCTGTTTGTATTAGTGGGCTGCTTACTCTACTTTTGGATTGACACTGGCCATATTAGTGCACGGCTAATTTTAGCGATTGTCTTTGTGTTTATCACCTCTCCTATTGCTGGGCATTTACTAGGAAGAGCCGCTTATTACAGCGGGGTTCCTCTTTCTGATAAAACCGTTCGGGATGATTTGAAAACCAAACAGCAGAAAAAGCTTACCCATCATGAATAGAAAAAAACGCCGTGCCTTTTGCACGGCGTTTTTTTTCGAGAATCTTATAAAGAAGCGCGTAGGATTGCTAGTACATCTTCTTTGTTTAATTTTTTAAATTTACCAAATTCACCTTTAGCCATCGCACGATCAGCCATAAGATCTAATTTGTCTTCACCAATATCATAATCAGCTAAGCGAGTTGGTGCACCTAGGCTTGACCAGAATTCGCGAAGCTTATCAACACCTTCAAGTGCTACTTCTTTATCCGTCTTGCCTTCCTTATCTACGTTAAATACGCGTACAGCTACTTGCTTGAAGCGATCTACGTTCTCATCCATTACGTGTTTCATCCAGTTCGGGAATAAAATTGCGAGTCCACCCGCATGTGGGATGTCATATACAGCTGATACCGCATGCTCAATATTGTGAGTAGCCCAATCGCCTTGGTGTCCCATTTGTAACATACCGTTTAATGCGATGGTACCATTGTATAAAATCGTTTCACGTAACTCGTAGTTCTCTAAGTCGTTTAATAATTTTGGTCCCGTTTCAATAACCGTTTGCAGTACTCCTTCACACATGCGATCTTGAAGCGGCGTATTTGTTGCAGCATGGAAATACTGTTCAAATACGTGGCTCATCATGTCGACCATGCCATAAACTGTTTGATTTTTTGGTACAGTAAATGTATTAACGGGATCTAAAATAGAGAATTGAGGGAAGGTTGCCGGACTGCCCCAGCCGTATTTTTCTTGTGTTTCCCAATTTGTAATAACAGAACCAGCATTCATTTCTGAACCCGTTGCTGCTAATGTTAGCACTGTTCCAAACGGAAGAGCTTCAGCTGCGAATGCGTCGCGGTTAATGATGTCCCATACGTCTCCATCATATTTTGCTCCTGCTGCGATTGCTTTTGTACAATCGATTACGCTTCCTCCACCTACTGCAAGTAAAAATTCAATACCGTTTTCTTTACAAATATCGATTCCTTTGCGAACAGTTGTCAGACGTGGATTCGGCTCTACTCCCGCTAACTCATGTACTTCTGCATTCATGTCATTCAGTACATCCATTACTTGATCGTATAAACCGCTGCGTTTTACGCTTCCTCCGCCGTATACTAATAATATCTTTTTACCAAAGCGACTTGCTTCTGTTTTTAATTGCTCTAATTGGCCTTTACCAAAAATTAATTTTGTAGGGTTATAAAATGTAAAATTGTTCACTATAAACTCCTCCTTACGAGCTTGAGTACATGCATCATTATGAAGAACAAATTTTTGATTGTAAAGAAAATTGACTTCCTAAAGATTATTCCCTGTTGACTAGACGCTCACCCCATCCAAATGAACGTTTATTTGTCTGTATCTTCCAAAAGTAACTATGCATATTTTCCTCTAAAAAAAGCAGGCTAATAAGTGAACTACAAAACAAGGAGGGTTCATCATGAGTGGTATTCAACGTATTGCGCTCGTATTAACGATTATTGGAGCAATTAACTGGGGACTTATTGGCTTTTTTCAATTTGATTTAGTAGCAGCAATCTTCGGCGGTCAAACATCTGCTTTCTCCCGCATTATTTATGGATTGGTTGGAATCGCAGGACTGATTAACCTAGGTCTATTATTTAAACCTTCTGCTGAAGTAGAGCGTACAGAACCTAGAACGGAACATTAAAAAAAGAAGGATAGCTGAGCTATCCTTCTTTTTTTCTTATTTCTTATTTCTTAATTAGATCTTCGCGGTTTGATTGCTCAATCCACTCTTCTAATTTTTCTTTTAATGTGTTGAATCCTTGAGTAGATTCAGTATGAACTGTTGCTTGACCTTGACGCTTTTTAGCAGGTTTTTTAGGTGCAGAAGCTTCAGTTTTTTCTGGAGCTGGCTCAGTTGCACGAATAGATAAACCAATTTTACCAGTTGACTCATCAACAGATAAAACTTTAACGTTTACTTCGTCTCCTACTGATAAATGTTCGTTGATATCTTTAACGAAGCCATGTTTTACTTCTGAGATATGAACTAATCCTTGAGTTTCTTCATTTAATGCAACGAATGCACCGTATGGTTGAATTCCTGTTACTTTACCTTTTGTAACAGTACCGATTTCAAATTTTGACATATAAACACTCCTAGATACCTTATTATTTTCACCATTATAGCCAATTTAAAATTATAGCACAGTTCATAGATTGAATCAAAAAGTAGTTATACTATATTTATTATTTACCAATTTCGTCACAAATATAAACTAACACTACATTTCATCATAGCAAAAAAGATATTATATCAAACCGTCTATACGATATGACATAATATCTTATTTTTATTATAACTTATTTTCAACAAAACGGCTAATCCGTTTTATGGATTCTTCTAATGATTCCATTGAAGAGGCGTATGAACAGCGAATATGTCCCTCTCCGCCTTTTCCAAATACATTGCCTGGCACCACGGCTACTCGCTCTTCAAGCAACAGCTGCTCAGCGAATTCTTCCGATGACAATCCAGTTTTCTTGATAGACGGGAACACATAAAACGCTCCTCCCGGAGAATGGCATTCCAGACCAATTTGATTTAACGACTTCACCATATAGTTCCGTCTTCTGCGATAGCTTTTTCTCATCTCTTCTACGTCATGCTGCCCATTTTGCAGTGCTTCAATTGCTCCATACTGTGCCATGGTAGGCGCACACATCATTGTATACTGATGAATTTTCAGCATTGCTTTAGCAATCTCAGTTGGTGCACATATGTACCCAAGACGCCATCCAGTCATAGCAAACCCTTTAGAAAAGCCAGAAATAATAATGGTTCGTTCTTTCATTCCTTCTAAAGAAGCAATAGATGTAAATTCTTCATCATATGTTAATTCTGCATAGATTTCATCCGTGATAACAAGCAAGTCATGCTTGATGACAATATCCGCAATAGCCTGCAGCTCTTCTTTAGATAGTGAACTTCCTGTTGGATTATTAGGAGAGCATAAAAGAAGGGCTTTCGTGTTGCTTGTAATGACTTCTTCAATCTGTCTAGGCTGCAGTTTAAACTCTGTTTCTGCCGTTGTTTCAATTGCCACAGGAACTCCTCCTGCTAGAGAAATTAACGGACTGTAAGACACAAAGTTTGGCTCCACGACAATAATCTCATCTTCAGGGTTAATCAAAGCTCGCATTGTAATGTCTAAAGCCTGACTTCCTCCAACGGTCACGATAATATCATCTTGATAATCATACGAGACGTTAAAATTTCTTTTCATATACTTCATAATTTCAAAGCGGAGCTCTAAAAGCCCCGCATTTGCTGTATAAGAGGTATATCCTCTTTCCAATGATAAAATACTCGCTTCTCGAACAGCCCAAGATGTGACAAAATCAGGTTCACCTACTCCAAGAGAGATGACGTTATCCATACTTGCTGCTAAATCAAAAAAGCGGCGAATACCTGAAGGTTTCAGCTGTTGTACAGTTGTTGACAAGCGCTCTTTCATTACGGAGACACCACGATTCTGCGATCTTCATCGCCTTGGTCGTAGATGGTACCATCGTGCTTGTATTTTTTCATGATAAAGTGAGTCGTTGTAGATAAAACAGAGTCTAGCGTAGAAAGCTTTTCAGAAACAAAAAATGCTACTTCAGACATTGATTTTTCTTCAATAATAACAGACAAATCATATGCTCCTGACATTAGGTACACAGATTTCACTTCTTGAAAACGATAGATGCGCTCCGCAATCTCGTCAAAGCCTACTCCTCGCTTTGGTGCAACTTTTACATCTATCATAGCGGTGACGCCCTCATGTCCATCTACTCGTCTCCAGTTAATATCAGCTGAATATTGCACAATTACTTTTTCTCTCTCTAGCTTTTTAACAATATTAGAGGTTTCGTCAAACGTTAAATCCACCATTTTTGAAATACTATCTATTGAAATACGGCTATTTTTTTCTAGAATTTCTAAAATTTCTAACTCTTTTTCTTCTAAGAACACCGCGTTCCCCTCCTACACCGATTAAATTTTTTCACTTTTTCCATTATATCAAATTTAAACACATCTTTAATGTGAAATCTATACCGGTAATTGAGTTTCATTTTATAGATTGCTGGAAATTAGGACAGACTAGAAAGAAAAAGATGGAGTGAAACAAATTGACTGAATCTAAAATTACTTGCCACCAGCGTACTTTTAATGGAGTCAATGTTTACTACGAATGCCATAACTATCACCCTGATAAACCAGCTATTTTATTTATTCACGGCTTTTTATCATCCAGTTTTAGTTTTCGGCGTTTAATTCCTTTATTTGAAGATACGTTTTCTATCATTACGCTGGACCTTCCGCCATTTGGGCGAAGTGAAAAATCGTTAACCTTTCAATACTCGTATAAAAACTTAGCCAAAATTGTCATCGAGTTGATTGACTATTTAAAATTAAAAGACGTTGTACTATCGGGACACTCAATGGGAGGACAGGTTTGTTTAAACGTAGCAAAATTAAAGCCTTCTTGCGTATCAAAACTCGTTCTTCTGTGCAGCTCAGCTTATTTAGGCCCTTCACATTATGGGTTGGTCATGTCTTCTTATGTTCCCTTCTTTTATCTGTGGGTAAAAACGTGGCTATCTCGCAAAGGTGTATTAGGTAACTTGCAAAATGTCGTATTTGATCATCAGTTAATCGACGAAGAAATGATTGATGGCTATACTGAACCATTTTTGGATGACCGTACGTTTATGGCTTTGACAAGAATGATTCGTGATCGAGAAGGAGACCTATCCTCAAAGGATTTGCAGCACATAAAAAAACCAAGTTTACTCATTTGGGGAGAAGAAGACCGAGTTGTCCCTTTACATCTCGGACGTAAGTTAAAAGATGATTTAACAGATTCTACCTTTGTCTCTTTAAAGGAAATTGGACATCTTTTACCAGAAGAATGTCCCGACATTGTGCAGTCTCATATGGTCGATTTCTTGTACGATGAACAGGCCCTGTCTCAATAATGACGGGGCGAATTCGTATATGTCACAAGAGGCGCTAACTTTAATAAAAAATTTAGTAGTGGCGCTTCAGCAATTTTTCACTTTCTTTATTGACTTCACGAGTTAACTTCGTTGACAAACGTATTAAAAATAAGCAAACTATTATATTAAAAAAGGGGGTACTTTTATTGTCTACTTATTCTTTTGATCAATTAATTAACCGTACAGGTACGCAGTCCGTAAAGTGGGACAAAACTGATCTCGTTTTTGGAGCAAAAGATGTTCTGCCTTTTTGGGTAGCTGATATGGATTTCCAAGCGCCGCCTAATGTTCTTCAAACCATTAATGAGCGTGTCAAACACGGTATTTTCGGCTACACTTCCCCTACTGAATCTACGGCAAATGCTTTATCATCTTGGGTAGAAAAAAAGCATCAGTGGACCATTGATCATGAATGGATTACATACAGTCCAGGAGTTGTGTTTGCCCTGAGTATGGCTATTCAAGCATTTACGGAACCCGGAGATTCAATTTTAATTCAACCTCCAGTCTATACTCCATTTTTTAACATGATACAGGTAAATGATCGAGAAGTTGTTGAAAATCCGTTAAAACTTGCAGGCGATAAATACGAAATTGATTTTGCAGATTTAGAGAAAAAATTTGCGGAAGGCGTAAAATTAATGATTCTTTGCAGTCCTCATAATCCAGTAGGACGTGTGTGGACAAAAGAAGAACTGAAGAAGCTTGCCGATCTTTGTCAAAAATACAATGTATTAATTGTTTCAGATGAAATCCATTCTGATCTAATTTACCATCCTTATAAACACATTCCCATCAGCATGGTGAGTGAAGATGCAGCCAATCGAACCATTACGTGTATGGCCCCTAGCAAAACATTCAATATACCCGGACTTCAAGCTTCAGCCATTATTATTCCAAATAAGAAGCTGCGCACACAGTATGTTCAGCAGCAGCAAAAACAAGGGTTCTCTAATTTAAATACATTTGGAATCATTGGATTAGAAGCAGCTTACAGCGAAGGTGGAGAGTGGCTAGAAGCGTTGCTTGTGTATCTGAAGAAAAATGTAGATCTCGTGACGGGGTTTATAAGTGAAAACTTACCTGAACTGCGAGTCATTCCGCCAGAAGGAACTTATCTATTATGGATTGACTGTAACAAGCTGCACTTATCAGAAGAAGAATTACATGAACGCTTATTAGAAAAAGGCAAAATTGCCGTAGAAAAAGGCGAAAAATACAGCTCCACATATGGAAAAGGTTTTATCCGCTTGAACATTGGCTGTTCACATGAACAACTTCAAGAAGGATTAAATCGCTTAAAAATAGCTTTAACGTAAAAAACAGCGTTCTTTCTCACGAAAGAACGCTGTTTTTAATGTTTTTTTGAAATAACTCCGCACGCGATTCGCTTGCCAGAATTACCTGATGGCTCTGTCATTCCGTCATCACCTTGTTCGGTAATAACAAGGGAAGAACCATCCATACGCTTAACGAGAGATGTCTTTCCTTCTTTTAACGTGACTTGAGGAACCATATCCGTTCCTGTATACGTCTGATCGTCTTCTACCACAATATTTTTCATATCGCCTAAATGCGGTCCTTTTGGATTTAACAGTCCGTGTTTCTTTTTATCAGGATCAAGGTGATTTCCTGCACTTTTAAAGTTAGGAGCTTTGCAAATTCCGATTTCATGAATATGTACGCCGTGTTCTCCAGGTGGAAGTCCGCTTAAATCGTAAGTAAACTCAATTCCATCAGCCTGCTCTTTCAACTTGACTGTACCGATGCTATCTCCATCTGCGTTATAGACTTTGACTTCTTTATTGGATATTTCTTTTTCCATACACCCCGTTAACAAGAAAAAAGGCACGGTTCCAATGAGTAGTAGTTTTTTCATGTTGCCCTCCAATCGCATATGCACTAGCGAAAGTTTTAGATGTCTTTCCATAGATTGTCCAGCAACATATCATTTTAAACGCTTACATTTTATTTGCATTTCATTACAGTGATTTCTTATTTTCTTGTTCTTTCAGCTTTGATTCTAATTCCTTTGTTTTTTCTTCTTCTTTTTTAGACACCTTGATGATGAACCGCCAGACTGCAACTGCCGCTAGTACAAAAATCGCCATTGTAGCAAAAGCAGGAATATATTCTGTTTTATCTTCCGGAAAATAAAGCAAAAACATTAAATACATCATGTACAACATCCTTTCATAGAAACGGTAGTGGTTTTTGATTTATACTGTTTATAACAAACACTTTACTTAAAGGAGATCTGGCAATATGACATTTACAATTGGTCAAACCGTTAAGGCACTTTATAAAACCGGGAAATACATCGGTGAAATTACACAAGTTCGAGATTTGCATTATGTTGTACGAATTCAAGCTGTGTTGAAGCATCCAGAACAAGGTGACTTACATAACCCTGGACAAGTGGACGTACCTTTTTTTCACGAGCGAAAAGCACTTGCGTTTCGAGAGCAGGCCAACATTCCTCAAAAAATGGTTCATCTCTATGAAGACAGCGTTCCTGATTATAAGCTTTCACTAAAAAAAGCCCTTGAATTAAAGATAGCTGAACAACAAGCCAAAGATAGCGCTTTTGCTCAAGCAAGTATTGCATGTTTAGAAGAGTTAAAAAAAGAGTACGGTATTCATTAAGCAAAAAGCCAAATTCACATAGAAGTGATTTGGCTTTTATAATGCAAATTTATTTAATACTTTTGAAAAATCGATTCGATCTCCTATGGTCGTTGGTTCCGGCTTTTGAAGGTACCTCTTATCTTTTTCTACAAGCTTAAAGATGTTGAGTGTCGTCATCGCATCATCAAGCGCGCAGTGGTGCTTTCCAGTTCCTTCTTTACCATACTCTTGCACAGCTTTCCAAAGGCCGGTTTGATTTTGATCTCCAAAAAAGCGCTTATACTCCATCGAAAGATCAATTTCTTTACCTGTAAACGGAAACGGCACCTTATTTTTTTGACAGCACTGCCTTAATACTTTCATATCCATGTTCCCCCATGTAATAATCGTGCTGTTTTTATACATGCCCAGTCGCTGTACAAGCTGCTCTAGCGTAATTCCTTCATTTACTTGATTTTGTTCGATATGGAGAAATGATTTACAGCGCTCAGTTAATTTTGTAAAGTGTGTAGGCTGTACGTAAGAGGAGAAACGATCAATGATTTCTTGATTTTTAACAAACACCAAACCAACTTCAATGATTTCCGGAAAAAAGCCTTTTGGAAAACCTTTATACTCTGGCATTGTAAATTCAAAATCAATGAATAAATACTGAGAGTTCTTATCCAATATTATCACCCCTTTGTAAAATAAACCGCCCTACTATATTAATGCTATTATAGCACGATTGAACAATCGGAAGGTCTATTTTCTGTTCTTATTTTTAATATTATGAATATTCTAGTTGCTGAATAAAAAGAATACTTTACTACTACTATATTCTAGAGCATGTCTCTATGCGCAGGGTAACTGTCACGAATAGACATAATTTTGCTTCTTTTTTTTACCTATTTTTTCACTTTTTTATGTATCCGCTCTTCCAAATTCTCTTTAAGCTCTCACGTCAGTGTGTGAGGTAGCTGCTTCTGACTACAAAAGCATACCTCACACCTTTTAGACTAAGCCTTTCTTATATTTAAGCTTTAGGCAGGATAGCAAGCGTGCACCGGGATATACAGATTAAATTCTCTTCTTCATCTTGAATTTTCACTTCCCAAACCGCTGTTTTTTTTCCTTTATGTAAAGGAACGCCTATAGCTGTAACTGTTCCGTCTTTTTTCCCTTTGATATGATTGGCATTAATCTCTAAACCCACGCAGATTTCTTTTTCAATATCTACACTTTTAATAGCACCTAGACTAGCCACAGTTTCGGCTAACGCCACCGATGCTCCTCCGTGCAAAAGCCCGAATGGCTGACGCGTTCGCTCATCAACAGGCATCGTCGCTTCCACTCTTTGTTCACTTGCGCTAATAATCTCAATTCCTAATGCTTCTAACAGCGTATCTTTTGTTTTCATATACATACCTCCCTTTGTATCTAGTATACAATAACGGTTTTGCTACAACATATACGAACCCTCTACATATACATAATAAAAATCCGTTTTTTAGGAGGACTCTTATATGAAACCATTTGCTCCCTTGTCTTACTATTGGCCATCGTACTACATGCCTCACCCTTATACATACAGGGTACCTAGCTTACCTGAGGCGGACATAGCGACTTTCCAGCAATCTCTTAAAGTGATTCCCTCTACTATGCAAAGCGCTACCATATTTATTCAAAGAGCTAACGCTTCGCCAGCTTTAATAAAAAAAATAAAAGCTGCTGCTCAAGAATCTAAAATGAGTGAAGTAAAAAGACTCATTCTTTCAACGGGCGTTAAGGCAAAAATTGATGTTTTTTATACGCCAGACTATATTAAAATTACGTTTATTCATCCTGATAACCAATTTGACTGCTGTCACGTTTCGTTAAATATTAAATGGTAAAACACAAGGAAAAAAGTCTTATTTTCTTTTAAAAAAGATGTACATGTTGTTTTGTTTCGAATATTATAATATATGACATTTTTGGATGTAAAAACAAATTACACGATAATTGTATTTAAGAAATAAATATGATATTGTATTTGGAAATATATTTTTTCTTTAGGAGGGATGACATGATGAGACATGTTACGCTAGTAGAAATTTTTACGCATCCTATCGCTCAAAAATATTTAACTCGCTCTGGCGTTGCGCATGCTGTATCCGTCGCCTATCATGCGTTTCGTCTATCTGTACAGCATAATGTAAACCCCGATTTAGCTACAAAAGCAGCGCTGCTTCATGATATTGGCCACTACGAATGGTACACAAATGGTCAGTGGGATTATGAAAAGTATCGTCAAAATGATATTCACGCTATTAAAGGTGCTGAACGTGCACATAAATTACTCATTCGTTTAGGTGAGGAACCTCAGGCGGCAAAAGAAATTGCCTTAGCTATTTTACTGCACACAGACTCATATTTGCCTGAAGGAACCATTCAACAACGCCCTCTTCAAAAAGTAGTCAAACTAGCTGATGAAGCTGATGAAGAGCCAGGCGGCAAACATCATTACCGTGAAATGGAATATAATTTGGCTGTAAAGAAAATTAAGGAGCTTGATAAGAAAGTGCTTGAACTTCTACATTCCAACCAATTTAAACAGTTAGGCTGACAGGGTTAACTCCTTTCATAAGAGTTAATCCTTTTTATTATTTCTCCTCATAATTCCCTGCAAATTACTCATACTATTTATTGATTCTCATTTTTGGTTAGTTAGGAGGAAGAAGAATGTCTAAAAACGCTAGAGGTTACGTGCAGGATTCTTGTACGTCATTAAATCAGGCAAAAGCAAGCCTTGAACAAGCTCTTCAAACAGTAGAGAAAGATTCAAATCGCGAACGTATTGAACAATCTCTTCAGGCTGTAGAGCAAGCATTAGGAGCTTGTGACAGCACTGCTTCTACTCTTTCTCAAGCATGAAAAAAAGCAGCCGGTTTTGATCGGCTGCTTTTTTTCATTATAGACCCTCTATTTACAAGATAACTGAGGCAATCCACCCAAAAATAATGAGTGGAATGTTATAGTGAAGAAAAGTTGGTACACACGTATCCCAAATATGATCATGTTGACGATCGACTGCTAATCCAGATGTTGGTCCAAGCGTACTGTCTGAAGCTGGTGAACCAGCGTCTCCAAGCGCTCCCGCTGTACCAACAATACAAATCGTTGCCATTGGACTCATACCAAGTTCTAAGCAAAGAGGAACAAAAATTGTCGCGATAATTGGAATGGTAGAGAAAGAAGAACCAATGCCCATTGTGACTAAAAGCCCGATGACAAGCATAAGAAATGCACCGAGCATTTGGTTTCCGCCAATAAGAGCAACAGAGCCTTTTACAAGCGCTTCTACATCTCCAGTTTCTTGAAGAACTTTTGCAAAACCAGAGGCTGACAGCATAACAAATCCGATAAAAGCCATCATTCTCATTCCGTTCGTTAATACTGGATCTGCTTCGTTCCACTTCAAAGCCCCGCTGAAGTAAACGACAACAATGCCTGCAAGCGCTCCAAAAATCATAGAATCTACTAAGAGCTGTACAGTTAAAGCCGCTACAATAGCAAGTAAAGCTACTATAATTCCCCTTGTTGTGTAACCTGTACGCTCCTCTGCGCCTTGATCAATGTCAATGTCTTCATAACTGCGCGGCTTACGGTACGAAATAAACACAGCAAACAATAAGCCCGCTACCATTCCTAAAGCTGGAAGAGCCATCGCCGTGGTAATATCTCCTTTATCAATTGTCAATCCGCTTTCTTTGATGTTAGTAAATAAAATGTCGTGATAAATCTTACCGAATCCTGCCGGCAAATACATATAAGGTGTAACCAATCCAAATGTAATAACTGTTGCGACTAATCGGCGATCTATTTTCAACTGATTAAATACTTTTAATAGCGGTGGAATTAAAAGCGGAATAAATGCAATGTGAACTGGAATAACGTTTTGAGAAAAACACGAAATAATAAGGATGATTAATAAAATTAGTACTTTTGACAGTGACTTCTTTTTCGTTTCTCCTTCTTTCCCTACTATTTTTAACGCTAGCTGAACAACCGCATCAGGCAGCCCTGTCCGCGAAACAGCCATTGCAAATCCTCCAAGCAAAGCATAGCTTAATGCAACAGAAGCACTGTTTCCAAGACCATCTGTGTATATACTTACTGTGTCTGTGAGGCTGATACCGCCAACAAGTCCTCCAATTAGCGCTCCGACCGCTAAAGAAAAGACAACGTTGATACGCAATAAGCTCAAAATCAGCATCACGAGCACAGCTATTAATACTGCATTCATTTTGAAACCTCCATTTTTCTTTTTACTTTATCTCATTAAAACAGTAGAGAGATAAACAACATGTTCATTATATTAGGTATAGAAAAAAAGTCAATCATCTTACTAAATAAACGTTTGTTTAACTTCTCTACACCCTCAACAATATAAGGATTTTTTCACATAATGTTTTTTTCTAAAAAGAAAAAAACATTATGTAAACATATTAAAAAAGAAGCATCCTCGATGCTTCTTTTTACGTTTCTTTCTATTACTGCTATGTTCTTTTCATTAATTGGCTTCAAATGAACAAACCATTGCAGCTAGTGTTCGCACCATCACGCCTGTTGCACCTGAAGGTCCTAACTCATGAGAAGCAGCGGATGTTGCAGTTCCAGCAATATCCAAGTGAACCCATGGTGTTTGCTCTGCAAACTCACCAATAAAAGTTCCTGCCATAATTGCGTGTCCCTCTCGTCCAGGAGAGTTATTTAAATCTGCTACCTTACTTCCCCGAACACGCTTTTTGTCTCGTTCTGTAATAGGCAGCTCCCAAACCGGTTCGCCTGTCTCAATGCTCGCTTTCGCTATTTGCTGCAATAAAGCAGAATCATTCGTCATTGCCCCAGTTGTATGTGTACCAAGAGCTACAATTACACCACCCGTTAATGTCGCCACGTCTACTAAATAATTTGCTCCATGATGCTTGGCATATGAAATGCCATCAGCTAGTGCTAAACGCCCTTCAGCATCTGTGTTCAGCACTTCTATTGTCTTTCCATTCATTGCTGTAATAACATCATCTGGTTTAAAGGCACGCGCGCTAATAACGTTGTCAGTTGATGGAATGACCGCTACTACGTTTTGCTGAGGTTTTAATTCTCCAATCGCTTCCATTGCACCAAGAACAGATGCAGCTCCACCCATATCTGTTTTCATGCCTACAATCCCGTCTTTAGATTTAATAGAGTAACCACCTGTGTCAAAGGTAATCCCTTTTCCTACCAACCCAATAACGTCTTCCCATTTTTCTTTGCCTTGATATTTCAGCACGATCATTTTAGGAGGCTCTGCGGAACCTTGATTGACTGCTAACAGTGCGCCCATTCCTAATGTTTCCATCTCTTCTTTTTCTAAAATTTCATATTCAAAACCATATGTATGTGCCATTTCTACTGCATAATTGGCTAAATCTGTAGCCGTTAGCATATTGCTTGGTAAGTTAACGAGGGTGCGCGCTGAGTTTGTTGCTTTACCGTACGTATATCCAATCAACGCAGATTGTAAAACGTCTTTATAACAAGAAAAAAGTTCAATTTTCTTAAGCTGCTTGTCAGGTTCATTTGATTTCTTTTTGTAGTTTTCAAACTCATACATAGCAAGCTGTTGAGCTTCTCCTAGTAAAGCTGCAGTTTCTTGCTCTGACCACCCTCCTGTATCAAATGTAGGAAGGACGACCGACGCGTTTGAAATTTTTGCTTCTTTTAACTTTTTAAATAAAAGTCCAAAGCTTTCCTTGAGCCCATTTTTAGTTAACGCTTGCTTTCGTCCTAGCCCTACAAAATAAAGACGTTTTGCTCCTAATTTCCCTAGTGTATGAATTGTTGATATACGCTTTTCCTGTACGCGAATATCTCCTTCCTTAATCAAATGAATGAGCTGTGCATCTAAAGCATCATCAATTTCTTTTAGAAAGCCTTCAAACTGTTGGTTTTGATTAAATAAACCAATTACGAGCGCTTCTGTTTGGTGATCAACACCATATGTTTCTACGTGCGAAAACATAAAATTCCTCCCTTTTACGTATAGATATTTTATTTTTATTTATCCTCTGCTTTGTTTAATCTATTCAGCAAGTGGAATATATATCATATTCACCACTGTTTTCATCTATATACATATGATAGCAGAAATACAATTTTTAATCACAGTTCAAAAACCTTAGTTTCACACATATAATTTCATCTACCACTGTTTCCATCACACGGGTTTAGCTTTTTGGACATTTTAAGTTTAGGGAGGACATCTCAATGGAGTTATTCTCAAATTTTCCACTTTGGAGTTCATTAATCGCTATTTTCTTTGCTCAATTTATTAAGATTCCGCTTTCTTTTGTAGCTACTAAAAAAATAGACGGAAGCTTATTTTTTAGTACGGGGGGCATGCCAAGCTCTCACTCCGCAGCCGTAACTTCCTTAGCAACTGCCATTGGGCTAGCAGAAGGTCTTAAATCCCCTATTTTTGCTCTCTCCGCTATTTTTGCCATCATTGTCATGTTCGATGCTAAAGGAGTAAGAAGACACGCAGGAGAGCAAGCAACGGTTTTAAATCGTTTGGTTGAAGATTTTCAGCGCGCGGTAAAAGAGGCAAAGCTGTGGACGACCAATGAAGAAGACGAAAAACAAGTGAAGCTAAAAGAGCTGCTTGGACATAAACCCATTGAAGTTTTCTTTGGAGCCTTAACAGGAATAGCAGTTGCTTTTGTCATGTATTATGTATGGCCATAAAACATAAGAAAACACATGAAGCATTCTTCATGTGTTTCTCGTTTATTTCACCTGCTGACGAAAAACTTGCATTGATTTTTTTTCATTCAGCATTGTTAACTCGTCTTCAGTTAAACGGCCGTCTCCTGATTTCACTACATAGACGTTTAATTCTTTCTTACCCCATATGTTGTACACATCGGAAACAGTCTCAAAATATAAATCAAGATGATTGCCTTTAATAGCCCCACCTTTATCTGCTACCACTCCATAGCCATAGCCCGGAATAAACAAGATCGTGCCGATTGGAAATATGGTTAAATCAGCAGCGATGGTTGAATACAAGTCACGTTTTACTTTAACGCCTGAATATGTAATACCATAACCTGGATGATTGGGATTTTTCCCAGTTGATTCGTAACCAGCTGTGTAACCCGTAGCCAATACGTTCTTAGATGGATAACGCGACCAATCAAATGCTTCTTCAATCGTCAGACGCTCTTTGTCATTGCTAGCCGCTTCAGCTCTTAGTGGTTTTAGAAATGATGGTAAGAGCCTTTCATTCATTAGAGGATGCCCTGTACTGTTTAAAAAAGGCATATATTTGATGACTGTGGTTATTGGGACGCCGGTAATTGCTTCATATGTTGTAAACAGCGCTCCGACCAGTAGTAGGCACATAATGAATCGCTTTGCTATTTTTCCAATCATTGTGATTTCCACAACTCCTCTCACGAATCTATTTGTTTCCAACATAAAAACAAATTATTCGTTTGCGAGAAGAATTTACATTTAAAACATTTGGTACCCTCTTGTTCGTAAAGATTTAATGGTAATGCCTGAAGCTAGTGCACCTATAAAACCAGCCATTAAAATCGCAATGTCAGCTGTGGCTAAAGATAGCACTTTTGTACCTAGCTGCTGAAAGGAGTGAGCGGGATGCTGAATGTAATCAACCGCTCTTACATCATCAATAATAAAAATAAAAATCACGGGATAAATAATGGCCATAATCCAAGACATGCGAAGCAGCATATTCAACAAGAAACCGATTCCAAAAAACAAAACAAAAAACAACAAGATGGAGATAATTAGGACAGGCACACTCATTTCCATTGCTTTTCGCCTCCGTTACTCTTTATACTCTCAGTTTACTTAAGAGTAATCAAGGCGTCAATCACAGAAAAGTAAGTTAATACCAAAAAAAGCAAAAGGTTCAAAGACCTTTTGCTTTTTGTTTTAAAAGAAATTAAATTTTCCTTTTTTCAATACAAGACCTGCTCCGCCTTGAAGGAAAAGTGAGCGATTATCAACAACTTTTTTCATAAAAGATGCGCTTGAACCAAATAGTTTTCGACCATATACAACACCAATTGCGTCATCATGCCCTAACGAACATACCGTTCCTTTAATATCTGGCTTGAACTCGCTTAATTCTTTTTGACCTTTCATCAAACGGCTAATATTTTCAGCGCAGGTACCGCCTTGCTGCATAGCGATTTGAGCTGTTGGAGGATAAGGGCGTTCTGTTTCTGGGTTAATCATTAGTGAACAATCTCCAATAACAAACACATCTTCATGCCCTGGTGCCAGCAAGCTATTGCTTACTTTTACGCGTCCGCGCATGTTCTCAAATCCAGCCTTTTCAATCACGTGACTGCCTCGAACACCTGCAGCCCATACAACTGTTGCTGATTTGATTTCTTCCACTTGGTCATCTTTTGATACAATAATTCCTTCTTCTGTACACTCTTTAATCGCTGTTCCGATCTTGAACTCGATTCCTTTTCGTTCTAGCTGTGTTACCGCATATTCTACAAGTTCTGGATCAAAACCCGGCAAAGCCGTAGGCGCTGCTTCTACACAAATAACGCGTACTTTTTCACGCGGAATATCAAACTCTTTGCAAAGCTGAGGGACTCGATTTGCTAGTTCTCCCACAAATTCAATGCCGGTAAAGCCAGCACCTCCAACAATAATTGTCAGAAGTTCGTCTCTTTTTTCCACTTCATTGTTATACGTCGCAAATACATAATCAATATGTTCACGAATTTGACGTGCTGCATTAATGCTCGTAATGGTAAATGCATGTTCTTTTAAACCTTTAATTCCGAAAGTTTCTGCTTCATATCCTAAAGCAACAACTAAATAATCGTATGTTAGCTCACTGTTTTCAAGAAGAACACGCTTTTCATCTAACTTAATATCTGCGACCGTGTCTTTAATAAATGTAACCTTATTTGTGTTAATTAAATTTTTAACAGGAACACGAGAGCGATCTTGATGAATTGTACCTGCTGATACTTCATGAAGCCATGTCGTTTCATAATGGTAATCGTTTTTATTTACCAAAACAATTTCCGCATCACTAGCACCCAGTTTCTTTTGTAAATTAACAATTGTCATAATGCCGCCATACCCGGCACCCAAAATGACGATTTTAGGCTTTTTCATAGGAATGTCATCCACCTTTTTTAGTTATAGTCACAAGTATGTCTTACAAATATAATGATAAGAGCAATTTTATTTAGTTTGCTTTTTTATGTTAGTTTGAGCAAGAACGATCATCGCTATCCATTTATTATTCATATAAGAAAAACAATGTGAATCACTTCACGTTCTTTTTTAAAAAAATACATTTTTTCTTTTTCAAAAAAATGTAAGCATAAGTCCTAGCTTGATTTACACAAACATCTTATGCTTTTTTCATCGGTTTTTCAACCCTTCACTTTGTATTTACAAGCTTTTAAATTTTCAATTACTTTCCTGTATACCCAGTTTTATATTTGACCAAAACGTGTGGTTATGTTAATGATTGCAAATACTGATCTTTAAGTTGAGAAAGTTTCTCAAACATTCCAGCGTGTTTTAATGATATTTTATAATTTACTATGCTATCATAAAGTAGAATATGCATTGGCACAGAACAATCTAGAGGTGATTATAAATGAAAGAAGATAAACAAGTATATGATATTACCATCATCGGAGGCGGCCCTACAGGCTTATTTACAGCATTTTATGGCGGTATGCGTCAAGCGAGCGTAAAAATTATTGAAAGCTTACCACAGCTTGGTGGACAGCTTTCTGCTTTATATCCTGAAAAATATATTTATGACGTAGCTGGTTTTCCAAAAGTACGCGCTCAAGAATTAGTCAATAACCTAAAAGAGCAAATGGATCAATTTAAACCTGCAGTTGCGCTAGAGCAAGCCGTAGAAAAGGTAGAAAAACAAGCGGACGGCGTATTTCGATTAACTACTAATTCTGAAGTCCACTATTCAAAAACAATTATTATTACGGCTGGAAACGGTGCCTTCAAGCCCCGTAAAATCGAGCTAGAAAATGCAGAACAGTTCGAGCAAACGAACCTTCATTATTTTGTGGATGATATGAATAAATTCAAAGGCCGCAAAGTATTAGTATGCGGGGGCGGGGATTCTGCTGTAGACTGGTCTCTTATGTTAGAGCCAATCGCAGAAAAAGTAACGTTAACGCATCGCCGAGATAAGTTCCGCGCTCATGAACATAGCGTAGAAAACTTGCATAACTCATCAGTTGATATTAAAACACCATATGTACCGGTTGAATTTATTGGAGATGACCGTATTACACAAGTTGTGTTAGAAAATACAAAAGGTGAAGAAAAGACAATAGTAGACGTAGATGATGTTATTGTAAACTTTGGATTTGTTTCTTCTCTAGGTCCGATTAAAGAATGGGACTTAGATTTAGAGAAAAATGCAATTGTTGTTAACTCAAAGCAAGAAACAAATATTCCTGGCATCTATGCAGCAGGTGATGTCTGCACATATGATGGAAAAGTAAAACTCATTGTGGCAGGATTTGGAGAAGGTCCGACTGCCGTTAATAACGCTAAAGCATACATTGATCCAAAGGCTCGCTTACAGCCTATGCACAGTACGTCAATGTTCTCATAAAAAAAGCAGGCTCTCGCCTGCTTTTTTTCATTGCTGGATTGGTGTGACCATTCGATGAATGATTTCACTCATCATTTCTGCATCACTGCTTATTAAACAGATTTCATAAAAGGAATGGTTTCCTTCTTGACTAGTTATGCTCATTCTGTAGGCCTTCAAACCTTCGAGCTTGCTTAAATATTTTACTACCTCTGATTGACCGACAATACGTTCAATAAGTAAAATATGCTCTCCTTCAACTGCTCCGTAGGTTTCAACCAGAGATGCGTTAGCATTTTCATAATAGCGAATGTAAGGTTCAGAATGGTTAAGAGGCGCAGAGGACGAGTTTTGATGACAGGCTTCACCTGCGGAAAAAGGCAAATGTTGAACAAATAAATGCGATTCACTAAAGTGAATACTTTTTGCATCCTTAGACTCCATTTTCCTACTTTCAAGTTTTAACCAGTTTATAAACCCCTTCCATAGAATAGGCAGGGTGTTTTTTTTGCGAAAACTTCCGTAACCTCTTACTTGTTCCCTGTCGTAATGAGTCGCATCTATCAAATCCGTTCATCTCCTCTTTTTTATTGAGTATAAAAAAGACTGATTATTCAGTCAACACATTTGATAGATGATGTAACATACAAAAATTTCCCACTAAAAAAGCTTTCTTCACCAGATGAGGTGAAGAAAGCTTTCCTATAAACATATACTTAGCACTCTTCAGGAGCACCTGCGTTGCTTGCTGTACGGAAAGAAGAGCCGCAGCCGCATGCTGCAATGGCGTTCGGGTTATCAATTGTAAACCCTCCGCCTAGCATAGATTGCTTGTAATCAATTTTTACATCTCTTAAAATTGGAGCACTTTCACTATCTACAAGAATCTTAATGCCATGTTGTTCAAACAGCGTATCGTTTTCATTTACTTCGTGTGCAAAACCCATGCCGTAAGAAAGACCTGAGCAGCCTCCTCCATTTACATTAACACGTAAATAAGCATTTTCTTCTTCATGTTCTTTCATCATATCTTTTATTTGAAAGCTTGCAGCTTCTGTAATTGTTAGGATATCTTGACTCATTTTTAAACAGACCTCCTTTTTTGTTTAGTATACGACGAAATGTCTGTGACGACAAATCGTCTGCTTCTTCATTTTTTAATAATAATACGTGCCTTCACAAATCACATTGGCTGGACCTGTCATTAACACATTGCCTTTATTTTGCCAAACAATCGTTAAATCTCCTCCAGCGAGGTGTACGACAGTAGGAACATCTTTTTTCGTCTTCTCATTTAACACGGAAGAAACAACAGCAGCGCATGCTCCTGTCCCACATGCTTGAGTGATGCCCGAACCTCGTTCCCATACGCGAAAGTTCAGCTCTCTTTCGTTCACTACCTCAACAAATTCAACGTTCACTCCTTCTGGGAAACGCGAATCTTTTTCAACCACAGGGCCTAATGTAGTAAGAGGCGCTTGTTCAATATCATTTACATAAAAGACGACGTGAGGATTTCCCATCGATACAGCCGTCCCTTTTAACCGTTCTTTTCCAAATTCCATCTCTTCATCAACAACTTGGTGCTGGCTTGCTCCCATCATTGGAATTTGTTCTCTAGCTAAAATAGGCTCTCCCATATCGATTGTTACTTCTGGAACTTCATTTCCCTGCGGATGCACCGTTGCTTCTACAACTCCAGAAAGCGTTTCGATAAAAAATCTTTCGCTTGTTACTAAATTATGTTCATATGCATATTTAGCTACACATCTTAAACCGTTTCCGCAGTTTTTTGCTTCCGAGCCGTCATTATTAAATACGCGCATTTTCACATCTGCACGTTCAGATGGACAAATAAGAATCATTCCATCCGATCCGATTCCCGTATAAACATTTGAGACTTTTACAGCAAGCGGTGCTAACTCTTGCTCTTCTATATGTTCTTCAAACATATTTACGTAGATATAGTTGTTGCCAAGCGCATGCATTTTTGTAAACTGAAATTTTTTCATATTATCACCCATTATTTTTTTATGTAGCTCTAGTATAAAGTGATTCTCTTTTGTACACAATAATATCATCCCCCGTTTTTTTAGCTCCTTAATCATAAAGATTAAGGGGTTTTTTATTTTGTCCTCCTTTGGAGTATTAAAAAACAAAATAAGCATTATGATTGCAAAGAGGATGATTAAAGCGCATATATTTGCTCAAAAACGCATAAATAAGCACGGCAAAACTAGCCCGTGCTTACATCATCTATTCTATTAGCCTCATGTCACTCTCCTGATAAAAAGGGATACGACAGCGGGGATAGTTTAAAACATTGGATTTTCTTCTAAATGAATGTAGATATTATCTACTAACTGTTCAGGTGTTTCCGCCGTAACAATCTCTCCATTTACCAAGGCAAATAAAGATTGTGAACATTTCCCGCAATAACCTAAACATCCGTATTCAATAATATCTAGATTTGGATCTTTTTCAAGCTTTTCTAAAGCCTTTTGAGAACCGCTGGCTAAATTGCTAACGCAAAATTCAATAATTGGCTGTATCACGTTTTTTCACCTCTCTACTATTAGTTTATCCTATCTCCTTTCATTTTCAACGTCAACTTTAGAAATTCACGTTCATTTCGCGCACGCTTTTTAGCTTTATAGACTTTTTTCAAAAACGCATAAATAAGCTTTATTACGTGGATAGCTTGAAATTATGTTGAAACATATTGTGGTTTTTTATTAATTTAGTTATACTTTTATGTATAGAAAACCAAACGAGGTTATATTAAATTATTATTTAAGTAAAATATGTTATCTTATATAGCCTTTCATATCTTTTTGGCAACCATCCTTATTAACGGTAATTTGTACCCTCCTATTCTTAAAAGCAAGAATAATAGAGAGAAAACAAAAATGCATGAAGCTAAAGGGGAAATTCACATGAAGAACCTTGTCATACTGGGCGGCGGATACGGTGGTATGCGCATTTTGCAGCGCCTTTTTCCGAATCAATTGCCTAACGATGTAGAAGTAACGCTTATTGACAAAGCACCTTATCACTCACTGAAAACTGAATTCTATGCACTTGCAGCTGGAACAATCTCTGATCAGCATGTCCGTGTTGCTTTTCCTGAACACCCTCGTTTAAAAATCCGCTACGGCTGTGTAAAACGCATAGACTTGAAAGAGAAATGCGTCTATGTGGATGATCAAATGATTGCTTACGATGACCTGATTGTAGGACTCGGATGTGAAGATAAATATCATGGAGTTCCCGGAGCTCTTGAGCATACATACAGCATTCAATCCATTGATGCTTCACGAGCAACTTATCAGACATTAAACAACTTGCCGGCCCACGCTACTGTTTCAATTGTCGGAGCTGGATTAAGCGGAGTAGAACTGGCAAGTGAACTAAGAGAAAGCCGCCCGGATTTAAAAATCATCTTATTTGACCGCGGTAAATTAATTTTATCTGCTTTCCCAGAACGTTTAAGCAATTACGTTCAAACTTGGTTTACTTCAAACGGTGTCGAAATTGTAAATAGTGCTAATATTACAAAAGTAGAACCTAACATTCTTTATAATCATGATGAGCCCATTCAAAGCGATGCAATCGTATGGACAGCAGGCATTCAGCCAAATAAAGTGGTACGCGATTTAGACGTAGAAAAAGATCCTCAAGGACGCGTCGTATTGACAAAATACCATAACTTGCCTGACGATGAAAATGTCTACATTTTAGGTGACTGTGCAAGCCTACCGCATGCACCAAGTGCTCAGCTTGCAGAAGGTCAGGCTGAACAAATTGTGCAAGTGCTTCTTCACCGCTGGAAAGGCGAAGCGCTTCCAGATGAATTGCCAACTATTAAATTAAAAGGCATACTTGGTTCATTAGGCAAAAAGCATGGATTTGGCTTAGTTGCCGAACGTCCGATTACAGGACGCGTAGCCCGATTATTGAAATCAGGTATTCTTTGGATGTATAAACACCACAGTGGATAAAACAAAAGCCGTTAGATGACTGACAATCTAACGGCTTTTTTCGTTATGATGCGCGGAAACCATACTTCTCCATTTCCTCAAATACGCGCTTTAATTTCGGATTGCCTTCACCAACAATTTCTCCATTAATGACCACTACAGGATAGAATAAATCTTCTTCAATCACACGTTTGGCAAAAGCTGCTTTTTCTGGATCCGTATGCGGCTCGTTTATATCTACATACGTGATAGCAAACGGTTGATTCGGATATTTGCGAGAAATAGCTGCCTCTAGCCAATCATAGGTGTCTTTTGAAGACGGCAGGTTAACACAGCTTGCACAAACAATTTCAGCTCCATAAATACACACTTCTACCTCAGTTGACTGCATAGCACATCCCCCTTGAATCTTTACATATAAACTGTAAGATTATTCACACTTTTACTTCATTATGAATACTATTTTACACAAAACTGATTCATTGCACATCTTTTTCTTTTAAGGTAACATTACGATGTATACTCCGATAGATTTTTCATGAAAGACCGTTTATAATAAGAGTAGAAGAAAGGAGTCGATAGTTATGTCAGAAATGCACGAGCAAGTTCAAGAAGTATTAGAAAAACTTCGTCCGTTTTTACTTCGCGACGGTGGAGACTGTGAGCTAGTAGACGTAGAGGATGGTATTGTAAAATTACGTCTTTTAGGCGCTTGCGGAAGCTGCCCAAGTTCAACAATTACGCTAAAAGCTGGTATCGAACGTGCCCTTTTAGAAGAAGTACCTGGTGTAGTTGAAGTAGAACAAGTATTCTAATCTCTTTGATTTTATTATAAAAGCAACCTTCCATTTTATTGGGGCTTGCGAATGAAAAATCCTCATTCAACTGAATGAGGATTTTTTTATTAGCTCGTTGTGACTTCAGCTTCTACAAATACACCTTTGCGGTCAATTTGTAAAACATCTATTTCGCAGTTCGGCAGTAAAGCATACATATGTTCAGCAATCGCTTTTCCTTTTCCTTTTGGTGCTAAACATAATACACTCGGACCGGCTCCGCTTAGTGACACACCGTATGCGCCGAGAGCTTTTGCTTCTTTTCGCACAAGAGAAAGCTCTGGCACGAGTCTCATGCGATAAGGTTCGTGATATAAATCTTTCTCCATAAATTCGCCTATCAGAGGCAAATCTTTATTCAACAGGGCTGCTACTAGCATGTTGCCGATGGCTCCAGCTTCTACTGCATGGCGATAATTAATATCGGAAGGCAGCACATCACGGGCATCCGTTGTTTTTAATTCATATTCTGGAATAGCCATCACGATATCGACATCAAATTCAGGTATTTGAGCAATATATGTTTCATTTTCATGGTGGTAACCAACAACGATTCCTCCATAAATAGAAGGACTGACGTTATCGGGATGTCCTTCCATCAAGCTGCTGATGCGAAGCTTTTCTCTTTTAGATAAACGCAAGCCACATAATACATTTGCCAGCTCGATTCCGGCTACGATAGCCGATGCGCTGCTTCCAAGTCCCCTTGCTAACGGAATGTTGCTCCAAACAGATACCTTCGCACTTGGAAGGTCAATGTTAAATTGACGAGCTACGTTTTGTGCCACTTCATACATTAAATTATCTGTACCTGTCGGAATGCTTTGCACTTCTTTTGTCTCAGGGATAAAAATCCATTCATCATAACGCTCTACTGTTAATCTTAAGTAGCGGGATAAAGCCACTCCAATAGAATCAAACCCTGGCCCTAAATTAGCAGAGCTAGCTGGGACCGTAATGACAAAACGCTCATTTTCTAGCATGAAGCAACGACACCTTGGATATACTCAAATACCTTTTCTTCATCATTTGGTAAAACCACTGGCTTTACGTTATGAGCATCGATTGCTACGTTTGGATCTTTTAATCCATTACCTGTTAGTACAGCTACAACCGTTGAACCTTTTGCAATTTTACCAGAAGCTACATCTTTGAATACACCAGCAATTGAAGCGCAAGAACCTGGCTCTGCAAATACGCCTTCTTTGCGTGCAATTGTACGATATGCTTCTAAGATTTGTTCATCTGTCACTTCATCAATTTTTCCGTTTGATTCTTTTGCTGCGTTTACAGCATAATCCCAGCTTGCTGGATTTCCGATTCGAATAGCGGTTGCAATTGTTTCTGGATTTTCGATAACTTGATTACGCACGATCGCCGCTGCACCCTCTGCTTCAAAACCATGCATATGAGGAAGAGACGTTTGGTGACGCTCACTGTATTCTTTGAATCCTTTCCAGTAAGCTGTAATGTTCCCTGCATTCCCCACTGGGATAGCTAAAACGTCCGGCGCTTTTCCAAGCTGCTCACAAATCTCGAAAGAAGCTGTTTTTTGCCCTTCAATACGGTATGGGTTCACGGAGTTTACAAGTGCAACCGGTGATGTTTCACTTAGCTTACGAACCATAGAAAGCGCTTGGTCAAAGTTTCCTTCAATCGCTACAATTTCTGCACCATACATAACAGCTTGAGCTAATTTCCCCATCGCAATTTTTCCATTTGGAATAACAACGATACAGCGCATGCCAGCGCGTGATGCATAGGCTGCGGCAGCTGCGGATGTGTTACCTGTAGATGCACAAATAACCGTATTGCTTCCTTCTTCTTTTGCTTTTGCTACAGCCATTACCATTCCGCGGTCTTTAAATGACCCCGTTGGATTTAACCCTTCTACTTTCACATGTAAATCAATGCCTAGCTCTTTTGATAACTGAGCAAGATGAATTAAAGGCGTATTTCCTTCATGTAGTGTAAGCATAGGTGTTTTATCTGTTACAGGTAAAAATTCTTTATATTCAGCTAATAGACCTTTCCACATCATACTGTGCCAACTCCCTCTACGCGGTAACTGCTTTTTACATTTTCTACAATTGGTAAATCCCGAAGCTGCTGAAGGATTTCCTCATAATCTTTTTGAGATGTTTTGTGTGTAACCACAACAATCTCAGCTAATTCGCTTCCTTTCACAGGAAGTTGGATAATTTTTTCGAAGCTCACACCACGCTCTGAAAATAGCGTTGTTAATTTTGCAAATGCTCCAACCTGATCTTTTACATGAATACGCAAGAAATGCTTCGAGAACATTTCATCTTCTGCTTTTAACTGTTTTGGATACTGAGGTGTTACCGCGCTTTTACCATTTACACCTAAACGCATGTTTTTCATAACGCCTACTAAATCGGATACGACAGCAGTTGCAGTTGGCAGGCTTCCCGCTCCTGGTCCATAGAACATAGTCTCTCCAACAGCTTCTCCGTATACATATACAGCGTTGTACTCATCGCTTACTGAAGCGAGAGGATGTGTATCTGCTAAAAGAGTTGGCTGAACACTAACTTCTACATTGTCACCGTCACGATGTGCATATCCAATCAGTTTCATCGTATAGCCTAGTTGTTTACTATATTGCAAGTCTTCTTCCGTTACTTCTGTAATACCTTGAACACGAACATCATCCAAGTCAATTTTCATTGAAAATCCTAATGTAGCCAAGATTGCCATTTTACGAGCAGCATCTAAACCACCTACGTCAGAAGTGGGATCCGCTTCAGCATACCCTAAATCCTGCGCTTCTTTTAACACTTCATCATAGGCGCTTCCTTCTTTTGTCATTTTCGTTAAAATGAAGTTTGTTGTCCCATTTACAATTCCCATCATTTTCGTAATACGATCAGATGCTAACCCATCTGCTAATCCACGAAGGATTGGAATACCGCCAGCTACACTTGCTTCATAAAATAAATCACAATTATTTTCAGAAGCTACTGTTAACAATTCTGAGCCGTAAACCGCCATTAAGTCTTTGTTTGCCGTCACAACATGCTTTTTATTACGAAGGGCTGTTAAGATATAATCTCTTGTTTCTTCAACGCCACCCATTACTTCAATGACAACGTCAATCTCCGCGTTATGTAAAACGTCTTCAACATTCGTTGTTAATTTATCTTCACTGATCTCCACGTCACGTTTCTTATCAATATCTTTAACTACTACTTTTTTAACTTCTACAGGACACCCGACTTGATGACTTAATTTATCCTGATGATTTTCAATAATTTTGACTACTCCGCTTCCTACCGTTCCTAATCCTAATAATCCTACTGAAATACTTTTTGTCATATTCCTCACCTCTGTGTTCTTTCTACGTATACATTTGTTCTCTTATAGAGGACATTATAGACCTTATTTTTCTTTTTTACAAGGTTTACTTGCCATCTTTTCTCGTAAACTTGTTAAAAAAATTGGTATATAAAGATAAATGTAAATTTTTAAAATATTTCATTTTATTATCATAACATGGCTACCACTGTTTTTTAATAAAAAAAAGACAATTTCACCGAAATGAAATTGCCTTTTTTCATTATGATTTTTTCGCAAACGCTTCTTTATTTACAATTGTAGTAGGAGACTCGTTTGTGAGCACTGCTTTAATATTTTTTACGCATAAAGAAATCATTTCCGTACGCGTTTCAATACTCGCACTGCCGATATGAGGCAGCGCTACAACATTAGGCAGTTGAAGAAGAGGGTGAGAAGCGGAAACAGGCTCTTGATCGAATACATCCAAGCCAGCTCCAGCAATTTCACCGGATTCAATTGCATGTAACAGTGCTTGCTCATCAACCACTGCTCCTCTTGAAGCATTAATAAAAATCGCTGTTGTTTTCATCTGTTCAAATGCTTCAGCATTAAATAAATGTTTGGTTTCGTCCGTTAATGGTGTCAAACAAACAATAAAATCAGATCGTTCAAGCAGCTCATTTAACTCACAGTAAACTGCATCGAGCTTTTGTTCTGCTTGAAGGTTGCGACTCCGGTTGTGGTACAGAATTTCCATATCAAAACCTGTAGCACGTTTCGCAAGCGTCTCTCCAATTTTCCCCATTCCAACAATACCTAATGTTTTATGGTGAACATCTCTACCCGCTAACAAAAATGGACTCCAGCTTTTCCACTGATTTTCTTTCACGTATTCAGCAGCTTCTACTAAACGTCTAGCTACACTCATTAACAAACCAAACGTTAAATCCGCTGTTGTATCAGATAAAACATCGGGCGTATTAGAAACGATCACTCCGCGTTCAGTTGCCGCTTCTATATCAATATTATCGAATCCAACCGCCAAGTTAGCTACAAGCTTTAAATGAGGAGCTTGCGTAAGCAATTCACTGTCAATACGGTCTGAAAGCATTGTTAATAGAGCATGTGCGTGCTTAGCTTTTTCACAAAGCAGCTCATGAGGGACTGCCTCATCTTCTTTATCCCACATTTCCACATTCGCTACTGCCTGTAAAGGTTCAATTAATTCATTGGGTATTTTTCTCGCAATAAATACAAACGGCTTGTCCATATGTACGCCACCTCTTTATTCTTTTTAAACTGCATGCACAAAAACAAAATAGAAAAACGGGTTTGGATTATCCAACACCTATTTTTCTATTTTATCATATTCTATAGTAATCGCTTTTTAATGAATCCATGTTAATTCAGGAATGTGATAACGAGACGTTGAAATGCCCACCGACTGATAAAAGCGCTTGAGAAACGCTTCGTAGTGAGAAGAATGAGCTAATACTCCTTCCAGCTTCTCATAATACTTTTGTTTTTGCCGCTCATCTTGTACACTGTAGTATCCTTCAATGACCTCAAAATAATGAACAGGAAAAAGAAGTCTAGCATATAACAGTCTCCATGAAAAAGAAGAAAGTGGATTTACCTTTTCATATTCACTTAAAAACTGATGCATGTGCCTTTCATCGACAGCGTATGTTAATAAATATTGTTCCCTTATATATTCAGCTATATCTCTGCTAGGGTGATCGAAGACCCAGTCTGCCGGGAGCTTGTAAACGTAGTCTTCCCCCCATGTTTTTTGGCCGAACCGATGATGACAAATCGTCGCAGCGTCAACTGACCGGGGCAAATCGTCAATTTCCGTGTCTACTAGGTATTGAATAGCATTTTCCGTTAATCCTAGGTAATAAGGAAACGTTTCTAAAAAACGTTTTTCCATCTCTTGATTAGGTAAAGCACGTAATCTTCCATACCAAAATTGCTCCATCTGGTCGAGACGCTTCTCCCACATGGACTTCCATTGCCCTAGCCGGTTTGCTTGTTCCACTTCATAAGGAAACAGCCTCCCTTTTTGATGAAAAACAGCTAGCTCGTGCCCAGGTGAAAAATTGGGGTTTTTCTCTTCCGCAAGACAGCGGCAAATGATAAATTTTTCAGTTTCAGTTTCTGTAATCATTTCACCATTCAAATTAGGCATAAATGTTGCCACATGGCGATCACCTTGCCCCATTAGAAATTGACTCATTTGATATAGTTCATTTAACTCGTCTTGTTCCATTTGCTTTACATTAATGATCGTATATAAAATATCTCGATACTGAAAACCTTCAAATTTACCAACGGGCATAAATTCGTTTGGACGTAATCCGTAATGCTCATAAATGGTTTGTATCATTTTAATCCCTCTCTTCATTCATTCAAGAAATTATATGATGGAAAACAACATTACTTGTCATAATATTTACGGAGGAATGAATAGATTAGAAATACACCATTTATAGTTATTTACTCCGGGTTAGTAGTATGAAACAACTTTAGACTTAAAAATATATAGAAAACAGGTGATGATACTTGGAGAAAAAACATACACAAAGTGAGTTAGAAAAAAAAGCAAGAGAATGGTTAATAGAACGCGGCGTGGCTCTTACGGACATTGCTGAACTGGTCTATTACTTGCAAAAAAAGTATCACCCAAACTTAACAATCGAAGACTGTTTATATAACGTTGAGCGCGTCATTTCTAAACGAGAAGTTCAAAATGCTATTTTAACGGGTATTCAACTAGATGTCCTCACGGAAAAAAAAGTGATTGAGCCGCCTCTGTTGGACATTCTTGAGAAAGACGAAGGTTTATACGGTATCGACGAGATTTTAGCATTATCGATTGTAAATGTTTACGGATCAATCGGCTTTACCAATTACGGGTATATTGATAAACAAAAGCCGGGTATTTTAGAAAGATTAAACGATAAATCGACTGGAGAGTGCCATACTTTCTTAGATGATTTAGTAGGCGCAATTGCTGCCGCTGCTTCTAGCCGGTTAGCGCATCGGGCTGCTAGCCAAGAATAGCCTTTAAAAACAAAAAAGCTGTCAATTGACAGCTTTTTAAATTCGCTCCATCCACTCTTTTAGTGAATCTACCGTATAAGTTGGCTTTTTCTCATATCCTTCTAGTAACTCTCTTGTTGTTACCCCTGTATGGACTAATAATGTATCTAAGCCTGCATTCATCCCTGCTAAAATATCTGTATCATAGTAATCACCAATCATGATTGTTTCTTCTTTTGGCGTACCGATGACTTCAAGGGCTTGCTCCATAATAATACTTTCTGGCTTGCCAATAAATACTGGATTTGTTTGAGTAGAAACCGTAATAACGGACGTGATAGAGCCATTACCAGGCAGTAAGCCTCTTTCAGTAGGAATCGCAATATCTCCGTTCGTTGAAACAAAAAAGGCGCCGTTTCGAACGTTTAAACATGCTTTTGCTAATTTTTCATATGTAATTTCCTGATCCAAACCAACAACTACAAAATCCGTATCTTCCTCTTCAATGGTAAATCCTTTTTCAAGCAGCGCATGTCGAATTCCTTCTCCACCAATTACATAAGCTGAAGCGTTTGCTTTTCGTTCATGCAAATAATTAGCTGTTGCCTGACTCGTTGTAAAAACTTGCTCTTCTGTTGCAGGAATGCCAAATGCCTCTAGCTTTTCAGCTACTTTATCGGGCGTTTTTGTTGAGTTGTTTGTTACAAATAAATAAGGAATTCCTTTTTCCTTTAATTTAATAACAAAATCACGCGCCTCGGCAATTAGCTCTGTTCCTTTGTACATTGTTCCGTCTAAATCAATCAAATATCCTTTATATTCCTTCATGTTGTGTGATCTCCTTTCAAGTGTCATACTTGAAATCATAGCTTATTTTTTATACAACTACAACTTGCTTGCCTTTAATTACGAAAAGCAGACACAGGCCCTAACTCTGTCTCTAGATATGTCCTTACGCGCTCTGAAAATGCTGCCAGTACGTCTTTATGCTGCATCACTTTTTGATAAATATCCTGATGATTAACATCCACATATTCTTGGACAAGGCTTTTACGCAATTGAACGATCTCTTTTAATGGCGTTTCTTCCTCTTTTTTAACCACTTTCTCATCAACTAAAATGTCAATGATATCGTCGTAACTGCCTGGATCTCTCATAATAAATCCATCAATCATTGCATTTCCTACATCTAAAACGTTTTCAATTAAAAGATGTACAATTCTCTCTAATGCCTTTTTCTCTATTTCTGTGTTCCAGCTCGAATGCTCAGCAAACAAACGAACATGTTCATCAAAAAAAACAAGCGTGGCTTCTATTTTTTCACGATCTACAAAGTACATATTATTTCCTCCCTAGTTGTCAGCTCTCTATAAATCTTTTTTCATAAACAAACGGGGTTCCTGTTCTATTTTATCATGACCCATTATCCATTTGATAAATTGATTTTTGTTTTTGACCTTATTTGATATGATACAAATACAACCTATGAAAGGAGTATACCTATGAGCGAACGCTTTTATCTATATGACGATGTCGTATCTACAAAGACCCGGTTTGTCAGCTTTATGGGCGAAAATCAACGATTTGATTTAGCTATTATCCAAACCGACCGCTATTATGGCAAACAAGTTGTTCTTGATATTCAAGGAGGACGCTTTGCCATCATTGGACAAGATGACCTTGAAGAACCAAACTATCTTGAAGAAGTATTTAAATTAAACAGTGAAGACGGTCAGGAACTTCGCGAATTTTTATATGAAATCATCTAAAAAAAAAGGCAGCGTGAAGGACAATTAGTGTCTTCGGCTTGCCTTTTTTTACTTATGGACTTTTTTTAAGACAAAATACGCACAGCCAAAATTACAATATTCATGTAAATAGTCTTGAAGCGTACTAATCTTCGTATCATACGTTGCCTTTTGATTTCGGTCATCAAAAAAGCCTCGCAGTCGAAGCTGATTGTATCCCCAATCTCCCACAATATAGTCATAGCGGCTCAGCACGTCAATAAAGCGACCTCTAAACGCCTCTTCATTAAATGCTTCGCGCTCATCTTTTAATACTTCATAACAAATATTATTGATACAGACCATTGCTCACACCTCTTCTCTTAAAATTTACCATACCATAATTATGATGATGAAACCATCAATTAACATGAAATTTTTCACGTATAAGCAGCACTCTAATCCTGTAGGAGTTTTATCGGTATACCTACTGATCTTTTATGCTCCACATGAAGGTTCGCCGGTTTACCTGGCGTACGATATTTAACTACAGGAGGTGGAAATGGTGAAGAAATCTATTCTTGGAATCGCTTTGATAACAAGTATTTTAACCATTGGCTGTCAAAATAAAAACACAGCTGAAAATGAAAATTTATCACCAAACAACCCAGATGCCATTAATGTAAACGAGCCTAATCATTATTATAATCCAAATAATAATAGCGGCACAAATTATGGATATGTCCGATACACTAAAAACACAAATGAACAAAATTCCAATATGAACCAAGTAGGAACATTTAATCGAGAAGAAGCAGCCGACAATATTAGTAAACTGAGCACCGCTATCCCAAATATTAAACAAGCCGCTACGCTAGTAACAGATAAAGATGTGCTTGTTGCTTATAAAACAGATGCTAAAAATAGGAATAACGCAGCCGATCAGGTAAAACGTACAGCTATGTCTGTAGTCCCTCGTTATTATCATGTATACGTCTCAGATAATCCGAAACATATGGACCAAATCGAAAATATTAGTGAAATGAATACACAAACAAATGATGCTAGAAAACGAATCGATGCCGTTATTCAACAAATGCTAAAATCTCCCCAAGGGCGTAAAATGAACGGCGGAGAAGATGCAAATGGAAGAGAGAAAAACGAATTGAATGAACCGATGACGGACAAAGATATGGTGGAATAAACAAAAAAGTTGAGACGTAACTAAAAGAATGTAATCAAAAGACGAAGAAATGAGACACATGAGCTGAACCGCTTGTGACACCGCAGTTGATTTCCGTGCAAGGCTTCGCTTTCCGCGGGCGGGCGCTGAGCCTCCTCGTCGCTTGCGCTCCTGTGGGGTCTCACCTGTTCCGCTGTTCCCGCAGGAGTCTTCGCCTTGCCCTCCAATCAACTGCTAGAAGGAACAAAACAGATAAATTTTACGTTAACCGTAACAAAAAAAAAACGAACCACTAATCAAACAGTTTGATTAGTGGTTCGTTTTTCACTTCGGCTAAACTACTTTTGTTCCAGCCGCTTTTTACCTTACTTGCTTTCTTGTGCTTTGTTTTTTGCAGCAGCGTTAACTTGCTCATCTGCATGGTAAGAAGAACGTACAAGAGGACCTGCTTCGACATGGCTGAATCCTTTTGATAATGCAATTTCTTTTAGCTCTTCAAACTCATTTGGATGGTAATATTTCTGAACTTTTATGTGCTTTTTAGTTGGCTGTAGATATTGGCCTAGCGTCATAATATCTACATTGTTCGCACGCAAATCATCCATCGTTTCAATAATTTCTTCTTTTGTTTCTCCTAGACCAAGCATGATACTTGATTTTGTAGGGATATCCGGCTGCATTTCTTTTGCACGGCGAAGGAACTCAAGAGAACGCTCATATTTAGCACGAGCACGAACACGAGGCGTAAGGCTGCGTACTGTTTCAATATTATGGTTTAAAATATCAGGACGTGCGTCCATTACAATACGTAAGTTCTCTTCCACACCGCCCATATCAGAAGGCAATACTTCAATTGTTGTGAATGGATTTTTACGACGAATCGCACGAATTGTTTCAGCTAATACGCTTGCTCCTCCGTCTTTTAAATCATCGCGAGCTACTACTGTAATAACCGCATGTTTTAAGTTCATTAGCTGAACAGAATCCGCTACGCGTTCTGGCTCTTCTAAATCTAATTCTGTTGGTAAACCTGTCTTAACCGCGCAAAAACGACAGGCACGTGTACATACTTCTCCCAAAATCATAAAAGTTGCCGTACGACGAACAGCCCAACACTCATGAATATTCGGACATCTTGCTTCTTCACAAACTGTATGAAGGTTTTTTTCACGCATCATTTTCTTTAAGCCTGTGTAATTTTCGTTTGTGTTTAGCTTAATCTTCAGCCACTCGGGTTTGCGGACATGCTCTTCTTTTGTTGCCATATTATCAACTCCACCAATCTAGAAAATGTCTATAACCTATATGCTTAATTTTAACTACATATTAAAAACATAACTATATGTCACTTTATCATAAAAAAGTGAGATTCGACAAGTTGTCTGCTCTTTATTTTCCTGAGTTTTCTTCTATTTTCCATCCGAATGTGTGCGTTTTCATCCTCCGTATAATTTCCATTTATCTTCTGAATAAAATTCTTTAAAAAAGTTTTGAAGCGATTTCCATTAATTAATATTTATGAAATCTTTTTTCTCGCTGCAAACTAGGGTTACACACTATTTTTAGAAAGGGGGAAACACGATGCGCAAAACGATTATCTTACTTTTTATGTTCATGTCTATATTCACAGGATGGCACCACGTAACAGCTGAATCTTCAGCAGATCAAGAAAAAATGCTTATTCAAAAGAGATTAGAGCTGTATAAACAAATGGAAGCCGCTACTACAATTCCTTGGTATTACTTTGCTGGAATTGACCAGTATGAACGAAATATTCGACGCTCTCATAAAGATATTCCAAGAGAAAAAGGTGCGATCGCCATTTATTATCCTCCAGAAAAATGGTCAGGTTCTCTAAATCCAAATTTGGAAGATACAAACCCACTAACTATTTCTCTCCTCGGGGGAATAGGTAAAGATGGGAATGGAGACAAAAAAGCAGACCAATTTAATGATGAAGATATGCTTTTTACCATGGCAGATTATATTCGGACGTTCGGGGTATCCGAAGACTATATTAAAATTGCGCTTTGGAACTATTATCACCGGGCTAAAGCGGTTGATATTATTTTAGGGAATGCTAAAATTTTTCGCCATTACGGTCGCATTGATTTAAAAGGTTCTTCATTTCCTGTGCCTCTCCGTGCGAACTACAGTTATCGCAGTACATGGGGAGATGCGCGCGGCTGGGGTGGAAAACGAATCCATGAAGGAACAGACATTTTTGCAAATTACGGAGTTCCAGTAAAATCCCCTTGCTATGGCATTATTGAGCTTAAAGGATGGAATAAATATGGAGGCTGGCGAATCGGTATTCGTGACCTTCATAATAACTATCATTATTTAGCTCATTTAAGCGGGTTTGCAAAAAATTTAAAAGTAGGGCAAATTGTAGAACCAGGAACACTCATTGGCGGAGTAGGAAGTTCCGGTTATGGACCTCCTGGAACTTCTGGGAAATTCCCTCCTCACTTGCATTATGGAATGTATAAAGATAACGGCAAAAATGAGTGGTCGTTTGACCCATATCCTCAGTTAAGAACGTGGGAAAGAAATGATCGTTTAGAACTAAAGAAAAAATAAAAAAACAGGAAGCCGACGCTTCCTGTTTTTTATCCTGATGCTTTGCTTTCTTTTGCTTTTTTCACAGCATGAGCAATACTCGCGGCCAAGCCGCCCCATATGATGACCATCCCTACAACCATCATTGTAATTGAACTTCCATCCATTATTTAGAAACCCCCTTCTCTTTAACTGACAAACGGATCGTCCCATCTTTCCATCGTGCAAAAGAGAAAACAATTCCTAAAATAACAGCCAGAGCTGCCACGCCCCAACCAAAAGGACCTACAAAAGTCGTTGCATACTGCTCGTAATTTTCCGAAATATTTTTCCGGAAGTTATCAAACATCATATACCCAAGTACAAGTGGTGTAACGACTCCTAAACATATCTTCCACCATGATCCGATTCGGATATCAGAGACTTCATTTGCATGCTGCTGAAGGCTGCTCAGCTTTTTAAATACCCAAGCAACTAATACAACTTCTACTAAGCCTGCTAAAGCAACTCCGAAGTTATTAATGAAATAGTCGACCACATCTAAGAAATAAAGTCCGCCTTGTGTTGCAAATAACAGCGAGCAAATTGAAGCGATTCCTCCGCCTATTAATACAGATTTTGTACGTGAGATAGTAAATTTATCTTGAATGCCTGCTACAAAGGTTTCAATAATTGAAATAAGCGATGTTAATCCTGCTAATGTTAAGGAAGCAAAGAATAGCATTCCAAACAGCTGTTTAAAGGCCGGAAATTCATTAATAATTTGCGGGAAAACAACAAAGGCTAGTCCTACCCCTCCCTGAACCACTTTATCGATTGGGATACCTTGCTGAGTAGCCATAAAACCAAGTGCGCTAAACACACCGATTCCTGCTAGTAATTCAAAAGCGGAATTACCGAATCCAGTAATAAACGCATTATTAGTTAAATCAGATTTTTTTGGAAGGTAGCTGGAATAAGTGATCATAATAGCAAAACCAACAGATAAACTAAAGAAAATTTGACCATATGCCGCAATCCAAACCTTTCCATCTCCAATTGCGCTCCAGTTTGGTTTAAAGAAAGCGTGCAGACCTTCCATTGCTCCGTCTAATGTTACTGCTCGAATGACGATGATTAAAAATAGAACAATTAGTGTTGGTAAAAAGATTTTGTTTGCCGCTTCAATTCCTTTTTTGATTCCTTTTAATAACACACCTAACGTGACAATCCATACAAGTACAAGCGGAATTAAAACATGTAATACGATGCTTCCTGTTTGTCCTGGTGCTTCAGCTAATTTTAAGTAATCTCCATATAAAAACGCTTCTGTATCCTTTCCCCAGCTTAACTTAAATGAAAAGATAAAATACGACATCGCCCACGCGATAATAACGGAATAGTAAACTGAAATAAAAAAGGAAATAGCTACTTGCCACCAGCCTAGCCACTCAGCCTTTGGACTTAGTCTCGCTAATGATAAAGGAGAAGAACCTTTATATTTATGACCTATAGCAAACTCCATGATTAAAATAGGAATTCCTGCCGTCAACAAAGCAAATAAATAGGGAAGAAAAAATGCTCCTCCTCCATTTTCATATGCAGTAGCTGGAAACCTCCATATATTCCCTAGTCCAATTGCTGAACCTGCTGCTGCTAAAATAAACCCTGCTCTTGATCCCCACTGCGGCCTATTTTCCACTGTAATTCCCCCTCTTGTTCTCTCCCTACCCTCTTTTTATCGTAGATCAGCGAGAATTTTTATAATTTTTAGATTATTCTCTCTATAACTTCCTACCTCAAATTATAGAAGGGAGAAGATAGTATGTCAAAATATTTTTTATAGAAAATTCAGACAAATTACCCAATGAATAAAAGCAAGTATGAAAGTCTTTTTGAACTTCCGCACCTGCTTTTTTAATAATACTTTATCACGTTAATATAATATTGTTAATTTTTCTTCGGAAGTTCAATCGCCGGAGAAGACGAGTTTCCACCGTTAAAATAGTCAGGAACATTTCCAGGAATAACGGTGCCTCCGACCGGGATCGTAGCCGTAACGGTTGTTTTTTTAGTTGCAAATGGGATAATGATTTGCATGTTTACTTTTACTTTGATAGACACTTCAAGAAACGCATTATTTATTCCATACTCTTCGATTTTTCGCACTACGTCTGTTTGAACGTCACCAATAGCATGAAATTTAACCGGAATAAGCGGACCTAGATTTCCAAGCAGCGCATTATTAGTCGCTTGCCCAAGCGGAACTTGGTATACAATTCCTTGATTCCGCAGCTTTTCACTTTTTTCAATACGAATATCTGTTGGAAGTTCAAGTGCATCTAAATTCCCTTTCTCTGCTTCTTTTAAGTTAGCCTGGACAAATGACGTAGTTTGAGCTCTAACCCGATTTACAAGCGCTGTGTCAATTTTGGCTACTTGACCGTTAGGTGTAGATTCCACTTTAATGACATCTACGTCCAGTTGATCAAGTACCTGTTTATTCACCGCTTTATTAATAACTAAAGTTGCAATCTCTTTTGTTTGTGCTTCAGCATATTTCATTAACGTCGGTTCAATCCCTCTATTAATTAGCCATAATCCTACCCCTGTGGAAAGCATAAAAAAAAGAAAGGTGAGCAACAGAACGTAACGAAAAGGAAGCGGGCCTTTTCTTGTTAATTTCCGACGAAGTTTAACCAAAAAAAATCCCTCCTTACAAGCTATATGTATGCATGTATAAGGAGGTTCACGCTTCTTTTAAAAAGTTTTATCTTAAATTCTCGACTATATTAAAGCATTTTCAATAAAGCATCTTTGCCAATTGTTCCTTTAAAAATCCCTCTTTTTTCAGCTTCAAGCGTTACAGATTCAAGCGGCGCTTCAAGAAGCTGCTCAATTGTACGTACACCTACAGCTCTTCCAGCTATTATTTGACGATCAGCTAATTTGTCATTTAATAGACCTACGTCTAGTGCTCCGCACATAATGTACCCTTTATCTGATGAAATTGTTAACAGAGTTGTTTTTGGCAGCAATACGGTAACTGCATTAAACGTATGACCTTCAATTACGATAGGCGCTAGGGTAATCATAGTAACTCACTCCTTTCTTAATCAATTTATGATTTTGAAAGAAAAAAGTGAGGTTTTACATATACTTTTCTACCTATTTGACGTTTGTATTCCTTCTTCCTTATTTATATAAACTTTTATAGAACTCAGTGCTAAAATTCATTAAAAAAATCTAATTGTTTAGGAGCTAAATTCTCATATTCAATATTTAATAAACTCATGAGCTGTTTGGCATTATGTACAGCATCTCCGCCGGAGTTATTATTAAATAACAGGTAAATGTCCTTCGTTTGTTTTTGCAGCTTTTCAAGACGTTCTTTCCACTCTAGAAGCTCTTTTTCATTGTAGCGATACAAAAACCTTACCGCTCGCCAATTGCCTTCTGGGGGTTTGTTCCAACCGTGTACGTTTCGTCCATGAAAACGTATGAGTGTTTTCTGTTTATCTGTAGCATGAATCACAATGGGAATAGATCCTTCTCCTGCCTGCGGTTCATCACAAATACCGTGAATCCACTTCTCTTGTTCCATAAACGTTAGCGTTTTATCGTAGAAAAACGGCTTAAACCAAGACTGATTTCGAAACTCAAGGGCTACTGGCAAATCTCCAAACTTCTCACGGCTATATCTCAAATATGCTACGTTTTCTTTTGTACAGTCAAACCACGGTGGCATTTGAAATAAAATCATGGCCAGCTTATTTGAACTTACGTACGGCTTCACTGATTCTAAAAATGCATGAAACATTTCTTCCTTGCTGTCAAACGGATTTCCTTCTCTCATATGCCCTGTCATGCCTTGATAGGCTTTTACCACAAAACGAAAAGATTTCGGTGTATCATTCACCCACTTTTCTACATTTGATTTAGGTTGAATTGCATAAAAAGATGAATCGACTTCAACAATTGGAAAATGGCCTGCGTATACGGCAAGCTTGTCTCTTGATGAAACACCCGCTTCATATAATGAATCATGATCTCCCCAGCCTGTGACTCCAATATAAATCATGCCATTCCTCCTCTATTTTCTTAGCATCGCTTTTCTTTATTTTAATACAAACGATACAAAAAAACTCGTTTGCATAAACAGCAAACGAGTTTTTATCTATTATTAACCGATTGAACCTTCCATTTCAAATTTGATTAGACGGTTCATTTCTACTGCATATTCCATTGGAAGCTCTTTTGTAAATGGCTCAATAAAGCCCATTACAATCATTTCTGTCGCTTCTTCTTCAGAAATACCGCGGCTCATTAGATAGAATAATTGTTCTTCAGACACTTTTGATACTTTCGCTTCGTGTTCAAGTGAGATGTTATCATTTAAAATCTCATTGTACGGAATTGTATCAGAAGTTGATTGATTATCCATAATCAGCGTATCACACTCAATGTTCGCACGTGCACCTTCTGCTTTACGGCCGAAGTGTACGATACCGCGGTATGTTACTTTACCGCCTTGTTTTGAAATTGATTTTGATACGATCGTTGAAGATGTGTTCGGTGCTAAGTGAATCATTTTTGCACCAGCATCTTGGTGCTGTCCTTTACCAGCAAGGGCAATAGATAATGTCATACCACGTGCACCTTCACCTTTTAAAATAACAGCTGGATATTTCATTGTTAACTTAGAACCGATGTTTCCATCGATCCATTCCATTGTTGCGTTTGCTTCACAAACCGCGCGTTTTGTTACAAGGTTGTATACGTTGTTCGCCCAGTTTTGAATTGTTGTATAGCGGCAATACGCGTCTTTTTTAATGATGATTTCTACAACGGCACTGTGAAGAGAGTTTGTTGTATAAACAGGTGCTGTACAGCCCTCTACATAGTGGACGTGTGAGCCTTCATCAGCAATAATTAACGTACGCTCAAACTGTCCCATATTTTCAGAGTTAATACGGAAATAAGCTTGTAATGGTGTATCTACTTTTACGCCTTTTGGTACGTAAATGAATGATCCACCAGACCAAACCGCTGAGTTAAGAGCAGAGAATTTGTTATCCGTTGGCGGGATAACTTTTCCAAAATGCTCACGGAAAATATCTTCGTTTTCTTTTAGTGCCGTATCTGTATCTTTAAATACGATACCTTGCGCTTCAAGATCTTCTTTCATATTGTGATAAACAACTTCAGATTCGTACTGAGCTGATACACCCGCAAGATACTTTTGCTCTGCTTCAGGAATACCAAGTTTATCAAACGTTTGTTTAATTTCTTCAGGAACTTCATCCCAAGAACGTTCAGACTTCTCAGATGGTTTTACGTAGTACGTAATTTCATCAAAGTCTAAGCTTGCCATGTCTCCGCCCCACTGTGGCATTGGCATGTTGTAGAAGTGCTCTAGAGATTTCAAACGGAAGTCAAGCATCCATTGTGGTTCCTCTTTCATACGAGAAATTTCTTCTACGATTTCTTTTGTTAAACCGCGTTTAGAGCGGAAAATTGATACGTCTTTATCGGAAAATCCATATTTATAATCGCCGATTTCTGGCATTTTTTTAGCCATCTTTTATTACCCCCTACTTGATAGGATTGGGAATGAATGAAGGTCTTATTTTTGTTCGTTAAGACCTTTTTCCATCGCTTTCCACGCTAGTGTTGCACATTTAATACGCGCAGGAAATTTTGCTACACCTTGAAGTGCTTCAATATCTCCTAAATCTATACTATCATCATACTCTTTACCTTGCATCATGTCAGAGAAGATATGGGCCATTTTAAACGCTTTGTCTACTTCTTGACCTTTAATTGCTTGTGTCATCATTGAAGCTGATGACATTGAAATTGAACATCCTTCACCTTCGAACTTTGCATCCACCACTTTGCCGTCCTCTACTTTTAAAGAAAGTTCAATGCGGTCTCCGCACGTCGGGTTATTCATATGAATGTTCACAGTATCTTCATTCAATGTTCCACGATTACGCGGGTTTTTATAATGGTCCATAATTACTTGACGATAGAGAGTATCTAAATTATTAAAAGCCATTTGTAAAATACTCCTTCGTTTTTATTAATGATGACACCAATTTATCTACTTCTTCTTCCGTGTTATACAGATAGAAGCTTGCACGTGCAGTAGAAGATACGTTTAAATATTTCATCAGCGGCTGCGCACAGTGATGACCTGCACGAATCGCAATTCCATCAGCGTCTACTACTGTCGCAACGTCGTGCGGATGTACATCTTCAATGTTAAACGTCACAACACCCGCTCGCTCTTTCGGTCCGTAAATCGTAATTCCGTCTACTTGCGATAAGCGATCCAGTGCATATTGCGCTAGCTTGTGCTCATGTGCTTGAATGTTATCTAAACCAACTTCTTCTAAGAAATCAATCGCTGCACCTAAACCAATGGCACCTGCAATGATTGGCGTACCTCCTTCAAATTTCCAAGGAAGCTCTTTCCACGTTGATTCGTATAGGTTTACGAAGTCAATCATTTCGCCGCCAAACTCGATTGGTTCCATTTTTTCAAGAAGCTCTTTCTTTCCATAAAGAGCGCCGATTCCAGTCGGTCCGCCCATTTTATGTCCAGAGAAAGCAAAGAAATCACAGTCTAAATCTTGTACATCCACCTTCATGTGAGGCGTACTTTGCGCACCATCCACAACCATTACTGCACCGTTAGCATGTGCAATTTCTGCAATTTCTTTTACTGGGTTAATTGTGCCCAATACGTTAGATACTTGCATAATCGATACAATTTTTGTGTTAGATGTAATCGTGCTTTTTACCTCTTCTAGTGAAAGTGCATGATCTTCTGTTAATGAAATATATTTTAACGTTGCACCTGTTTCCTTGGCAACTTGCTGCCAAGGAATGATGTTACTGTGATGTTCCATATAAGTAATCACAATTTCATCACCAGGTTTAAGATTCGCACGGCCATAGCTTGCAGCTACTGTATTAAGAGCTGTCGTTGTACCGCGCGTAAAGATAATCTCTTCCGTTGATTTTGCATTAATAAACTTACGAACCTTTTCACGAGCTCCTTCGTATCCGTCTGTTGCTCTTGTACCAAGCGTGTGAACACCTCGGTGTACGTTTGAGTTATATTCTTTGTAATACTTCTCAATCGCTTCAATTACAGCAAGCGGCTTTTGTGAAGTTGCTGCACTGTCTAAATAAACGAGTGGGCTGCCATTTACCTCTTGGTCTAAAATAGGAAATTGTTTACGAATATCAGAGATATTCATTATCGAACTTTCCTTTCAATTAAATCCGTTAATTGTTTTTTAACCGTTTCGATTGGCAACTCGTTTACAACTGGTGCTAAGAACCCGTGAATAACTAAACGTTCTGCTTCTGTTTGTGGAATACCGCGGCTCATTAAGTAGTAAAGCTGAATTGGATCTACGCGTCCCACAGATGCAGCGTGTCCTGCTGTTACATCGTCTTCATCAATTAGAAGAATTGGGTTTGCGTCTCCACGTGCTTTTTCACTTAACATTAACACACGAGATTCCTGCTCAGCGTTTGATTTAGATGCACCGTGTTCAATTTTACCGATACCGTTAAAGATTGAAGACGCGCTTTCTTTCATAACGCCATGTTTTAAAATGTAGCCTTCAGAATGTTTTCCGAAGTGTACGATACTTGTTGTTAAGTTTTGAGACTGCTCTCCACGTCCAACTGTTACCGTTTTTGTATCTCCATATGAACCGTCGCCCATTAGATACGTTGTATTTTCTGAAACTGTATTTCCTTCACTCATTAAGCCTAAAGCCCACTCAATGCGACCATCTTTGCCCGCTACACCGCGGCGGTTCACATAAGTAGTTGTGCCTTTAGCTAAGTAGTCAACAGCTCCAAACGTTACTTTTGCATTGCTGTTAGCGAATACCTCCGTCACGATATTGACAACACCGTTTGACTCTTCAGCAGTAGCAATGTAGTTTTCTACATATGTTACTGAGCTGTTGTCTTCAGCTACAACAATCACATGGTTGAATAAAGCTGCTTCTTCATCTTCGCGGACAAATACAGCTTGAAGCGGCTCTTCTACTTCTACATTTTTAGGAACGTATACAAATACACCGCCGTTTAATAACGCTGCGTTTAATGCAGTTAAACGGTGCTCATCTACTTTAACTCCGTCTTTCATGAAGTACTTCTCAACAAGGGCGCTATGCTCTTTAGCAGCTGTTTGAATATCTGTGAAGATAACACCCTGAGATTTTAGCTCTTCTGTTAACGTTGAGTATGCAGCTGTTTGGTCACGCTGAACATATAGATTTTTAACAGCTTCTGTATCAATCAATGCTTTAACCACTTCTGGAAGCTCATCTACAGATGAGATTGTGCTTGCCTGTGAAGTGTGCTTGTCAAAAGCAGTAAAATTCCATTTCGAAATGTTTGTTTTATCTGGCTTTGGAAGTGCGAGATCTTCTGCTTTCGCAAGAGCTTGTAAGCGAAGATCTAGCAGCCAACTTGGTTCATTAGCTTCTTTTGAAAAGCTGCTGATGTACTCTTGATCAAATGGTAATTTCGTATCAATAGTCATAGAGATCCTCCTAACTCTTAAGCTTCTTGCTCTACAGTTTCGTCTTCAATACCTAATTCTTGTTTGATCCAGTCATAACCTTCTGCCTCTAGACGCTGTGCTAATTCTGGTCCGCCTGATTTTACAACGCGACCTTGCATCATAACGTGAACTTTATCTGGTGTAATGTAGTTTAATAAACGTTGATAGTGAGTAATCATTAAGCAACCGAACTCGCTGCCGCGCAGTTCATTAATACCTTTTGATACAACCTTTAACGCATCGATATCTAAACCAGAGTCGATTTCATCTAAAATTGCAATTCCTGGTTGAAGCATCATTAATTGAAGAATTTCGTTACGCTTCTTCTCACCGCCAGAGAAACCTTCATTTAGGTAACGCTGTGCCATGTCTTGATCCATTTCTAAGAAATCCATGTTTTTGTCTAATTGACGGATGAATTTCATTAGTGAAATTTCTTCGCCTTCTTCACGACGAGCATTAATTGCTGAACGTAGGAAGTCTGCATTTGTTACACCGCTGATTTCACTTGGATATTGCATCGCTAGGAATAGACCTGCACGAGCGCGCTCATCTACTTCCATCTCAAGTACATCTTCGCCGTCTAGCGTGATGCTTCCTTGTGTAACCTCGTATTTAGGATGTCCCATGATTGCTGAAGATAATGTTGATTTACCAGTACCGTTTGGTCCCATGATTGCATGGATTTCGCCGCCCTTAACTTCTAAATTAACACCTTTTAAAATTTCTTTACCTTCAATTGCAACATGAAGATCTTTAATTGTTAAAGTTGACCCTGCCATATTAAAACCTCCAGTTATAGACGTATATAGTAAAAAACGATATACCTATATCTTTTTAATTATTCTCATTTTATTCTCATTACAATCTTATAACAAATGAAAACTTATAGCAACCTTTTGACCCAAAAGGTTTTAAACCATTATGTACGTTTTTTAAGACTAAATCCACTCATAAAAAAGTTGCCTTAAAAGACTCTATAGAGCCTTCTAAGACAAGCTTTTTACCCGCTTTATTTACTTAGTGCGTGTGGCTAGTCAGTTCTGAAACACACTCTTGGACAAGCGTAACGGACTGACTCATCGCTGCGCCTCCGCCAAATGCTGCTGATACTCCGCATGCTTCTAAAATTTCTTGCTCAGTTGCACCTTGATCAATGCAGCCTTTCGTATGATAAATCATACAGTACTCGTCTTGAGCTACTACGCTGATCCCTAACGCGATTAACTGCTTTTCTTTTTTAGAAAGAGAACCTTCTCCAAAACATGCTTCAGTAAACGCATTAAACGTTTTTGTTACTTCCGGCAATTTTTCACTAAATTTCCCAACACCCATTTTATAATCATGAAGTGCTTGCTCAGTTGAATGACGTGCTTCTTGCTGCATAACGTCAGCTCCCATCATCAGTAAAGTTTTCACGGTTAGTATGCGTGAGAAAAATAAGAGTTATTCGTTTTGCCGCATACAAAAAAAGCACTTGCCCAGAGTGGGCCAGCGCTTTTCTTCTATTATTTATTTACCGGCAATACTCCGCCTTTGTATTTTTCTTTAATGTAATCTTGAATTTCTTTAGAGTGAAGAACTTTTACTAAAGCTTTCACTGTATCTTTATTTTCGTCACCTTTGTGAACCGTAATGATGTTTGCATAAGGGTTATCTTCTTTGCTTTCAACTGCGATTGGATCTTTTACTGGATCTAAACCAGCATCGATAGCATAGTTAGCATTGATAACAACAGCGTCACCTTCATTATTTTTGTACATTTGAGGTAACAATCCGCCTTCAACATCGGCTTTAAATTTTAAATTTTTAGGGTTTTCTACAATATCTTTAATTTGTGCATCTATTTTCTTTACGCCTGGCTTTAATTTAATCACGCCAGCTTTTTCAAAAATCGATAAAATACGTCCTTGCTCTGCTACCGCATCACGCATAATAACTGTACCGTTTTTCGGAAGATCTTTTAAGCTTTTGTATTTTTTAGAGTAGATACCAATTGGTTCAATGTGAATGGCACCGGCACTTACGAAATCATACCCTTTTTCACCCTTGTGATCTTTTAACACTGAATTCATATAAGGAACGTGCTGGAAGTAGTTTGCATCAATTTCATTGTTTGCAAGAGCTGTGTTCGGTAAGATATAATCTTGGAATTTTTTAATTTCTAAGTCAATTCCTTGTTTTTCTAAAATCGGTTTTGCTTGTTCTAAAATTTCAGCATGAGGCGTATTAGATGCACCCACGACAATTTTCTTTTCATCTTCTGATCCATTGTTAGATCCACACGCAGCTAATCCTACTACTAGTGCAGATGTTAATGCTAAAGCCGAAAGCCATTTTTTCATAATAAATAATCCTCCCTTTATCTTTTATCAATTTTTGCAGTAATCGCATCTCCAATAAGTTGGATAATAAATACAATAATCAAAATTAAGATTGTAGCGGCTAGCGTTACGTCATTATGACTGCGCTGGAATCCTTCTAAATATGCAAGGTTTCCAAGACCTCCGGCTCCAATCACACCCGCCATTGCCGTATAGCCGACTAATGCAATCGTTGTTACCGTCAAACCGGAAATTAAAGCTGGCAGCGATTCAGGTAACAGCACTTTAAAAATAATGGTGCTTGTTGTTGCTCCCATTGATTTAGCAGCTTCAATCACACCTTTATCAATTTCGCGCAAACCAATTTCTACAAGACGCGCATAAAATGGTGCTGCTCCAACAATTAAAGCAGGTAACGCTGCATTAGCACCTAGAATACTTCCTACCAATGCTTTGGTAAATGGAATCAGTAAAACAATTAAAATAATGAATGGAATGGAACGAAAGATATTTACAACCGCTGACACAATGGCATATAAAGGTTTGTTTTGCCAAAGCTGTCCTTTGGACGTTAAAAATAAAAGCAAGCCCAATAAAATACCTAGAACAAATGTGGCTACAACTGAAATAGCCGTCATATATAGTGTTTCATTTGTCGCTTGAATAAAATCGTCTAAAATAACGTTTGGAAATAGTTTCTCAAGCATTTATCATTACCTCCACTTCTACCTGCTGCTCATGAATGTATGCAATGACTTTTTTAACTTCTGTTAATTCTCCGTCTAAATGAACGAACAACGTTCCGTATGAACCTGTTTGCGTATGAGAAATCTTTCCTTGTAAAATATTAATCGTTACATCAAACTGTTTTAAAATCGTTGTAATGAGCGGTTGCTCTGCTTTTCCGCCAACAAACGTCAGCTGAATAATTTGCCCGCTTGGATACAGCTCTTTCACTTGTTCAATCGTTTCAAACGTTTCCTCTGGTTCAGAAATCTGTTGAACAAATCGTTTTGTAATCGGCTGCTTAGGTTTTCTGAATACTTCTAGCACTTGTCCTTCTTCTACTACTGCCCCATTTTCCATAACAGCTACTCGATGACAAATTTTACGAATGACGTGCATTTCATGAGTAATTAATACAATGGTTAACCCTAGCTTCTCATTAATATCTACTAACAGATCTAAAATAGAATCTGTCGTTTGAGGATCAAGCGCTGATGTGGCTTCATCACAAAGCAATACTTTTGGATTATTCGCTAGCGCTCGAGCAATACCAACACGCTGCTTTTGTCCACCGCTAAGCTGAGATGGATAAGCATTTTCACGACCTTCAAGTCCAACTAGCTTAATGAGTTCGTCTACTCGTTTCATTCTTTTTTCTTTTGAAATCCCTGCTATTTCTAACGGAAAAGCAATATTTTCTCTCACCGTACGCGACCATAAAATATTAAAGTGTTGAAATACCATACTAATTTCTTGTCTAGCTTTTCTGAGTTTTCCGCCTTTAATTTTTCCAATATCATTACCTGCTACTTCGACCGTTCCTGTCGTTGGTGTTTCTAATCCGTTTAGCAAGCGAATCAAAGAACTTTTCCCCGCTCCGCTATAACCAATAATTCCGTAAATTTCACCTTGGTTAACGGTTAGATTCACATTATCAACAGCTGTTACTTGACCGCTTTTAGCCTGATAAATTTTTGTAACGTCTGTTAATGTAATCATATTTCTTCACCTTCTTTAATAAAAACTTAATTATGTTAGGTTGCCCTATAGGATGAAAAAGCCGTAAAACAATTTTCCCCATTAAAAAAGCCTCTCTGCGCATGACAGAAAGGCTCGATATTTAATCCTTTCTCTCATCTTTCAAAGCGCATAGCTTTGCAGGAATTGGCACCATTTCAGTTAGTCTGACGGTTGCCGGGTTTCACAGGGCTCAGTCCCTCCACCTCTCTTGATAAGAGTTCGCAACAATTATTTTGTTTTTGGGAAATATTCATTCATTTATGAACATTCATGAGTGTGATTTTAGCATGTGTCAGATAGGCTGTCAACAGATTTTGCTCTTGGGATAATATCCCAAGAACTCAACAACCCCAACGGTTCGCTCTCTTTCCATTTTTTCATTTTAAACAAACGTTTGATTATCGAAGCTCCTCGAGTATGTGCTCGATGGAATGAAAAGCGTAGAGTTTTTTTACCATTTCACCATTTTTCACTTCGATCAAACAAGGTACGCTTTCAATTGAAAATAATTCTGCCTTTGAAGGCATATAATTTAAATTGCTCATTCCGATGGTTACATCCGGCAGCATCGCTTCTGCCACGGTTAACATTTTTTTTGCCAGCTGACATGTTCCGCAAAAAGGCGTATGGAAAAAGATAAACGCTCTTTCTCCTTCTTTCAACTGATCATCAAGCTGTTTTTCGCTCCATTCTTGCATGTTGCTCATTCCTTTTATGTTAAAAATTCTGCATTAACATCGATATTGGCACTCAGTAATACTGTTGCTATGTGATGTCTAGGGGCGGCAGCAACTTCTCGGTACATTTTATCAATATATAGATGCTCTGCTTCCGGAAGCTCTCGTTTAAATTGTTTTCTTAGCTTATTCCCTGAATCATCAGAGTCAACGAGTATGTATACCTCTTTATTAAACGTACAGTCAATAATTTCATCCAGCTTTGATAAACTAATCGTACCGTTTGTACAAATAATCTCAATTGGTTCTCGAATGATATCTTGAATACGTTTTTTATCTGATTTTCCTTCGACAATAATTACTTTTTCAATTCCAATTAGCCCCATTTTCATCACCCATAATCGTCAGTTGTATAGTAACATCATTTCTTTATGCTATACAATATTCGTTAATGTATCACAGTTCACCTGTTTTTTAAAAGAAATTTGCAAGAAAGAACTGTTTTTAAAGGCAGCTCAGGCCATATTGTTTCCATAAAACAAGAAAAACAGCGGCAGTTGCCACTGTTTAGCACCATCCTGCTTCTTCGTCGCAGTCTGTATATTTTTGCGTTTCACCTTTTTTTTGTACGTCCGTATATTGGTAGAACTTATTATTTTCTTGCGAATATCCTTCTTCAAAGCGGTATTCATTGCCGCTTGTTCCGTAACTAACTTCACCAATTGGCTGCTTATCAACATATAATTTCATACCGCCGTCATGAAATTTAGCTGTAACGCGATCTGTAACGTCCATTTTTTGTTTTTCAAACATAAAAAGACACTCCTTTAGTTTGTTTACTAATAGAGTGTCCAGTCAAAAATTTTTCATAAAGACAATTTATGGAGGAATATTATCCTTCGTTTGTCATTTCTTCGTATTGCTCTGCTGTCATTAGCTTGTCTACTTGAGAAGAATCAGATGGTTTGATTGTAATCATCCATGCTTCTTCGTATGGAGAATCATTAACCAGTTCAGGGCTATCGCTTAAGTTGTCGTTTACTGCTACAACTTCACCGCTAATTGGTGCATAGAGCTCAGAAACTGTTTTTACTGATTCAACGCTGCCAAACGGCTCGTCAGCCTCTACTGTTGCTCCTACTTCTGGCAGTTCAACGAATACGATGTCTCCAAGCTCAGCTTGAGCGAAATGTGTAATACCTACGCGGACAACGTCTCCTTCTGTTTTTACCCATTCATGCTCTTCAGAATAACGCAAATCTTTTGGTGTATTCATCTTAATCCCTCCAAAATATGTATCGTAATTTGTTTATATAAAAAGCGCCTTCAACGTGGAGAACACTTTCTACAACCTAAAATAACTTCCTATTAACAGTGTAACGTAAAAGGTAAAAATTTTCTATTTGAAAACTCACTTCCACACGTCTTCAAACTGCTCTTCTTTGAAACCAAGCGTTACTTTTTGTCCATCTGTTAGCAGCGGACGCTTAATTAACATGCCATCTGACGCAAGAATAGACAGAAGTTCATCTTCACTTGCACTGCTTACTTTATCTTTAAGCCCTAATTCGCGATATTTTTTACCGCTTGTATTAAAGAATTTTTTTAATTCTAAGCCGCTGTTCTCATAATAAGACTGCAGCTGCTCTTTTGTTGGCGGGTTTTCTACAATATGAATTTCTTCATACGCTACTCCGTTATCATCCAGCCACTTCTTTGCTTTTCGGCACGTCCCACACTTTGGATATGAATAAAAAAATAATGACATTTCGTCAACCACCCTTTATTTTAAGCTTTTTTCGTATTTTAACACATCCTTTATCATTTACCTAGATAGAGGCTTCTTAAACAAAAAGGAGCTCGCAAAACGAGCTCCTTTTTCCTTAAACTGTGAACTTCTCTACTTCTAGAAGCGTTTTCGCAATCTCACGCTTTACGCTAATCACATTGATTGGTGTATAGCGCGTTAACTTGCGAAGAGACGAAAGCATAACTCTAAGCGTATCACCTTGTTCAACGCCAATTAACGTTTCTTTTGCATCTGCTTCGATTCGATTAAATGCTTCTTGGCAAAATACTTGAGTATACTTTAATTTTAAGCTATTCTGATCTGCTCCTGTTTTGGAAATGGCTTTTTCAGTACGTAAAACAGTAGATTCCATTGCATATACGTTACTGATCATATCGGAAATATTAACGAGAATTTCTTGTTCTTTCTCTAATTCTTTGCCATACTTTTGTGCAGCTAATCCCAAAAGCAAGAGCGCAATTTTCTTCCCGTTTTGCACAAGCATTTTTTCTTGATCTAACGGCTCATTTCCTACTTCCTGCGGCATAAGCATCATCAATTCTTCTTGAAGCGTTTGTGCTTTTTGAAGCAGTGGAAGCTCTCCTTTTAGCGCTTTGCGTAAATATGTGCCTGGTACTAAAAGACGGTTAATCTCATTTGTTCCTTCAAAAATACGGTTAATGCGAGAATCGCGATACAGACGCTCAATTTCATACTCACTCATAAAACCGTAGCCTCCGTGAAGCTGCACGCCTTCATCTACAATGTAGTCAAGAGCTTCCGTGGCAAACACTTTATTTAATGAACATTCGATAGCATATTCAGCAATGGAAGCAGCAATTTGTTTTCCGTCTTTTTGTTGTTCTTCTGAAAGCTGGCCCATATGGTCTTCAAAAAGTCCTACCGTACGATATACGGAGCTTTCAGTTGCATACAATTTAGAACCCATTGTGGCTAACTTTTCTTGTGTTAATGAGAATTTAGCAATTGGCGTTTTAAACTGCTGACGCTGATTAACATATTGAGACGTAATTTCTAATGCACGTTTTCCTGCTCCAACTGCTCCAACTCCAAGCTTATAGCGCCCAATATTCAAAATGTTAAACGCAATCACATGACCTTTTCCAATTTCACCTAGCACATTTTCTTTTGGAACAAGCGCATCTTCAAGAATTAATGTTCTTGTTGATGAACTTTTGATTCCCATTTTCTTCTCTTCCGGTCCAACCGAAACGCCTGGGAATTCGCGCTCCACGATAAAAGCAGAAAATTTATCGCCGTCGATTTTCGCATACACCACGAACACATCAGCAAATCCAGCATTCGTAATCCACTGCTTTTCTCCATTTAACACATAGTGTGTGCCTTCTGCGTTAAGGCGAGCCGTTGTTCGAGCGCCGAGAGCATCGGAACCAGACCCAGGTTCAGTTAACGCATATGCTGCTATTTTTCCCCCAACTGCTAAAGCAGGTAAATATGTTTGTTTTTGCTTTTCTGTTCCAAATAAGACGATTGGCAATGACCCAATTCCTACGTGAGCACCATGAGTGATGGAAAATCCGCCTGCTCGAGACATTTTTTCAGCAATTAAAGCCGAGGTAATCTTATCTAAACCGAGTCCACCGTATTCTTCCGGTACATCTGCACCAAGTAAACCTAATTCACCAGCTTGTTTTAATAACTTTACAGAGCGGTCAAACTCATGCTTTTCTAAATATTCCACTTGTGGAAGGACTTCATTTTCTACAAATTCATCTGTCGTCTTGGCAATCATCTTTTGTTCAGATGTATAATCCTCCGGCGTGTAGACGCGGCTTGCATCGCCTTCTTCAATTAAAAAGCTTCCACCTTTAATCATTTGTTTTGTTTTATTTGACATGTTTATATCCCCCTTTGAAATGATTATGCTAACAACTCAAATACACCAGCAGCTCCCATTCCTCCGCCAATACACATGGTGACAATTCCAAACTGCTCATTCCGACGCTGCATTTCGTGCATTAAGCTAAGAGTAAGCTTAGCTCCCGTACAGCCTAATGGATGACCTAAGGCAATAGCGCCTCCGTTTACATTTACTTTATCTTCATTAATATTTAATTCACGAATAACGCCGAGTGCTTGAGAAGCAAATGCTTCATTCAATTCAAACAACCCGATATCAGAAAGCTCCAGCCCTGCTAGTTTAAGAGCTTTAGGGATGGCAGCTACCGGGCCAATCCCCATTACTTCAGGCGGAACTCCTCCAACTGCAAATGAGCGAAACTTAAGCAAAGGCTTTAAGCCTTCTGCTTCAGCTTGTTCTTTATCCATTAGAAAAACGGATGCAGCTCCGTCACTTGTCTGCGAAGAGTTTCCAGCTGTTACGGATCCTTTAATTGAAAAGGCTGGACGAAGTTTCCCTAATACGTCCGCAGTTGTGCCAGGACGAACTCCTTCATCTTGAGAGAACATCAGCTTTTGTTCACGGAGCTTATTGTTTTCATCGATTTTTCGAAGCGTCACTTCCACGGGAACAATTTCGTCGTTAAACTTCCCTTCTTGAAGCGCTTTTGCTGCTTTTTGATGGCTGCGTACAGCAAATGCATCCTGGTCTTCACGTGAAATGCCGTATTTCATCGCCACTTGTTCTGCTGTATGTCCCATGCCCATATAATACTCCGGCGCATTTTCAACCAGCTGAGCATTCGGACGCGCTACGTTTCCAAACATCGGAACAAAACTCATTGATTCTGCTCCTCCAGCTAACACTGCTTTGGCTTGCCCTAGCATAATTCGCTCTGCACCGTAGGCAATACTTTGCAAACCTGATGAACAATAGCGATTAATCGTTATTGCTGGCACCGTATAAGGCAAACCTGCAAGAGCGCCAATATTTCGAGCCATATTCAAACCTTGTTCTGCTTCAGGCATCGCACAACCAATAATTAAATCATCAATTGGTCCTTCGTATCCGCCTGCTCGGCGAAGAGTTTCTTTAACCGCAATGGCACCCAAATCATCAGGTCTAACACTTGCCAATGAACCTTTTTTTGCTTTTCCGACCGGTGTCCTAGCACCTGCTACAATAACTGCTTCTCTCATTTTTTCTCCCCCTTAATTGCGCAGTGGTTTTCCTTTAACTAACATGTGCTGCATACGTTCTTGAGACTTCGCTTCTCCAACAAGGCTTAAAAATGCTTCTCTCTCTAAGTCCAGCAAATACTCTTCATCAACTTCGGAACCAAACGCTACACGTCCTCCGGCTAACACAAATGCTAACTTACTAGCAATTTTATAATCATGTTCTGATATATATCCTGAATACTTCATGGATTGAGCTCCTAGCAGCAACGTTGCATATCCTGTTTCTCCAACGACAGGAACCTTAGCTTTTACAGGCGGTTTATAGCCCGTGTCATGTAAAGCAAGGACTGAGTTCTTCGCGTCATTCAGTAAGTGATCTCCGTTTACGCTGATGCCATCGTGGCGATTTAAGAAATTTAGCTGTTTAGCTTCTGCAGCAGAAGTGGATACTTTTGCAGTAGCAATTGTTTCAAATGTTTTATTCGCAATTTGCTGAAGGTCGAGCGTTACACCGTTAGGTAAACCACTTAACTGTTTGATATAAAGCTCCTTGTTACCTCCTCCACCAGGAATGAGTCCGACTCCTACTTCTACAAGGCCCATGTAAGTTTCAGCAGAAGCTTGAATTTTAGCTGACGGCAAGCAAATTTCTGCTCCGCCTCCAAGAGCCATTGCAAACGGAGCTGCAACAACCGGCTTCTCGTTGTATTTCACCTTCATCATTGCCTGTTGAAATTGTTTAATAACAAATTCAATTTCAAAATAATTGTCATCTTGTGCTTCCATTAAAATCATAGCTAAGTTAGCGCCAACGCAGAAATTTTTCCCTTGATTTCCTATGACCAGCCCTTTATAGTTCTTATTCACTTCTTCGAGAGACTGATTTAATAAACTGATAATATCTAGCCCAATTGCATTGTTAGGAGAAGTGAACTGCAGGCACGCCACATCATCTCCTAAATCAATTAAACTCGCTCCGCTGTTTTCTAAAATGACATTATTTTGAGAGCGTAAAGACGACAGGTGAATCACCTTTTTATTTTCTTTTACCGCTTTATACTCATCATCTTCGTAGTAAAGCGTTTGACCTTCCATTTCTTTATAAAAGCTTGTAAATCCGTTTTCCTGCATTTGTTTTACCCACTGCGGAATTGCTAAGCCCTCCTGCTCCATTTTCTCCATTGATTTTTCTAAACCAATTGCATCCCACGTCTCAAACGGACCCAGTTTCCAGCCAAACCCCCACTTCATAGCTTGATCAATGGCCACGATATCGCCGGCAATTTCATCTTTTAACTGAGCTGCATACACAAGAACGGGACTGATGATGTTCCAAAGAAGCTGCCCAGCACGATCATCGGAGTATATAAGCGCTTTCATTTTGTTTTGCAGCCCTTTTGCCTGCTTGCTTAATTCCGTAGAAACTGTTTTTAACTTCTTTCTCTCGACGTATTGAAGTGTACTAGGATCAAGTTCTAGAATTTCCTTGCCTTTCTTTAAAAAGAAGCCTTGCCCTGACTTGCTTCCTAGCCAGCCATTTTCCTGCATTTGTTTCATAAATAAAGGCACATCGAATACTTCTTTTTCTTTGCCTTCCACTTTGTCAAACACATTGTTGGCCACATGAATAAATGTGTCTAGTCCCACTACGTCTAACGTTCGAAACGTTGCACTTTTTGGTCTTCCAATTAAGGGACCCGTCACAGAGTCAACTTCTCCCACGCTGTAATTACCTTTTAACATTTCTTGAACGGTCACAAGTAAACCGTACGTACCAATACGGTTGGCGATAAAGTTAGGCGTATCTTTTGCAATAACTACTCCTTTACCTAATACATCTTCACCAAACGTTTTCATATATTCAACAATTTCTGATTTTGTGTTATGAGTTGGAATGATTTCCAATAACTTTAAATAACGCGGTGGATTAAAAAAGTGCGTTCCTAAGAAATGCGCTTTAAAATCTTCTGAGCGTCCTTTGGCCATTTCATGGATGGATATTCCCGAAGTATTTGAACTTACGATACTGCCTTTTTTTCGCACACTGTCAATTCTTTCAAACAGCTGTTGTTTAATATCAAGACGTTCGACTACTACTTCAATAATCCAATCGCACTCACTTAACTGCTGCAAATGATCTTCAAAATTCCCTGGCGTAATTAACGATAGTGACGACTTAGACGTTAAAGGCGCCGGTTTTTGCTTCGTTAATTTAGCTAGAGCAGTTGTACTCAACCGATTTCTCACTTGCCTATCTTCAAGCGTTAGCTGTTTTTTTTCCTCGTCTGCTGTTAATGAAGTTGGAACCACGTCTAGCAAAAGCGTTGGAATTCCTACATTTGCTAAATGAGCTGCAATTCCAGAGCCCATAACTCCTGAACCTAAAACGGCGGCTTTTTTTATGTTCATAATTATCCCCACATCCCCTTTAATATATTGAATGAATGGTCATTCATTTTATGTGTAAAAAAAGAGAGTCACAGTTAATCTCTGTTTTTACTATAAAACATTTTTTAAATTTTCGCAATATATTCACAATATTATCTCTAACTATTTTTAATGTGTTTGGTTATCTTAATACACAGGAGGTGATTTTGTGAGCAAATTAAAGAAGGATCCATCGTCAGCAGGCGTAAGCGCAGCAAGCGTTAAAGGAAATGCTGGACCGGTTAATGAACCGCACGGTCGCGGCAAAAAGACATCTCAAAACCAACAGTACACAAAGCATAATACTCAAGGACATTAACCTCAAAATCGAACATGAGTAATCGAATCATGTTCGATTTTTGATTATTTCTTACTTTGTCATCACGACCATTTCATTATTATTTTTTTACGATTCCTTTTAAGACAAATGCGACGTTTGCAGGTCTTTCTGCAAGGCGCCTCATAAAATACCCATACCAGTCCGTTCCATAAGGAACGTACACTCTCATTTTATATTGTTCTGCTACGAGCTGAACTTGCCTTTCTGATCGAATGCCGTACAGCATCTGAAATTCAAACTGATTCATTGAAATTCCATGCTTTTTAACAAACTCTTTTGTATACTGAATGATTCGTTCATCGTGAGTAGCAACTGCTGTGTAGTGGCCGTTTAATAAGTGAAGTCCAATGATGTTTTGAAAGTTTTCGTCCACGTCTTCTTTATCAGGAAACGCCACGTCTGCTGCTTCTTTGTACGCACCTTTCACTAACCTTAATTTAGGAGCATAAGCATCTAATTCACGGACGTCACTTTCTGTACGATATAAGTATGCTTGAAGCACCGTCCCTACGTGTTCATACTCATTTTTTAATTGTTTAAATAGCTTAATCGTCTTGCTGCATCGCTTATAGTCTTCCATATCAATCGTCACAAATACGCTATGTTTTTCCGCTTCTTCAAGAATACGCCGCATATGATGAAGCGCTAAATCTTCTGAAATATCCAGTCCCATAGACGTTAATTTTAAAGAAATTTCTGAATCTAATCTTTCTTTGTGTATAAGGTGGATGGCCTTTATGCATTGAGCCGCTGCATGATCGACTTCAGCTTCACTTTCCACAAATTCTCCCAGATAATCAATCGTTACTTTTAACCCCTTTTCATTTAGCCTTTTTATCACACTAACCGCTTCGTCGATGGTTTCCCCTGCAACAAAACGTGCTGCTCCAAAACGTAAGCCATAGCGCTTAGCCAGCTTTGTTAACTTTTTGCTTTTTGATAACAATAAAAAAAAGTTTCTTATCGTTTGTTCCAAAGCAACCCCCCGCCTTCACTTGTCATACACCTCACAAATTTTATCCAATTATCATTAATTTTACCATTTTATCAATCAGATAGATAGGCACCCTTAATTAACATATGCACACTAGATCAAAAAGCGACCTGGGGCTTTTTTGATAAAAAAACATCCATCAGCTTCGTGATGAATGTTTTTTATTCTGGTTTTCGCTGTGACGCTCGATGCGCTTCATTCAGCTCTTTTATTTCCTTCACAATCTCGACCATCTCCGCTTTTGCTTCTGGATATAATTGATTCCAATGCTTTGTTAAAGGCGGCATAGATTTTGAGATATGGTTGTAAAGTGCCCACATTTTCACTTTTTCCTGCAGCTGCTCGTCACTTTTACCAACCATTAGTTCCGTATACTTTTCAATCAAACCGTCGAATTGCTCTTGAAAGGTTTTATTCATGCACAATCACTCCTTTCTTTGGTTTACAAATAACCGGACACGTTCGACAATAAGTCTTTTTATCTCCTGTCTGGTAAGACAGACAGCACGTTTGCCGAACTCTTATCTCCTGCTTTTGCTTCTCTACATATTGAGGAAGTGAACTGTACCGAGCAAGCGGATTATGATGATATGAACCAAAGTGATGATCCTCAGCTTCTTCCAACACGTATCGTAAATCTTTTTTCACTTCCACATTGTCTATTTCTTCCTTTGCTAAAAGCAAATCATAAAGCCAGTGGATATAAACAGCTACGTTTTCCCACAGCGTCAGCTTTGAAATTTTTGTTACTTTACGCAGTGCTGACCATATCGGCTCAATTTGATGAGCAAACAATTCATCAAGAAGTTCATCAAGAAGAATTTTCCGATTGTCCTCTGTTACTTCTATTGTCTCAATTTCTGAGATAAATACTTTTGGAAGCCACATCGTTTCAGCGTCTTCTGTATGCAACGAAATATTTTTAATCGATGCGTTTATCTTTTTTTGAAACACAATAAATGAATACAAAGCCGCCACCGCAACAAAGCTATATCGCTTCGCTAGCATGGAAGCCGCTGCTCTCAAGTTAGCAGCCTCCATCGTCTGTTGAATCCATAGCAGCTGCACCCTCAGCGCACTTTCATCCATGCAACTGGAGGGAGAAAACCTGTACAGCGAGTTATCTTTAAACGTACAGCGGAATTTTTCTGCTAACTCGCTTTGCTCATTCCTACTGAGCATGCTGTGTTTCAACTCGCAGCTTATTCACAATACATCGTCCGCGCCCATGAGGAATACAAAGAGGTGTTCCAAATAACGGATCCACCGTCACTTCACAGTTCATATTAAAAACTCGCTGCACTAAATCGCAGTTAATGACTTCTTCTGGTCTTCCTTGTGCATAGATTTTTTTATCTTGAAGCGCCACAATATGATGAGCATAGCGGCAGGCTAGGTTTAAATCATGCAGCACCATTACGATGGTACGATTTTCTTTTTCATTCAGTTCAAACAACAAGTCCAAGATCTCAATTTGATGCGTCATATCTAAATACGTTGTCGGTTCATCAAGTAAAATAATATCCGTATCTTGCGCTAATGTCATGGCAATCCATGCGCGCTGACGCTGTCCTCCGGAAAGCGAATCAACTTGACGGTCAGCCAAGTCTGCTAAACCTGTGGCTTCAAGCGCGTTTTGTACTTTCTCTTCATCTTCTTGAGACCACTGACGGAACCAATTTTGATACGGATAGCGCCCTTGCTTAACAAGCTGCAGCACAGTCAGCCCTTCAGGTGCAACAGGACCTTGCGGAAGGATTGCTAGCTGCTTTGCAATTTCCTTTGTAGGAAGAGAAGAAATTTTAGAGCCTTCTAGTAAAATAGAGCCGGCATGTGGCTTTAATAATCTTGCTAGTGAACGCAGCAGCGTAGATTTTCCGCATCCATTACTGCCGATAAAAACCGTAATCTCACCCTTTGGGATGGTAACGTCAAGCTCATCTATAATCATCGCTTCTCCATATGATAATGTTAGCGATTTTGTTTCTAATGAATGCATGCGAATCGCTCCTTCTACAAAGAATGCTATACGTTTCTTTGTTTATATAGTAAATAAATGAAGTACGGTGCACCAATTGCAGCTGTAAATACACCTGCTGGCACTTCGATTGGCAAGAAGAATGTTCGGCCAATTAAATCTGCTGCTGTGATTAAAATCGCTCCGATTAGTGCCGATAGCGGTATTAAAGCTCCGAATGATGAACCTACAAGCTTTCGGGCAATATGTGGAGCAAGTAATCCTACAAAGCTAATTCCGCCTGCAAATGCAACGGCGCTTCCTGTTAAAGCTGTGCTCATTAGCAATAGTGCCAATCGATTTTTTTGAACGCGACTTCCAACGTTAGTCGCAATTTCTTCACCTAATTCTTGAACATTTAAATTTCGAATCATTAAAATCGTGATTATAACCAGCCCTATTGTAACAGGAACTAGTACGGAAACACTGGCCCAGTTTGAGCCATACACCGTTCCCGTAATCCAAATATTTGCCTGACTGGCGCGATAGATAGGACCCATAATCATAAACAGCGTGGTCATAGCTTTCGTTAGCGCTGTTAATCCAATTCCTATTAATACTAGTGTAATAGGAGAGACGCCATTTTTCCAGGCAAACACATAAAGTAAAAGCGCCACTGCCACCGCACCTAAAAATGCGCTAACAGGCATCCAATTAATACTTACGGTTAACGAGTTGCTTTTATCACTAAATAGTGCCAAAAATAACACCACACCGACTGACGCTCCTCCTGTTAATCCGATTAAATCTGGTGAAGCAAGCGGATTTCTCACAAGCCCCTGCAAGATAGCACCGGCAATGGCTAAACAAATACCGGCACAAATGGCAACGATAATGCGCGGAAGTCTAAAGGAGGTAACGACTAACCGTTCAAACTCCAATCCATGCCCCGCTAAAATTTTAATCACACGAAAAGGATTGATAAATAAGTCACCCGTACCTGCACTTACCAAAAAGAGTGCAACAAGGACAGCTGAAAATCCGATAATGATTAGAGCAGCTTTTATATTAACTAAAAATGAAATTCTCTTTAAACGAAGAGATAAGTATGTTTTCATGACGCCTTCGCCCCTTTCCTTGCCATATAGATAAAGAAAGGTGTACCAATAACAGCAGTCATGACTCCAACAGGGATTTCTTGAGGCATAATGACGTACCTTGCGCCAACATCAGCTAATAAAATTAAAATCCCGCCGACAACCGCACTATAGGGAAATACCCAGCGATAATCTTGTCCTACAATTGCTCTTACAACGTGAGGAACAATGATTCCTACAAAGCTAATCGGACCGGCTACTGCAACGGCTCCCCCGGCTAAGATCGCAATAATGATCCCGCTTATAATTTTGACAAGAGCCGTTCTTTGACCTAATCCTTTAGCTACATCTTCACCAATCGTTAAAATATTAATTTTTGAAGCGATAAAAAAAGTAACAATAATTGCTGGCACTACATAAGGCAGTATGCCATACAGCATTTCCACCTTGCGTCCTTGCACAGACCCAGCCAGCCAAAAAAGGACTTGATCAAGCGAAGATTCATCCACAGCCAGCAGTCCTTGTGTTAAAGAAGAGAAAAAGGCTGCAATAGCCGCTCCTGCGAGCGTCAGTTTAATAGGCGTTAATCCTTCTTTTCCGATGGACCCAAGAAAATAGACAACCACTACGGTTAATGCCGCTCCTACAAATGCAATCCATGTAAAAGCTTGAAGTGAATTGACCGAAAAAATCATCACTGCAACAACAATAAAAAAGCTGGCCCCAGCGTTCACACCAATAATATCCGGTGAAGCAAGTGGGTTTTTCGTTAACGCCTGCATCATTGCTCCTGCAATTCCTAAACAAATACCTACCACAGCACCGATTATAGCGCGCGGCAATCGAATATTTTGAATAACTATGTGCTCATTCGAACCGTTAAACGCTTGAAAAGCTTCAAATGCTGTTTTGATACTTGTATCTGTGTATCCCAGTACGATACTTAATCCAATACAGATTAAAAGCAGCATGATTCCAATGATGAGCCCCATTACTTTCATTTGAACACTGCGTAGCATCATTTTCATTGCTCTCCTCTAAGATGATTCCTATATATATCTAACCTTTAGTTTAGGAAACATTGAAAAAAGTGTCAATGATTTTGAGAATCATTTTCATTTTTTAATTGACACCGCTTAAAAGTTAGAATATTATCTTAATTGTTAATGAAAATCATTATCACTCACAAGGGGGAAAAGACGTGAATACATATCGTAAAAACAAGTTGTCATATTTGTTATCCATTCTTACCATTATGACACTGCTTGTGCTGGCAGCCTGCGGTAATTCAAACAGCGCTGACGGCGATAAAAAAGAAAAAACTGAGGGTTCTGGCGAAACTTATACAGTAAAACACGCAATGGATAAAACAGACATTAAAGGAACACCTAAACGAGTGGTCGTTTTAACAAACGAAGGTACTGAAGCTCTTCTTGCAATGGGTGTAAAGCCTGTTGGTGCTGTTCAATCATGGTTAGGAAATCCGTGGTATGACCATATTAAAGGTCAAATGAAAGGCGTTAAAAGTGTAGGTACAGAAAGCGAGCCGAGCTTAGAAGCAATTGCTGCTTTAAAGCCTGACTTGATTATCGGAAATAAGATGCGCCAAGAAAAAGTTTACGATCAGCTAAGTCAAATTGCTCCGACTGTATTTTCTGACGAGCTGCGCGGAGACTGGAAATCAAACTTTAAGCTATATGCAAAAGCGGTAAATAAAGAAGAAAAAGGCAAGGAAGTATTAGCGGACTACGACAACCGCGTAGCGGATTTAAAGAAACGCCTTGGTGATCAGTTAAAACAAAAAATCTCAGTTGTACGCTTTACAGCCGGAGACGTTCGTATCTATCATAAAGATTCGTTCTCAGGCGTTATTTTAGATCAGCTTGGCTTTGCTCGCCCTGAATCTCAAGACAAGGATGATTTTGCGGAAATGAATGCAACAAAAGAACGCATTCCGGCAATGGACGGTGATCAGCTATTCTACTTCTCTTATGAAACAGGAGACGGTGAAGCAACAAAGCTTGAAAAAGAATGGATAAACGATCCTCTCTTTAAAAAGCTAAAAGTGGCTCAAGAAAATCATGTTCATAAAGTAGATGATGCTACTTGGAATACAGCAGGCGGTGTTTTAGCAGCTAATATCGTCCTTGATGATATTGAAAAAATCTTCTTAGATAAAAAACAACAATAATATGAAAGAAAGAGCTTCGACGAATCGAAGCTCTTTCTTTCATGTATAATGTATTTCCTTTCATCGCACACTAAACGTGGTCTCACTTTATTAAATAGGAGTGGTGAAAATGAATTCAAAAAAACAGCCTAAAAAGCAGCCAGATACAAATGAAATGGCTGACCGCCAGTTCGAAACAGAAGATTATAACCGACAAGATGCACTCTCGCAAGGTCTAGCAGAAACACATGAGCAAGTAAGCGACGCCTATCAAGAAGGATCATTTGAAGATACAGATCGTTAATAAAAAAAGAGCTGACTCTAAGTCAGCTCTTTTTTATTTTGAATGCTGCCATGCCGTTTTAGGCAATGACATGGACATCCACTGCTGGCGCTTTGATTTATCAATCGTCACTTTCTTTGCTTTAATTCCTTGTTGGATCAGCTGTTTCATTAGTTTATCAATTGACTTCATCGCTATTCACCTCAAAAGCGGAAATTTGTTTTGCTTCTACTCTTTTACTTTTTTGCGCTTAAACTTCATAAAAAACTCATAGACAATTGGAACGATAATGAGCGTAAGCAGCGTAGAACTTGTTAGTCCTCCAATCACGGTAACCCCTAGCCCTTTTGAAATAAGGCCTCCACCTTCAAATCCAAAAGCTAATGGAAGCAGTGCACCAATCGTTGCAATAGCCGTCATTAAGATTGGGCGAAGACGTGTCATCCCAGCTTCTAGTAAAGCTTCACGCGTTGAAAGACCCTCTTGCTCTTTATGAATCACGCGGTCAATCAGAACAATCGCATTTGTTACCACGATTCCAATTAGCATAAGAGCTCCAATCATCGAAGAAATACTGATCGTTTCCCCAGAGATTAAAAGCGCCACTAGCGCACCAATAAGTGTAAATGGAAGTGAGAATAAGATAGCAAATGGCGCTAAACCTCCACCAAATGTCAGTACTAGTACGAAGTAGACAATACCGATGGCGGCGAGCATAGCAATTCCTAATTGACTAAATGAGTCATTAATTTGCTCTGATGCTCCGCCAAAGTTAATGTCCATATCACTTGGCAAATCAATTTTCTTCACTTCTTTTTGGACGTTAGAAGAAACACCGCCTACATCGTCACTCTTAATATCGGCACTTACCTCTGCATAAATTTTATTATCACGGCGCGTTACCGTATTCGACGTTTTCCCTTTTTTAATGTCGACAACTTCATTTAATGTGACTTCCTGTCCAGTTTGAGAGGTTACTTTTGTGCTTGAAAGTTCGGCAAAAGTAGAGAAATCCTCTTTTTCTTTTGGAAGGTACACGTTAATTTCGTTTCCGTCTTTTTGGATAGTTGTTAATACTTCACGCTGTCCAAGGTTCGAAATTTGCATGCCGATTTGACTAGCAGACAAGCCGAGTTCAGCGGCTTTCTTTTGGTTCGGTACTAGCGTATATTCATCAAACGTATCTGAAAGCGTAGAATCGACATTTTTCAGTTCTTTATGCTTTTCTAAAACATGCTGAACTTTATCAGCATAAGGTTTGATTTCGTCTAAGCTATCTCCGTAAATAAGGACGTTTAATGAATTATTGCTGCCGCTAGACGCCGTATTCATTGAGCCCCATTCACCTTGATTCGCTTGTTTGTTAAGAGCTTTTAATACTTTGTCCTGCTCTTTATCAAAGTTTTGTGTATCCTCGTCATATTGCACGAATGTTAAAACGTTATTTTTGCTTCCCGGATTAAAAGAGTTGCCTTCACCGAACGAATACTGAACCGTTTTGACACCATCTCGCTTCATCAAGTACGCTTCTGCACGATTCGCTGCTTTTTCTACGTCGCTTTGAGACTGTCCGGCTTTCGGTGTATACGTAAGCGTCAGCGTTTTTTCTTGATCGGATGATAAAAAGCTAACCCCAATAGAAGGAACTAAAAATAAACTTCCTACTAACAGTAGTACGGCTAACCCAAAGGAAATAAGCTTATGGTTTAGCGTCCAGTTCAAAATTCGCTTATATCCGTGCGCTAGTTTGCTTGGCTTTTCTTCTTTGACTTTTACATTTGTTTTAAATAACGAATGAGCAAGCATTGGCACGAGTGTTACCGCTACTAGCAGTGATGCTAACAGTGCAAAAACAACCGTTAACGCAAACGGTAAGAATAGCTCTCCTACCGGTCCTTCTACGAGACCTAACGGTAAGAATACGGCCACGGTTACGATTGTAGAAGAGAAAATTGGAACAAACATTTCTTTCGTCGCCGCGACAATTAAATCTTTTCCTTTAAGCTTTTCTTCCTGATAAGCCATGCGGCGGTAAATATTTTCAATAACGACAATGGAATCATCTACAACCCTTCCGATGGCTACAGTCATCGCTCCAAGCGTCATAATATTTAAAGATATATCCATTGATTTGAGCGCTAAAATGGCGATTAATAGCGAAAGCGGAATTGAAATAACGGCAATAATCGTTGAACGAATATCACGTAAAAATAAAAGAATAATAATAACCGCAAAGACCGCACCGATAATAGCTTTATTTAGCATCGTATGAACAGAATCTTCAATTGGTTTACCTTGATCAAAAATATTGTCAACGTGAAGGTCTTTATTTTTCTTTTCTAGGCTATTCATTTTTTCTTTAATATCATTTACAACATTTACTGTGTTCGCATCCTTCGCTTTGACAACTTGTACAGCAATTGAAGGTTTTCCGTTCGTGCGAGAAATGGATTCTGCTTTCCCCGTCACTTTAACATCCGCAATTTCTTTTAATTTCACAGTTGGAATCGAAGCTGCGGACGGCGCCTGCTGCACGGCGCCTTGTGTCTGCTGCTGGCTCATTCCTTGTTGCTGACCTTGAGCAGCTCCTTGACTAGGCACAGCTGGAATCTCTAAGTTTTCTAAATCTTTTTCTGTTGTCATCTTTCCGTCTACCACAACAGATTTTTGAGATCCATCCATCGTATACGTGCCAGCCGGCACTTTTGCATCGGATGCTTGAATAAGCTTTTTCACCGTATCTTCATCAAGTCCTAGCTGCTTGAGCTTGTCTTGTTTGAATACAAGTTCTGCTTCTTCAACTTGTTCTCCTGACACGCTGACCGAAGAAATCCCTTGCACTTTTTCAACTTGTGGAACAACGGTATTTTTTACATACTTCGTTAAGTCTTCTAATGATTTTTTATCATCTGAAACACTTAATGAAATAATCGGAAAATCACTGATGCTTTGTCTTGAAACATTTGGTTCCTCTACATCATCTGGCAGATCTACGTTTGAAAGAGCTCGCCTAACTTCGTCTTCTGCCTTTTCCATATCTTTACTAAAACTATATTCAACTTGAATGGTAGCCATATTTTCATAAGAAGATGAGCTAACTGTATCAACGCCGCTCAGTCCCTGAAGCTTTTGTTCAATCGGCTTACTCACCTTATCTGCCACTTGTTCCGGAGTGGCTCCCGGATAAGTTGCACTGACTGTTACAACAGGCGTTGAAATATCAGGAATGGTCTCTAGCTTCATATTAAACCCTGAATACAGCCCTGCAATAATGACAAAGAGCGTTAACAGCCATACTGCAAATTTATTTTTCAATGAAAATTTAATAAACTTCCCCAATGCATATCCTCCTTAAAATATATGTATACTAATAAAATTGACTGATCGGTCACAACAACTTAAAATATAAATGACTAACCGGTCAGTGTCAACCCTAAGCAGGCTCTCTCCTAACATGTTCATAATAAAGACATATTTACGATAAATCGTTTTTTAAAGGAACTGAATCCCGGTCTTAACTTTGATATATACCTTTATCTTTTTTAGTGTATGATACTATTATCTAACGAAATGAATGGCCAAATTGTTCAATAAAGGAGGTAGAATACGTGAAAGAAAAAGAAAAAAGAATAATTGAAGCTTCCATTAAGCTTTTTGCAAAGAAAGGGTTTAATGCTACCTCTGTACAAGAAATTGTAGATGAATGCAATATTTCTAAAGGCGCGTTTTACCTGCACTTCAAATCTAAGGATGCACTTTTATTATCAATTCTAAACTTTTACTATGAAAAGCTCTTTAGCTCTGTTTATGCTCTCGACGAGGAAGTAAACGATGCCCGCATCCGCTATATGAATCAGCTCATCTATTTTTATGAATTTATTACGGAGCACAGAGATTTTATTATCATGCAAATCCGTGAAAAATCTATTCCATTTAACAAAGAAGTGGAGACTTTTGTTCATAAAATGCAGCGAGAAACGTTTTACTTTCATCGCAAAAGCCTCATTAGCGTATACGGAGAAGACGTAACTCCTTATATCTCGGATTTAACGAAAATGATTGAAGGTATTCATCATTCCTTTTTAGAAATTATTATCTTCAATCAATACGAGCTTACCTTTAAAGAAGTAGCGCAGTACATAATGGACCGAGTTGATGTATTAGTAGAAGATTTATTAGTTAGAAAACCTCGTCCCCTTATTCCCGCTTCTTTTGGTGAAGATATATACGGAAAAGAACGAACGACTTTTCTCAGTAAAAATGAGCAGGTAAAACAAGCTCTTGAGGAAATTCAACATTTGCTAGACACCAGCAATCATATTTCTGATGAACACGCAGACAGCTTTTACATTTTACAAACGGAGCTAAAAAAAGAGCAGCCTACCACTGCTATTGTAAAAGGCATGCTTGGAAATTTAACGGAACTTAAACCGTTGGAAGAACCGCTTAATCTTTTAACAGCCTTACTCCAACAAAAATAACAGAAGGCTTCAATAAGCCTTCTGTTATTTTTCTGCTTTTGAACTAGATACTCCCCCAGATAACACGAACTTCATTGCTTCTTCCGGCTTAATATCTAACCATTCAATTTCTTCTTTTGGAATCAAAAAAGTAAAACCAGCCACTTGAAAAGTTTGTGGAACATAGACAGCGACGTGGTCTTTTAACGAGTGAATCACCTCTTCTACTTCTTCAGAGGTCACAAATCCAATGACTTTCATTGACGTGCCGGGCATTGACACTAAAGCTACTTTTGAAAAAGACTTTTTCTCTCCAAGAAAAGATTGAAATGTATCTTTAATGACACTATATAGCGTTTTAACAAGCGGTATTTTTTCTAACAATCGATCAATTAAGTTAATGATTTTCCCAGCGAAAAAACGGGTGGATAACCACCCTAAGAACGTAATTAAGACAAGCGTTGCTAAGATTCCAATACCAGGTATATAATCCTGCTTCATATAGGGCTTCAATACGTTTCCTAAAATGCTGTCTAAAAAATTAAACACTCTTACCAAAATATAAATAACAAGGATAATAGGGACAATCGTTAAGAGTCCATTAATAAAGCTTTTTATGATTGCTTTCATGCAAACACCTCATTTTTTCTGACATACTGCTGTTCATTATACAATGGATTTGTTTTGCTGCCTCTCTTTATTTCTATTCATATACGTATAAACTAGCAACGTTTTATCAAAATAATAGATGGGTACATGAACATACATACTTATATATTTATTTTTTCGGAGGGATACAATTGGGACGTTTAGAATCAAAAATTGCTGTTATTACAGGGTCAAGCTCTGGCATAGGAAAAGCAACTGCTGAGCGCTTTGCGAAAGAAGGAGCGGTTGTTATTTGTGCCGATATTAATTTAGACGGTGTGAAAAAAGTAGCACAAGAAATTAAAGACGCTGGCGGTGAAGCATACGCCTACTATATCGATGTAGCTGAAGAAGAAAAAGTAAAAGGGTTCACAGCGCAAATTGAAAAGAAATTTGGAAAAGTGGACATTCTTTTTAATAATGCGGGGACAGACACAGAAGGCGGCAAGCTTCACGAATATCCAGTAGAACTCTGGGATCGCTTAATGTCGGTAGATTTACGCGGAACATTTCTTGTAAGCAAATACGTTATTCCGCTGATGTTAGAAAATGGCGGATCGATTATCAATAATTCATCCGTATCCGGACTGGCAGCAGACTTAGACCGTTCTGGCTATAATGCGGCAAAAGGCGCTATTACCAACTTAACAAGAACTATGGCAATTGACTACGCTCGTGAAGGTATTCGCGTTAACTCAATTGCTCCTGGGACAATCGAAACACCTCTTCTTGATGATTTATCAGGCGCTGAAGAAGGAAAAAAATTCAGAAAAGCATATGAATGGGTCGATCCGATGGGCCGTTTAGGCAAACCCGAAGAAGTAGCTGGCGCTGTATTATTTTTAGCATCTGATGACAGCTCATATGTAACGGGTGATTGCATTACGGTAGACGGCGGTCATATGGCATATACATGGCCTGGAAAAATGCTTTACGATAAAATGTGAGAATAAAATTAACTCTATACCATAAGGTATAGAGCTTTTCCGTTTGAACTTTTTCTTTAAAATAGACGTGACATTATGTCAAGACAGGTGTAAACTTAAAGCAAAATTCTTTGCTTCTAGGAGGAAGACATGAAAACAAAACAATTATCAGAACGTCAGCTGCTTGGCATCGCAGGACTCGGATGGCTCTTCGATGCAATGGATGTTGGCATTTTGTCTTTTATCATTGCAGCTCTTCACGCTGAATGGGGGCTTTCCCCTACTGAAATGAGTTGGATAGGCAGCGTTAACTCGATCGGAATGGCCGTCGGAGCTCTGGTGTTCGGGTTGCTGGCTGATCGAATTGGGCGAAAAACCGTTTTTATTGTGACTCTTGTTCTTTTTTCAGTGGCAAGCGGCCTTTCCGCTCTTACTACTACCCTTGCTGCTTTTTTAGTATTTCGATTTTTAATTGGAATGGGTTTAGGAGGAGAGCTGCCTGTTGCTTCTACACTTGTGTCTGAGACCGTGGCGCCGGAAAAGCGCGGTAAAGTGGTCGTCTTGTTAGAAAGTTTTTGGGCGTTCGGCTGGCTACTGGCAGCGCTTATTTCTTATTTTGTAATCCCAGCTTACGGGTGGCAGCTAGCGCTTATCCTAACGGCTATTCCAGCGTTTTATGCCATTTATTTGCGCATTAAACTGCCCGATTCTCCCAAGTTTGTGGAAGCGACAAAGGAAAAGAAATCGTCGATTGCAGACAATGTAAGAAGCGTGTGGTCTAAGCCTTATCGTCAATCTACCATTATGCTGTGGGTTCTGTGGTTTTGCGTTGTATTTTCATATTACGGCATGTTTTTATGGCTACCTAGCGTCATGGTCATTAAAGGATTTAGCTTAATCAAAAGCTTTGAATACGTATTGATTATGACATTAGCTCAACTGCCTGGCTATTATACGGCTGCTTGGTTTATTGAACGCATGGGCCGAAAATTCGTATTGGTCACATACTTGTTAGGTACGGCTACCAGCGCATATATCTTCGGAAATGCGGAGTCACTTTGGCTGCTGCTAACAGCAGGTATGCTGTTGTCTTTCTTCAACTTAGGGGCTTGGGGAGCTTTATACGCGTATACACCTGAGCAATATCCGACATCTATTCGAGGCACAGGAGCTGGAATGGCAGCCTCTTTTGGACGAATTGGAGGAATTTTAGGACCGCTGTTAGTTGGGTATATGTCAACCCAAGGTGCGTCTTTAACCATTACGTTCTCAATCTTTTGTGCAGCTATTTTAATCGGTGTTGGTTCGGTTGTTTTTCTAGGAAAAGAAACCAAACAAAAGCAGCTCGCATAAACAAAGACGCTCTTTTAGAGCGTCTTTTTTGTGCTTATTATTTATTTTCTACTAGTTCTTTTTCGCCTGTCTCTACTTCCACGTCGCGCTGAGCGAATACTTTCTTGACTACGCTTAAAGCATTTAACACGCGAGGGAAACCTGTATATGGAATTAATTGAATGATGCTTTCCACAATTTCATTCGGCTCTAGTCCAGCTGTTAAACCTGTGTTTAAATGCAGCTCAAGCTGAGGCTCTGTACCCTGAGTAACCAATGACGAAATGGTAACTAATGCTCGCTGCTTATTCGTTAAACCTGGTCGTGAATAAATGTCTCCATAGGCAAATTCAATAATATATTTCCCAACGTCAGGAGCTAGGTCTTTTAAGTCTTCCGTAATTTTTAAATGAGTCGAAATATCATCGTTACTCGTTAACGTATATTCCATTAATTTATCTAAACCTTTTTGATAACTATCTTGTGCCATGTAAAATCAGCCTCCGTGTTTTTTACTGACACCGCGCGGAATCAATGTTTGTTTTCTTATATGTTTTCTACACTATCTACTTTAACGCACATTCTTTCTTTCGTAAAATACATATATTCAATACAACATATGCATTTTATCTATATAAAACAGAATGCTGTTCATTCATGTAGTGGAGGAATTGTTTAGAGGCATATGAAATATATTTATCTTTTTTAAAAATCAATCCTAAATCCCATGAAATTGAAGGATTAGTAATAGGAACTGCTTTTACGATAGCAGAATCCACTTTTGCTGCAATGGACTGTGGAAAGATAGATACACCTAAGTTTTCCGCAATCATCTCACCAATAAAATCCCATTGAGAGCTCTCGTAAGCTACGTTAGGTTCAAACCCGGCTTGTTGACACGCCTGAATAAGCCGGTCGCGAAGCGTAAAATCTTCATTAAATAAAATAAATTTCTCTTGAGCTAGTTCATTAATTTCCACATGAGTTTTAGAGGCCAAAGGATGAGAATGGTGAACATATAAAAGCATCTTTTCAGAGATAAAAGGATTAATATCAAAAAGATGTTCATTTACCGGAAGCACCGCTACACCTAAGTCTGACTCTCCTTTTTCTACTGCTTTTTGAACACGATTGGCTCCGTATTCAATAAGTTTAATTGTGATATCTGGATAGAGCTGCTGAAACCCTTTAATAATCTTTGGAAAGAACAGTACTCCAATCAATGGAGGAATTCCAATTTTAATCATCCCTTTTTTCAAATTCATCACATCATATAAATAAGTCGATAGCTCATCAATTGATGCCATAACTTTTTGTCCTTGCGCATACACAACTTCCCCGGCATCCGTTAAATCAATCTGTCTTGCGGATCGATCAATTAATTCTACTTCCAATTCTTCTTCTAAGTTTTTCACCATTTTGCTCAAGGTCGGCTGTGAAATATGAAGACTTTGAGATGCTTTAGTAAAGCTCCTTAATTTAGCGACTTCTAAAAAATAATTAAGCTGACGAACATCCATCTCTGCTCCTCCTATAGATAAAGCGAATATCTTTTATCTTATTTATTCATTTTACCTATTAATTTTTAAGATATACAGCAAAAAATCCGAACGATTCATCGTTCGGATATACCTTCACCTAAAATACTTCTGTCCCGTCTTCTTTTACTACTATTATTTAAAATGTTTTAGCTGCTTGTGCTGCTTGCTTTAAGCCACTTTCAATAATTTCTTGAGCACGCTCTGGAAACTGATTGTGTCCTTCAATAATAATAGAGTTCACATCCGTGACCCCGAAAAATTGAAGTACGCTGCTGACATATTTAACGGCCATTTCGACCGCAGCTGCTGGACCTTCTGAATACACTCCGCCTCGCGCGTTTAATAACATCACTTTTTTATCGCCTAGTAATCCCACAGGGCCTTCTGGCGTATACTTAAACGTTTTGCCTGCTTGATTTAAATAATCAAAGTACGTATGAAGCACGGCCGGCACGGTAAAATTCCAAAGCGGAAAGGCAATGACAATTTTATCAGCTTTCACAAATTGTTCTAGGTAACGATTAGCAATTTCTGCTGCTTTGTTTTCCGCTGCCGTCACTTCTAGCCCTCTTGCTAATTTAAACTGACCGTTTATCATGTCAGCACCTAAATAAGGAAGTTCTTCTTTGAACAAATTCAGCTCTATTATTTCTTCACCTTGGTGCGATTGTTGATAGCTTTCTAAAAACGCATCATATAATTTTACGCTGACCGCTTCACTTGCCGATCTGTCATTTGCTTTTATAAAAAGAGTATAACTCATACTAAAACCTCCACTGATTGTTGATACTCTTATTTTATTCGCTTTGTCCTTGCGTTTCGAACGACTTTATAATGAAATACTTTCATACTTTAGTCTGAGAAAAATCAGCATCATAATCACACAAAAGCCGCCTAATGGCGGCTTTTTCAGTTTATAGATGAAACGGGAAGATGAATCACAACTTCCGTCCCTTGTTCTTCTTCGCTTTTAATAAAAATCTCGCCTTTATGCTGACGAACAATAGTTTGCGCAATCGACAGTCCAAGCCCCGTTCCTCCCGTGGCTCTGCTTCTAGCTTTATCAACTCGATAGAAGCGTTCAAAAATATGTGCAAGATCTTCTTTTGGAATGCCGATTCCATAGTCTTTTACTTTGATAATGACATCTTCCTGCTTTTTTTCAACGGTCACTTCGATTTTATCCGTACTGTATTTAATTGCATTATCAAGCAAAATAATCAACACTTGCTTCATTTTTAGTTCATCCACTTCAATCATAATGGGCGTTTGATCATAGTGAAGAACTAATTCTCTTTTGTATACCTGCTGCAGCTGCTTAACGATTTGTTCAAAAATAAGAACAAGATCTGTTTGCTTCATATCAAGCGTTTGTTCTTTTTCCACACTTGCCAGATCAAGCAGCGTTTCAATCATTTTTTGCATTTTGGTTGCTTCTGCATAGATGGTGTCGATCGCATCGAGCGTAATTTCTTCATTTTTAATCCCTCTTCTTCTTAATAAATTAGAATAACTGCGAATAACGGTTAGAGGGGTTTTTAATTCGTGAGAAGCGTCGGAAACAAACTGGTTTTGCTTTTCAATATTTTCTCGCAAGCGGTCAATCATATGATTAAAAGTAACGGTCATACCCTGCAGTTCATCTCTCGTTTCCGTTTGAATGAGGACTTTTTTAGGAACACCGCTCTCTTCGATCTCTTTCATCGTTGTGACCATATTTTTAATAGGATGCATAATGACGCGTGATAACCATCTTCCTCCTAAAAGAGACAGTAAAATGGACACAAGCGAACAAAAAATCAAAATTGATAGCAAAATATCTTTACGGGTTTCAAAACCAGTCAGGAGCTCACCAATCTCAAGCGTTTCAACGACTTGATTATTGACTTTGACAGGCATGCGAATAACCAATACTTGCTTTTCTCTAATTTTGCGAAGCTTCACCTTTTTTTTCTTTGAAAACTCGGGCTTAATTTTCACCAGATGAGGATCATTTGATACCTGGTTAATGACGGTAGAATTTTCTGAGACTGTTCGGATAAATGAATGGTTGGTCAAATAAAATTTTAGTAACTCCGGCGAGAGCTCCACGGAATGATCTTGCTGACCTTTTTGAATAATCTCGCGTGCTTTTTCGAATAAAATGTCCTGTTCCATATTCACCGTAGATTTAGTAAAGGAGAAAAAAACAACGATGTTCATGATTAATAAAATAACCACTAGCCATGCTGTTGTCAGCAAATTAATCTTGGTCGTGATCTTCATGTTTCTCCTCTTTCATCATATATCCTACGCCCCGCACCGTATGAATGAGAGAAGTAGAAAAACCTTCATCTACTTTTTTTCTTAAGTGGCGAATATACACATCAATTACGTTGGTTTCTCCTTCATATTCATAGCCCCAAACGTTTGTGAGAATTCCTTCTCTTGTGACAATTTTATTTTTATTGGTAAGCAAATACACGACTAAATCATACTCTTTCGGTGTCAACGTAATGGATTCATTGTTTCTTAGGACTTCCCGTGTTTCAAGATTAATGGTCAAATCACTGATCGTTAAGAGCTCTGCTTCAGCTTCTTTCGTCCCTGATGCTTCTACGAGCGAACGATAGCGAATACAAGAGCGAACTCGCGCTAACAGCTCTTCAATTTCAAACGGTTTTGTCACATAATCATTAGCCCCTTGGTCTAATCCCATTACCTTATCTAGCGTCGTATTTCGGGCAGTTAATAAAATAACTGGGGTAAATACTTCCGCTTTCCGAAGTCTTCTTAACACCTCAATACCGCTCAGACTTGGAAGCATCACGTCGAGTAAAATGAGGTCATATTGAGAGGATATTGCCGTCTCTAACCCCGCTTTCCCGTCGTACTCAATATCTACTTCATAATCTTCAAATTCCAATTCAATCTTTAACACTTTCGCAATTTGCGCTTCATCTTCCACAATTAAAATTTTCTCTTTCATATTATGCACCTCTCACCACGTGTCTTAAGTGAAAGAATAGCTTCTTTAGATAAAAAACAACACCTTTTTCAAAAGATGTTTGTTTTTTTTATCTAAACCCTACTTTTTCAACATACTTGTTCTTTAGCTTATCCTTATTGTTTGTAAACATGAATGTTTTACGCATGAAGACCAATCGTTTGCTTTTCACCTAGAATCCAATTGACTACTGCTAAAAGTTCTTCAGGCGTTTGTGCTTCGATTTCTTTATGGTAAGCAGCAATCGCGTTATATAATGTGCTCATTTTATCAGCATCCTGCAGCACTGTCTGCAACTGGTTTTCTAAGGATTGATCCGCCTTTAGTTCTTGAACTAAGTTTCGTTCTGTTAAATAGCGTAAATTCACTTCTTCTTGACCTGGTAAAGCGGAGTGAACAAAAATTGGTAAACTCTTACGAAGAGCTTCACTAACCGTGATACCACCTGGCTTTGTTACAATAGCATCCACTTGTTCATACAGTTCATTCATTTCTGTGCGTGATGAAATGTACGGAATTGGTGTAACGTGCTGTAGTTCCCACCCTTTGATTTCTTCATATAACTTTTGATTTTTGCCGCATAAGACAAAGTAATGAAAATGGTGCGCGTCTTTTAAATCATTGTAGAAATCCATAATATTGCCTAAGCCGCTGCTGCCTCCGGCAATTAAAATATTTCCGTTACCATGATGCTTAACAGTTCTTGTTTTTGTTATTTCTTCATGTACCGGTATCCCTGTGACCATCATATTTTGAAGTGGAATTTCACTTTGAGCACGAAGTCCTTTTCTTACTTCTTCACTAGGGAGAAAGTGAAAGTCAATCTCTTCTTTTCCCCATAAATTATTAATAAAAAAATCCGTGTAGACATTTATAATAGGAACATCACACTTGCCTTTTGCTTTTAATTGACTGAGCAAATAAGAAGGAAATCCATGTGTGCATATAATTAAATCCGGATTTTCTTCTTTAACTAAGTGCTCCATTTTTTTTGCGAATACGTGATGATACCATTTGAATGAATGAACAGGCGGTTCATAAAAGAGATGTTTGTATGCCATATTGTACGTTTCTGGAGCATAACGAATCCATTTCAAATACGTGCCTGTGACCACTTTTTCTAATAGTTCGTTTGTATAGCTTAATAAATCTATTTTTTTATAACAAATATTTGTTGTTCTTCTTTCCAATATATCCATTAACGCCTCTGCCACTTGATGATGGCCAGAAGGCATTTTTAGAAGAGGTAAAAATAAAACCTTTTTCAACTGTTTCATCTCCTATTCTAAAAGCAGTTTCTTCCTCTCCTTTTTATATCATTAAATGCCCTTAAATTTCGGATTTTAATTGATTTTTAATGTGAAATTCATCGTTTTTTTAGAGTGTCAATCTAAACTAAGAGTGAAAAGTACTGCATAAGGAGAAAACAAATGAACCTTAATTACGAAGTATTTCAATGGATTAACTCATTTGCTGGTAAATCCAGCGCAATGGATTCTGTAATGGTTATGATTACGAATAGCGTTCCTTATTTTATAATGGCTTGTTTGCTTTTGCTTTGGTTTAGCGGAAAAACAGAAAGAACAATTTATCACCGTTATACAGCTTTATACATGTTGTTTACAATTGTACTTTCTCTATGTATCAATGAAGTCATTCACTTGGTGTATTACCACCCGCGTCCGTTTGTGACTCATCATGTTCATAAGCTGATTCCGCACCCGGCTAATTCATCTTTTGTCAGTGATCATTCGATTTTAGTCTTTTCTGCTGCTTGGATCATGTGGTTACGAAAAAACAAATGGAGAAGCGTCATTTTTATATGGGCTGTCATCTCGGGCCTTTCACGCATTTACGTAGGTGTCCACTATCCAGCAGATGTACTTGGAGGCATGGTAATTGGGGGAGCTATCAGCTGCTTTGTTATCTATCTTTCAGATAAAACAGCTCCTCTTATCCAGCGACTATTCTGGATTCACGATGTGATTATCAAGCGTATTCCCTTTCTGTCTCCTTATACGCATGAACAAATCAGTAAAAAAAATCATTCAGCTTAAAGAGGCTGAGACAAAAATAGTTTAGCGGAAGTGAAAAACGAACCCCTAATCAAAATATATGATTAGGGGTTCGTTTTTTTTGTTACGGTGAACGTAGATTTTATCTGTTTCGTTCCTTCCAGCAGTTGATTGGAGCGCAAGCAACGAGGAGGCTCACCGCCCGCCCGCGAAAAGCGGAGCCTTGCACGGAAATCAACTGCCGTCCCACAAGCGGTCCATACAGGCTCCTTTATCCCATATGTTCGTCTTTACATTGAATTGATTTCGTTATGTCTCAATCTCTCTTTATTATTTATAAAAAAAGAGAGCTCACTTTCTTGACTTTCACTTTTATTTATTTTATATTAGTTGAGGTATCAAACATTGATGTATCAAATATTAATCATCAATAAATATTATAGAAAAAAGGGAGCGACTTTCTTGTCACATTCATGTTCTGAAAAAGCAAATGTTCTGTATGCTCTGCAAGAAGTTAATAAACAAATTAATCAAAAGTTTGAGCATTGTACCGGTGTTAGCCAATCACGTCTTGATATTTTACATCAGCTTTATGAAACAGGTGAAATGAGTCAAAAGGCGCTTCAACAGCAAGTAAACATTGACAATGCTGCAATTACAAGGCATTTAAAGCAGCTCGAAGAAAGAGATGTCGTATCACGCCGTAAAAACCCTGATGACAACCGCGTAACATTTGTAAAGCTTACGAAAAGCGGACATGAAAAAATCGGTGCATTTCGAAACGAAAAAGCTCGCTTTATTGATGAAGCATTTAAAGATTTCAGCGAAGAAGAACAGCTGCTGCTTTCAAAAATGCTTGAGCGTTTAAAAGTAAACATTTCGGCCATTGAACGGTCATAACATTTTTAACATAAAGGAGAGTTCATCATGACACAAACAAAAACACTAAATAATGATTTCCAAGATATTATTACAGGGCGCAGATCTATTCGTTATTACGATCCATCTGTCAAAATCAGCCGTGAAGAAATGAAAGAAATTTTAACAGAAGCGACGCTAGCTCCATCTTCTGTTAATGCACAGCCTTGGCGCTTTCTAGTAATTGATAGCCCTGAAGGAAAAGCAACATTAGCTCCGCTTGCTAAATTTAATCAATCACAAGTAGAAACATCAGCAGCTGTTATTGCGATATTCGGCGATTTAAAAAGTGAAGAAAATTTAGATGAAATTTACGATAAAGCTGTTGAGCTAGGCTATATGCCACAAGAAATTAGAGACATGCAAATTCCTAAAATCAAAGCGCACTACGCAGCTGCTTCTGAAGAATTAAATAAAGAAACAGTATTAATTGACGGCGGTTTAGTATCTATGCAGTTAATGCTTGCTGCACGTGCTCACGGTTACGATACAAACGCTATCGGCGGTTATGAAAAAGACCAAATTGCCGAAGCATTCGGTTTAGACAAAGAGCGCTATGCACCGGTTATGTTACTTTCAATCGGCAAAGCAGCAAATAGCGGTTACCCGTCTGTACGTTTACCAATCGAAAAAGTAGCTCAATTTAGATAATAAAAAAAGGTGCTGTGTATTCAGCACCTTTTTTTTATCCTCCACTAACGGGCGGAATAAATGCAACGGTATCTCCCGCTCCAATGGTTTCTTCATCTGGTACAAACTCTTCGTTGACTGCTGTCATCGTTTGATTCAGAGAGGATAGCTTATATGTTTTTTGCACATATTCCTTTAATTCCTTCACTGTTATATCTTGTTTATCAACTGTTACTTGTTCCACTCCAGCCTCTTCACGTACAGCAGCGAAAAATAAGACGTTAATCATTTTTACATCTCCTTTAATGGCTTTCCTTCAGGATATTCTTTCGTTTCTAACTGATCTCCAATCCATTTTGTTCCGTCTTCCCAAAATTCCTTTTTCCAAATCGGCACAATTTGCTTAATACGTTCAATAGCATACTCGTTTGCTTCATAAGCTGTTTTGCGGTGCGGAGAAGAAACGGCAATAACTACTGCAACTTCTGTTATATCAAGCTTTCCGATTCGATGAGTAATAGCTGTCAACGCATCAGGCCACTTTTCCTGAATTTCGTCACCAATTTGGCTAAGCATTTTCACTGCCATTGGCACATAGGCTTGATATTCAAGAGAGAGCGTCTTCTTGCCTTTTGTAAATTCTCTTACCGTTCCAATAAATGTCGTAATAGCTCCCGCGTCTCTTCTAGAAACTTTTTTAATTATTTCATCTACGGCAATTGGCTGATTTACTACTTCAAATAAGTGCTGGTTCATCTTATTTCCCCCACTTCTTTCAATAAAAAATTAAGATAAAACTCGTCTTCTTGTAAGTGAAACATTGGATATGCTCGCTGCACTTCTTTTTTAAGCGGAACGTGACTAATCACGCATATAATATTGGTTAGAGAGGAAAGCAGAAAAAGATCTTCTTCACTTCGAATCAAGACCGCTTTTGGATAGGATTCTTTTTTATATCCTTCAACAAAAATGACGTCTGGCGAGAAAAATTGATAAAAATCAATCAGCTTTTTTAGACTCCAGTCTTTACTGTTTGCCGTAAGCTGAAGGATTCCACCTCCTTCTACACCTGCCACATCGGCACCTGCTTGCTGGTGGCGATGACTGTCTTTTAGCTCACTGCTGCTATCTGGAGGTCCGCCGTGTCCATGATGCTTAATAGAACCTACACGTAGATCGAATTGTTTCGCTTTTTTAATTAGCTTTTCCACTAAAGTAGTTTTTCCGCTGTTTTGAAATCCAACTACTTGTAAAACAGTGCAACTTGCTACCAAGACCATTCACTTCCCCGCACGTCATCTAGCAATAAGACGTCAACCAGCATTCCTTCTTTGTATCCTCTCGTCCCTCCGGGAAATATAATTAACGTATCCGCATGAGCTAAGGAAGAAACAGCACTAGATTTTGTAAAGCTTAATGGAGAAGCAATCAGCTGTCCTTTTCTGTATGAAAGCCTGCCAGATACAAATCGCATAAAAGGATTTGGCTTTAAGAAGTCTTTTCCTAACAAAGCTTTTTCTTTCCGGAGGTGAGGGGTTCTTTTCCCCGCATATGTACTGATGACCGGACGAGCCAGAAGTTCAAAACCGACATAGCACGCTGTAGGGTTTCCCGATAGGCCAAATAAAAGCTTGTCTTCCATACGTGCAACTGTTGTGACACTGCCTGGTCTCATAGCTATTTTATTAAAAAGAACTTCCGCTTTTAATTGCTTATACACATCTGGTAGATAATCATAGTCTCCTACTGAAACACCGCCCGTTGTAATCAGCATGTCCACTTCTGATAGCGCAGATTTTACCGCGCTGTAGCACTGACTTAAATCATCGGGCATAATACCAAAATAGTTTACTTCTCCTCCAGCTTTTTCAATTTGCGCACGAAGCATATGAGCATTGCTATTACGAATTTTTCCTCGCTGAACAGGATCACGTACTTCCACTAGTTCACTTCCCGTTGCAAGTAGTCCAACTACAGGCTTTTTGAAGACAGCTACGTTACTATAGCCAAACGTGGCTAGAAGAGCAGCTACGCCCGGAGTGATATACGTTCCTTTTGAAGCTAACACGGTGCCTTTTGTTGTTTCTTCCCCTTGAAAAGAAATGTTATCTCCGCTGTTAAACGAACGCTTGATTTGAACGATGGGCTGATTGTCTTTTGTATATTCTTTTGTTACTTCAAGCATCGCCACCGCATCGCAGCCTTTTGGAATAGGAGCTCCCGTCATAATACGCACAGCCTGCATTGCGTTGACTGTATGTTCAAAAACAGAACCCGCTCCTATCTCTCCTCGAACATCCAGTTCTACTGGATGAAGTGATGATGCTTCTTTCGTATCTTGTGACCGAATGGCAAAACCATCGTATGGAGAACGATTAAAAGCAGGAATATCATGATCTGCCATTAAATCTTCTGCTAAAAATCTGCCGTGAGCTTCTTCAAGCGCAATAATTTCTTGCTTTCCGCTTTTGACATACTGCATCACTCGCCCAACGCATTCTCCGACAGGGATAGGAGTTCGCTTTTCTCTCATTTTTTTCACTCCTTTACTCATCCTAATAAACGATAATATAAGCTTCTGGCAAATTGAATATCATTCGTTCCATGAATAAATACACGGCCATCTTGAAAAATAACAAAGCGCTGCGAGGGAAGCTGACATGACAGAAGATATGGGTTACGTTCTACTTTCCCTTGTTTTTCTAACCGTTTTTCCAATTCATCAAAGTTGTACAAATGGCGCTGCGAGGGCCTGATTTGAACCGTCTCTCTGCCGCACAGAACTTCTGTTTTAAGCTGATTTTCATACGCTAAGTACGGATATGTTCGGGTCGATCCGCAAGAAGAACATTCATGACTTTTCATTTTACCCGTCTTAAATTCAGCGTGCTGATTATTCCAGACGTCAAAAGTTAGAAATGTCTGTCGCAAAGCTTCAACATCTCCGACTAAAATTTTTAATGCTTCGGTTATTTGATAGGCTGCCACGATTTGAACAGCTGGACTGATAATTCCTGCTGTCTCACACGTTGCTCCTCCCACAGGGATCTTTTTTAGTATACAGTGCAGGCAAGGCGTTACATTTGGGATAATCGTATAAGTGGTGCCATAGCTGCCGACACATGAGCCATATATCCAAGGCACCTCATGCTTATGTGACAAATCATTTAAAATAAAGCGAATGTCGAAATTGTCTGTCGCATCGATGATCACATCAGCTGTTTGGACGATACTTTCTAAATTAGCAGGCTGAGCATCCATCACCAGCGCTTCGATCTTCACTTCTGTGTTTATTTGACTCAAACGATTTTTTGCTGCTACAGCTTTAGGTAGTTTATTTTGGGCATCTTGTTCTGTATAAAGCTGCTGACGCTGTAGATTACTCCATTCTACATAATCGCGATCTACAAGCGTCAATTTTCCGATTCCAGCACGCACGAGAGCTTCTGCGCTGGCGCTGCCTAGAGCCCCTGCACCTACAACTAAAACATGCTTACTTCTAATTTGCTGCTGCCCTTTGTTTCCAACGGGCTGGAAAAGCTGCTGACGTGAATAACGTTCTGTCACTCTTTTCTCTCCCTTTCTCATTCAATCTCTGACTTCACTATCTATTCCTTCGTCAAAGATATTTCTTTAAAAACATGCTATCATACACATAAAGCTAAGCTGCTTTACGGACGCTTACGTGCATAAATATACAAATATATTTTGATGGAGGTATTTAATAAATGTCCATTGCCGGCATTGTATTAGCAGGAGGAAAATCTTCTCGCTACGGTCAACCAAAAATGTTTGAAACCTATAACAAGAAATCATTTTACGAATATAGTATAGATGCATTAAAAGAAAATCACGTCACACCTATACTTGTGTCTACCAACCTAGATTTACTCCCTTATTTTCAAAGAAAAGATGTTGCATTTGCAGTTGAAAAATGCCCGTATCAAGGACCTTTGTATGCAATTCATCATGCTTTAACTGCCATCGATTGCGATGCTGAATGGTTCTTTATTCTTTCTTGCGACATTCCTTTTATTAATGCTGAGTTCGTTCATCACATGATCACACTGACTCAAACGGATTCACCTGACATTGTTCTTCCTGTTCAGCCTGATCACATTCACCCGCTTCTAGCACTCTATCACCGTAGAACGCTTCCTCTTATTGAACAACTCGTTACACAAGGTGAAAGAAGGCTTACACAATTGTTGAATCAGGCAAACGTCCTTCGTGTACCTTTTTCAGCAAAAGATCCCACTTTTATAAATGTGAATCATCGCAGTGATTGGCATGTATAAAGCTTTTTTGAATTATCCACCAATATGAGACATTTCCACTTTCTCAGCGCCTTGGACCTGTCTTCCGTTAGCTCGCTCATCTGAATAACGATCTTTCCGATGATTCCAGATATCAGAAATGGTGTCACAAACAGTATGATCAGATGCTTCTGATCGTATCAGTTTCCGGAGGTCGTACCCTTTTGACGCAAACAAGCAGGTATAGAGCTTTCCTTCAGCCGATACTCTTGCGCGTGAACAAGTGGAACAAAATGAATCTGTGACAGATGAAATGATACCAATTTCCTCTTCTGTCCCGACGTACCGATACCTGGTGGCTACTTCTCCCTTATAATGAGGCGGAATTTCTTCAAGAGGCATTTCTTGTCCAACTATATCAAGAATTTGTTTCTTTGTTATAACCTCATCCATTTTCCATCCGTTTGAATTTCCCACATCCATGTATTCAATAAAGCGCAGCGTATGGTTTTTGCCTTTAAAATATTGAGCCATCGGAAGGATATCCTGCTCGTTCTTGCCTTTTTGGACAACCATGTTTATTTTTACTGAAATTCCCACAAGAGCTGCTGCCTCTATTCCTTCTAATACTCGCTTTACGCTTCCTCGGTTTCCATTCAACTCTTGAAATCTCACTTCATCAAGCGAGTCTAGGCTGACGGTTACTCTTGATAATCCCGCTTTTGATAAAGCTTCTGCATGCTTCTTTAAAAGTGAGCCGTTTGTTGTTATGGCAATATCATCTATCCCCTCAATTTGCTTCAGACGAGTGATTAGATCTGGCAAGCCTTTTCTTAGCAGTGGCTCTCCTCCAGTTATACGCACTTTTTTTACTCCTAGCGATGCGAATAATCTAGTCAGTCTCTCTAATTCATCAAACGAAAGAATGTTTTCGGCAGGTAAAAATGGATAGTCTGCCCCAAAAATTTCTTCAGGCATACAATATCGACAGCGAAAGTTACAGCGATCTGTTACGGATAAACGCAAGTCTCGCAAAGGACGCTTTAACGTATCAACTATAGCGTATGACATCTGCCTCATCTCTCCTCTCTCTAGCTGTCAGCTTCTCCACAGCAGATTAACTTTCTTTTAAAATTCTTTCCGGGCATGTATAAATATTCAACGAATCATTTCGAATAAATCCTACCGTTGTAATTCTCAATTCTTCTGCTAGATTTAAAGCAAGTTCAGTCGGAGCGGATTTTGAAAGAACCACTTCACACCCGATCTTCGCTACTTTCAACAAAATTTCTGAAGAAATACGGCCGCTAAAAACGACTACTTTATCCCTAATTGAAATATGGTGTTTTAAGCAATATCCGTATAGTTTATCTAAAGCATTATGCCTACCAATGTCCATTCTGCTAAGCATAAAACCATTCTTATCACAAATGGCAGCGTTATGAACGCCACCCGTTTCTTGAAACGTAGCAGCAGATTGCTGCAGCTTATTCATCAATTGAAAACAATCCTTAATGGAAAGTTCGACCGATATATCATTCATTTTTTTAGCAGTCAGCGCATCATTTATAAAGACAAACCCTTGTCTGCTGGCCCCGCAGCAAGACGTGATATATCGCTTATTTTGAAGGTTTTGAAAATATGGGTTTAATTTATCTATTGTAACATGAACATACCCTTCTTTTTCTTGAACCCATATGTTTTTAATGTCTTTGTATTCTCGAATAACCCCTTCAGATGCTAAATAGCCAATTACCATATCTTCAATGTATTGAGGGCTACATACCATCGTGACAAACTCTTCTTCATTAATTTTCACAGTCACAGGAAACTCCGTTACAATTTTATCTTCCACGCTTTCCATTTCACCATTTTTAAATCTAAGAACTGTACGCTTCTTAACGGTCGAATTCATGTGATGTCTCCTTTTTCAAATAATGTTTTTATCAAAAACGAATACGGAAACCGCTATATTTTCTTTTATTTTCATATCTGAAAATAAATTAACCAGCTTTGCTCCTACCAATTCTTCTAGCCCTTCCGGCGGATTCGATGCATATACATCTTGGATCATTTTTGTTCGAGCTAGATGAACCATGTCACATCCTTCAGAAGTGCTTGCAATAAATGTTTCTGTCGGAGTTAAATTTCCATACAGTGTTGAGACAGCCATATTTTCAACAAAAACCGTATGTATTCTTTCCGGTCCTTTTCCAAATAAATCTTTTCGAAGTTTCCGAATAATATCATTAAATTCATGAATAGTTTTTGACATAATCAACGCTCTCCCACCGATTAAAATTAAATTGTGCATTTTATTCCTACAGTTTTTTTATCATAAATCAACACTTCAAAAAATAAAAGCCTAAAATCTTTGCAGCAAAACTTTTGAAGAGAGTTGGGTATTTAAAAAAGTTGTGCATTTAAAAACGTAGCGATATAATTATAAATAACCGAGATGGAATAATAATAATAATGAATTGTTATTACTCTATCACTTTTTCTTAACGATATAAATGGGCCGGATTGGCATATTAGTAAGACCTGCTAGTAAACTATTCCACCATGATTGCACTTCCCTTATTTAATTAGGCGTGTGTATTCATGGTGGTTTTTTGTTTTATATAAAGGAGGAAAACAAATGAGTCGTGAAACCATCACTGTTCATATAAATGGCAACGAATACAAGGCAGCTTCAGGTTCTACCATACTTGAAATTATTAACCAGCAAAGCATTGAGCATCCTCAGATTTGTTATGTGCCTGAAGTCGACCCTATTCAAACTTGTGACACGTGTATTGTTGAAATGAATGGCGAGTTAATCCGTTCTTGTTCTACAAAAGCTGAAAACGGCATGAAGATTGAATTACAATCAGCACCCGCAAAAGCGGCACAAACGGAAGCAATGGATCGTTTATTAGAGAATCATTTGCTATACTGCACCGTTTGCGATAATAACAACGGAAACTGTAAATTACATAACACAGCCGAAATGATGGAGATTGAATATCAAAAATACCCCTATACGCCAAAGGCCTCAGAGGATGAAGTCGATATGTCTCATCCGTTCTACCGTTATGACCCTAACCAATGCATTGCTTGTGGACAATGTGTAGAGGTTTGTCAAAATCTTCAAGTTAATGAAACGCTCTCTATCGACTGGGAAGCGAAACGTCCCCGCGTTCTCTGGGATGATGGTGTAGCAATCAATGAATCTTCTTGTGTGAGCTGCGGTCAATGTGTAACCGTATGCCCTTGTAATGCCTTAATGGAAAAATCTATGCTCGGAGAAGCTGGATTCATGACTGGACTTCCAAAAGGCGTTTTGAATCCAATGATTGATCTAGTTAAAGAAGTGGAACCGGGGTACAGCGGAATATTTGCTGTTTCAGAAGTGGAAGCAGCTATGCGCGAAACTCGGACGAAAAAAACAAAAACCGTCTGTACATTTTGTGGAGTTGGATGTTCGTTTGAAGTGTGGACAAAAGGCCGCGAAATCCTTAAAGTTCAGCCTAGCTCAGATGCTCCCGCAAATGCTATTTCAACCTGTGTGAAAGGAAAATTCGGCTGGGATTTTGTAAACTCTGAAAAACGTATTACTAAGCCTTTAATCCGAAAAAATGGCGCATTTGTAGAGTCGTCATGGGAAGAAGCGCTCGATTTAGTAGCAAGCAGGTTAAGCTCTATCAATCAGCAGTATGGACATGGGTCAGTTGGTTTTATCTCTTCTTCTAAAATTACAAACGAAGAAAACTATGTTATTCAAAAGCTGGCTCGCCAAATGTTTGAAACAAATGACGTAGACAACTGCTCTCGCTACTGTCAGTCTCCTGCAACCGATGGATTATTTCGAACAGTCGGAATGGGAGGCGATGCCGGCACGATAAAAGACATCGCAAAAGCTGGACTGGTTATCATCGTTGGAGCTAACCCTGCTGAAGGTCACCCTGTATTAGCAACTCGCATCAAACGAGCGCATAAGCTTCATAACCAAAAACTAATCGTCGCAGATTTGCGCAAAAACGAAATGGCTGAACGCTCTGACATTTTTATCAGTCCAAAACAAGGTACGGACCAAGTATGGCTAATGGCTGTAACAAAATACATGATTGATCAAGGATGGCACAACGAAAAATTTATCCAAGAAAACGTCAACTATTTTGAAGACTTTAACTCTTTGCTTGAAAAGTACACGCTTGAATATGCTGAACAAATTACGAGTATTCCAGCAGCAACACTCATTCAAATAGCTGAAATGATTCGAGACGCCGATGGAACCTGTGTGCTGTGGGGCATGGGCGTGACGCAAAATACAGGAGGCTCTGATACATCAGCGGCTATCTCAAACCTGTTGCTTGCTACTGGAAACTATCGACGCCCTGGTGCAGGCGCTTATCCGCTCCGAGGCCACAATAACGTGCAAGGAGCATGCGATATGGGAACTCTTCCTGCTTGGCTGCCAGGCTATCAGCACGTCACGGACTCAGTCGCTCGAGAAAAATTTGAAAAAGCATACGGCGTAAAAATTAAAGACAAGCCGGGTCTTGATAATATCCAAATGCTTCATTCAATTGATGAAGGAAAAATGAAAGCCATGTACCTTGTAGGAGAAGATATGGCTCTTGTCGATTCGAATGCTAATCACGTACATGAAATATTATCAAATCTAGACTTTTTTGTCGTCCAAGATATTTTCCTTTCAAGAACGGCTCAATATGCTGATGTTGTATTCCCTGCTGTTCCTTCTCTTGAAAAAGACGGAACGTTTACCAATACGGAGCGACGTGTACAAAGATTGTATCAAGCATTGCCAACGCTTGGTGATTCAAAGCCGGATTGGTGGATTGTTCAAGAGATTGCAAATCGCTTAGGTGCAAATTGGACGTATACACACCCGGGTGACATCTTTTCAGAAATAGCTAGTCTATCACCTCTATTCAGCCAAGCCAGCTATGAAAACCTTGAAGGCTGGAATAGCTTCTTATGGGGGAGCTTAGAGGGGGAAAGCACGCCTTTACTTTACGTCGATGGGTTTAATTTCCCAGATAAAAAAGCGCGCTTTGCTTTATCAGATTGGGTGCTTCCTGCTGAATTTCCAGAGGAATATGATTTGCACATTAATAACGGACGAATGTTAGAACATTTTCATGAAGGGAATATGACCAATAAATCGAGCGGTATTCAATCAAAAGTACCGGAAGTATTTGTAGAAATTTCACCTCAGCTTGCCAAGGAGCGTGAAATTGAAGAAGGTTCGCTTGTCAGATTAATCTCACCGTTTGGAGCAGTAAAAGTACAGGCATTAATTACAGAGCGGGTAAAAGCAAATGAGCTGTATCTTCCGATGCACTCCGTTCATAAAGATTCGGCTATTAACTTCTTGACGGGACCTGCAGTCGACCAACGAACAAATACGCCGGCTTACAAACAAACAAAAGTACGGATGGAAGTATTAAGCAAAGGTGGAGAAACGCCTTTACCGTCTACAAATCCGCGCAACAAAAAACGTCATCCTCAAAATGGGGTCGAGGTTCAGCGTAAATGGAACCGTCCTGGCTACGTCCATTTAACAAGTAAATAGGAGGAGAAAAGATGGCACAACCTATTACAGAAATTAAAAAGCCTCTTCTAAGCGAGGAAGAAAAAAAACAGCAAAAATTAGAAGACTTGACTTCTCTTCTGGCAGATAATGAAGAAGCGCTGAATCGTATTCTCGGTATTGTCGGAGAACTTAACGACATGGGTGTTCTTGAAGCTGCTGATTCAATGATTCAAGCAAAAGAAAAAATCTCAAAAATTGCGCTTCATCAAATTTCTAGAGAACCGGTAACCAATTTAATTAATACCCTTATGGGTGCAAGCAGCGGTTTGATGAAGGCAGACCCAGAGGTAACCGCTAAACTTGTGAACAGTGCAACAGTTGGTATGAACGAAGCAAATGAGTATGTAAAAACAGGAAAAAAAGTAAGTGCATTAGCTCTTATAAAAGCGCTAAACGATCCAGATGTTAATCGTGCAATTGGATTTGGACTTCACTTTTTAAAAGGAATGGGCAAAGCGTTGGAAGAGTAAATAAGGCAGCGACTTGAAAGTTTTTTCCCCTTTCAAGTCGCTGTTTTCTTTTTAGGAAGTCCATTTCTAAGTGAACGTGATATAGTTATACTAAATTGCTTTACTACAACTAATTGAGGTGACACGATGCAACAATACTTTAAACCCTTATTCGCACTATTATTTTTAATTATGTTTACTGCTGCTTGTTCGAACGGAACAAATACGAGTCAATCAGCGGCTCAGCACCAAAACGTCAGCTTAACGATATCCGCTGCGGCCAGCTTAAAAGATGCGCTTACTGATATTCAAAAGCAATATGAAACAAAGCATTCGAATATCGACTTAAAATTTAATTTTGGAGCTTCAGGCTCGCTGCAACAGCAAATCGAAAATGGCGCACCGGCTGATTTGTTTTTTTCAGCAGCGGAAGATAAGTTTGATGCACTGGTAAAGTCAGGAGCTATTTCTAAAGAAAATGGAACTGACTTGGTTGGCAACGACCTTGTGCTTATCGTCCCAAAGAATAATTCGGCTGCTATCAAAAATTTTGAAGATCTATCAAAGCCTGCTGTTCAAAAAATTGCACTTGGCATACCGGAATCCGTTCCTGCTGGACAGTATGCAAAAGAGACTTTTGAACACATGAATCTGTGGAAAAACATTGAGCCTAAAACCGTCTATGCAAAAGACGTACGCCAGGTGCTTTCCTATGTGGAGACAGGAAACGTTGAAGCTGGAGTTGTTTATAAAACCGATGCGTTGATTTCAAAAAAAGTGAAGATTGTAGCCACTGCAGATCATAGCACTCACAAACCAATTGTATATCCTGTAGGCGTTATTAAGGATTCGAAACATCCACAAGAAGCAAAGGATTTTTATCAATTTTTACAAAGTAAGACGGCTCTTAACACGTTAAAAAATTACGGTTTCACTGCGAATTGAGATTGCTATGATTCAAGAGTTTTTATCTCCTCTTCAGCTATCGCTCAAAATTGCATTAGTAGCAGGATTTGTCGTAATTATTCTAGGCACTGTTATAGGAAAACTGTTATCCAGGAAACATTTTAAAGGAAAAGTGATAGTTGAAACGGTGTTGATGCTACCGTTGGTCCTACCTCCGTCCGTTGTTGGATTTTTATTGATTGTCATATTCGGAAAACACAGCCTGCTCGGCCGAGCAATTGAATGGGTCTTTCAACAACCCGTTATTTTTACGTGGTGGGCAGCTGTTATTGCATCCGTTGTCGTTGCATTCCCCCTTATGTATCAATCTGCCAAAACGGGCTTCCAAGGCGTTGATCATGAAATTGAAGATGCGGCTCGAGTAGATGGTGCAAGCGAATGGAAAGTCTTTTTCTTTATTTCCATTCCTTTAGCTTCTAAAGCTATTGTAACAGGAGGTGTGTTAAGTCTGGCAAGAGCACTCGGAGAATTTGGAGCCACTTTGATGTTTGCTGGCAATATTCCAGGTGAAACTCAAACTGTTCCTACCGCTATCTACGTCGCGATTGACTCTGGAAACATGAATCTCGCTTGGCTATGGGTTATCTCGATCGTCTTTCTTTCCTTTCTTATGCTGCTTTTTGTTCAGCTTAAACAAAAGTAAAAGGATGCCTCTTTGTGTAAGAGGCATCCTTTTACTTTTGTACCGCTTTTTCAATTTTACATCCATCATAAATTAAAAAGGAGCTAATCAAATGCAGATCATACATTTGATTAGCTCCTGGTATAAGTAAGGTAAGCCACCAAAAATATGTATTTGGTGGAGACGGTGGGAGTCGAACCCACGTCCAGAAATATCGCCACTTAAGCGTCTACGAGTGTAGTTGGCATATTGATAATTCGCGAGCTGTTCTGCCTACCAACAGGCGTCCCAGTCGCTAGTCTGATTATTCTCTTCCTTCGTCCTCAGACGGCGAACTCCGGCGTAGCCCACTTAAAGTGAGTCCCTTACCCTACCACATGGGCGATGGAGGGAGGAACCGCTAAGCTACTATTATGCAGCTAAAGCGAAGTTATTGTTAGATTTGCCAGTTATTATTGGCGTTGATGTTTTAACGAGGCCATCTCCTCGACTCGCAACCTAAGCTCGAACTACCCCTGTCGAATCCGTAACGTCCCCATATAAAAGGGAGTCGGAATGTGTAAGAAAAATCCTTACATCAGATAGCGACTTCAGTGTGCAAAATGAAATCTAACTGATAACAATATTTATTATATCACAAAATGAGCATTTTGCAATTGTAAGATTTTGTAATATCACATCTTTTGGCGATCACGAAATGCTCGTTCGATATCGCGCTTGGCTTCTTTGCGCTTTAAGTCTTCACGCTTATCATATTTCTTTTTACCCTTACCAAGCCCTAGTAAAACCTTTGCGTATCCGTTTTTCAAATACACTTTTAAAGGAACTAGTGAATAACCTGTTTCTTTTGAATAGCCAATTAGCTTGCTGATTTCGCGTTTATGCAGTAATAGCTTTCGTGTACGAAGTGGCTCATGATTGTATCGATTGCCTTGTTCGTAAGGACTAACGTGCATATTGTGTAAAAATACTTCTCCATTTTGCACACGAGCAAAAGAGTCCTTTAAATTCACACGGCCATTACGAATTGATTTGATTTCCGTTCCTTGTAGAACAATACCCGTCTCATATGTTTCTTCAATAAAAAAGTCGTGGCGGGCTTTTTTGTTTTGTGCAATTAATTTCCCTTCACCTTTTGGCATAAAACGTTCCTTCCCTTCAGCCGTACTTACGTATATGTATGATATTATGTATCATTTTACTGTATGGAAATCTAAACAACAACTAAAACGTTTAATAGAGCTGTTTTGAAGCAGAAGGGCTACCCTTCTGCTTCACTGCTGTCGATTATTTGCGCTTTTTCTTTTTGCGCTTAACGTTTGGAGCGCCTTCGAAGAATCTTTTTTTCTTTTTCTTCTTTGGTTTTTGAGTAGACCACTCTTCATTTTTGCTTCGACTGCCCTCTCGACCTTTTCCTTTATCATCTTTGCGTGACTTTTGTTTTGCTTTAATCACTTTAGGACGATCTTTAGATAAGCGTTTGCGGCCTTCTTTCATTCCCACAATAACAAAGTCCACTGAACGCTCGTCTTTATTCACATCGGCAACTTTCACTTCAATTTCGTCTCCAATTCGGAAGACGTTGCCCGTTCTTTCTCCAATCATCGCATAGTGACGTTCGTCGTAACGATAATAGTCATCCGTTAAGTCACTAACATGAACTAACCCTTCAATCGTATTTTCTAGCTCCACGAACATTCCAAAGTTTGTAACAGAGCTAATAATACCATTAAATACTTCCCCAACTTTATCAGCCATAAACTCAGCTTTTTTCATATCGTCCGTTTCTCGCTCAGCGTCAACTGAACGACGTTCCATATTAGAAGAATGCTCAGCAATATCAGGCAGAAGCTCGCGCCATTTTTCTTGCGTTTGCTGATTTGTTTTTCCTTCAATTAAATACGTACGAATGAGACGATGAACGATTAAATCCGGATAACGACGGATTGGAGACGTAAAATGCGTATAGAACTCAGCTGATAAACCAAAGTGGCCTAAACTTTCTGCTTCATATTTCGCTTGTTTCATCGAACGAAGCATAACAGTTGAAATAACCATCTCTTCAGGCGTACCCTTTACTTCTTCTAAAATATCTTGCAGCGCACGCGGATGAATATCGTTGCCTGTCCCTTTCACTGTATAACCAAAGTTTGTAATAAACTCTAAGAAACGAGTAAGCTTCTCTGCATCTGGATCTTCATGAATACGATAAATAAACGGTACGTTCATCCAGTGAAAATGTTCTGCTACTGTTTCATTCGCCGCCAGCATAAATTCTTCGATTAGCTTTTCAGCAACTGAGCGTTCACGCAAAATAACATCGTGCGGATGGCCATCATCGTCTACCAATACTTTTGCTTCTTTGAAATCAAAATCAATGGCACCGCGATCCATTCTCTTTTTACGAAGAATAGCCGCCAGCTTTTCCATACGCTCAAACATCGGAACGATTGGCTCGTAGCGTTCTAATACTTCTTCATCTTTATCCACTAAGATTTTGTTCACGTCTGAATACGTCATTCGTTCTGTCGTTTTGATGACACTTTCAAAAATCTCATGTTTGACTACTTCACCTTGTGGATTAATTTCCATCTCACAAGAAAGCGTAAAACGGTTAACTTTTGGATTTAATGAACAGATTCCGTTAGATAAACGGTGAGGAATCATCGGAATAACTCGGTCTACTAAATAGACGCTTGTTCCGCGCTCTGCTGCTTCTACATCAATCGGAGAACCTTCTTTAACGTAGTGACTTACATCTGCAATATGAACGCCTAATTTGTAGTTTCCGTTTTCAAGCTCTGTAACCGTTACAGCGTCATCCAAATCTTTTGCATCTGCTCCGTCAATGGTTACAATAACTTGATCACGAAGATCGCGGCGGTTACCGATATCTTTTTCATCAATTGTCTCAGGTGTATCAATTGCTTGCGTTAAAGCGTCAGCAGGAAATTCTTGAGGAAGACCGTGCTTATGGATAACAGAAATGATATCGATCCCCGGATCGTTTTTATGTCCAAGAATTTGAACAACTTTTCCTTCTGCATTCATGCGGCCTTCCGGATAGGTTGTCAGCTCTACTACTACTTTATGGCCTTCAACGGCACCGTTTCTTGCTGCTTTGGGAATAAAAATATCACCTGCAATTTTTTTGTCATCCGCAATCACAAAGCCAAAATTTTTGCTTTGCGTATACGTACCTACAATTTGCTGGGTACCTCGTTCTAAGATTTTTACAATGGTTCCTTCACGACGAGCACCTGATGATTCTGATAACACTCTTGCAAGCACAATATCTCCATGCATAGCATTGTTTGTTTCAGTAGGCGGAATAAATACATCACCCGCATCTTTCTCTTCAGGAACTACAAACGCAAACCCTTTTGCATGTCCGCTTACTTTCCCTTTGACAAAATTCATTTGTTCCGGCAGCCCGTAGCGGTCATTTCTTGCTCGGATAATTAAACCCTTCTCTTCCATAATAACAAGTGCCTTAACAAACTCTTTGAATGACTCTGCATCCTCAGTATTGAATTCTTTTGCAAGCTCTTGGACAGTCAAAGGTTTATAATTATCCCTTTTCATAAAATCCAATATTTCATTCATATAGGGCTGATTTTCTTCTTTCACATCATGTCCCTCCTTTTTCTTTATTCGTATTATCTCTATTACCAATCAAGTGATTCCAAAAATGCATATACATCCTCGTGAAGCTGATCACGCTCTTTATCAAAGGTAATGGTATGACCAGATTCTTCGTACCATTTTATATCTTTTGTAGGAGACTCGACGCTATTATAAATAATATTGGCGCTGTCTGTATTAATCATATGATCATGACGACCTTGTACAACAAATGTCGGTGCATAAATCATATCAACTGAATTTCGCACTTCAGCGATTAATTCCTGTAAAGACTTTAATGTGTTCATTGGTGTTTGTTTGAACTCTTCCATTTCTTGTTCAATCTGTTCAGACGATTTACCTTCACGCTTTTTATATTCGCGTGCATACGCTAAAACACCTTCATACATGACTTCTTCACTCTTTATATACATAGGCGCGCACATAGGCACAATACCCTTTATAGGTACAGTGTAACCTAATTTCAGTGAAAATACGCCACCTAGTGAAAGACCTACAGCGGCAATACTTTCATGGCCTTTGCTTTTCAAAAACTCATAGCCTTCCATGACATCTTTCCACCAATCTTCTGGACCAGTATGAACAAGCTCTTCAGGCGCTACACCGTGTCCTTTATAGTGAGGTGCGTGGCATGTGTATCCTTTTTTCTCTAAAAAACGACCTAACATACGAACATCAGCAGAATTTCCGGTAAAACCGTGAAGTAATAAAACAGCTTTTTCGCCGCCTTCAAATGTAAATGGCTTTGGTTGTGCAATTTTCATATATCATTTAACTCCTTTTAGTTATAATATCTGCAGTCATAATAGAAAAAAACATGTATTTATGTGACGGTCATCACATAAAAAGAGATGTGACCGTCAGCTTTTACGCTTTTATACTATATTTAGTACTTTTTTCTAAAGCTATATTATATCATTACTTAAAAATGAAATTAAAGTATTCAACACGCCCATTAAAAAAGCCACCTAATGCATACATAAGTTGGTATACACCAAGTACGTATGCATTAGGTGGCAGTCTATCCAGTAACATATTAAAGTTTGAAATAAGATACAGCAAGTGTTAACGCAAAGAATAAGATAGATAACACTACTGTCAAACGGTGTAAAACTAAGTCAATTCCACGTGCTTTTTGTTTTCCAAATAACGTTTCAGCTCCACCGGAAATAGCTCCAGATAATCCAGTAGTTTTGCTTGATTGTAAAACGACCACAACAATCAATGCAATTGAAACAATCACTAGTAAAGTAATCAGCAATGTATGCACTAAGACACACCTCCTACACCAAGTAATAGTCAATCAGCGGGGTTTCTTCATCCCTTCTGATTGGCATTACCGGGGATAAAGTACGCGCACTACGCTAAGGTTAATTTATCACAAAAACCCCCCTCATACAAGTAATGACAGCGAAATACACCGGATTTTAACATAAAAAAACGGATGACAATCGTCATCCGTTTTTTATGATTTCAACTTATTTTTTTAAGTTGTAGAAAGATTTAGCGCCATCGTATACAGCTAGAACACCTAGCTCGTCTTCGATGCGTAGTAATTGGTTATATTTCGCAATACGGTCTGTACGGCTCATAGAACCAGTTTTGATTTGGCCAGCATTTGTTGCAACAGCGATATCAGCGATTGTTGCATCTTCAGTTTCACCAGAACGGTGAGAAACTACTGCTGTGTAACCAGCACGTTTAGCCATTTCAATAGCTTCGAACGTTTCAGTTAATGTACCGATTTGGTTAACTTTGATAAGGATAGAGTTACCTACGCCTTGTTCGATACCTTGAGAAAGTTTTTTCGTGTTTGTTACAAATAAATCGTCACCAACAAGCTGTACTTTGCCGCCAATGCGCTCAGTTAATAGCTTGTGACCATCCCAGTCATTTTCGTCTAAACCGTCTTCGATTGAAACGATTGGGAACTCGTTAACTAACTGCTCGTAGAAATCTACCATTTCAGCAGAAGTTACGCCTGTACGGCCTTCGCCTGCTAAGTCATATTTACCAGTTTCTTTGTTGAAGAATTCAGAAGAAGCAACGTCCATACCTAATTGGATGTCTTGACCAGCTTTGTAGCCAGCTTTTTCGATTGCTTCAACAATTACTTCTAATGCTTCACGGTTAGAACCAAGGTTTGGAGCGAATCCACCTTCGTCACCTACAGCTGTGTTTAAGCCTTTTGCAGATAAAACAGATTTTAACGCGTGGAATACTTCAGCACCCATACGGATTGCTTCTTTGAATGTAGGAGCTCCTACAGGTAAAATCATGAACTCTTGGAAGTCAACGTTGTTATCAGCATGAGAACCACCGTTGATGATGTTCATCATTGGAGTTGGTAATTGCTTCGCGTTGAATCCACCAAGGTAACGATATAATGGAAGACCTACGAAGTCAGCTGCTGCGTGAGCTACTGCCATAGATACACCAAGAATAGCGTTAGCACCTAATTTACCTTTGTTTTCCGTACCATCTAGCTCAATCATAAGGCGGTCGATACCGATTTGATCAGTTGCGTCCATACCTACTAATTCAGGAGCGATAATTTCGTTTACGTTTTCTACTGCTTTTAATACACCTTTACCTAGGTAGCGAGATTTGTCACCATCGCGTAATTCTACTGCTTCGTGTTCACCAGTAGAAGCACCACTTGGTACGATTGCGCGTCCGAAAGCGCCTGATTCAGTATATACTTCTACTTCAACTGTTGGGTTACCGCGAGAATCTAATACTTCGCGTGCATAAATGTCAAGAATTGTTGGCATTTTAAAACTCTCCTTTATAATTAATTATTTAATTAATGTTTTACCTGTCATTTCTTTTGGCTGTGCTACATCTAGAAGAGTAAGCATTGTAGGAGCTAGATCCCCTAGAATACCGTCTTCACGAAGCTCTAAGCCTTGTTTGGTTACAATTACTGGAACAGGATTCGTTGTATGAGCCGTCATTGGATTACCTTCAAGTGTAATCACTTCATCAGCATTACCATGGTCTGCTGTGATAATTGCTGTACCGCCTTTAGCTAAAATTGCATCTACAATTTTGCCTAAGCACTCATCTACTGTTTCAATCGCTTTTACCGTTGGTTCTAACATACCTGAATGACCTACCATATCAGGGTTTGCAAAGTTTAATAAAATAGCGTCCTGCTTATCGCCCTCGATTTCTGCAAGCAACGCGTCCGTCACTTCATAAGCACTCATCTCAGGTTTCAAGTCATATGTTGCTACTTTTGGTGAATCGATTAAGATACGTGTTTCACCAGGAAACTCTGCTTCACGTCCACCGCTCATAAAGAACGTTACGTGAGGATATTTTTCCGTTTCAGCAATACGAAGCTGCTTTAAGTTATTTTGAGATAATACTTCACCAAGCGTATTATCTAAGTTAATTGGCTTAAAGGCTACATATCCGTCAACTGTTTCGCTGAAGTGAGTTAAACATACAAAATGTAAGTTTTTCGGATGTTTTTCACCGCGATCAAATGAGCGGAAATCTTCGTTTGCGAACGTATTTGAAATTTGAATTGCGCGATCAGGACGGAAGTTGTAGAAAATGACTGCATCTTCGTCTTGAATTGTCGCAACTGGCGATCCGTCTTCTTTTGTAATAACAGAAGGTAAAACGAATTCGTCATAGATTCCATTTTCATATGAATCTTTTACGCACTCTTCAGCGCTTGTATATGATGGACCTTCACCGTACACCATTGCGCGGTATGATTTCTCTACGCGCTCCCAGCGTTTGTCGCGGTCCATTGAGTAGTAACGTCCTGAAAGTGTTGCAATTTCACCAACGCCGTACTCTTCAATTTTTTCATTAAGTTCTTTTAAATACGTTTCAGCAGATTGAGGTGCTACGTCACGACCATCTAAGAAGCCATGAATGTAGACTTTTTCTAAGCCTTCACTCTTAGCTAGACGCAATAATGCATAAAGATGTTCGATATGACTGTGTACACCGCCATCAGATAAAAGTCCGAAAAGATGAAGGTTTGTACCCTTTTCTTTTGCGTGCTTTACAGCTGCTACAAGCGTTTCATTTTGTTCAAACTCGCCTTCACGAATTGCTACGTTTACACGAGTTAAGCTTTGGTACACAATTCGGCCTGCGCCGATGTTTAAGTGACCTACTTCAGAGTTACCCATTTGGCCTTCTGGTAAGCCTACAGCTTCTCCAGACGCCTGAAGTGTAGCATGAGGATACTCGTTCCAGAAACGGTCGAAGTTTGGTTTTTTTGCATGTGTTACCGCATTACCTTTATCTTCATCGCGTAATGCAAAACCATCTAAGATGATTAATGCTACTGGCTTTTTACTCATTACTTACCAGCCTCCAAAAGCTGTAAGAAAGAATCTGCTTCTAAGCTTGCTCCACCTACTAAAGCTCCGTCAATGTCTGATTGAGACATATATTCTTTAATATTAGCAGGCTTTACGCTACCGCCGTATTGAATACGTACAGCATCTGCAACATCTTGAGAGAATTGTTCTGCAACAACGCTACGGATGTATGCACAAACTTCGTTTGCACCTTCAGCAGTTGAAGATTTACCTGTACCGATGGCCCAGATTGGCTCATATGCGATAACCGTTTGTTTTACTTGCTCATCAGTTAGACCAGCTAATGCTTTTTGTACTTGATTAGCTACAACTGTTTTTGTTTGGTCTTGCTCATACTCTTCGTTTGTTTCACCGCAGCAAACGATTGGTGTTAAACCGTGTTTGAATGCAGCAATTGTTTTTTGGTTTACTGTTTCGTCCGTTTCAGCAAACATTTCACGACGTTCAGAGTGTCCTAAAATTACGTAGTTCACACCTAGGTCTGCTAATGCAACAGGGCTCACTTCTCCAGTGAACGCACCGTTTTCTTCGAAATGCATGTTTTGTGCACCAATTTTTAAGTCTGTGCCTTTAGTCGCTTCTACTAAACGATCTAAAAATAGTGCAGGTGCACATACTACTGAATCTACGCTTTCAGGAGATGGTACTGCTCCTTTTACTTCTTCAACAAAGCTAGTTGCTTCAGAAAGTACTTTGTTCATTTTCCAGTTTCCTGCAATAATTGGTTTACGCATGTGTAACACCGTCCTTTGTTTATTGTGGGTTTTCCCTTCACGCGTTAGATGTCCAAGAGGGTGCTGTTAAAAGTGATTCGGTCCCTTTTATCTCTTGGTCATCCTTCTTCGCTGCTTGATAATTATTTATATTATCAGTCGTCAGGTCGGTCCTCCGTCTTACTGAAACATAAACTTACTTATCGTTTAGTGCAACTACGCCTGGAAGTTCTTTACCTTCCATAAACTCTAGTGACGCACCGCCACCTGTAGAAATATGGCTCATTTTATCAGCTAGGTTGAATTTTTCAACAGCTGCTGCAGAATCTCCTCCGCCAATTACTGAATATGTGTCAGTTGCTTCTGCTAAAGCTTCCGCTACTGCTTTTGTTCCGTTAGCAAATGCGTCTAATTCAAACACACCCATTGGTCCGTTCCAAATAACTAACTTAGAGTTTTTGATTACGTCAGCATAGATTTCACGCGTTTTCGGTCCTGCATCTAAGCCTTCCCAATCGCTTGGAATGTCTTCAATTGATACAACTTGAATATTAGCATCATTTGAGAAGTCATCTGCTACTACCACGTCCACTGGCATGTAGAAGTTTACTCCATTTTTCTTAGCTTTTTCCATGAAAGATTTTGCAAGTTCAATCTTGTCTTCTTCAAGAAGTGATTTACCTACTTCATGGCCTAGTGCCTTAATAAATGTGTAAGAAAGTCCTCCACCGATGATTAAGTTATCTACTTTATCAAGTAAGTGGTCAATTACACCGATTTTGTCTTTAACTTTTGCTCCACCAACGATTGCAGTAAATGGACGTTCTGGGTTTGACAATGCTTTTGAAAGCACATCAAGCTCTTTTTCCATTAAGAAACCTGCTACTGCTGGAATGTGTTGAGCAATTCCTTCTGTTGAAGCATGCGCACGGTGAGCTGCACCGAATGCATCGTTTACGTATACATCTGCTAATTCAGCAAACGCTTTTGCTAATTCAGGATCGTTTTTCTCTTCGCCTGGGTAAAAACGTACGTTTTCAAGTACTAAAACATCGCCTTCGCTCATGCCGTCGATTGTTTTCTTTACTTCTTCACCAAAAGCTTCGTCAGCTTTTGCAACGTCTTTACCAAGAAGAGCTTGTAAACGTTCTGCAACAGCATTTAGACGTAATTCTTCAACAACTTCGCCTTTTGGACGTCCAAGATGGCTAGCTAAAATTACTTTTGCACCTTGTTCTACTAAATATTGAATAGTAGGAACAGCTGCACGAATACGAGTTTCGTCTGTTACTTTTCCGTCTTTCATTGGTACGTTAAAGTCTACGCGACAAAATACTCGCTTTCCTTTTACATCGATGTCTTTCAACGTTTTTTTGTTCATCGTTAAAAGGCCTCCTTAAGTATTTATGGTACTAAGCAAGTAGGCTTCTATGTAATCATCAATCCACAAACCACCGTACATTTCATTTTATATATTGGCGCCTTTCTATATAAAGTGAAACTCCAGTTAGCTGTTTATGACGCTTTTTCATGTAGAAGCCAATACATAAATCAAGGAAGAGGGGGTATGCCCCTCTCTTCCTTAGCAAGTCTTATTATAGTCGTTCTATTTTCAGATATCCAATAAAAAAGGAAAGTCTAGTCGATTTCTGTCTTATTGAATAAAATAGAAGCGAATTTTAAGTTATTCTTATAGTCCTTTAGCAGCGATGTATTGAGCAAGGTCTACTACACGGTTAGAATATCCGCTCTCGTTATCGTACCAAGAGATAACTTTAACCATGTTACCTTCCATTACCATTGTAGATAATGCATCGATTGTAGAAGAGTTGATGTTACCGTTGTAGTCACCAGATACTAGTGGCTCTTCGCTGTAACCAAGGATGCCTTTAAGATCGCCTTCAGCAGCTTCTTTAAGAGCGTTGTTTACATCTTCAACAGTTACTTCTTTGTCAAGTTCAGCAACTAAGTCTACTAAAGAAACGTTTGGAGTTGGAACACGCATAGCTCCACCGTTTAATTTACCTTTTAATTCAGGTAATACTAGAGATACAGCTTTAGCAGCACCAGTTGAAGTTGGGATGATGTTTTCAGCAGCTGCACGAGCACGACGGTAATCTTTGTGTGGTAAGTCTAAGATTTGTTGGTCGTTTGTGTAAGAGTGAACTGTTGTCATCATTCCGCGTTTAAGACCGAACTTGTCGTTTAACACTTTAGCAAATGGCGCTAAGCAGTTAGTCGTACAAGAAGCATTTGAAATTACGTTGTGGTTAGCTGCATCGTATTTGTCTTCGTTAACACCCATTACGATTGTGATGTCTTCATCAGATGCTGGAGCAGAGATAATTACTTTTTTAGCTCCTGCTTCTAAATGTTTTGCAGCGTCAGCGCGTTTTGTGAAGAATCCAGTAGATTCAACAACGATTTCTACGCCTTGTTTGCCCCAAGATAATTGAGCTGGGTCACGTTCAGCAGAAATTTCGATTGTTTTACCGTTTACTACTAAGTTGCTACCATCTACTACTACTTCTGCATCTAATTTTCCGTGTACAGAATCATATTTTAGAAGGTGAGCAAGCATGTTAGCATCTGTTAAATCATTGATTGCTACTACTTCAACGTTATCATTTTTTAAAGCTGCGCGGAATACATTACGGCCGATACGACCAAATCCGTTAATACCAATTTTTACTGCCATGGGTATTTCCTCCTTGAATGTAAAAAGTATTTTTTATATGAGGGATTAATTAAAATCCCTTACTAACTCTTTTGCGGCGCCTTCATCTGTAATGAGAATCGAATCATGCGCTTGTTGCATAAACGCTTTAATTGCCTTTGCTTTTGATGAACCTCCTGCAACAGCAATAACACATTTATTGTTCTTTAAATCATCGAGTTGTATGCCAACTGTTTTAACTTTATGAACAACTTCGCCTTGATGATTAAAATAGTATCCAAATGCCTCACCTACAGCATGTCCATTTTTCACTTTTTCTAAGTCAGCTTGTGGTGTTTTACGGCGTTCTGCCATTGTCATAGCGTCTCCTATTCCGTGAACAACCATACCAGCGGACTTGATTAAATGAAGCATATCTTTAATAGATGGCTCGCCGATAATGGATCGGTATGCTTCATCACTAAGCTGATCTGGAACATGAAGCAAGCGATAGTGACTCATGGACTTTTCAGCCATCTTAGCACAAATCGTGTTTGCTTGGTTTTGTACATTTTCACCTAGCCCTCCGCGAGCAGGTACAAAAAGTACATCAGGGTGTTTTGAATCAGGTGTCATCATTTCGGCAACGGCGGCAAGCGTTGTACCACCTGTAACAGCAACGGTATTTTTTTCACCAACAAGGCGCTCCTTGATACATGAAACAGATGCTCGACCCATTTCATTTTTAACCCAAGGAGACTGATCACTATCTCCAGATACAACAACAACTTCTGATAAAGAAAACGCCTCTTTTAATGTTGTTTCCAATAATCGAAGTCCTGAAACTTCCTTCATTACTTCTTCTAATTCAGCTAGAAGTAGTTCTCCCTCGTTTGTAAGCGTCATCCCACTAGGGTAAATGTCAATCAAATCTTGTTCTTTTAAGAATGTTACTTCGCTTCGTAACACACGCTCTGTGAGCCCAAGGCTTACAGCTAAGTTTCTGCGACCAATCGGCTGCATTAAACGTATGTATTGCAAGATTTGATAGCGCTTTTGCATAACTGAGAGAAGTTCAGGTAATAATTTTCGTTGTACTTCTATTAAAGAACGCATGTTAAAATCCCCTTAAGGCATAAACTCGCTGGACATATTTTGTCCCGTATAGACATATTATGTCCCACCTTGCGCAAAAAAAATTCACCCTGCTACAAAATCTATTCTAACAGGAGTGAATCCTTTATTCAACTCATGTGTTGCCTATTTTTAAAAGTAAGCGTTTTCTTAGTGGGATACCTGTTATTTTTCCATATTCCACTTCTTCTCCGTCCATTTCTACTACAGGAATCGCAAGATGATACTTTTCCAGCCACTCATCGTTTTTGTAAATATCTCGTTCAATAAGCTGAAAGGGAAACTCAGACTGCATCTCTGCAAGCAGCTTCTTTGCATCATCGCATAAGTGACAGCCATTTTTGGTATACAGTACGACTTCCACATTCCCACTCCTTTACTGCGTGACAAAAAGTTTTCGTTGACTGGATGGTAAAACATTTAATTGGTCTCGATATTTGGCTACCGTTCTTCTTGAAATAGTAACGTTATAATTGCTTTGCAAGACGTTAGCCAACTGCTGATCTGAAAGCGGACGCTGTTTGTTTTCTTCTGATACTAGCTTTTTAAGCAGTTCTTTTACGTGAGTTGTAGAAGTCGCTTCGTTGTTGCCCAGTTGAATACTAGTTGAGAAAAAAGATTTCATTGAAAAGGTGCCAAAAGGCGTTTGAATATATTTGTGCCGAGTAGCACGGCTAATTGTTGATTCATGCACAGACGTTTGCTCTGCTACTTCCTTCATTGTTAACGGCTTCAAATACGACGGACCCTTCTTAAAAAATGCTTCTTGTTCAACGAGTAAGGTATTCATTAACGCGTTTAATGTGTCTTTGCGTGTGTGTAAACTTTTCATAATCCATTGAAATTCACGATATTTCTCTTGCAAATAAGAAAACATTTCTTGGTTCTGCCTATTTTTCAGCTGAAGTTTGTATTGTTCATTCACTGAAAGACGAGGTTCCAAATCCTCATTTGCATAAGCAACGACATTTCCATCTTCAACTTTTACAATAAAATCCGGTACAATGAATCGTTCATTGGACTTCATATAAAATGATCCAGGACGAGGATTTAATTTCTTAATCTGTTCATGTAATTGTTGAAGAGCTTCAAGTGAGATTTGACATAACTTTGAGATTTTCATCCATTTTTTATACGCAAATTCTTCAAAGTGATATGTCAAAATTTGCTCTATTTTTTCTGTCCATTGATTACTTCTTTTTAATTGAAGCATTAAGCACTCTTGTAAACTTCTCGCCCCTACTCCTGCCGGGTCCATCTGCTGCACAAGTTGAAGAGCCTTTTCAACCTGCTCTTGACCTTGCCCAAGCTGGTTAGCAAGTATGATTAACTCATCGTGCAAATAGCCAGCATCATCCAGACTATGAATAACAAACTCAACGGCTGCCTGCTCACATTCATCTAATTTTAATAATGCGGATTGATTCATTAAATGTTCGTACAGCGTTTCTTTAGGAGCTGGTATACTGCTCATATAATCTGTTGAATCAGAAGTTGCATGATTTTTTTGATTGTGAGATGTATAGACGGGCAGCTCTGAAAAATCTATAAGCGGATTTTGAAGCGCCTGCTCATGTAAAAACGCTACAATATCCATTGATGAATATTGTAAAAGAGAAATAGCTTGTGATAATTCTTTTGACATCGTCAGCTTTAACGACTGCTGCTGAAATAATCCAATTTCCATTATTTCTCCCCTCCCCTTCATCTATTTTACTATAAAAACGCTTTCAAAGAGCATGTAACTATTTTTTATATGTAATTTTTTCATCAAAAAATCTCCGTCAACCTTTGTTAACGAAGCGGTTCATCCTATTTTTAATTACTAATCATCAAAAAAGTAATAGAGCTATACACCTTTATAACTTTTCATTATAATTCGCACCAACCACATGATTCGAGTAATAATCCGACATGACGTTTTCTTCATCATGTCGAATTTTCTGCATTTGTATAATATATAGAAGAATTGCTTATTGAATAGTCTGTGCCATTTGCATAAACTTGTCTAAGTTTTCTTCGTCATTTTTCGTAAAAATGGTTAGCTTCATTGGTTTCTTTCCTTTAACTAACACGGCGTTTACCGTATGATCGCCAGATGTGGCTTCATACCAAACAGAATCTTTGAAGATCCCATTCTCTTCAAGATTCTTTTTCTCTGCTGCATTTTTATTAACTGCTGTTGCCGTTTGTTTAACAGATTGAGCAGCGTCGTCCAGCGATGCTTCTGATGAAAGCATTTCAATACGCATAAATTGAGAATCATCTGAAGTTAATACTAACGCATCTTTTCCTGGTTCTTCACCCGTTAGTTTATAACCGTCCATTACTTGAACAGCATAATCCTGTTGTGGGCTTTTTGTTAGTTTTGTTTTTGAAGAAGACGTTGACTCTCCATCTTTCGCTGTTTCGCTAGTTGATGATTGACTTCCTGAAGGTTTGGCTGAGACCTCAGAAGAATCCACATCTTTTTTCGACTCTTCTTTTGCAACGCCTGATGTTTGATCAGATTTAGAAGCTGTATCCTGCTGAACATTTTCTGCTTGATCATTAGACTTCGGCTGAGCAGAATCGTCGTTCGTCCCGCATGCAGACAGCAATAGTGCTACCGATGCACTGACAATGAAAAGTTTGTTCATGTATTTCATATTTATTCCTCCTCCGTGTTTCTTTTCCTTATATACTGTTTTATAGTATTCTGACAAATTCCGCAACCGGTACAATGGAATTAATTTCTTGCTTCCTTACGCGTATAAAGGGTTATAGGAGAAAAATAAATATTATTTTTTGAGAAGATGAGTCTTTTTACTCAAAATAAAAAACGTTGCATAATCCGCAACGTTTTAAGACGCCCTCGACAGGATTCGAACCCACCCTAAGAGAACCGGAATCTCTTGTGCTATCCACTACACTACGAGGGCATATTTGTCACAACTTCCATTATAGGAGAGAAAACTTCTCTTTTCAATAGAATACTACGTTTATTTTTTTTAGAAGGGGGAAAAATTTTAATAATGTCAAAGAGGAATACATAGTCTTTTAAGCGAATATGTGTAGTAGAGGTTCTTTTGTTTGACCTTTATTGACCATACGTGTATTATAGGTACATAACAAATTATTCTTGTTAAGGAGGAATTTAATATGAACTTAATTCCTACAGTTATTGAACAAACAAACCGTGGTGAACGTGCTTATGACATTTATTCACGTTTATTAAAAGACCGCATTATTATTTTAGGTAGTGCTATTGACGATAACGTAGCTAACTCAATCGTTTCTCAGCTTCTATTCTTAGCTGCTGAAGACCCAGAAAAAGATATCTCACTTTATATCAACAGCCCAGGTGGCTCTATTACAGCTGGAATGGCTATCTATGATACGATGCAATTCATTAAGCCAAAAGTTTCTACAATTTGTATCGGTATGGCTGCATCAATGGGTGCTTTCTTACTGGCTGCTGGTGAAAAGGGCAAACGTTTTGCTCTTCCAAACAGCGAAGTAATGATTCATCAACCTCTTGGTGGTGCTCAAGGACAAGCTACTGAAATCGAAATTGCGGCAAAACGTATTCTATTCTTACGTGAAAAACTAAATTCAATTTTAGCTGAGCGTACAGGTCAACCGTTAGAAGTGCTACAACGTGATACAGATCGTGATAATTTCATGACTGCTGAACGCGCTTTAGAATACGGTCTAATTGACAAAGTATTAGAAAACGATCCTAAATAAGAAAAAAGCCTTTCCCACTTTGGGAAAGGCTTTTTTATGCATCGTTCTCTACGTAAGCGACTAACGCATCCATTGCTTCTTTTTCATCTACCCCTTCAACAATGAGCGTAATAAGAGAACCGTTATTAATCGCTAAGCTCATTAACCCCATGATACTTTTAGCGTTGACTACTTTCTCATCTTTCTTCAAGTACACATCAGATGTAAAACGAGTTGCTTCTTGCACGAATAGTGCCGCAACACGAGCTTGTAATCCCGTTTTTAATTTTACTTCTACTTGTTTTTCCATGATAAAATCCTCCCCCTTGCAATTCCCCTTATGTGACTGGCTGACCGGCGCGAAGCTTGTCTGCTATTTGGTCAATTTTACGCAACCGATGGTTAATGCCCGATTTGCTAATTTGACCTCCAGATACCATCTCGCCAAGCTCCTTTAACGTAACGTCTTGATATTCCACACGCAAACGAGCAATTTCTCTTAGCTTTTCTGGTAAGATATCTAATCCAGCTGTTTCATCAATATAACGGATGTTTTCCACTTGACGAATGGCCGCTCCGATCGTTTTATTTAAGTTAGCTGTTTCACAATTAACTAAGCGATTAACGGAATTTCGCATATCTCGGACGATTCTTACATCCTCAAACCGTAAAAGAGCGTTATGGGCTCCAATGATATTTAGAAACTCCGTAATTTTCTCAGCTTCTTTCAAATAGTTAATATAGCCTTTTTTCCGTTCTAATGTTTTACTATTCAGTTGAAATTCGTTCATTAAATTGCATAAAGCTTCATTGTGCTCTTCATACAATGAAAAAATTTCAAGATGGTAAGATGATGTCTCCGGGTTATTAATAGAGCCGCCGGCTAAAAATGCGCCTCTTAAGTAGGATCGCTTACAGCATTTCTTTTGTACTAACTCTGATGAAATACGATGTGTAAATGTGAATCCTTCTTCTACAATTTTTAAGTCTTCCAAAAGCATTCTCGTTTTCTCTACTAATCGAACAATATACACATTGTTTTTTTTCAGCCGCATTTTCTTACGCACAAGCAGTTCTACTGACACATCATAATTTTTCTTAAGCAAGACATAAATGCGTCGAGCAATCGCTGCGTTTTCAGTTTGAACATCAACTGTGAATTTTTTATTCGAAAAAGAAAGTGAACCATTCATTCGAATTAATGCAGAGAGCTCTGCTTTTGCACAGCAATCTTTGACTTCTAAATTCGTTAACTCTTTTTTTGTTTCTGATGCAAATGACATAACTTCACCTCCAATCTACATACGGAAATAGTGTTAAACACCCGTATTCGCTTTACCTTGCAGCGATGTCAGCATAGAATACACAAGCTTTGCTACTTTTTTTGTATCATGCCTAATTACGCTGCCGTCATACTGAATAATTTGATCTTCAATCACTTCTAACCCTAATTTTAGCAATACTTCACGGTCATATTCTACAGGCTGAGCCTGCTCTACTTGATATTTCTTTTTTAAGGGTGCTGGAATAGGTGCATTATTGACGATAATCGCATCTAAAAACGCACATGGCATATGGTTGTAAAGCGCTTTAATATGATCACTTGCCTTAAAACCCAATGTCTCACCCGGCTGTGTCATCACGTTGCACACGTATACTTTCTTTGCTTTTGTCGAACAAAGCTCATTACAAATATCTTGCACCAGTAAATTCGGCAAAATACTTGTATAAAGACTTCCGGGCCCCAATACAATTAAATCAGCGCGTCGAATAGCTTTTATTGTCTCGACAAGCGGTTTCACATCGGCAGGCGATAAAAACACTTTATTAATTTTTTTATTAACTTCTGGAATTTTAGATTCACCTGTTACGATGGATCCATCTTGCATCTCCGCATGCAGCACAACGCTTTGATTAGCTGCCGGAAGCACTTTCCCTCTGACGTTTAGTACTTTGCTCATTTCTCGTATAGCATGCACAAAATCGCCAGTAATAGACGTCATAGCTGCAAGCAACAAATTACCAAGAGAATGGCCTGTAAGCTCATTTCCTGTATCAAATCGATGCTGAAAAAGCTCTTCAACTAGTGGCTCTACATCAGATAAAGCAACTAGCACATTTCGAATATCACCAGGAGCAGGGATTTCAAGTTCATCGCGCAATCGGCCAGAACTTCCCCCGTCGTCTGCTACGGTTACGATGGCTGTAAGATCAAGAGGGTATTCCTTCAACCCTCTTAACAGCACTGGTAAACCCGTTCCTCCCCCAATGACGACAACTTTTGGAAGCTGTTCACTGCTCATCTATGATTTTCCTTTCTCCTCTCAATGTCACGATGAGAAATATGAGTTTTGTATTCATTCTGGAAATGGTGACCTAAATATTCAGCTAATGTGACGGAGCGATGCTGTCCGCCTGTACATCCTATAGCGATGACTAGCTGGCTTTTACCTTCTCGCTTGTACTGTGGAAGCATAAACGAAAGTAGGTCTACTACTTTTTCAATGAACTTTTGAGTTTCCGTCCATTTTAATACGTAAGAAGAAACCTCTTCTTCAAGCCCTGTTTTAGGACGCATATGGTCAATGTAGTGAGGGTTCGGCAAAAAGCGCACATCAAAGACTAAATCAGCGTCAATAGGCACCCCGTATTTAAAACCAAATGACATCACATTAACAGTAAAAACTTGTGAAGCGTGGGAAGAAAACTGAGTTAAAATCTTTTCTCTAAGCTCTCTTGGCTTTAACTCTGATGTCTCGTAAATAAGCTGAGCTCTTCCTTTTAACTCCTCAAGCAGCTCCCGTTCCATACCAATTCCTTCTAACGGTAACCCCGAAGGAGCTAGCGGATGTGAACGTCTCGTTTCTTTGTAGCGCGTCACCAGTACAGAATCTTTTGCATCTAAAAATAAAATTTGTGGCGTGACCCACGTTGTTTCACTCATGTTATCCAATGCTTCAAATAGGCTTTCAAAAAACTCTCTGCCTCGCAAATCCATAACAAGAGCAACTTTATTCATTTTATTCCCTGACTCTTTCATGAGTTCTAAAAATTTCGGTAGCAATGTAGGGGGTAAATTATCTACACAAAAGAACCCTAAATCTTCAAAACTCTGAATTGCTACTGTTTTTCCTGCACCTGACATTCCAGTAATAATCACTAATTGAATATCGCTTACAGACCCAGTACTCATTTTCCATCCCCCTCAATCTATGCATACATGTCTATTTATCATTAACAAGGATCAATTCGATAAGATAATAACTCGAAATCCGTTGTATACGTAAAGTTGCCATAAATAACACCCGACCCTTTTGCTACATAATCGATAATGTGATGATCTCCCGGTGCCATCGGCAATTCACTTACTTCACTCAAATTATGCCAACCGAGTTTGCCTTCTTCTGATTCTAGCACATTTGTCCCATCAAAATCTGTAGCAAAAAAAGTAAACATCATCCACTCAGATGAAATTTGATCGTTTTCTTTCATCGTAAAAGTAAAGATACCTTTTACAGTGGGATTTTTCAAATAAATTCCTGTTTCTTCACGAAATTCTCTTACAACAGAGTCTTTTACAGATTCTCCTTGCTCCATTTTCCCACCAGGGGCCACCCACCAGTTTCTTCGTGGCTTTTGAAGCAACAATACTTTATCGTCTTTCATTAATACACAATTTGTGACCCTTTGCATGTTTTCCACCTCATCATATGTATACTGACATTTTCTTTTATTATACTACGAAACAAACTTCTCTCACAACGGAGATGAACTAACTATTACTAAATTTTCTGAAAATAAAACAGTGCTGTTATATACGTAAATTCAATCTGTTATAGTCACAAAAAAGAGGCATAGGAACACGTCCTATGCCCGACATACATATATTTTATAAAAGGGGGTCAATTACTATCTATATAGTACCCCATCAATGTTTCACAGGTGTTACAGAACAGTTAAAACCGAATTACGTTTTGTAAAAGATTGATTTCAGCCTTATTGCTGAATAGCTTTTAACTTTTCTTTTAACTCTTCTACATAGTGCTGAGCCGCTTGAGCAGCAATGCTGCCATCACCTGTAGCTGTTACAATTTGACGAAGAGCTTTTTCACGAACGTCTCCAGCTGCGAACACACCTGGTACTTTTGTTTCCATTTGCTCGTTCGTTTCAATATATCCTTCTTTATTCGTGATGTTTAGGCTTTCGAATGGTTTTGTTAGTGGAACCATTCCAACATAAATGAATACGCCGTCCGCACCGAACTCGCGCTCTTCACCTGTTTTTGTGTCTACTAACGTTACGCTGCCTACTTTACCGTCTTTTTCATTTACTTCTTTGACCGTTGTATTCCAAATAAAATCAACTTTTTCGTTGTCGAATGCACGCTGCTGTAGGATTTTCTGCGCGCGAAGCTCATCGCGTCGGTGAATAATTGTTACTTTTGTTGCGAAGCGTGTTAAATATACGCCTTCTTCAACCGCAGAGTCTCCACCGCCTACAACGACTAGCTCTTTACCTTTAAAAAATGCGCCGTCACATACAGCACAATAAGATACGCCGCGGCCGCCTAGTTCTTTTTCTCCTGGCGCGCCTAATTTTTTATATTCAGCACCAGTAGCAACGATTACTGAACGTGTTTTATATTCTTTGCTGCCTGCACGAACTGTCTTGTATTCTTCTCCGTCGATGATTTCTTTAATATCACCGTACGCATATTCCGCACCGAATTTTTTTGCATGCTCAAACATTTTGTTAGAAAGGTCTGGACCAAGGATATGATCATAACCTGGATAGTTTTCTACATCTTCCGTATTAGCCATTTGACCGCCTGGAATTCCGCGTTCAATCATTAGTGTTGATAAATCTGCACGAGATGTATATACAGCAGCAGTCATACCTGCTGGACCTGCTCCAATAATAATGACATCATAAATTTTTTCTTCTGTCATTGCTTTACACTCCTTTTAGGAAATTCCTTCGTAGTTGATTCCAAATTTATGGATAATTATTTCGTTACCACTATCCTAATATGTTCTTCCTATTATCGTCTATTTTTTTGCTCAATTTAATAACGTATTCACAATTTTACTGTACTTTCTAACTGTTGCAGCGGAAATGGAATATTGTTTTGCCGCATCGGCTTGAGTAATAGCCTGGCTTTTTTCTTTCGCCCATATATATGTGACGGCTGCAGCCCATGCATTTACGTTCACATGCTGAAAATCATAGGATTGTTTATATACCTGTACATATACATAAAACCAAAAGCTTAAAAGATCCTGGGTATCACTTTCAGTCTGCGATTCCATCTCCAGTTCAATAACATCTGCCACCTCAAAAATCACATGTTGTTTATCCTGCCATACATACGTATATACTTCATCCAAAAGTGTACTCATATGTATGGACGACTTGATTTCTTCTAAAAGAAGCAGACGCTGCTGTTCAGGAAGCTTTTTTGCCATATACAAGCTGTAAAGCTGATCGTGAACATTGTTTGTTGCACACTTCTTTTTCGCTGTAACATCCACTTTCGATTGAAAAACCTTCGCAGCTTTTTGACTGATGCGCCAAGGCTCCTCTCCTTCTTTATCAGGAACGTCTTCCAATGCCAGCTTCCACATTTCTTTAGCGAAGGCTTCATGTCCAGTATAGTAAGAGGCGTATGAAAGCCAATAATGAAATGAGTTGTCTCCTTGAAAACCTTGTGTATAAAGCTTTTTTAACCATCTGTATGATAGTCTGTATTGACCAATCAACGCAAATGTTGCTCCAAGCTTATAGCGGTGTTCAAATGACATCGGATAAACGCGGCTAAGCCCGTCTGTAAGCTCCTCAACTTCTTTATGCTTATGGCAATAATAATAGAAAATCAGCTGATTGCATAACGCATGAAGATTTCCAGGGTTTTTCTCCAATACTTCATTCAGCAAATCCATTGCCTCATCAATTTTATTTAAATAAAAATAAGCTAACGCTAAATTATTATATGCAGACCAGAATTCTGGATACTCATCAATTATTTCAGTTAACAAATCCACTGCTTCTTCAAAATTCGTTGCTTCAAGCAGTCTTTTTGCTTGTTCTTGTTTTATAATCAGCATGTCGCCTAGCTGATTTTTAGGCTCTTCATCTTCTTCATCCACATCAATTGATAGTAAATCTAACAGATCTGTAGCCGATCGAAAGAGGTCACCATTTGGAAAATGCTCAATGTAATACATCGCGTATTTTTTTGATTCTTCAAACAGTCCAAGATGCGCATAGCTGTTGGCTATATAGTAGTAACAGCTTCCTAATGTATCGTCCATATGATGAATCACATGGAGAAAAAGCTCGTTGGCATCTTGATAATCTCCCCGCTCCGTTAAAGCTACTCCAACGTTTGTAAGAAGCTGTGGATTACGGGCATTTTCTTTGTTTGCACGCGTTAAATACTTGAGCGCTTTATCTGACTCCTCTTCTTCAAACGCCTGCAGCGCTTTTTCGAAATAGAAGTCACCCGTTTGCGAAAATGGAATTACTTGTGCCATTTTTTGAATTACTTTTGAGTGTTTTTCCATTAAGCCCTCCAAATAAGTTGATAATTTCGACGTTCGTAGTATATCACATTTGCCAAGAAGTTTAATACCTCTATTCAAAAAAGGAGCCTGCAAGCAGTCGTTTCTTGACGCAAATAAGAGAAGGTTTTGCCTCTTTTATCTAAAATGAGACAACTCCTTCTCTCCTTTTACTATGTAGCTATTAGCTAGTGTGACGTTCCTTTAATACTGATAGGACATCGTCTAAAGGCAGCTTTTGCTCACGAAGTAAAACAAGTACGTGGTACAGTAAATCTGCAACTTCCCACTTCAGCTCATCATGGTCACGATTTTTTGCTGCAATAATCACTTCACCAGCTTCTTCTCCTACTTTTTTGAGGATTTTATCTACGCCTTTATCGAATAAGTACGTCGTATAAGCTCCTTCTGGCATTTCAGCTTCACGCTTAGCGATTACTTCTTCTAGCTCATTAATAATTGCAAACCGATTATCGTTTTGTTTATTTTCGCCAAGAATTGTTTCATTAAAACAGCTGTAAGCCCCCGTATGACAAGCGGGACCTTGAGGCTCCACTTTTACAACAAGAGAATCAGCATCACAGTCATATGCCATGCTCACAATTTTTTGTGTATTACCAGAGGTTGCGCCCTTGTGCCACAACTCTTGTCGAGAACGGCTGTAAAACCAAGTTTCACGTGTATCAATTGATTTTTGAAGTGATTCTTCGTTCATATAAGCCAATGTTAAGACTTCTTTGCTCACAGCATCTTGTACAATAGCTGGCACAAGTCCATCACTGTTGAATTTAATGTTTTCAATCGTCATCGAATGCTCACTCCTTGTTGTTTTGCATAGCTTTTAATTTCTTTTACAGATGTTTCTTTATAGTGAAAGATCGAAGCCGCCAGAGCCGCGTCAGCTGCTCCTTTTTCAAACGCATCGACAAAATCTTGACCATTCCCTGCGCCGCCAGAAGCAATAACGGGAACGCTCACCGCTTGACTGACTGCTTTGGTTAACGCTAAATCAAACCCTGACTTTTCGCCGTCTTTATCCATACTCGTTAACAAGATCTCACCAGCACCGCGCTTCACTGCTTCTCTTGCCCAGTCGATTACTTCCCAGTCCGTTGCGTTGCGGCCTCCGTGTGTATAGACTCGCCATGATTGTAAGCTTTCATCGTACTTAGCATCGATGGCTACCACAATACACTGAGCTCCAAAAAAGTCGGATCCTTCTGTAATCAGTGCTGGATTGAGTACGGCCGCTGTATTTAATGACACTTTGTCTGCACCAGCACGAAGCATTCTCTTCATATCTTCTAATGCATTAATTCCTCCGCCCACCGTAAAAGGAATCGCTAGCTGAGATGCTACTTCTTCTACAACATGTACCATCGTTTTGCGTCCTTCATGAGAAGCAGAAATATCTAAAAAGACTAATTCATCTGCGCCTTCCTCATCGTAAAATTTCGCCAACTCTACAGGATCTCCTGCATCTCGAAGTTCCACAAACTGAACTCCTTTTACCACACGGCCGTCCTTTACATCTAAACAAGGAATGATTCGTTTTGTAATCATTACGCTTTCACCTCTTGAAGTGCTTCAGCTACTGTAAACTTATTTGTATAAAGTGCTTTCCCTACAATCGCACCAATAACGCCGTCAGCTTCATATTTCTTTAGTGCATCTAAATCAGCAAGTTTACTAACTCCCCCTGATGCAATAACACCTTTTCCAGTAGCCTTAGCCATTTCAACAATTCCTTCCACATTAGGACCAGACAGCATACCATCCGTAGAGATATCCGTGAAAATAAATGTTTCCGCACCAGCATTAGCCAATTCTTTTCCTAGTTCTGTTGCTTTGATTGTAGATGTTTCCACCCAGCCTTCCGTCGCCACATAGCCATCACGTGCATCGATACCAATAGCAATACGCGCACCATATTCCTTCAGCATTTTTTTCACAAATTCAGGATTAGAAATAGCTGCACTTCCTAAAATAACGCGGTCAATTCCGTGTTCTAAATAGTAAGCAACGTCAGCTTCTGAGCGAATGCCTCCTCCAATTTGCACACGTACACCTAATTTCTTTTTCACGCCTAGCACAAATTCATCATTCACGCGCTTGGCCGCTTTTGCCCCGTCCAAATCAACCATATGAATCCACTGAGCGCCTTCACTTGCGAATTGTGTGGCCATATCTACCGGAGAATCACCGTATACCGTTTCTTTTGTGTAATCTCCTTGAAGTAAACGGACGCACTTTCCTCCGCGCATATCAATGGCTGGATATATTTCAAATTTGCTCATACGATGGGCTCCTTTTCTCTACGAAGTTTGCATAATTTTGCAGCATTTGCATTCCGATTGCACTGCTTTTTTCAGGATGGAATTGAGTGCCAAATACGTGTTCTTTTCCAACAACCGCTGGAACTTCAACATCATAAGGACTTGTTGCTAAAAGCACGTCTTGGTCATTTGTTTTTACGTAATAAGAGTGAACAAAGTAAACGTGACCTTCACTGATTCCATCAAGCAGAGGAGACTGCTGATGAAAATCTAAAGAGTTCCAGCCCATATGCGGCACTTTATATGTCTGTCCTTCGGCAGTAATGCCGGGAATACGCTCTACTCTCCCTTTTAACAGTTCCAACCCTTTTGTTACGCCGTTCTCATCGCTTTCTTCAAATAAAAGCTGCATACCTAAACAAATTCCAAGCAAAGGCATTCCTGTTGCTACTTCTTCTTTAATAAAGTCCGTCAGCTTTGTTTGATTCAGCTGTTCCATCGCATCTTTAAATGCTCCAACTCCAGGAAGAATCAGCCCTTTTGCCTTTCTTAGTTCTGCAGGATCTGCGGAGATAATATAGTCATAGTTTAATCGTTCAAGAGCTTTACTTACGCTGTACAAGTTTCCCATCCCATAGTCAATAATCCCAATCATTTACAACATCCCTTTCGTCGAAGGCACACCTTTGACACGCGGATCGATGGTTGTCGCTTCGTCCAAAGCACGTGCTAATGCCTTAAATACCGCTTCAATAATGTGGTGTGTATTTTTACCGTAGTGTACGATTACATGTACATTCATGCGAGATTCTAATGCAAATTTCCATAAAAATTCATACACAAGCTCTGTATCAAATGTACCGACGCGCGACGCGGGAATGTCACCTTTAAATTCAAAATGAGGACGATTGCTTAAATCTACTACGACTTGAGCCAACGCGTCATCCATTGGTACAAAAGCATTTCCATAGCGTTTAATTCCTTTTTTATCACCGAGCGCTTCTTTGAACGTTTGACCAAGGCAAATACCGATATCTTCCGTTGTATGGTGATCATCAATCTCGGTGTCTCCATCTGCTTTTACATCGAGGTTAAACTGTCCGTGTTTTGTAAATAAATCGAGCATATGATTCAAAAAAGGAACGCCTGTATCAATGTTCGCTTTTCCTTCTCCATCGATTCCAATCGCTAATGTAATATCCGTTTCGTTTGTTGTACGTTTAATACTTGACTCTCTCATTGTGAAACTCCTTTCAACTGTGCATGTAATAAGTAAAGAAAAGCACATTTCTACTCTTTTCTTTTAATCTCCACCTTATTTTTTAAAGCGTTCTTCAACTGCCCTTGCATGTGCTTCTAGCCCTTCTAAACGAGCAAACGCTGCGATTTTCGAGACATTTTTCTGCAGGGCTTGTTGGCTGTATGAAATAATGCTAGACTTCTTCACAAATGAATCAACTGATAAAGGACTTGAGAATTTCGCTGTCCCATTGGTTGGAAGAACATGGTTTGGTCCAGCGAAATAATCACCAACAGGTTCTGAGCTATATCTTCCTAGAAAAATAGCACCGGCATGACGAATGGAACCTAAAAGTTCAAGCGGACTTTCAGTCATAATTTCTAAATGCTCGGGAGCTAATTGATTAACAGCTTCAAGCGCTTCTTCTAATGAACCGGTCACATAAATAGCGCCATGGTTATCAATAGAAGGTTTTGCAATTTCTTTACGTGGTAAAGATTCTACTTGTCTTTCCACTTCTTCTTTAACAGCTTCGGCTAACTTCATAGAAGGCGTAACTAAAATACTTGAAGCTAATTTGTCATGTTCTGCTTGAGACAATAAATCAGCTGCCACTTCGTTCGGCTTAGCCGTATCGTCTGCTAGTACGACAATTTCACTAGGTCCAGCAATTGAGTCAATGTCTACTAAGCCATATACTTCTCTTTTTGCTAATGCTACAAAGATATTACCAGGCCCTACAATTTTATCGACAGGTTGAATTGTTTCTGTTCCATAGGCAAGGGCTCCTACTGCCTGAGCTCCCCCTACTTTATAAATTTCTTCGACCCCAAGCTCACTCGCTGCTACAACTACTCCAGCAGGAAGCGCACCGTCTTTTCCTGGAGGTGAAACCATCACGATACGTTTTACACCTGCCACTTGAGCAGGAATGACATTCATTAAAACGGAGGAAGGATACGCTGCAAGGCCTCCCGGTACATAAACACCTACTGCATCTAAAGGCGTTACTTTCTGCCCTAAAATGGTGCCGTCTTCTTTTGTTGTCATCCAAGACTGCTCGACCATTCTTTCGTGGTAATCACGAATGTTGTCAGCAGCTTCACGAATAATTGACAGCATATCTGAATCAACCAGCTCATAAGCACGCTTCTTTTCTTCTTCTGTCACAAGCAAAGAAGAAAGCTTAACGCCGTCAAATTGGGCTGTATAACCTTTTAAAGCTTCGTCTTTTTGCTCTTGCACCTGCTTTAAAATATTTACGACAATTTCTCTTTGAGCACTCGTCCCTTGATCAATTGTACGCTTTAAGCTCACTTGTTCTGTTACACGTGTAATTTTCAATGTATGTCACCTCTTTTATACAGGTTGAACCACTTGGGCTAAACGATTCACTAAATCATCAATTCGTTCGTCTTTTAAACGATAGCTCACAGGGTTCACAATCAAACGCGATGTAATATCTTCAATATGCTCCAATTCAACAAGTCCGTTCTCTTTTAGTGTTTGTCCCGTTGATACAATATCAACGATCCGATCAGCAAGGCCGATTAAAGGCGCTAATTCAATCGAACCATTCAATTTAATAATTTCTACTTGCTCTCCTTGCTCCCTGAAATAAGTGGATGCTACATTTGGATATTTGGTTGCCACTTTTTGAGCAATTTCTGATTTTTTAGCATTAGGCAAACCGGCAACGGCCAGGTGACATTTACTAATATTTAAATCCAACAGCTCATAGACATCTCGTTCTTCTTCTAACATTACGTCTTTACCTGCAATACCAAGATCCGCTACTCCGTATTCTACATAAGTAGTAACGTCCATTGGTTTCGCTAAAATAAAGCGCATGTTCTCTTCAGGAATGTCTACAATAAGCTTGCGCGAATCGTCAAATTCTGGCGGCAATTGAAAGTCTGCTTGACGCAAAAGTTCAGCTGCTTCTTCAAAAATACGTCCTTTTGGCATTGCAATTGTTAATAATTCACTCATTATTGTCCCCCCTTGCCTCGTTTTCCAATTAGAAACGTGACTTCTTCAAACTGTGCAGTAAATACATCAACATCATCAACGCCTGCAATTTCCTGAGTCACTACCCGGTATCCTTGCTTGCGCTGTTCAGCAGCTAAAGCTAATGCCTCATCTAAACGCTCTTGACTATATAATATCCCGTATATTGCTGAAGGCTCATATACTTCTTCGCCCAGCGCTTCAATTAAGCGGTCGAGCTGAATTCCAAATCCTGTAGCTGGCGTTTTAGATGCGAATTTTTCAAGAAGCTGGTCATAACGTCCTCCATTACCAATATGGAAACCAACATTTTCAGCAAAAACCTCAAATAAAATACCTGTGTAATAGCTCATATGACTGACTAAGTTAAAATCAATTTTAATTTCATCCGTTACACCGTACGCATCAAGCATATTCCATAGCTTTTTCAAATCACCTGCTGCTTTTTTACCGGCTTCGTTTTCAACTAGTTCAACCGCTTCTTCAATCTTCTTTTCATCTCCGCGCAGATTAAGCAGCTGAAGGAGACGCTGTTTATCAATAGAAGATAGATTCAAATCTTTTACATGATTACGATAGCCCACGTAATTTTTCTCATATAAAAAGCGGCGAAGCACGTTAGCACGTTCTTCATTTCCGACAATTTCTAAAAAAAGCGAATTAACGAAACCGATGTGGCCAATTGCCACTTTAAATGATTTAAGTCCGGCTCTTTTTAACGCGCCGATCATGAGAGCAATGACTTCAGCATCGCTGCTCATCGTAGCGTCTCCAATTAGCTCAACGCCTATTTGTTCAAACTCCGCCGGGCGGCCACCCTCACGCTGCTGAGCTCGGAATACATTTGCTTCATAAGCTAAGCGCAAAGGAGAATTATTCAAAAGTTTTGAAGCGGCCACACGTGCAAATGGCGTTGTTACATCCGGTCGCAACACAAGTGTATGCCCTTCTTTATCTAAAAGTTTAAACAATTGTTGATCTAAAATAGCTGATGCGCTTCCTACCGTCTCGTAGTATTCCACAGTAGGCGTTGCCATATATTGATAGCCCCAGCTGCTGATTTCATCTGCCAGCTGACTGCGAACTTGTTTTTTTCTTTCAAAAAGAGCTGGCAGGGTATCTCTCATTCCAAGGGGTTTTTCAAACATAAATAACTTTGACATTCCGACACGTCCTTTAAGCTTGATTTTATCTATTAAGGAACCATTGATAGGTTGATTTTGCTTTATCACACTAATGTATTAGCGAAATAACAAATTAAAGTTATTGATAGTTTACACCCGATAAAGTCAGCCGTCAACCGCCAGCTGTTCAAATTTACAAAAAAAGCCACAGCTTAGTTCTTGCTAAGTTGTGGCTTTAGGTTCTGCTTCCCTGCGCTTTTCCATTTCTTCTTTTGTATAGATGACACGCATAGGGTTACCTCCAACAAAGAAACCGGGTGCTACATCTTTATGAACCACCGTTCCAGCCGCTACAACCGCTTCGTTGCCGATTGTTACACCTGGAAGGATGGTGCTATTTGCTCCAATCATCACTTCATCTCCAATGATGACATCTCCAAGACGATATTCCGTTATCAGATATTCATGAGCGAGAATAGTTGTATTGTATCCAATGACCGTATTGCGTCCCACTTGTATTTTTTCAGGAAACATAATATCGAGCATCACCATAAGGGCAAAGGATGTTTGAGGTCCTACTTTCATCCCTAAGCACGCTTTATACAGCCAGTTTTTCATCGAAAGAAACGGCGTATAGCGAGCGCATTGAATGATAAGGAAGTTGCGCACTACTTTCCAAAAAGGCACGGTCTTATAGACATGCCAAAGGGAGTTAGCTCCTTTAACCGGATAGCGCGTCGTTTTTCTCACTGACGTTCTCCTTTTAATATATCAATTAAATCCGTCATATTTTCTAAAATAATATCAGGATTATAAGAAGCGATATGGTCTCTTCCTTTTGCACTCCAAGCAACTCCAGCTGTTTTCGTATAAGCTCTTTGGCCAGAAACGATGTCGTGATGGTTATCTCCCACCATCAGGGCTTCTTCAGGTTTAGCATCAAGCAGCTTCAGTGCTTTTTCTACCGGCTCAGGATGCGGCTTTGCATTTGTTACGTCTTCAATTGCGACAATCGTATCAAAGAACTGATCTAACTTTGTTAACTTAAGCCCCATCATAACCGTATTTCTTTGCTTTGTTGTGACAATACCTAATTTATAATTCTTCTCGTGCAGCCATTTAACTGTTTCAATTACACCTTCAAATTCTTTAACAAGCAAATCATGATTGGCTAGATTATGCGTGCGATACATCTCAATCATTTCGTTTACTTTCGTTTTATCCATTTCTACAAACGTGTCGTATAAAGGCGGACCCATGAACTGTAAAATATCTTCACGAGTATATTGTTCAGGATAATAGTGATTAAGCGTATGAGTAAATGAGGCAATAATTAATTCATTTGTATCAATTAACGTACCGTCTAAATCAAACAAAACCGTATTAATCGTCATTATTCATTTCCTTCCCTTGCGTCAAATCAAGTTTTTGTAAACCTTGTAGCTTTTCTTCATTTACGCCTTAGATTGTGCTTCTTCATTCTCTAAGTATTTCTGTTTACTCATTCCCGTCACGCGGCGGATAATAATTAAGATAATGGCTATGACAATCAGTGCAAGTGAAACAACTTGAGCGATTCTGAGTGTATGCGTCAGCATTAAGCTATCCGTGCGAAGCCCTTCTACAAAGAAGCGTCCAACTGAGTACCAGATTAAATAAGATAAGAAGATTTCTCCTTTTCGCAGACTGGTGCGGCGAAGTACCATCAACAGGATAAATCCGGCAAAATCCCATAATGATTCGTATAAAAATGTAGGGTGATAATATGTACCGTTAATATACATTTGGTTAATAATAAAATTTGGAAGGTGCAACCCTTCTAAAAAAGCACGGGTAACCGGCCCCCCATGTGCCTCTTGATTCATAAAGTTGCCCCAGCGCCCAATGGCTTGGCCAAGGATTAAACTAGGCGCAGCAATATCAGCCAACTTCCAGAATGAAATCTTTTTTACTCTCGAATACACAATGGCAGTTAATACGCCTCCGATTAAGCCACCATGAATGGCGATCCCACCTTGCCAAATCTGAGGTATTTCATTTAAATGCTTTGAATAGTATCCCCATTCAAAGGATACATAATAAATTCGTGCACAAATAATAGCTATTGGCACAGCAAATAGAATAAGATCAACAAATGTATCTTTTGATAAGCCTCTTCTTACACTTTCTCTTGTCGCAATATAAAGACCTAACAGAACACCTGCACCGATAATTACACCGTACCAGTAGACCGTTAGAGGGCCAATTTCAAGGAAAACGCGATCTAACGGCTGAATAGTTGCTTCCACAAGTTAACACCCTTTCTTATAAATCTTCACGGTCTCCTTCTTCAATTACATCTGTTAGACGTGCAGAAAATTGTTCTGCTGCGTTAATACCCATACGCTTTAAGCGGAAGTTCATTGCTGCCACTTCAATAATAACAGCTAAGTTTCGTCCCGGACGTACTGGCAATGTAATTTTTGTAACGTCTGTATCAATAATTTTCATTTTATCTTCCTCTAAACCAAGGCGATCATAATGTTTCTGCTGATCCCATGTCTCTAACTGAATAACAAGTGAAATTCGCTTATAGCTTCGTACAGCTCCTGCGCCGAATAGCGTCATCACATTGATGATCCCTAGTCCTCGAATTTCAAGCAAATGCTCGATTAAGCCAGGTGCATTTCCTACAAGCGTGTCTTGATCTTCTTGACGGATTTCCACACAGTCATCAGCTACTAGGCGATGTCCCCTCTTAACAAGCTCTAGAGCTGTTTCACTTTTACCAACGCCGCTTTTTCCCATGATTAATACACCAATTCCGTATATATCAACTAATACGCCGTGCAGGGCAGTAGTAGGTGCTAGCCGGCTTTCAAGAAAATTCGTTAAATGGCTGGAAAGTCGCGTTGTTTTAAAGCTTGAACGCAGCACAGGAACTGATTCACGCTCTGAAGCTTCAATAAGTTCTTTCGGTACATCCATTTCGCGGGAAACAATGATAGCCGGCGTGATATCTGTACACATTTTTTCCATTCGAACTTTTTTTTGTTCATCATCTAACTGTTTAAAAAATGATAGTTCTGTTTTACCTAACAGCTGGATACGTTCTGCTGGGTAATATGTAAAATAACCTGCCATTTCAATACCTGGACGTGAAATATCACTCGTTGAAATCGGGCGGTCGATTCCTTCTTCTCCGCTAATAAGCTCTAATTTAAATTTCTCAATGATGTCTTTTGTACGTACTTTAACCACCGTGCATCCTCCTTTTATGAACAGTCATATACCTGTTCATGTCTACAGTATATCCAACTCTCGCTTTTATGTCGCGTTTGGTTCTACTAGCCACTTTATTTTATCATTAATACGGAAAGAAAAGAAAAAAAGATGGCATAGGCTGCATCGCCTTACCATCTTTTTTAGAAAATTAAATATTGCAAGAAAGTTATCTTTTATTTTGAAGCGGTTCAACAATCACTCGTTGAATAAGCGCATTTAGAAGCGACATGATTACCGAGGCTAAAAGCGCTGTACCAAACCCGTCAATATTAAAAGAATCTCCCATAACACTTTGTGTAATCATCAGCGTAATGGCATTAATGACGAATAAGAATAGGCCAAGCGTAAGAAATGTCACCGGCAGGGTGAGTAAAATTAAAATCGGCTTAACAAACACATTCAAAATCGATAGAATCAAGCTTGCGATAATAGCTGCACTGACTGATTCCAAGTGAAAGGTGTCAATATAACCTGCGATTACGATTAATACGAGGGCATTGATTAAAATACTAATGATTCCACGCAATAACATTTTTAGAAATCTCCTTCTTCATTTGGAACTAAAAACACAAAAATCATATATAAAATGACCGGGGTACCTACTGTAAAAAATAAACTGATGATAAACAATACGCGCAGTAGCGAAGCGTCTAGTCCGATATACTGAGAAATACCGCCGATAACACCCGCAAGCTTGCGATTTGTTCGCGAACGATACAACTTTCGCACGTTAATCATCTCCTTTGCTTTTTTACTAAAACAAGCGTTTTCTATTTTATAACAATTGAGCCCGTTTTGGATTCCGCTAACAATTTATAGCCTTTAGGCGAAGCGACATTGGCTTTGAAACGAAGTTGTTTCATCACTGTTTCTTTTTTCTCATCTACTATTTCCATCTCAGGAAGGGTACATGTAAAATTCCCAAAGTTAGATTTCAAATCTCCATCAACGGAGAGGTGGGGCGGCGTATAGAGCGTAATGCTCCCCGTAGTCGTTTTGAAAAATGCTTTTTCAATGCGCTCTCCTTTTAAATACGTATCAATATCTCCGTTAAATGTTTGAACGTCAATTTTCTTTGTGTCCCCATCAAATTTAACCGTTCCATTGATTGTTTCAAGCTCACATTTTGAAGCGAGTATTCGAGAAAGTTCCATATGCCCATTTGACGTCTCCATTTCAAGAGAATGGCTATTCACATCGTAAAAGCGGATGGTGCCATTAGCTGTTTTGGCTTTCAGGTCTCGTACGCTTAGTCTTTCCCCATCGATTGAACCATTAAACATACGGAGTTTAACGTGTTCATATTCCATTTCTGGAATATAAATAATTGCTTTCACCTTCATTTGCTTTTGCTGAATTGCAAAGCGCAGTTTGCCATTTTCAATGGAAAATGCCGTATGCTGCAAAAAAGTGCGGCGCGCTTCATCCGAATTCTCTACTTTGTAGATAGCAGCTTCACACTCTATTCTTACTTCTGTACTCCCCCATGGTCGGAGTTGGACGCTTCCATTTGCTAAATCTACGTCAATCTCTTGAATATATGCTTCTGATTGTTGAAAGATGTGCTGAACGTCAATCGAAGGACCAAAGTTAAAATCTAAATCTCCTTCTTTTACTTTTTTTACCGTTTGATCTACAAATGTAAATAATTTTTCTTTTAAAGAGCTTTGAGATGACTTAGAAGCGTACGTTTTTTTCTGTTTTCCTCCTACATAAGGGGAAAGCTCAGCTTTATCAGGCGTAGCAGAGGAAGAATCATTAGCTGAGTCTTTTTCCAGTGAATTTAGCAAAGTTAAAGCCTCATCTACGCTAAGCTTTCCTTCTTCTACCATCTGTAAAATTTGTTTGCGCTTTTCACTCATACGTTCCATCTCCTCTTTACGTTTTAGTCATTTAATTTTTTATCTACTTAATATTTGTATCCCTTTTACAATATTCCATACAAACACAACAACATTAACTAAAGAAACAACAACTAAAGCTACAATTAAAAGAATAAATACCGTTCCACTAGAGCCAGTAAGAGCAGGAAGCAAGAAGAATAAGAACAAGATCGCTGTAGCGATAGGTAATAAATGTGACAAAAATGCAGTTTTTGCATGTTTCTTTACTTCTATGTTATGAACAACAAAATAAATAATAATAGGTAATAAAAATGGTGCAAAGAAAACGCTGAAATAATTTAAGGAAGATAGTACGCGATTTCCTTCCATGATAATCAACTCCTTATATCATGTATTACGGTTTAATGAGTTAAAAAGTTTCATTCTTTATAAAAAAGACACCAGTGCTGGTGTCTTTTAACGAGTTAATGCCTCTGCTTTTTCAACTTTTTTCTCCATACGCTTACGGTCACGTTCTAAAATTGGCTTCAAATAATGACCCGTATAGGATTCTTTTACTTTTGCCACTTCTTCCGGCGTACCCGTAGCCACGATTTGTCCGCCTTTATCTCCACCTTCAGGCCCTAAATCAAGTAGATAATCAGCTGCTTTGATCACGTCTAAATTATGTTCGATCACTAGAACTGTATCTCCATTTTCAACTAAACGCTGGAGCACTTTTAATAACCGTGCGATATCATCGACATGAAGACCGGTAGTCGGTTCGTCTAAAATGTACAGCGTTCTTCCTGTTGAGCGACGGTGAAGCTCTGAAGCTAACTTTACACGCTGTGCCTCTCCACCGGATAAAGTAGTGGCCGGCTGTCCAAGCGTGATATAGCCAAGTCCTACATCGTAAATGGTCTGCAGCTTCCGCTTGATCTTTGGAATGTTTTCAAAGAAGTGAAGCGCGTCTTCAACCGTCATATCCAACACATCTGAAATGTTTTTATCTTTGTATTTTACTTCTAAAGTTTCACGATTATATCGTTTGCCGTGGCAGACTTCGCAAGGGACGTATACATCTGGCAGGAAATGCATTTCGATTTTAATAATACCGTCTCCTCGACAAGCTTCACAGCGGCCGCCTTTCACGTTAAAGCTAAAACGGCCTTTTTTATATCCGCGCACTTTTGCTTCGTTTGTTTGTGCAAATACATCTCGAATGTCATCAAATACACCTGTATAGGTTGCAGGGTTTGAACGAGGCGTACGACCTATTGGAGACTGGTCAATATCAATGACTTTATCTAAATGTTCAATGCCTTTGATTTCTTTATGTTCTCCTGCTTTGCTTTTTGCTTTATGCAGCTTTTGCGCCAATGACTTGTGAAGAATATCATTTACAAGCGTACTCTTACCTGATCCAGATACACCTGTAACAGCCGTGAATACACCTAACGGAAGCCTTGCTTTTACATTTTTTAAATTGTTTTCTTTTGCTCCTATAATTTCAATCATCCGATCTTTATCTATCGAACGTCTTTCGGCTGGAAGTGGAATAAACTTCTCTCCTGATAGATATTGACCCGTTAAGGAATTTTCATCATCCATCACTTCCTGAGGGGTGCCTTGAGAAACCACGGCACCCCCGTGTACGCCGGCTCCTGGTCCGATATCAATTAAATAATCAGCTGCCATCATCGTATCTTCATCATGCTCTACAACAATCAACGTATTCCCAATATCGCGCATGTCTTGCATTGTGCGAATTAAGCGATCATTGTCACGTTGATGAAGACCGATAGAAGGTTCATCTAAAATATAAAGAACCCCGGTCAAACGAGAACCGATTTGAGTAGCCAAGCGAATGCGCTGCGCTTCTCCTCCTGAAAGAGTTCCAGCAGAGCGGTTCAAAGTTAAGTAATCAAGTCCCACGTTAATGAGAAAGCTTAGACGCTCACGAATTTCACGCAGTATCATATCCGCAATCTTCATGTCTTTTTCAGATAAACTGAGACTTTCAAAAAAGTCATATGCTTCTTTTACTGAAAAACGCGTTGTATCTCCTATATGCTTTTCGTCAATAAGCACCGCTAAGCTTTCGCGTTTCAAGCGATTTCCTTTACATTTTGGACAAGCCTGCTGAGCCATATATTTTTCCATTTGCTCTCGGATATAATCTGAACTTGTTTCATGATAGCGACGCTCTACGTTCCGAAGCACGCCTTCAAATTCGATATGATTTTCTCTTACTTGGCCAAAGTCATTTTCATAGCGAAAGTAAATTTTTTCTTTACCGCTGCCATATAATACTTTATCAAATAAATGTTCCGGAATATCTCGAACCGGCACATCCATATCAATGCCGTAATGTGTACATACGGCTTCAAGCAGCTGCGGATAGTATTGAGAACTTGTTGGCTCCCAAGGTGCAATTGCGTGCTGATGAAGTGTTAAGTCATAGTTAGGAATCACTAAATCTTTATCCACTTCCAATTTCGTTCCTAACCCGTCACACGTTGGACACGCCCCGTACGGACTATTAAATGAAAACATGCGGGGCTCAAGTTCTCCAATTGAGAAGCCACATTTTGGACAAGCATGATGCTCGCTAAAAAGCAGTTCTTCCTCACCTATTACATCAATAATTACTTTCCCATCTCCAAGGCGAAGAGCTGATTCCAAAGAGTCCGACAAGCGAGCGGCTACACCTTCTTTTACAACAACGCGATCAATCACTACTTCAATGGAGTGCTTTTTGTTTTTTTCCAGTTCAATTTCTTCTGTTATTTCACGCATTTCTCCGTCTACTCGAATGCGAACGTACCCTTCCTTTTTAATATCTTCTAATACTTTTACATGGGTGCCTTTTCGGCCAGATACCACAGGGGCCAGTACTTGAAGTTTTGTCCGTTCAGGGTACTCTAAAATTCTATCTACCATTTGCTCAATCGTTTGAGACGTGATTTCAATTCCATGATTAGGACAAATAGGCTTTCCTACACGAGCAAACAAAAGGCGCAAATAGTCATAGATTTCGGTCACAGTTCCGACGGTGGAACGAGGGTTTCGGCTCGTTGTTTTTTGATCGATTGAAATAGCAGGCGACAACCCTTCGATCGAATCTACATCGGGCTTATCCATTTGACCTAAAAACTGTCTTGCATACGCCGAAAGCGATTCAACATAACGTCTTTGTCCTTCTGCATAGATTGTATCGAAAGCTAAAGAAGATTTACCAGAACCTGATAACCCTGTTAACACCACTAATTTGTCCCGCGGTATTTCAATATCGATATTTTTCAAGTTGTGAGCTCGTGCACCTTTTACCACGATTTTTTCCATCGCCATGTTTGATCACCCTTCCGCTTTTAATTCTAGAATCAAGTCACGAAGCTCAGCTGCGCGCTCAAAGTTAAGCGCTTTGGCTGCTTCTTTCATTTCTTGTTCCATTTCTTCTATGAGCTTTGCTTTTTCTTTTTTGTTGAGCTTATCAAATGCCGGTGCTTCTTCATACGTTTCTGTATCTTCTGCCACTACTGTTGCACGAATTGAACCTCGAACTTCTTTTTGAATCGTTGTCGGCGTAATGCCGTGCTCTTCATTGTAAGCTTCTTGAATACTTCTACGACGCTTTGTCTCATTGATTGCAATGTCCATGGAGTTTGTGATGCGATCTGCATACATAATGACATGTCCATTAGCATTTCGCGCGGCACGTCCAATGGTTTGAATAAGCGATCGTTCTGAACGCAAGAATCCTTCTTTATCCGCGTCTAATATGGTTACTAACGAAACTTCCGGAATATCTAAACCTTCACGGAGTAAGTTAATCCCTATAAGCACATCATATTTTCCAAGACGCAGCTCTCGGATGATTTCAATGCGCTCGAGCGTCTTCACTTCAGAGTGAAGATATTGAACTTTAATGCCAATTTCTTTTAAGTAGTTCGTTAAATCCTCAGACATTTTCTTTGTTAACGTCGTAACAAGCACTCGTTCATTTCGCTTAATCCGGTCATGAATTTCTCCAATTAAATCATCAATCTGCCCTTCAATTGGTCGAACTTCAATATTTGGATCTAGTAATCCCGTTGGACGGATAATTTGTTCAATCACCTCAGGCGCCTTCTCAAGTTCGTAAGGACCTGGTGTTGCTGAAACATGGACGATTTGTTTAATATGCTGTTCAAATTCATCAAATTTAAGCGGACGGTTATCTAATGCAGACGGCAGGCGGAAACCATGGTCCACCAACACTTGTTTACGCGCTTGGTCTCCATTATACATTCCTCTAACTTGAGGAATCGTAACGTGGGATTCATCCACCACAAGGAGGAAATCTTCCGGGAAGAAATCCAGCAGTGTATAAGGTGTAGAACCAGCCGGACGAAGCGTTAAATGACGAGAGTAATTCTCGATTCCCGAACAAAACCCCATTTCTCTCATCATTTCTAGGTCGTAGCGCGTGCGCTGCTCCAATCGCTGCGCTTCTAAAAGCTTTCCTGCTTCTTTTAACTTTTCTAGCTGTTCTTCTAGTTCTTTTTCAATATTTTGAATGGCCACACGCATTTTTTCTTCCCTCGTGACGAAGTGAGATGCCGGGAAGATAGCCACGTGTTCACGATCTCCAATAATTTCTCCTGTTAAGGCGTCGACTTCTCGGATGCGGTCAATTTCATCCCCGAAAAATTCCACGCGAATACAATGTTCATCTCGAGACACAGGAAAAATCTCAACAACATCACCGCGAACGCGAAACGTTCCGCGCTTGAAGTCAATATCGTTTCTTTCGTACTGGACATCCACTAGCGTACGAAGCAGCTGATTGCGTTCTTTTTCCATTCCTACTCGAAGAGATACGACCATTTCTTTGTATTCTTCCGGAGACCCTAATCCATAAATACAGGACACGCTGGCAATAATAATGACATCTTTTCGTTCAAAAAGAGCGGAAGTTGCCGAGTGACGAAGTTTATCAATCTCGTCATTAATGCTTGCATCTTTTTCAATAAATGTATCTGTTTGAGGTACATAAGCTTCAGGCTGATAGTAATCATAGTAACTGACAAAGTATTCGACTGCATTATTAGGAAAAAACTCTTTAAACTCACTGTACAATTGACCAGCAAGCGTTTTATTATGAGCCATAATTAGTGTCGGCTTATTTATTTCCTTAATAACATTAGACATGGTGAAGGTTTTTCCCGTTCCTGTAGCACCTAACAAAACTTGATGCTGCTTACCTTCTTTAATTCCTTTCACAATCTTTTCAATTGCCTTTGGCTGATCACCTTGCGGTTGATATGGGGATACTAATTCAAACTGATCTTTCAAATGAAGGCCTCCGTTTCTATTTTCTTGTTTTATCTATTTTTATTACGATATGTAAAAACCGAAAAACACGAACTGATATTCGTATTTTATCACTTTATACTCATAAATGAAACTAATGAGTATTAATCTTATATAGTGTTTGTTTGTTTTTATTTTTTACCCTGTTACTTTATTACCCACTAAATTCTTATGCTACCCTTATCGAAAGGAATACAACTCTTTGGATGAAAGCATTAAAAGAGAGTAAGCTGCTTAATTGTTTGAAAAGGATAGGCTTTTGCGCCAATTTCTAAATTATGATACAGTATAAAAAATATGTACTGAGAGGGGTTTAGTATGGCAAGCGTTGATCAAGTTCTTATAAATAACTCCTTTATAACAGTTGAAGAATCAACTTCTTTAGCTAAAGTGAAATCGGAACTTTCTAACTATGATTTCGTTGTAGTCACAGCAAGTACCTTTTATGTAATACAAAAAGATGAACGATACCTTTTAACAGGTCATGACGGGGCATCGTCCATTAAAAAAGTAATAGCGGACACAAATTGGCCTTCATCTTCTACTTCTACGTTAGCCAATTTACAAGCCAACACAAACTGGAATAGACCAGTCCTCATTCAAGCAGAAAACCAAGAAACCATAATAGGACTTGTAACACCTTCACAGTGGATTACACATTTGCATAGCCAAAATGAGATATTAGCTTCCTATTTTGATACATTGGCAGAAACCATTAATGATGCAGTGACAGCGGTCGATAATGAAGGAAATGTAATCTTGTGGAATACTGCTGCGGAACATACGTATAAGATTCAGAGAGATGATATTATTGGTAGAAAAATCGGAGAGCATTTCAAAGATGAATCCATCATTCTACATACGATTCTAAATGAAGGGCGTCCTGTGCGCGGAACGTATCATCGTCCTAATGAACAAACTCACGTGCTCATCAATGCATCTCCTATTATAAGAAATAACCGAGTCATAGGTGGAGTCGCAACCGAACATGACATTACCAATATTGTAAGATTAAATGAAGAAATTGATGTGTCTCTTCTCATTCCGAAAGATAATCCATTTTCTTCTTTTGCGGGTATCAGTCCTGAAATTAAGCAAGCCGTTGATATTGCCAAAAAAGTGGCATCTACAGATATGCCTATTCTATTAACAGGAGAAGCTGGTTCTGGAAAAGAAATGCTGGCTCAGGCCATCCACTATGGGGGATCCAAACATAAAGAACCTTTTTTATCTTTAAATTGCGCCACTATTCCATCCGGACTTCTGGAAATTGAGCTCTTTGGTCATCAAAAAGATGTCTTTTCAGAAGATCCAACGACCATTGCAGGAAAACTCGAGCAGGCTCATAACGGGACGTTATTTATTGAAGAAATTGATAAAATGCCTCTTGAAATTCAAGTTAAGTTTCTCCGTTACTTGGAAGAACGATCCTTTTATCACGTTGGAGGCACGGAAGAAATTCAAGTCCAAACTCGAATTGTAGCCTCTACCACGACGCCTTTGGAAGAGTTGCTAAAAGCCGGTGAATTCCATGAAAATCTTTACTATTTGCTGACCGTCATTAATATTATCATTCCGCCGCTTCGAGACCATAAAGAAGACATTGAAGCATTAACTCAGCAATTTGTACAGGAATTTAGTAAAAAGTATAAAAAGAAGGCTCCTTTCATCAGCTCTGAAGTTCTTGAAGCCTTTATGCAATACGATTGGCCAGGTAATATTCGCGAGCTGAGAAATACGATTGAACGAATGATTTTTCTAAGTGATCAGTCGTTGATTACCCTTACGCACCTTCCTGACAATCTGAAGGATGCAAGTTCTTTCACAGAAGTTCAAAAAGAAGAAGATTCTCTCCAAGAAGCTAGGCTAATAGAAGAGACTCTTCAAAAAACCTATGGAAACAAAAGTGCAGCAGCAGATCTGCTTGGCATTTCGCGCGGCACCCTTTATAACAAAATCAAAGAATACGGATTAAACTAATCAAAAAATTCGACACAAGCATTTTAGCTTCGTGTCGAATTTTTTGATTTTTTTAGACTGAACTTATTTGGAGAAGTTTTTCAACACGAACCATACGTTGGCGGGACGCTCGGCTAGGCGTCTCATGAAATACCCAAACCAATCAATACCGTAAGGAACATAAACCCTGACTTTATATCCTTCTTTCACCAGACGATCCTGCAGCTCTACGCAAATTCCATAAAGCATTTGGAACTCAAATTGATCATTTGAAATACCATTTTCTCTTACTAATCGTTTTGTGTACTGAATCATTTCTTCATCGTGACTCGCTACAGCTGTATAGTGCCCATTTAATATATGCATTTTAATGATTTTTCTATAGTTTTCATCTACGTCTTTCTTTTCCGGAAATGATACTTCTGGTGATTCTTTATAAGCTCCTTTTACCAGACGCAAATTGGCTTGATAGTGATGTAAGTCATTCATATCTTGTTCTGTACGATAAAGATACGCTTGAATCACAATTCCAACATTATCGAATTCTTTGCGTAATTCTTTATATATATCAAGGGAGATTTGGCAGTGCAAGTAGTCTTCCATATCAATTCGAACAAAAATATCATTCATTCTGGCCGTGTGTAGAATTCTGCGCATATTTTCCATACAAAGCTCTTTGCTAATATCCAATCCTAAAGAAGTCATCTTTAATGATAAATTTGATTGAACGCCCGATTCTGCAATGGCTTCTAGTGTCTGAATGCACATGGCAGTAGACAACCTGGCTTCCTCTTCTGTAAAAACAAATTCTCCTAAATGATCGAGTGTAACAACTTTCCCACTATTGTTAAGCTCCTTGGATGTTTGAATTGCTGATTCGGTTGAGTCTCCAGCAACAAAACGAGCTGCCCCCATCCTCAATCCATACTTTTTAGCTAATTTGTTCATTGAATGATTTTTGCCAAGCGACTGAAACATCGTTCTCATTAATACTTCCATCAATCCTAAACCTCCTTTTATTTTTTTAGATTAAAAAATAAACTAAATTTTCAGATTAATAATGTTATTTTTCTATACCCTTCTCACATTTCTGTACACTTATTTAAATAAATTTATACATAATTGTTTAAAATACTCTGTATATAAACATATTTGTGTAATTAACTTGATTATACTCGTTCATTAAATGAACCGAAACAATATTGTTATAAGTTCTAACTCATTTTTTCACATAAAAAAGCTCTCCACGTTGTGTAGAGAGCTTTTGTGTACAATTTAATAATAAGCGATTAACTTATCATCAAAGCAACAATCTTTATTTTCCAGCTGCTAGCATGCTTTTTGCATATATAAAACCAACGGCTGCTGAAAGTAAATCTATTAAAATAATAAGCGGATAATCTGCGTACCCTTTATATACAGAAACAGCTATCAACAAAAGCGTCAGCGCTGTGGCAACATATAGGTTATATGTTACTCTAGCAAACAGAACAAGCAATATGGCGGGTAGAAAAATCGCGGCAATCGTTTTGACTTCCACAAACATTTCTCCTTTTTATCCGTCTTTTAACCAGCTTGTGAATCACGTTTTGTATAATTGTGTACAAACAAAATACCTAGTTCATGATGTTCGTTGTCATACAATGCTCGCTGAGTAAAGCGAACTTCTCCATTTTCGTCAATAACTTCTAGCTTACAAAAAGCACGGTTATTAACTTGTAATGCTTCATAAAATTTATGGACTTCAGATATAGCGATTCCATTTACCTTAATAATCACTTCTCCTACTTTCAAACCCATTTTCTCTGCCGGAGAATGAGGGATGATTCCTAATACAACCAAACCTTGTGTACGCTTAGTAAATAGTGCGGGCGCTTTTTCATCGCTTCGACGCTGCTGCAAACGAATCCACTCTCTTCCTATGATCGCTAGAATAACAACAGCTACAGCGGCAGGAGGATAAAAAATAGCAGCAATCGTAATGATCGTTAATCCCACGCCTAATGCTAATACGCGCTTACCGGTAAATTCAATAGATTTAAACGGAACCATACTTTGAATTCGCTGATAAAAACCAATAGCAAAAGGAACAAAAAACAGGCTAAATGATGTTCCGTCAATAGACAACACAGGCCACCATGGAAACACAGACGTAATGGCGCTGCCTGGAATTAAGACAAAAAGCGGAACAACCCATAATTTTTGAGAGTAATGAGCCCCAATTTCCTGTCCTCTTTTACTTTTCACAATGGCTGGAGACGTACCTTTTGCTCCAAATTTCCAAATTAAATATCCTTCTGCTAATACAAGCAGCGACATTAAAATAGTAAGAGAAGGTAAATCTGCGTTATGAGCTTGCGCAGACCACGTTTGAATAAATCCTTCACCGAAACCATCTGCAGGAATAAGCAAGGTCGCAAGCACAGCCAGTCCTACCGTATAAGAAGGAGAAAGCCATTTAAACGTCCACGGGCCGCTTATGATAAAAGTTAAAACAGCTACAAGTACAATCGTTCCTATAGATACATAGACACCTAGCAACACGGTAACAACGGATAAAATCAACCCAATAATGATACCTGGAAAAAATAAATATTTTGCTTCTAAAATAAAATCAAACACGCGAACATGAAAATTCTGACGCTCTCTCTTGACGCGAGAAAGACCTACAAAAAACGAGACGAGCAGAAATAAATAAGTTAGCGGGTGCAAAAATAAACGCCCGATACCTTTTAAAAGCTCTAATGCAAAATCCATTTTTTCACCACCTGTATTTTTCACATTTGTATTACAACATTTACAATTGATTGTTATGTATCATAGGCTTCTTTATTTTATCAAAATGCATCACTAACCGACAATGTTGTTTTTACTAAAAAAAGTTCCGTGCTTTGGAAAAGCACGGAACTTTTTCTGCTTCTTATTGACTAGCTAGCTTTAAAGCCGTTTGAAGCTGACGATCTTCATCTTTGGATTTGATTTTTTCTAATAGTTTTGTTTGTAAAAGCGCTGCTGTATCTTCATCAATTTCACCTGTGGCTTTTTGCTTATTGGCTTTTTGGAATGCTGTTACAGCTGTTTCTGTCTCTTTACTAAAATATCCGTCTGTACGTCCAGGTTCAAACCCAAGACCTTTTAGCATCACTTGAGCATTTTTCACTTGGTCACCTGTCATATCACGTGTTAATGGCTTTTTATCAACTTGAATTGGATTTGCATAATAATAATCCGGCTGCTTGACTTCTACTGTTGGTTTTATACCTTTTTCGTTAATCCAGTTTCCATCAGGCGTTAGCCATTTATAGAACGTTAATTTTAAATTACTGCCGTCTTCCATTGGAACAGCTTGTTGAACCGTTCCTTTCCCATAGGATTTTTCACCGACTAGCTTGTATCCTCCTGCTTCTTTTAAAGCCCCGGCAAGAATTTCAGAAGCAGATGCACTTCCTCCATCAATCAAGGCCACAATTGGATAATCCTTTTGCTTTTTCATTGAAGAAACCACTTTTTGACGTTCACCGTTACGATCTTCAATTTGGATATATGGCTTTTTATTCGTTACTAATTTATCGAGCATTTTTTCAACGCTCGTTAAATAGCCACCAGGATTTCCACGAACGTCTAGAACTAAGCCATCAATATTTTTATTTTCAAGTTTTTTCAACTGTTTCGTAAATTCGTCTCCCGTTGACTCAGAGAATGACGTAATTTCCATGTAGCCAATTTTTTTATTGTTTACATTTTTAACAGAAGAATAGACGGTTTCAATTGGAATCTCATCTCTTACAACTTTTACTTTCATCGTTTCTTTCACGCCTGGTCGTTGAACATCCAATGTCACGGTAGAGCCTTTTTTACCGCGAATTTTTAATACCGCTTCATTCAATTCAAGACCCGCAATACTTTTACCATCGATCTTTAAAATCTGATCATTTGGTTTTAATCCTGCTTTTTCCGCAGGAGATTGTTTAAACGGAGCTACGATTGTTACCTTTCCATCTACCATGCTTACTTCAGCGCCAATTCCCTCAAACGATGAGTCAAGAGACTGCGTGAATTGCTGTGCTGTTTTCTTATCCATGTAAGATGAGTGAGGGTCTCCTAAGGTTTGTACCATTCCTTGGATTGCGCCATCTAATAATTTTTTGTCATCTACATCTTTGTAATATTTTGAAGATATCAGTTCATAAGCTTGCTTGATTTTGTCTAGCTCTTCCTTTTCCACTTTACTATCATTTGAAGAAGTTGTAAGCGGGGTACTGACCGTTCCAGCATTTGCATACTGAATGCCAAAATATGTACCTGCTGCTCCAACAACTAAGGAGAGTGCCATTAATAGTGCAACGATTTTCCGATTCAAGTTCTTTCATCCTCCTCAACCTTAAGCCATCTCTTCTTATTATAATAGATACAATCAAAACTATGTAATAAAAAGGATGCATGTGTTATTTGTAGCAAAAGGCACCACACAAATCAAGTGCGATGCCTTTTTGTTAAACTATATGTTGAGCTTGTACCACGTATGCTAGGAACTTAAAATTTAATATAACTTTCGGGGTTTACAGCGGAACTTTTGCCTTTCCAATCGCCTTTATGCAATTCAAAATGCAAGTGAGCACCAAACGAACGACCTGTGTTCCCTATATAACCTAATTGTTGACCTTTATTGATAGATTGACCATTCGAAACGCTGTAGCTCTCTAAATGAGCATAAACTGTAACCCACGTCTGACCTTCTACATTGTGACGAATAAATACGGCATTACCAAAAGAAGAAGAATGGTATGCTCTAATTACCTTTCCGCTTGCTGCGGCTACAACTGGCACACTTTCTCCTCGCTTTCCAATATCAATACCGTAATGTCCTCTTCCAAACGTTTCTCGATATCCAAAATGAGACGTTACCGGGCCCTTTGCCGGCCTCATAAACAACCCGCTTGTAACAGGGGGGGCCTCTTCCCCTGATCCGGCTTCTTCAACTTCTTCCTGTTGAGCTTGCGCTGCATTTTTTTGATCAGCTAAAATAGAAGCTTGCTCTTCTAATCCAACAGCTTCTTCATTAAATTCTTTTTCCTGATCTTTGAGTGTTTGCATGAGCTGATTCTTTTCATCGACTTGCTTTTTCAGCTGCGAGCGAAGGTTTTTAAGCTCTTCAAGCGCTTGATTTACTTCCGTTAGCTTGTTTTGTACTTTTGTTTCTTTCTCTTCTTTTGCTTTTTTATCGGCTTCATGCTGCATTAACAAATCGCGGTCAGCCCCTACAATTGTCGAAACCGCACTCACCCTGCTAATAAAGTCTCCGAAGCTTTCAGAGCCTAGCAGTACATCTATGTAATCCACAGACCCGCCGTTTTCTTGTAAAGCACGAGCACGCTTTTTTAATAGCTCATTTCGTTTTTCAATTCGTTTTTTGACAACGCCAATTTCGTTTTTCAGCTTTTCGATGTCTTGCTTTGCTTTTTCTACTTCAGCTTCACGACTTCGGATGTCTGCATTTGTTTGCCCGACTTCTGAATCCAAACGCGCAAGCTCAGCTTCTTCGTTTTTTTGCTTTTCTTGAACTTCTTTTAATTTCTCTTTATTTTCATTAATATTTTGGTTCACATCGTTACTTTTTTTCTCTAAATCACTGAGTTTAGTAGTGCTGGCACTTTCTGCATAAGCAATTTTTTCATTACCTATCCAAGCCGCACTTAGTCCAACTAAAACTGCTGCTGTCGTTACTAATGTCTTACGTGTCATTTGTTTCTCCCCATTTGCACATATTTCCCCGTATAAAAAACGGGCATTAGCAAGACCCCCATTAGCACTTTTTTCTATTTTTATCTTTAATTACACAACAACCTCACATCTGATAAACATCAAATGTGAGGTTGTTATAATCTATTATGTTAAAAATCTATTTTTATTTTCGCAAAAACTTACGAATGGATAATGTACTTCCCCACATTCCAATTAGACCGCCGATTACTAGTAACAATAGCGATACTTGAAGCACGAATGGAAAGGCAGGTAAAAGTTCAAAGAATCCATCAAATTTAGGTTGAACTTCATTATATAAAACGCTGTACACGCCGATAATAACAGCAATTGGCACAATAGAACCAAGTACTCCTAAAAACAGACCTTCAATAAAGAACGGCCAGCGAATAAAGGAGTTTGTGGCTCCAACTAAGCGCATAATTTCGATCTCTTCACGGCGAGCTACAATCGTAATTTTAATTGTATTTGAAATTAGGAACATCGCTGTAAATAGAAGCCCTAAAATCAGTACTGCTCCGATATTACGAGCTACTTTCAGCACTTTAAATAACTTTTCAACTTGATCTTGTCCGTATTGAACTTTTGCTGCATACGGATATTTCTCAATTTGTTTAGCTACTTTTGCGACATCAGTCGGCTCTTTTGTTTTAACAACAAATACATCATTTAATGGGTTTTGCTGTTCAAACGGTTCAAAAGCTTGTCCTTCATCACCCATACTATTAATTAAATCTTTTAACTCTTTATCTTTAGAAGAAAACGTCACCGTATCAACTTGCTTAATTGCATCTAGCTTTTCTTTCATTGCTTTGCGATCATCTGCTGTCGCTGCAGCATCAACGTGAACACGAATTTCCACATCATTTTCAATCAATTTAGCAATATGATTTAAATTCATCATCAACATAAAAAACACGCCTACAAGCAAGAGCGTTACGGTAACCGCACTTGCAGATGCGAATGTCATCCAGCCGTTTCTTCCTAAACTTTTAGATCCTTCACGTAAGTGGCGACCGAATGTTCTAGCCTTCATATCCGTATTCACCTCTTACTTCATCGCGTACAACATTTCCATTTTCAATCGCAATTACACGCTTTCTAATTGTATTTACAATTTCACGGTTATGCGTTGCCATTAAAATAGTCGTACCGCGTTTATTAATCTCCTCAAATATATCCATAATTTCCCACGAAGTCTCCGGATCAAGATTTCCTGTCGGTTCGTCGGCGATGACAACCTTAGGACTATTCACAATCGAACGCGCAATAGACACACGCTGCTGCTCTCCTCCAGATAGTTCATCGGGGAAAGAATCCATTTTACCCTTTAACTTAACAAGCTCTAGCACCTCTAGCACTCGCTTTTTAATTTCTTCGGGACTTTGCTCAATTACTTCTAGTGCAAAAGCAATGTTTTCATAGACCGTTAATTTTGGAAGCAGCTTGAAATCTTGAAAGACTACACCAATATGACGTCTAAAGATAGGAACTTTGCTATCTTTTATTTTTGCTACATTTGCACCGTTTACAATGATATTTCCTGAAGAAGGCTTTTCTTCACGATACATCATTTTAATAAAAGTGGATTTTCCTGCTCCACTTGGTCCTACGATATAAGCAAACTCACCTTGATTAATCTTGATGCTAATGCCATTGATTGCTTTTACACCGTTCGGATACGTTTTATATACATTTTGCATTTCAATCATAAGTAATCACCTAATCAAGTGTGTTATTTTAATACTATGTAAAACTTGTCAAAATACGACAAAACTCTACAATTCAAACCAAAAATTCGACTCTTCTCACGCGCTTTCTCATTATAACATCACTCTTCGTGAAAATAAGCCCCAAAAATATTACATTTTTATTTCAAATATGACATAAGTAGGATATTTTTAGTAAGGGATGAGAATTTATCCTTATTTTTAATTTTGTTGTTTTTGACTGTTCATTTGCTTCTTATGAATAGCGTTAGGCAGAGGACATTCATGTCTACTTTTGTACAAACAAGGTATGATAAATAAGAAAAAGATGAGGAGAGATAACATGATCACTATTTATGGAAGTTCACGGGAAAACGGAAATACGGAAGAATTGGCTAAAGCAGTCTTAAAAGATATCAATACGGAAGAAGTTTACTTACGTCAGCATACCATTCACCCTATTACTGATATGCGTCACGATGAACATGGGTTTACTAATCAACAAGATGATTATTATGACATAGCGGAGAAAATGGCAGCACACGATACTATTTTATTTGTTACACCTCTCTACTGGTAAGCTATGAGCGGATTGATGAAGAACTTTGTGGATCGTTGGTCTGAAAGCCTTAGAGATTCAACGATTAATTTTAAAGAACAAATGAAAAATAAGCGCGTTTATGTATTAGTAGTCGGAGGCACAGGCGCATCTGTAAAGGCCCTTCCTCTTATTATGCAATTTCAATATATTGTCGATTTTATCGGTTCTTCCTTTAGCGGGTACATTATTGGAGAAGCAAATGCACCTGGAGACATTGTTAAAGATGTCAAAGCCCAACAGCAAGCCATTGTCTTAAACGAAGAATTAAAGCAGCTTTAACACAAAAATAAGACGGATATCCGTCTTATTTTTTCTTTGCCAGCCAAGCAGCAACTTTTTTGGCATCTTCTTCATTAATCAGTCCTTTTGGCATACCGCCTTGACCATTATTAATAATGTTTTCAATTTCAGCTTCCGAGTGCTTGCTGCCTACATGCTGCAGGCTTGGTCCATTGGCTCCTCCTAAATCTACTCCGTGACAGCCCGTACAGTTTTTCTTCACAATATCTTCTGCACTCGCTGAAGATTCACCAGCAGATTCATTTTTAGAGCTGCCTCCTCCTCCGCATGCGGACAATACAAGCGCTAGACCGATTGTTAACGTCAGTAATACTTTTTTCAAGCCTTCTCCCCCTTGCTGTAGAGTTTTCACTCTATTATAACCTACTCCAGAATGTTTAAAACACTCTGTTTACAAGGACTTTGTTTCAATTTCATGAATTCTCTCATCACATTTATGTATACGATTAAGCAATTAATTCGTTTCCTAAACGTTTTTTGTATACTACGCGCGAAATTGTCACACTGAGTTCATATAAAAGAAGCAGCGGAACAATGACTAAAATATCCGAAATAAAATCAGGAGGAGTAATAAGTACGGATATCACAATTAAAGCAAAATAAGATAGCTTCCTTGCTTTAGCTAACCTCAATGGATTTAGAACCCCTAAACGCGTTAAAAATAAGACAACTAAAGGCATTTCAAATAAAAAACCAAATGGTAAACACAGATTAAGCATAAAACGAAAATAATGCTCAGCCGTAAACATCAGTGAAAACTGATCATTCGACAGGCCTGTTAAAAACGCTAAAACCATTGGAAACAGAACAAAATAACCGAACCCCAATCCGCTTACAAACAAGAGAAAAAAGAATGGAATGAAGGTAATCATAACCTTGTATTCTTCCTTTTTTAACCCCGGTGAAACAAACCGAAATACTTGATAAGCAGCTACCGGAAGCGTAAAAGCAAGCGCAAAGACAAATGCAATCACCATATAAATCCATACAATTTCACTTGGTCCAAGTACAGCAAGCTTGCCTTCCAAATCTTTCACCAGCCACTGATAAATGTCTTGTACAAATACAAAACTAAAAATAAGTAATACTACAAACGCACAAAGTGTTTTTATAATACGAATTCGCAATTCTTCAAGGTGCTCCATCAAACTCATTTCCCCCATCATATTCCTCTCCTTTCCGACAAGTAGAAATAGACGAGTTTCCTCGTCTATTTCTTTACTTACAATGTCGATTCATTCTCTTTTTGTTCAGAAACGGTTGCTGCCTGCTTTTCTTTGATACTTTCATCATCTGATACAAGCCCTTTTGCAGCTCCTTTAAATTCAGTTAGTGTTCTCCCAAACGCTCGTCCAACTTCCGGCAGCTTAGACGGCCCAAAAATAATTAACGCAATGACCAAAATAATAACTAAACCAGGAATTCCAATATTAGAAAACATACTTGACCTCCTTTCCCTTACTCAGTTTACTGCCGTACTTTTTCTTTCTTTTTCAACTCTTGTTTTTCATGTGCTTTCCCGTGTGCCCGCATACGATCTTCCTCTACTTCCTTAGAAATCTTTAGCCCGCGCGGCACGTTATTCACTTCAACTTCCGTCATACCTTTTCCATCTTTTTTATATTGAAAGGAAGCTCGAGTTGAAATTTCCGCACCAGGTTCTGTTACAAAAGGCACAACGCGATAATCGGCTTGCCATATATCAGGAGTTACCGTACACCTTACATATCCTCTATAATCATTAAAGAATGTGAGGTGTGGATTTTGACTTAAAATTTTATCCGTATCAGCTCGTTTATCTGCCCCGTTCCCTCCGGAAGTGATGGAGGTGCCCACGAACTCTGCACCAATAATTTTTGAATTAAGATTGGAGAAATCCGTGTGTAAATTAGAAGCCCAGTTAGCGTGCACATCTCCAGTTAGTACAATGACGTTGTCCAACTTTTTCTTTTCAATAAAATCAATAACACGCTGACGATTCGCCGTATACCCATCCCATGCATCCATGCTGTATGTAGGCTTAGCCGCCGTTCCAAATTTTCTGGGAGCAAAGAAAATTTGTTGAGCTAGTACGTTCCAGTGACACGCTGACTTTTCAAGATTAGTAAAAAGCCATTTTTCTTGTTCAATCCCTAATAGCGTACGTTTAGGATCAAGAGATTCTGGCGTTTGCGGCTTTGTTCCGTCTCCGTTTGCCTGATCGTCTCTGTATTGACGCGTATCCAACACTTGAAAGGAAGCTAGTTTCCCATATGAAAAGTCACGATACAATCTCATATCCGTTCCGTGAGGCAAGGATGTTTGACGCAAAGGCATATGTTCGTAATAAGCTTGATAAGCTGCCGCGCGGCGTTGAATAAATGCTTCTACTGATTGGCCTTTTTCAGGAATTACATTTGCATAATTGTTTTCTACTTCATGATCATCCCACGTCACAATCCACGGAAAGGCAGCATGAGCAGACTTCAAATTGGCATCTGACCTGTACTGAGCATGCCTGTTTCGATAGTCTTGAAGCGTTTGAATTTCTGCGCTGCTGTGAGTACGAACATTTCCGCTTGCAGCCACATACTCGTTTGGTCCATATTCATAGATGTAATCGCCCAAATGAACCACAAAATCCAATTGTTCTTTAACCATGTGTTCATAAGCTGTAAAGTAACCATGTTCATACTGTTGACACGAAGCGAATGCAAACGTCATGCTGGCTATTTCTGCATTTGCTGAAGGAAGTGTTTTTGTTTTTCCAACCGGGCTTAACTCATGACCGCTTTTAAATCGATAATAATAAATACGGCCTGGCTTTAATCCTTTTACATCAACGTGAACAGAGTGAGCAAGTTCAGGTCTAGCTATTTCTGTTCCTCGTTTGACAATTCGATGAAAGTCTTCATCTTCGGCAAGCTCCCATTTTACTGGAACGGGTTGATTAGGCATTCTCCCGCCATTCAATGGGTCTGGTGCTAATCTTGTCCAAAGAACAATACTGTCTGCTAAAGGATCTCCCGATGCGACGCCTAAAGTGAACGGGTAACTTGAAAATTTAGGCGTTGCCGCTGAAACTTCTACTGCATTTAAACCGATAGACTGAGCAATTGTTAAGCCAAGTGATACTCCTGCTACTTTTCCAGCTCCTTGTAAAAAACGCCTTCTATCAAACCCTTTACTCGAAGAAAAACTGTTCTGTTTTACTTGCTCTATTAATTCGTGTAACGATTTATTTGCCACTGCACATGCCCCTTCCTCTTGATTTAACTCAAATTATAAAAGCTGTTTGTAAAAGAGGTATAAAGGATTGTAAAGAAGAATTTACCATAAAATAGGTATTTTAAACCATTTTATTTCATTGACAAAATAAGCGAACAGACGACAGCAACCTTTAAATTTCTGCATTTTCTTAATTTTCTATCTACAAATAGTTCTTTACGCTCGTTTTTCTTCATTCAAATTTTACAAAGTCCTAACAACTAAAAAAAGGCAGCATACCGAGGTATACTGCCTTTTGATTAAATATGAGAACGTAAATACGCATCAATAAACGGATCTAGATCTCCATCCATTACACTTTGCGTGTTTCCGACTTCCGTATTTGTGCGGTGATCTTTTACTAACGAATACGGATGGAATACGTAAGAACGAATTTGACTTCCCCATCCAATATCTTTTTGTTCTCCGCGGATTTCAGCTAGCTGTTCTTGCTGCTTCTCAATTTCTAACTGATACAACTTAGATTTTAACATCTTCATTGCTTGCTCACGGTTTTTAATTTGTGAACGTTCCGTCTGACAAGATACGACTACATTAGTTGGGAGGTGAGTAATACGAACAGCTGAATCTGTTGTATTGATATGCTGACCTCCGGCACCGCTTGCACGGTACGTATCAACCTTCAAATCTTCCGTACGAATATCAATTGAAATTTCATCGTTAAATTCCGGCATTATGTCGCACGATACGAATGACGTATGACGACGGCCTGATGAATCAAACGGAGAAATACGAACGAGACGATGAACGCCTTTTTCAGCTTTTAAATACCCGTACGCATTATGGCCTTTAATTAAAAGCGTTACACTTTTAATACCAGCTTCATCCCCAGGTAAGTAATCAAGTGTTTCTACTTTGAAACCTTTTTTCTCCGCCCAGCGCGTATACATACGTAGTAACATTGAACCCCAATCCTGTGATTCTGTTCCACCAGCACCTGGGTGCAATTCTAAAATGGCGTTATTTTTATCATACGGCTCGCTTAAAAGCAGCTGTAATTCAAAGTCGTTCATGCCTGAAATAAGCTCTTTTAGTTCACTAACTAGTTCTTCTGCTAAATCTTCATCGTATTCTTCTTTTACAAGTTCATGAGATATCTGTAAATTTTCATATGTTTCATCTAAGTGGTTAAATTGATTTACTGCATCTTTTAAACCATTGGCTTCATTAATAACAGTCTGAGCTGCCTGCTGGTCATTCCAAAAATTTGGATCAGCCATAGTCTCATCTAATTCATCGATACGAGCTTGTTTTGTATCGAGGTCAAAGAGACCCCCTAAAGTCCGCTAATCGCTTAGCTGTTTTGTCAAGTTCTTGCTTAATTTCTACTAAATCCATGAGTTAAACACCTCTATTTTATTTTTGACGCACAGGAAGGAAATGAGAAGACTCATTTCCTTCCTGTACTAGTTCATTCTATACTAATTGACTCTTATTTTATGATTCTTTACCGCAGCAGTTTTTATACTTTTTGCCACTTCCGCAGATACAAGGATCATTTCGGCCAACTTCTATCGCATTTACTTTTGGCTTCTTCTTAGCCGGCGCGTCTCCTTCTTTTGGATGAACAGCCGCCTGGCCTTGTGCTACTTCTTGACGCTCAAGGTTGTTGTTAATTTCTGCTTTCATGATATACTTCGTCACTTCTTCTTCAATGGTTGCAATCATATTTTCGAACATCGCAAAACCTTCCATTTGGTATTCGCGAAGAGGATCTGTTTGGCCGTACGCACGAAGGTGGATACCTTGGCGAAGCTGATCCATCGTATCGATATGATCCATCCATTTAGAATCAACTGCTCTAAGAACAACTACTTTTTCAAATTCACGCATTTGTTCTTCAGGGAGCTGCTCTTCTTTTTCATTATAACGAGCTTTTGCATGATCTACCAGCAGTTCTACCATTTCTTCAGGCTCTTTACGGCGAAGATCTTCTTCTGTGACTTCACCTTCCTCAAGAACATTAGCATTTACGTAATCAATAATCGCTTGTAAATTCCATTCTTCTTCTAATTCTTCACGCGGTGTATTTACCTCAACCACACGCTGTAGCGTTGATTCAATCATACGTTCTACAATTGCACGTAAGTTGTCTGAATCAAGTACTTCAAAGCGCTGTTTGTAAATAACTTCACGCTGCTGACGAAGAACATCATCATATTGAAGCAATTGTTTACGCGCATCAAAGTTATTACCTTCAACACGTTTTTGAGCGGATTCAACAGCTCTTGTTACAATTTTACTTTGAATTGGCTGTGAATCATCCATACCAAGACGATCCATCATGGCCATCATATTATCAGAACCAAATCGGCGCATTAATTCATCTTCCATGGATAGATAGAATTGAGATACCCCTGGGTCCCCTTGACGTCCAGCACGTCCGCGGAGCTGATTATCAATACGGCGTGATTCATGACGCTCTGTACCAATTACAGCAAGACCTCCAGCTTCAACGACACCTTCACCTAGTTTGATATCCGTACCACGACCGGCCATATTTGTTGCGATTGTTACCGCACCTTTGTGACCCGCATTCTCGATAATATCCGCTTCACGCTCATGCTGTTTTGCATTTAAAACGTGATGGCGAATGCCTTTTTTCTTTAATAAAGCTGATAAAACTTCAGATGTTTCGATCGCAACTGTACCAACAAGAACAGGCTGTCCTTTTGCGTGGCGCTCGGCAATATCTTCCACTACCGCATTAAACTTGCCTTCCATTGACTTGTAAATTAAATCCGCTTTATCATCACGTGAAATTGGCTTGTTTGTCGGAATAACAACAACGTGCATGTTGTAGATATTACGGAATTCTTCTTCTTCCGTTTTAGCTGTACCCGTCATACCTGATAATTTTTCATACATACGGAAGTAGTTTTGGAATGTAATTGTAGCTAACGTCATGCTTTCATTTTGAATCTCAACGTTCTCTTTAGCTTCGATAGCTTGATGCAAGCCGTCACTAAAACGTCTTCCTTTCATTAAACGACCAGTAAATTGGTCAACGATTACGACTTGATCTTCATCAATTACGTAATCCACATCGTTTTGCATCGTTACATGTGCTTTAAGCGCTTGGTTGATGTGATGGTTTAGTGCTACGTGTGAAATATCAAATAAGTTTTCAATGCCAAATGCGCGCTCGGCTTTTGACATACCTTCTTCGGTTAGCTGAACGCTTTTTGTTTTGATATCAAAAGTAAAATCGGTTTCTTTATCAAGCGTGCGAACGAATGCATTAGCTTGAATATAAAGCGCAGTTGATTTCTGTGCGCTGCCGGATATAATAAGCGGCGTACGTGCTTCATCGATTAAGATAGAGTCAACTTCATCGATTACAGCAAAATGAAGCGGACGTTGAACCATTTGTTCTTTATAAAGCACCATGTTATCACGTAAATAGTCAAATCCTAATTCATTATTTGTACTATACGTAATATCCGCTGCATATGCTTCTTGTTTTTCTTCACGCGTCAAATGGTTTAAGTTTAACCCTACTTTCAAGCCTAAGAATTCATATAAACGACCCATTTCACTAGCATCACGGCTCGCTAAGTATTCATTGACTGTTACTACATGTACACCTTTGCCTGTAATGGCGTTTAAGTATACAGGCATAGTAGCTGTCAACGTTTTACCTTCACCCGTTTTCATTTCTGAGATATTCCCTTCATGCAGAGAAATACCCCCCATTAGCTGAACTTTGTACGGATACATGCCTAACACACGTTTCGCTGCTTCACGTACAACCGCAAAAGCTTCATCTAATAGGTTATCGAGCGATTCGCCATTTTGGTAGCGCTGTTGAAATTCAGCTGTTTTTTCACGAAGCTGATCGTCCGTTAAAGACGCTATTTCAGGACCTAACGCATCAATTTGGTCCGCCATTTTTTCTAAACGGCCGATTTGGCGCTGATTGCCGTCAAACACTTTTTTAAATAATCCAAGCATATTAAAACGCTCCTCTATTTATAATCAGTACATTTTATACTATTTTCATTCATATCTGTATCTTTCATTATAAAACATTCTGAGTAAAATTGTAACATTGCAGCTAAACAAGTAGCAACTTGTACCCTTTTTCGTCTGTCTCTTTACTAGTGCTACTCTATTAACGAGTTATTTTCTATTGTGATTTGCCCTGCCTCACTCTTACAATAAAAAAGGGGAATGTAGAATGAACGTTCAAATGATTACGAAAGAACAAGCTTGGGAAGTCCGACATATCGTCATGTGGCCTGATAAAGATTTCAGCTATGTTCAGCTGAAAGATGATCCATCAGGAATGCACTATGGACTGTTTGAAAAAGGAGAGTTAAAATCAGTTGTTTCCTTATTTATAAAAGGTGATGAAGCTCAATTTCGGAAATTTGCTACTCTCAAAGAAGAACAGGGAAAAGGGTACGGTAGTCATTTGCTAAAAGAGGTTTTGTTCAAAGCCAAGAATCTTGGGATACGAAGGGTCTGGTGTAACGCAAGAGAAAATAAAGTATCTTTTTATCAGGCATTCAAAATGAAAGAAACCACGCGTATATTCACCAAATCTTCTACGCGCTATGTAGTCATGGAACTATTTTTTTAAACAGCTAAAAAAGCAGCGTGCGGAAGCACGCTGCTTTTATTTTACTGCTCTTATTTAAGAAAGACTTTAACCTTTAGTTTGGTTCAATCAATCCATATCGTCCATCTTTTCTTCGGTACACGACATTTGTAATGTTTGTCTCAGCGTTTGTAAATACAAAAAAACTATGTCCTAACATATTCATTTGTAAAATAGCCTCTTCGCTATCCATTGGTTTTAAATTAAATCGTTTTGTACGAACTAGCTCTAATTCATCTTCTTCAGTTGCAACAGCTACGTTCGCTTCGCTTTCTAATGCTGCAAATAGATACTTCTCAGCACCTTTTTCACGCATTTTTCGATTCACTTTTGTTTTATGCTTACGAATTTGACGTTCTAATTTATCTAGGACAAGATCGACAGCTGCGTATAAATCACTGTGGGTCTCTTCAGCTCTCAATACGAGATCATTCATTGGGATTGTGACTTCTATTTTTTGATCGTTATTGTAGACTTTTAAGTTTACATTTACGTCAGCAGTTGGTGTCTCGTCGAAATAACGCTCTAACTTACCAAGCTTTTTCTCTACGTATTCCCTAATTGCTGGAGTCACCTCAATGTTTTCACCGCGAATGTTATACATCATGTTCGAACTCCTCCTTTAATCCATTGCTATACTTCTACAATTCTACAATACCCGACACAATCCCTTCCTAAACTATTAAAATTTTTTGAAAATTTAGTGAAAATTTTTGGAACCTGAGAAAAGTTTATGAAAAAACCAAAAAAATAGACCTTCTTCATAAGAAGAAGGGTTGTATTTTTTACGCAAAATTAATTTTTTTTATCGTAAAACATCCCATCAAACGATTTCATTTCGTAAGGGTTTACATAGCTGTTATTATGCTTTTTTTTCGCTTTTAGCAAACGGAGATCCTCCATGATTCGATGCCGAATGAAGATCAGCTTTTGATCAATCGTCTTATTCATTTCGACAATTTTCTTACCCATCCATTCATAATCTCTACTTTTTGGGGGCAGCTTCTCCATGAGGTCACGTCTTTTTAATAGAAGATACTCTAATTTCTGAATGTCTTCTTCTCGATTTTTGTCAGAAAATGTTTGAGTAAGCTGGTAAATCTCATCAGTTATCTGATACAGTTCGTTTATCATATTTATGCTTGGCCGCCGCTTCCATGGACTTGCTGGCGGTGAAGCTGCACAACTTGCTTCCATGTATCGCGGAATTCTGTTACATATTGTTCGGCTTCATCCAAGCTCTCTATGTCATTTTTTGTGTTAGCTTCAATTAAACACTGGTTGATATAGTCATACATAGTCATCATAGACTTAGCAACTTGCACGTTTGTATCAAGGGTAATCATTAATTCTTGAATAATATTTTGTGCTTTTAACAAATTCATATTTTTTAGCTCCATATTTTTTTCCTGTATGCCTGTTCGTGCAAGCTTGATAAATTTTAAACACCCGTTATACAGCATAAGCGTTAACTCTCCTGGAGAGGCAGTCTGAACAGCTCCTTGCTGATACGCCTGATACGGATTATTTGCTGCCATAAACGTTCACTCCTTCTTAACTAAAATATTGCGATAACTGCGCGCTTTGGGCATTTGCATTTTGAATAGCTTTCTCCATTGCTGTAAACTGGCGATAATACCGGTCCTCTATTTGTGTGAGCCTGCTTTCAAAACTAGTGATTTGGCTATTTACGCTTTTTAAATTACGCCCAAGCAAAAATTGTTCGCTTGTCCATGTTGAACGGCCAGCGCGCTGTTCGACTTTGGATACGGTTTGAGTAATCGTATCTCGTAAACGTCGTACAATTCCTTTTTCACTTGTTGTACTTCCACTTTTCATAAATAAATCCATAACAGACTGCGGGTCTTTTTCAATTGCTTCTTTTAATTTAGTCCCGTCACCTTCAATCACTAGCTTGCCTCGATCACTATAGTTTGCGCTAGTTGAAATACCGATGTCCGTTAGCTGTGAAAATGCTCCGCTCACTCCTGATACAGAGGCATACCAGTTAGAACGCATTTGATTCAGCCCGCTTGATAAAATTGTGTCTCCTTTTAACAAACCGCTTTTTGCTTTATCATCCCACTGCTCAGCTTGTTTGTCCGTTAGCTTTTCTCTTTCTTGATCCGTCAAAGGCTGATAGCTTCGGTCCCTTTCTTCCGTGATCTTTCCGTTAATTTTCTCAATCAGCTCATTATATTTGGTCACAAAATCTTTAATTGTATCAAATACTTTTTGCGTATCATTGCTTACGTTAACGCGCACATCTCCTGTGAAATTATTTTGGAGGGTATAAGTCACACCTCCCGTTGTAAACGTATTGGATTTACGAGCTGTTTCTAGACCGTTTAGCGTAAATGTTGCATCTGTTCCGCCGGTTTCCTCTTGGGTATCTAATTTTAAGAAATTTGTTAAAAACGCTCCTGAAAAAACCATCTTTTGACCGCCTGCACCACCGGATTTTGATAAATCTCCTGTGTCTTTGCGAGTAAAAACAACTTTATCTGTTCCTTCGTCGTAAAAGGCTGAAATACCTACTTTTGAATTACTGAGTTGGGTCAAAACAGTATTTAATGACGCTGAACCATCAAATTCAAATGACATACTGCCGTCTTCATTATCTCCTGTTGCTTTTCCATTGCTATCATACGTTGTAATAGAAAACTGAAGGACATTTTGCTTATACGTAAATCCTTGAATAGTACTACCGTTTGCTAACGTGGTACCGAATGTCATTTCTCCTGTATTCATATTAACGAATACATCATTCTCTCCTATTAAAGTAGGATCGCCTGTAGTTTTTATATTAAACTCTTGAGAAGATTCTCCATTTTTCACTTCAATAGAAGAAGGCAGGCTCCCCTCAAAAATGGCTCCTTCGGATAGCTTGGCAGTCTTTGTATCAGCACTTATTGTAATATCAGGTTGCTTGACCTCTTTTTCACTCCACGCACTGCCAAGCAAGGTTTTTTGCTCCCATAAACTTTTAGTAGGGTCAATAGTGCCCTCTGAAATTTTCCCACTACTAATATTTTGCGCAGCAGTCGCCATTGTCACGTTTGAAAGGGTATAAGACGCGTTTCCTGCTGAGGAAGTTGCAGTTGCTTTTACTTTCGTTTCATCTGCTGAAGATACCGTTTTAGATGAATAAGAAGACTGCAAGGTCATATTAAAAGCAAGATTATTAAAGTCTGATAGAAGCAAGTTCATTGAGCGATAATCATCTCGCTGCCACTCTAACGTTTGCTTTTGTTTTTTCATTTTATCAATAGGCAGTCGTTCGGCCTTCATTAAATCACTGACGATTTGATCAATATCCATTCCGCTTGCTAACCCACTTACTCTTACCACTTATCATCACCACCGTTTTTTATTTATCTATTCATTAACTGTTCGTTATAAAATTTGAGTGTATTGTATGAAAGCTTTCTATTAGAATATAGGTTTACCGCTTCTCTATTTTGTATCGGTGAAACAAAACAAATTTTCATAGGTCAAATGGTGCAAGATAGAAAAAGCTCACTTATTTTCCTACAATAAGTGAGCTTTTTATTATTGGCCAAACAAGTTTAGTTTCTGAGATAAATTTCTTTGAATATCCTTAGGAATAAGATATGGTGCTATATTTATAATATCTCGTAATGAATCAATGGTTACAGAGGCAGATAAATTTATATATTCATCCGTTGTATCCGCTTGTTCAAACGAAATGGAATCTGGCAAGTTATTGAGTAAAGTAATTTCGTTCATGTCTTTATCGACTGTGACATCAGAAGACTCGTCAATATTTAAGCGATCCCATACAAGGGACATAGGAATCGGCATTCTTCCTAAATGCACGCTGTTCACCTTTAAAACAAGCTTTCCATTTTCGGCATTTGGTGTTACGTCAACTACAAACTGTGATTCCATAAAAGATACTACATGTTTATTAATATAAAATTTTATATGTTCCGGAAGCAACTCGGCTTCTGCTCCCTCAACCGTTTCATCATTTTCATAAAGGTAGCTGCGCAAATAATCGTTAACGTCGCTCTCGCTCAATCGGTAGCCTAAAATAGGGGAGCCTCCGTTCAGTTCTAGCGACGTCGCATGTGCGGACTTTTCTTGTGCTATTGAAGATAATGAAGCAGTCTGATCAAGCTTTTCAACATTTCTAACTGGACTAATGAAAAAATACAACCCAAATAAAAGGATAATAAATAGAAAAATAATAGCTATAAATTTTCTCAAACACACGCACCCTTTCAAACATTCTTCTTGGAACATAATAACGATTTATCTTTTATCATACAAGATAAATAAGATATATGTCGAAAACTTGTATAAGATGTACGTATATAGCGGAAATTCGGAGCAACAAATAAGTCTATAACGAATAAATTAAGTCTTTTTCGACTCGATTTTTTTGAAATTCTGTAACTTAAAAGCGATTTTTATAGGAATTTGATAATTGGCACACTTCTTGCTTATTATAAAGGTAAGGGGAGGAATTTCTATTTATATTTTCAGAATTTACTTTATTTTCTAATAGTCTTTCGATAATTTTAAAGGAGTGAATACGATGGGAAACAAAACAGAATCACACGGAAAGTTAAAGCAACGTCACGTTTCCATGATTTCCATTGCAGGTATTATCGGAGCCGGCTTGTTTGTAGGAAGCGGATCCGTTATTAACGCAACAGGACCAGCAGCAGTAGTTTCATATGCAGCAGCCGGACTGTTAGTCGTTCTATTAATGCGTATGCTCGGTGAAATGGCTATGGTAAATCCAGATAAAGGTTCATTCGCGACATATGCTCAGCAAGGAATTGGCGCGTGGGCAGGTTATGCTGTTGGATGGCTTTACTGGTTTTTCTGGCTAATTGTAATTGCAATCGAAGCCACTGCAGGAGGAGCAATTGTTCATGAATGGCTCCCTTCCGTACCAATTTGGCTTTTAAGTTTAATCTTAACCTTTGCATTAACCTTAACGAACTTGTTCTCTGTCAAATCATTTGGAGAATTTGAATATTGGTTTGCCATGATTAAAATTGTGGCAATCGTTGCCTTTATGGGAATTGGTTTAGCGATTATTTTCGGGTTAATCCCAGGTACATCTTCACCTGGTTTAGCTAATTTAACGGGGCACGGTGGCTTTATGCCAAAAGGCACGAACTCTATCTTTTTAGGAGTTATTACCGTTATTTTCTCTTATTTTGGAGCTGAAATTGCGGCTATTGCAGCTAGTGAATCAGAAAATCCAGCAAAAGCTATTACAACTGCTATTCGCAGTGTTGTATGGCGAATTTTAATTTTCTATATTGGTTCAGTTGCTATTTTAGTAACTCTTTTACCTTGGAACTCAGCTGATTTACTAAAAAGTCCGTACGTAACAATGTTAGAAATGGTCAACATTCCAGCAGCTGCACAAATTATGAATTTAGTCGTATTAGTATCCGTTTTGTCTTGCTTAAACTCTGCTTTATATACGAACTCACGAATGATTTTATCATTAGCTCAAAAAGGACAAGCTCCTCGCGCTTTAGCAAAGGTAAGCAAATCAGGCGTGCCGGCAAGAGCCGTATGGATTAGCACAGCTGCCGCATATGTATGTGCTATCTTTAGCTTCGTTTCGCCGGATAAACTCTTTTTATTCTTAGTTAACGCATCAGGAGCCATTGCTCTTATTGTTTACTTAGCTATCGCTATTTCGCATTTACGCCTGCGTAAGAAAATGATTCAAGCCAACCAGCCAATTAAAGGAATGAAAATGTGGTTGTTTCCGTATTTAACATACGTAACAATTGCTGTTATTACCGTGATCTTTTTATCAATGGCATTTATTGATTCGATGCGCTCACAGTTTTTCTTAACTCTTGGATTAACCGTTGTGGTTCTTCTTTCATACTCGTTCATCAAAAAAACAAACAACAAGCGACCTGACGATCAATTTTCCGAGTCAGAAAATATTGCAAAATAAAAAAAGCCGCAGATGCGGCTTTTTTTATTTTGTTTTTGATTATTTCTCAACCGATATGTCACGATGAAGATTTCGAAGCGGCTGAGGAGGGCAAATACGTCGCGTTGCGTAAGAAACAATAAAAATAGTTAACAGCCCGCCTACCATCGCAAATGTACGAAATGGAAACATGACCACCCCGTCTTCTATCATCGGATACGGAAGCAGCGCTTTTAAATGAAGCAGCGGTTCCCCTCCACCGATTCGAAGAACAAGAGACACAATGAACCCAGCCAAAGATCCGTACCAGTTCGCTCCTTTAAAGAACAAAGCGCAAACCAACTGTGGAAAAAGAATACAATACACTAGGTCCCCTGATAAATACCATAAGGAGTAGACACTCTCAGAGTTTAAAGCAATTAAAGTTGCTCCGGTTCCAATAATAATGATAGAACGTTTAATAACTTTATCTAACTGCGCCTGTGTCGCATTTGGTTTTACAATCGGACGATACACGTTCCAAGCTGCCATTCCCGAAGCTGAAAGTAGCGAAGCCGCTACTGCAGCCATGACGGCAGCAGCTAGTCCTCCAAGCGCAATCGCTCCTACTAAATCAGGCGTTAGATATTTAAATACGTATGTTAAAATCATAGACGCGCTTTCAGGGCTTGACGCTCCAAATGAAGACCAGTCTGCACTATAACCAATCATTCCTATTAAAGTTGGAGGCAAGGCAGCTAGAGCGCAAAAAATGCCGGCTGTAATAGATAGCCACATTGCTGCTTTTTCATTTTTAGCAGATAACACGCGCTGAAAATAAATTTGCCATGGAATACCGCCAAAAATAAGTAAAAATGTGCTATCCCACCATTGCCAATATGTATTTCCCCATTTCGGATCTTCCCAGCCTTTTAGTGGAGGAAATAAATGAAGAGAACCAGCCATACCTTCTGAATAAGTAGAAAAAACGGCTCCCACCCCTCCCGTATTCGAAAATGCAAAAGGAAGCACCAGAAATAGTCCTAAAAACATAATAGAAAGTTGTAAGATATCGGTATGTGCTACTGCCCACAAGCCGCCAATCACGGTGTATGCAATGGCAATAAGTGCGGAAAGAATGATGGAAATTGAAAAACTGAGGCCTAAAATCACACCGAATGTTGTTCCTAAAGCAGTTAAGATGGCTGCGCTCCAAAACAGCTCTCCTAGTATAGCTGGAAAATAAAGAACCGTAGCCATTTTCTTACCGAAACGAGATTCTAGAGGATCGAGCATTGTCATAAACTCAAACCTTCTCATCTTTCTAGCAAAAAAGATACCGCCTAAAATTAAGCTGATTGAATAACACCATGGCGCTTGCGTCCAAGTCAGCCCTGAGGAATAAACGGTTTCGGCCGTTCCAGCAATATACCCTCCACCTACCCAAGTAGCGGTCATTGTGAACATTGAAATCCATAGCGGCATAGATCTTCCCGCAACAAGCATATCATCTGATTTTCCTTTTTTACTTGCAGCAGCTCGAGCACCAATAAAATAAATAACACCATACATAATGAACATTAAAATGAGGCCTGGCCAATAGAGATCTGGATTATAGAGAGAATAGATAAATGCGACAACCATAAAGATGGAAAATCCTATAATAGTTGTCCATAAGGGGGTTAGTAGACGGTTGTTCCTGTTTGATTTCCCTGAAAAGTCAGAAGTCTCATTCGACTTTTCAGGCCTGGCTTGTTGTGTGTCTGAACGAAATGGCTTTTTAGCATTTTGCATCGTCTCACATCCTTTAAATTGATAAAGAAATCTAAAGACATAATTGTCCTCTATTCCTTTTTCCTACCAGCATACAATTAAACCTAAAAATAGATTTTTTTAGAATAAACTATAAATAGTTGGATTATAAATACCAATACGAAGGGGAGAAATTGCGTTTATATAATTATATTAAAATAATTTAAATTGACTTATTTTATTATTTTGCTAAGAACTCATAATTGTTTTCATCTTCCCTCTAAACTCCTTTCTTAATTTCCACATTCAAAATCCTTTGTTTTTCAAGGTTTGTATGCAAGCAGATATCGTACTATGGTTAATATATCTGAATGTTTAGGATATTGTCAAAAAAGTTTAAGGGTTTTCATATAAAAAAAGAATAATATTCTCATAGCTTATACATAAAAAAACCTTTTGTATCAAGGGACATAGCAATCAGTATTTTTTAATTACTTTTTGTTAAATTTTTTCTTAATATCCGAATAATCAGCTCTTAATAGAGAAGAAGATTAATTTAAATTCAGAACATTTAAAGTTTTTTGATTTGACTAAATTAAATGGCCAATGCTATAATTTGAATTGTTAAGAACGTTAAATATAAATTTAACAAATTCTATTATTTGGAGGTCGATGCTATTGGAACAAACACTTACGCTTGAAAAAATGCACATAAACGGCCAATGGGTTGAAGCACGCAGCGGCGAGAAAAGAGAGATTATTAACCCCTTTAATCAGGAGGTTATCGCTGTTGTTACAGAAGGAAATCGTGCTGATGCCGTAGAAGCCATTGAATCAGCTAGAAAAGCTTTTGATGCAGGTGAATGGTCTAAATTTACAGCGGCCGAAAGAGGTTCTTTGCTATTTAAAGTAGCGGAAGAAATTCGCAATGATCGCGAGGAACTAGCAAAGCTTGAAACCTTAAATACCGGAAAAACCCTCGTTGAAAGCCTAGCAGACATGGATGGAATTGCTGACGTCTTTCAATACTATGCTGGATTAGCAGATAAAGATGGCGGACAGATGATTGAGTCACCTAATCCCGATTCTGTTAGCCGCGTTGTCCGCGAGCCTGTAGGCGTGTGCAGCCAAATTACTCCTTGGAATTACCCTTTATTGCAAGCCTCTTGGAAATTGGCTCCCGCACTTGCTGCTGGGAACACAATTGTTATTAAACCAAGCGAGATTACCCCTTTAACAACTATTCATATGATGAAAATTTTTGAAAGAGTTGGCTTTCCAGCAGGCGTCATTAACATTGTACTCGGCCCGGGTGCGACCGTTGGACAAGAAATGGCAGAAAGTCACTTAGTAGATTTAGTTTCCTTTACAGGTGGCGGTGTATCTGGACGTAAAGTCATGCAGGCTGCCGCAGGGAACTTTAAAAAAATCGCTCTTGAACTCGGTGGGAAAAATCCGAATATCGTCTTTGCTGACGCTGACTTTGACACTGCGGTTGACTATGCATTAAATGCGGTTTTCTTTCATGCTGGTCAAGTTTGTTCAGCTGGTGCGAGATTACTCGTTCAAGATGATATTCACGATAAATTTGTTTCAGCAGTTATTGAACAAGCCAAAAAAATTAAGCTAGGAGACGGTATGCACGAAGCCACTCAAATGGGACCCGTTATCTCAAAAGAACATCTAGCTAAAGTGGAACATTATATTGAGCTTGGGAAACAAGAAGGTGCTTCTCTTGTTTTAGGAGGCAAGCGTCCAACTCAGGACTCTTTACAAAAAGGCTTATTTATCGAACCAACTATTTTTACAAACTGTCATGGAGATATGAAGGTTGTCCAAGAAGAGTCATTCGGTCCGATTATGACAATTGAGCGCTTCAGCACTGAAGAAGAAGCAGTCGCACTTGCTAACGATACGATTTATGGATTAGCTGGAGCTGTTTGGACAAGTGATATGAATCGAGCTGAACGTGTAGTGAAAGCACTCCGTATGGGAACAACTTGGATTAACGATTATCATCCTTACTTCCCGCAGGCTCCTTGGGGAGGTTATAAGCAATCTGGGATTGGAAGAGAGCTTAGCCATATCGGTCTAGAAGAATATACGGAAATTAAACATATTTATACCAACACAAATCCACAGCCAATGCGCTGGTTTTAATAAAAATTAAGGGGGAATTTAAAGATGTTTATGCGATTTGAAAGAATGGAACGTTTAAAAAGTTTTGAGATGCCAACGGTTGTAAAACATGGAATTGGTGCTGTAAAACATACTGGAGAGGAAGTAAAAAACCTAGGTGTGTCTAAAGTTTTATTAGTAACAGATCCTGGTGTAAAAAAAGTAGGTTTAGCAGATCCTGTAATCGCTAGTTTAAAAGAAGCGGACGTAGACGTTATTCTATTTGACCAAGTAGAAGCCAACCCTTCTATTCACGTAGTAGCAGACGGCTCAAAAATGTACAAAGAAAATGGATGCAACGGACTAGTAGCTGTTGGAGGCGGAAGCTCAATGGATACGGCAAAAGCTATTGGTGTAGAAGTAGCTCATAATGCTCCCGTCTTAGATTATGAAGCAGCTGAAGGAAAAAAACCTTTAACAAAACGTATCCCTCCTTTAACAACAATCCCTACAACTGCGGGTACAGGAAGTGAAGTCACGCAATGGGCTGTCATTACGGATCCTGTTCGTGAGTTTAAATTTAATACAGGTGGACCTTTAATTGCTGCTCACTTAACAATTATTGATCCAGAACTGCACGTATCTATGCCTTCACATATTACGGCCGGTACAGGAATTGACGCATTAGCTCATGCAATTGAGTGTTATACATGCCACTTTGCGCAACCAATGACAGACTCTGTTGCTTTATTGGCTATTGAGTACGTTGGAAAATACTTACGACGTGCAGTTGCAAATGGACAGGATATCGAAGCACGCTATGGAATGGCGCATGCAGCTATGCTTGCTGGCCTTTCATATGGAAGTGAATCTGCAGGAGCAGCTCACGCGATGGCTCAAACATTAGGAGGCATTTATCCAATTGCCCATGGTCCTTGCGTAGCAGCAATGCTAGGTCCTGTAATGGAATATAACTGGATGGGTGAGCCTGAAAAATTTGCGCGCATAGCTCAAGCTTTAGGAGTTAATACACATGAATTAACGCTTGAAGAAGCAGCTCAAGCAGCTGTTCGTGAAGTATATCAATTAGTTAAAGATGTACAAATCCCTTCTTTAGAAGAACAAGGTGTTCCAAAAGAAGCGGTTTCTCGCTTAGCTCAAGAAGCATTTAATGATCCACAAACAGTTGGTAACCCTCGTGATTTAACTGTAAAAAGTTACGAATGGATTTATAACCGCTGTTTTGAAGCTGCACCATTAACCGTATAAAAATGATAAAAAGGCTGTTGATTTTTCAACAGCCTTTTTTATTTACTCTTTCGCTAATTCTTCATTTAAAATATCGATGATTCTTCGATCGTCAAAAACTTTTACTACTTTTTTTAAGAAATGATAATAATGTTTAGACTCTATAATCTGCGCTAAATTACGCTTTGCTTTTACTGCGATCTCCTCAGGTACATCTTCATCATTTAAAAGAGTCTGCAGCTTGTTTTCCGCTTCTTCGATTGCCTCTAAATTAACTGAAATTTCTCTTTGCCACTTCTTACAGAAAAATGAAAAAAAGGACTTAGAAAAATCTTTTTCTGCTTCATATAAGTCTTTTCGAACACCCTTTTTCCACACTTTGTGGACCATATCAATATTTTGCAGTGAACGAATAGATGTACTCATCGTTGGTTTACTCATACCTAATTCTTCACTCATTTGATCTAGTGTCACAGGTTCATCCATAAAATAAAGCATGCCATACAGCCTTCCTACTGAAGGTGTGACACCATATAAATCCATCGTATCAGCTAAAGCGCTGATAACCACATCTTCTGCTTCTTTTAATAAATCATGATACTCTTGAACATCACTCATTCACTCTTCTCCTCTTTTGTTAAATTTATTTGAATTATACTTAATAAATTTAATGATACACGATAAAAAGGAAAAAAACAGAAATTAAGTTCAATTTTTTGATAAAAAAGAAGCCTTCTCTTAAAGAGAAAGGCTTAAGACATAGTGGGGAATACTATATGTTTATCTTTCCCGATTTAGATATTATTTATACCGTATATTTTTGATTATTTTCAACCTAATCGTTTTATTTCTTTTTCGGTAATTGTTTCAGCATATCAATAGCATGTAATGTAATTTGAGAAGCACTTTTATTTTCGTTACGTATTTCTTCATAAATCTCTTGTCTATGAATATCTACAGACTTTGGAGCTTGAATTCCTAACTTTACTTGATCACCATTAACTGCAAGGACGGTCACTTCAATTTCATCACCTATTTTGATTGTTTCATGTAACTTTCGTGTTAAAACAAGCATGGACTCACTCCTTATCTATTCCTCTTACTCAAATAACCTGTGCTTCGTTTCGTAAGCTGTATTCATTAAAATCACTTGCTTAGCAAGCTGTTGCTTTGTATTAATAATAACAGGAGCCTGCAAATTAGCCGTTATCTTTTCCACAGAATCTGACATCGTAAGCAATACGTAAACAGCTGCATCTTCCGCTTGTTGTAATTGAAGCTTTTCGATTTCCTGAGGTTCTAGTTGGAAATCATAATCTAAAAAAAACTGAAATGGATCTGTGATAATAAAAGCTAATTCTTTGGTTTGAATAGACTGCAGAACTTGAAAAGCTTCGGCTTCCGGAAGTGGTAAAATAACAAATTCAGTTTCTTCCAAAAAACCTGGAATCCCTTGATTGAACGTCAGTGTTTGCTGATTATCTATTTCTATATCTCCATGATAGCTTGTGGAAATTTTCATCTCATCACACCTTTGCTAATTGATTTTTTTATTATCTTTTTTCATTGTAAAAAAGCCCCTTCTGTTTAGAAGGAGCTTTTTAACGCAAGAAATCTAGCAGCGTAGGCTGAATAATTTGAGCCCCTACTCCCAAAGCAGCACGATGCACGCTTTCTTGTACGGTTAAATCCGTAATGACTTTTTCAATATCTGCATCTTCATTATTTGAAAGCATCTTAGTAGCCGTAATCTCTTGTGAATCAAGGCGGTTTTCGATCAGCTCAAGCCGATTGCTCCTTGCTCCCAATTCAGATCGCTCCGCTAATAGCGTAGACAGCTGCGTGTCTACCTGTTTAGAAAGCTCTTTTAGTGAGTTTACATCGTTTTGTTCAAAAGCTGTTTGAACATTGTTCATTAAGTCGAATGCACCTTGTCCAAAAATGTTTTCAGGATGAATATTGACTCTCAGCTGGATACCTTTTGATACCTCAACCGAAAAAGGATCCAGGTTAATATTCGATTCTATCATACCGCTTGCATTCTCACTAATAGGCGGTGCTCCCACATTTACACCGTTAAAGATATAGTTTCCTGCCACCTGCGTATTGCCTACTTGCATATAATCCAGCTTTAACTGTTCAATTTCACGTGCAATCGCTTGGCGGTCATCACTTTCATTCGTACCGTTTAACCCTTGCACGACCAGCTCTTTAGTGCGCTGAAGAATGGAATTGACTTGTTCAAGTCCTGATTCTGAACTATCAAACCAAGACTGAGCTTCTGTTAAATTACGCTTATATTGATTTACTTCAGAAAGATTAGAACGATACGCCATTCCTTTCGTAGCCACTACCGGGTCATCCGAAGGACGAGTAATTTTCTTTCCCGTTGATAATTGGTTTTGAAGGGTTTCCAGCTTATTATAGCTATTGCTAATCTGTTTTAACGAATTAGCCGCTAACATTCCTTGTGTGACACGCATCTTTACCTTCCTCCAGTTCCAAGACCGTTTACAATTTTATCAAGCATTTCATCAATCATAGTCACCATACGGGCACTAGCGTTATATGCATGCTGAAACTGAATCATATTGGTCATCTCTTCATCTAATGAAACTGCACTGGTAGACTGGCGCCTTTGCTCCACAGCTCCTTGGAGAGTTTCTGAATTACTTTTTAAGCGGTTGGCTTGTTGGGCATCTACTGACATTTGGCCAATAACAGATTGATAAAAGCCGTCTAGGGAAACAGCTTGATTCCCGGAATTAATAAGCACCTTTTGACGAAATTGAGACAATAGGTGAGCATTTTGCCCATCTCCTTGGCGATCAGTTCCAGCAGCACCAGAAGCAGCAGCAATATTGTTCGTGTTTTGTTTAATTTTATCAGCAATAACAATTCCAGTTGCAGCCCCTTCTTTCTGAAAAATCTCATTAAAAAAGGACACACCATTATCACCATCTAGCGTGATACCTTGTTGGTGCTTATCATTAAACCAGTTCACAAATTCATATGCCATTTCATCTAAATCATCAATCATTGAAGCGTAAACACCTGTTTTATCACCACTATTATCTATATATCCAGAAGCCTCAATTAACCCTTTAAGTTTTCCTTTAGGAAATGACTCAGGATTCCGTATCTCATCCCCTATATGAATTTCCGTCACATAGGAATCTTGATTTGTTGTCAAACTGATGGCATTTACTTGATGAGTTTTCCCATCTAAAAGAGTAATAGGCCCTTGAGACATTTGAAGCTGAACCGTTACCACTCCTTCTGACGTTGCAGAAGCGTTCCCGCTGCTTTTTGTATACTCTAAAGAAACCGGCATAAATTTAGAAATTTCATCTAGCAGCCGATCTCTTTCATCGTACAAATCATTAGGCAAATAGCCATTCGGTTCTACGTTTTGTATTTGTTGGTTTACATTATTTATTTGCTCTAGCACCGAATTCACTTGTGTTACGGCTACGTCACGCTCGTTTTGTAAATCACCTTGAATCGTTTTTAAAGAAGTAGATAAATAAGAGAAAGTATCACCTACTGCTTCAGCTCGTTCAATCATAACAGACCTGGCTCCTGCTTCTGAAGGATGTGAAGCTACATCTTGAATGGACTCAAAGAATTGATTAAAAACAGCTGAAAGTCCATCTTCAGTAGGTTCATTCATAATTTCTTCCATTTTTTCAAGAGCACCAGCGCGTGCATCCCAATACCCTACTTTAATGGTTTCATCTCGATACTGGGTATCTAAAAATGTATCACGTATTCGCTCTACCGTGCTGGCTTCTACTCCCATTCCTATTTGACCCGCAGCTCCAGTCTGATTCATCCCTGGGGCTGGATAGGCTGGGAACGTTTCTAAACTTACTCGCTGACGCGTATAGCCCGGCGTATTTGCATTAGATACGTTATGGCCAATCGTGTAAAGAGCCGCTTGTTGGGCATCCATTCCTCGTTTAGCCACCTGCAAACCATGAAATGTTGAACTCATTCTGCTTTCCTCCGTTCTTTATGCCTTCGAATTAAAAATAGAGTTGGACTGAAACGATCTATTATTTGTTTTTGTGTAATTGAACGAATCCTCTCGTTTCGATGGAACAAGAAGGTCTAGTTCGGTATGAATCAGCTGCAAAGACTGTGTGAGCAGCTGATTGTTCAAGTCATTTGCATACTTTATATCTTGAATTATATCTATTAGCTGTTTTTGAAAGGGTATCAAGATGGAGTATTCAGAGAATGAGCCTGCTATTTCTTCAATGGAGCGAGCAGCATGTCCGCTTTTTTCCATCGCTTCTATACGTTTTGTTTCCAGTGCAGAAATAGCAGCTATATGAGATTGCTCTTTTTGCAAAGAAGCCGTCAATGCCCTTACATCTTGTTTAATAATAAAATTCGTTTTCTCTTTAACAATGACAGACAAACTTTTGTGAAGCGTTACTTGTTTTTCTAGTATCGTTTGAATTTCTCGCACGTTCAATCAATGTCAGTCCTTTTATTTTTTATAGAAATCTACAATACTTTTAGCAATTTCTTTTCCGTTAATTTCGTATGTTCCGCTGTTAATTTGCTGTTTTAGTTTCTCCAATTTTTCAAGTCTTTCTGGAGATGGTTCATTTCCCTGAAGTTTCTTCGCCTCAGATGAAATATGAATCTGATCTTGTGGATTCTTTTTAGAGACCTGTTCTGTTTTTTCTGATTGTTTTTTGTACGGATTTATTCCAAATAAGTTCGATGGGTTAATCTTCATCTCTCTCACCTCTTTTTATATTTGTATCCGTTATCTCTATTCATTATATCGGAATTTCCACCTAAACCTTTAGCATCGCCAAGGAAGTTGAGACCATTTTCACATTCCACCTTAAACATAGGTCTATAGATAGAGAACCTGCAAACACTCAGCACACTTTTACTCTTTTTTCCTTTCATTAGAACGATAGGTGGGACGCGTCGGCTCTTCATTTGAACGAATGATCTCACGATTATGCTTGTCTAACCCATGTTTAATTTCTTGAGAACATGAATGGCAAAGTTTTCCTTCCTGAATCTGAGCGTTGCATTGCATGCATGGATAGCCTATATTTGGAAAATTAGTTAGCACTAAGCGACCTTGTCGAATAAATTGATGAATTAACGAATCTGAAACGCCCGTTTCTTTCATCACTTCGTAAGTTGTTGCTGTACGATTTGCTCTTTTCTTCAAGAATGAAGAGACACGTTGAAATAGAGCTTCTTCTTTGTCAAAACATGATTTACATATGTTTATTGATCCCATTTTTACAAATAAATTACCGCATTCCCTGCAATTATCTAACGTTCCCATATTCGAAACTCCTCATTTGTTTTTTATTTTACTATCGGTCAAAGTTTTAAATTATACATCTTCATGCACGAATTAAAGTGAGCGAACGAACTGAACGTGCCCCAGCTTCCTGCAAACACTTTGCCGCTTGGCGCACGGTTGCTCCTGTTGTATAAATGTCATCAATCAAGAGAAATTCTTGATTCGTAACCATTGAGGAATTCACCACTTTAAATTCCGGTCTTTCTGCCAGCCGACTTCGCCTATTTTTCTTTGATTGCTTTGTTCCTGAACAGCGAACAAGCGGCATTTCTATATTGTCACTGATCAGTTCAGCTAGTGCTAAAGATTGGTTAAACCCTCTTTCGTATAATCTCTCGTCCGTTAAAGGTATAGGAACTAGTATAGCTTTTGGATTACATTCTTTTTTATAGAACTTATACCACTGCTCCTTGAATGCTTGGATAATTTCATAGTCTCCTTGAAATTTAAAACGTTCTATTATACTTTGCATAAAATTGCTGTACGTATAAAGAGAACGGTTAAAAAAAGAACCATCATTCCATTTCTGACAGTCCTTACATGTGTCTAGCTCATAATGAGAAGGAGCCAGGTCTGCAAGAGAGCGGCCGCACCCCCTGCAAATGCTGCTGGTGATGATGGGACATCTTTGCAAGCAAACAGTACAAATCCTATCCGTTGAAGAAGGTTTTAACAATGATCTCCAATCGAAAGAAGAAACAAGGGGTTCAAAACAAATCAGACATATTGTCATCGATCAATCAGCCCTTCCTTATAAGCTAGAGCATTCATATATTCAATATGTCCTTTTGCTTTTCGCATAGACAGAGATTGTCCATAATGAAAAAAGACCACGTCTCCCGTTGGAAATTGTGCACTCCTCCCTACTCTTCCTGAAATCTGCACAAGAGCACTTTCAGTAAAAATCGTTTTTTCTGCTCCCAATACTGCAACATCTATGTTGGGAACCGTTACGCCTCGCTCTAATATTGTTGTCGTTACTAAAATAACTAGCTGTCCTTCTCTAAATTTCATTACTTTTTCTTTTCGCTGGGAATCTTCAGCATGGACACCGTCTACCTTTTCGGTCAGCTTTCGAATCATGTCTGTGATCGGAGCAATCCACTTAATTTGCGGGACGAAGACAAAGCATTGTTTCCCTTCGTCTATTCTTTTTTTCAGCCATTTCTCAACATTAGCAGGTAAGGTATCTGTTTTTATTTTTTTCTTCCAATTGCCACACCATTCAAACCGAGGAACAGGAATAAGCATGCGGTGATAGCGGGCTGGAATTTTAACTACTTGTTTTCTTCCTTGCTCAACGTCTTTTTTTAATGATTCACTTGGAGTCGCTGTTAAATAAATCTTTGACGCAGCGTGTTTAGCTGCTTTTGCAACAGCATAGTGCAGCATAGGCTCTGTTGAATACGGAAATGCATCTACTTCGTCAATAATCAGCACATCGAACGCTTGATAATAATGCAGAAGTTGATGAGTGGTGGAAATAATAAGAGAGGATTCATGAAAACGGTCTTCGCTGCCTCCATACATAGCCAGCACAGCCATATCCGGAAATGCCGATTGAATTCTTGGCTTTAACTCAATAACTACGTCTGTTCTTGGAGTAGCAATACAGACTTTCTTTCCGCTGTTCAGCGCTGATTCAATACCTTTAAATAAAATTTCCGTTTTTCCTGCTCCGCAAACAGCCCAAATTAACAGCTCTTCATCCTTTTTTATAGCTTGAATGAGTTCATTTGAAGCACGTTCTTGAGCTTTAGACAGCGTTCCTTCCCAATTCATCACGCTGCTTTTTGGCAGGACATTCCTTTCTGGTCCTTCCCAGTTTATAAAGGGTGTGCACTCACTTACTTTGCCCATTACAATACACGCTCGGCAATAGCAGCACTCCTGGTGACATCTACTGCATGGAAATGAAGCAAAATAAAAGGGGCTATCACTTCCACACCGGTTGCATTTATATCCGTTTTCTTTCTGGGTAAGTGCTTTTTGATAGGAAATATATCCGTTTAGATAATGTTCATGAATAAGAGATAAAGGATAGGGAGTCCGAGTTAGTAGAAGCTGCTTTCCGCTTAGAGAGCGCTGAAGATCTAAAGAGTAGGGGTATGAAGGATTTAAAGGTGGAGTTCTCCACGTATCGATTTTTGAGAGTGGAAAAGCAGCTGGGCCAGGTACTTGAACGGGATCTAGCAATTCTTGTTTAACAGTAAAAAGCATATCTTCATTCCTTTCCATGTTTATCGTACACATCTATATACGCAAAAAAAGGTGTTTTTTCCTGCAAAAAAACCAAATCAAATGATTTGGTTTTCGATTACTTTTTATACCAGCCTATACCGATGGCACCTTCACCTAAATGCGTGCCAATGACAGCGCCAAAATAAGAAAGGCTCCATTCAATATGAGGATATTCTTGTTCTAAGTCTCGTTGAATTTCTTTTGCTTCATTTTCACGATTAGAATGAATAACTACAGCTTTCATAGGTACGTTTTCTTTTGCATCTTCATCAAGAAGCTCGGTAATTCGTTTTAATGCTCGCTTACGCGTACGAATTTTTTCAAACGGAACAATTTTTTTAGATTCAAAATGGAGCACGGGCTTTACTTGAAGCAGACTTCCGATAATAGCCTGAGCTGCATTTAGGCGACCTCCGCGCTGTAAATGCGATAGATCATCTACCATGAAATACGCATGCATTGATAGTTTCATCTCTTCGAAACGCGCAATGATTTCGTCAGGATGTTTATTTAAGCGGACCATCTCGGCTCCTTCAATCGCATAAAAGCCTTGAACCATACAGCTGATCTCTGAATCAAATACGTGCACGTCAAAGTCTTCTACCATGCTACCTGCCGTCAAAGCACCCTGGTACGTTCCGCTAATTCCACTAGATAACGTAATAACGATAGCTGCATCGAAGTGATCTCGTTTTAACTGTTCAAACAACTCTACAAATTCTCCGATAGCAGGCTGAGAAGTGGTTGGAAGATTTTTTGCTTCTTTAATTTTTTCAAAATATTGATCTGCGGTCATATCTACTTCTTCACGATATGTTTCTTCACCAAAAATAACGCTTAGCGGTACCATATGTATATGATAGTTTGATCGAATTTCCTCTGATATATAGGCGGTACTATCTGTAATAATTGCTGTTTTCATAAGATAGGGATCCATCCTTTGTTATATAAAATAATTTCACTCTATTCTACAACATTTAGGATTAAAATGCATGTAACGAGAGGTTTACCTATTAGTAAAAGCTCACTCACGTATACATATTAATTAACAAACCTTGGATTTCTCCAACCCGCTTGAGTAAATTTAAACTGTCTTTTTCTTTTTGAAGGATATCATTTGTCAAGTCAACTAGTTTCATATCTACTTCTTTCACTAACTTATATATTTTAGTCGTTCCTCTATGATTAAATCCTCTTTCTTCATGCAGTTCAAAACCATTTTTAACGACTTCGTTCATAAACTGCTTCACAAGTGTCTTGTATTTTCGCAAGGAATCAATAGTGTTACTTTTTACTAACTGCTTTCCCTGTTCTTCAATTTTATTTATTACTTGAGTTAAATGTTCATAGGTCAGTTCTTTTTGTTTCTTTACCATTACTCCTGTAAATGAAGCCGAACTACTTACTTCTTTTTCTCTAATGAGATTCACGGAAGAAGAAAGACCGTTAATTCGCTGTAACTCCACTATGTACCTCTCCTTTCTCTGTTAGTATACACTCCATTGCGTTTAGACTTTTAGATGTGCTAGCTTGATTAGCTGAAAAGTTTCGAGAGGCATCTGATGCGTGGATATGATGATTATCCTTTAGCTAAGAGTGATACTTATGTGCTGTTCATAAGAAGACAGCTTGCTTTTTCGGGGCGAAGAGGTAACTTTAGGCGTCGCTTTTAACACTTCATTCCAAGCGTTAGAAAGCTTCTTCATCACTTGTTGAACTTCACATAAAATAAACGTATCTTTTTTAAAATTAGCCATAATTAATCGCTCAGACATATAGTTGTAAAGGGTATCTAACTGCTCTGCAATAATACCTGCTTGATATGTTAAGCCAATTCCTAGCCGATATAAAATATCGTTGCACTGTTTAATTTTTTCATTCGCTGTAAAATAATCGCTGTGGTGAATTGCTATTACAGCTTCATCAATATTTTGAATAAATTTTTCATACATCATAGCTGTTAGCTCTTGCGGAGATTTATGATAAATTAATTCTTCCGTTATAAAATTCAGCTTCATCACCTTCTTGCCTTATTTAAATCAGTTTTCTATTTGTTTCACTCTAACTTTTAAATTTTTAAAGGGTACCAGTTGAGGTTTGAATAAATTCTTCTACAACCTCATATGTATCTGAATGTATTGAAGACCTTCCTTTACAAGAGCTTGCATCAAATTGATGAACATTGTTTTGAGGTATGGATGCTTTCGTCGAAAGTTGTAGGATCCTTAAGATTTCCTTTATCCTTAAGCGAATTTGAAAGACGAGTAAATGCGCAAAGGTATCATCCATCGCCTTCCTAAAAGATATCTTCTTCCCTTAACTTATCGGTTGTTTCCCTCTCTCATTACACATGACTTTTTACCCACAATTTCAAAAAAAGTTATAAAAAGAAAAAAAAAGTCCGATATACCTAGTGGTATATCAGACTTTTGAACTTATCTTACTTCTACCCAGCCGTTTTTGATTGCCACAACAACAGCTTGAGTACGATCATTTACATTCATTTTTTGCAAAATATTACTCACATGGTTTTTAACGGTTTTTTCACTAATATATAATGCTTCTCCGATTCCTCGGTTACTTTTACCATCAGCCAACAGTTGTAGCACTTCGCACTCACGACGTGTTAACAAATGTAGCGGACGGCGAATCTCAATTGGTTCGTGCGGATAAGAAGACGATTGCCCTTGAGCTGCCAGTCGACGGTACTCTTTTACTAAACTATGCGTTACTTTCGGGTGTAAATATGAACCACCTTCTGCAACTACTTTCACTGCCTCAATTAACGCATCCGCATCCATTTCTTTTAGCAGATAGCCTCGTGCACCTGTTTGTAAGGCATGAGTTACATATGTCTCATCATCATGGATAGATAAGATAATAACTTTAGCGTCCGGATTTACTTCTACAAGCTTTTTCGTAGCTTCTACACCATTCACAGCCGGCATGTTAATATCCATGATTACAACATCAGGTTGATGTTCTTCTACAAGGTCAATAACTTCGCTACCGTCGTCACCTTCTGCAACTACTTCAAAATCTTTTTCGAAATCTAAAATTCTTTTTACTCCTTCACGGAATAATTGGTGATCGTCGATTATGATAATTCTTGTCTGCATGTTTGATTCCTCCCCAAATCGAACAACAAATGTTTTACTCTATATTGACCCCTATTTATATACATATCTCTGCCTTTTTAAGCGGCTATAATCGGTACTTTAATCATAACAAGCGTGCCTTGATTAATTTTCGAATGAACAGAAATAGTCCCATCTAACAAATCAACACGCTCTTTCATTCCTATTAAGCCGAACGAATTCTCTTTTTTCTCTTCTTGATTAAAACCACAGCCGTCATCTTTGACCAGCAAAATAGCGTGTTCATTGTTGAACTCTATCTTCACTTGGATTTCCGTTGCGTCTGCATGTTTTAATGCGTTCGTTACAGCTTCTTGCACTAGACGAAACAGTGCTACTTCTAATTTTGAAGCAGTTCGCTTCTCTTGTCCAATGGAAATAAACGTAATCCGAGGCTTGCCTTCATTATAATCTTCAATTGTATCAAGATATTTACGCAGCGTCGGAATTAGACCTAAGTCGTCAAGTGCCATCGGTCTTAAATCATATATAATTCGACGCACTTCGTATAGGGCAGAACGAACCATTTTTCGTAAATCTCGAATTTCTTCCATTGCTTCTTTTGCACTACGTTCCCGGTAAATTCGGTCAATTAATTCCGATCTCATCATAACATTTGCAAGCATTTGAGCTGGGCCGTCATGAATCTCTCTGGACAAACGTTTCCGTTCCTCTTCCTGAGCTTCAATAATCCGAAAGCCAAAATACTCTTTTTGAATAGCATCTTCTACTATTTCCCCTACTTGTTTTAAATCACTTGTTAAATAATTTAACACAACGGAAATTTGACCTACTAGGTGATCTGCACGTTTAATCGTTTCTTCCAATGTAAGCAAGCGTCTTTCTAGTTCATCTCGACGATTACGCAGCTGATATTCGCTTTGCTGATTCATCAGCAGCTTGGTTTGTAATTCATGTGCTTTTTCATAAGCATCTTTTACTTCAGGCTCTGAATAAATTTGAAAATGTCGGCTCACATCAGACAAACGCTTTCGAGCCAACCTTGCCTGAGTTTCCAATTTATCGCCTTGCTCTATCGTCTCAAGAACTTTTCCTTTTAACACTTCTAACTCTTCTTTAATTTGCTGATATTCTTGTCTGGCATCTTCAGAAAGACGATAGACTTCATTTTTACTATCTCCTACTGTGCCAATAATCTTCTCAAAAATTTCATCAAGTGCCTTGCTTGTTAATTTATGTTTCGACATTTACTCACCCCAAACTATACTCACATTCGGAGAAATGTCTATACGTTCATGCTATATATAGTATTCGTATGACCTATCTGAATTGTGAGGATAAGATCCATATTTTCTCCCTATCTGACTTTTTATATCCAAAAAGTAACGGTTGTTTTTAGTACCCTCAAACTCGACATCAATCGACGCTTGACTCGCGTTATTTGAATAGATTACCATTTACGCTCACTCTTCAATAGTGACTAACTGCCTGTTTAAATCATTTCATTATTTAGCTATACAAGCCTGCACACTGCTTTATTATAACGTATATTCTGTATGGCTTGTTTAAGTGATGTTGAATTTGATTAATTGATGTCTTTTCATAAACATTCTATACTAATAGCAAGTAAACAGTACGTAAATACCCGTTTTTCTTCTATTTATAACGCTAAGGAGGATTTTTTGATTGTTATCACAATATTATACCGTAAAACAAGAAGGTTCACATGAAATCACTATTCAAAAATCTAGATTCATTTGTCATATGAAACGTGTAGTAACTGAGGAAGAAGCTCAGCAATTTATTCAAGACATTAAAAAACAGCACTGGAATGCTACTCATAACTGTTCAGCTTACCTAATTGGAGAACGGGATCAATTTCAAAAAGCAAACGATGATGGAGAACCAAGTGGAACAGCAGGCGTACCGATGTTAGAAGTGCTTAAAAAGAGAGGCTTAAAAGATACGGTGGTCGTCGTTACGCGCTATTTCGGAGGCATTAAATTGGGCGCAGGTGGCTTGGTGCGCGCGTATGGAAAATCCGTTTCCGAAGCGTTAAATGAATTAGGTACAGTCAAACGAACTCTCATGGCGGTTATGCATACAACCGTCGACTATACATGGCTTGGAAAATTAGAAAATGAGCTTCGCAGTTCCGTTTATCTATTAAAAGAAATCCACTACGCAGACATGGTAGAGATTGAAACATTTGTAGAGGAATCTCAAACGGAAGCATTTACTGAATGGATGACCGAGCTAACAAACGGCCAAGCAGATATTCGAGCAGGTGAGACGACCTATTTAGAAGAAGATGTAGAATGAATTATTTACTCTTATTAAAAAACATTGTACAATTGATAAATAGCGCAACTATTCTGATGGTTGCGCTACTTGTCAATGAGTAAAAACCTCGTAAAGACGCATAGCTTTGACGAGTTTGATTCATACATTCCAATTTATAACACATACTAAGTGTCACAATAAGTGTTCGAATATACGAATAAAAGGAGAAACCGTATGGCTCAATATAGACGTTTTCAAAAAAGAGTAAACAAACGGAAAAGAAAACGAAGGCTTTTTACATTTTTTCTGTTACCTATCCTTATTTTAGGGCTTTCTGCAACCGCTTATGGCTCTTATTTATTTGTTAAAGCTAAAACAGTAGCTTCTGATTCTTATGAAGGACTTGGAGAACGCGATAACTCTCCTATGCGTGATCGTAAAATCGATCCCAAAAAAGATGATATATCCATTTTATTTATGGGCGTAGATGATAGTGAAACCCGGAAGTTCGGAAAATCAGCCCGTACAGATGCTTTGATTTTGGCGACCTTTAACGAAACAAATAAAACCGTAAAGCTTGTAAGCATACCTCGAGATTCGCGGGTTTATATACCTGAAGTGAACAAAAAAGATAAAATTACGCATGCGCATGCGTACGGAGGTCCAAAAGCAACTGTAGAAACGGTAGAACAGCTGTTTAATGTCCCTGTTGATTACTATGTTAAAGTGAATTTTAAAGCTTTCACAGACATTGTAGACTCACTTGGGGGAATCGATTTTGATGTACCTTATGCGATGAGTGAAAAGGACTCAAAAGATCGTCATAATGCTATTGTCTTAAAACCAGGAAACCAACATTTAAATGGCGAAGAAGCGCTAGCTGTTGCTCGAACACGAAAACAAGACAACGATATTGAGCGAGGAAAAAGACAACAGCAGTTGATCGAAGCCATGATTAAAAAAGCTGCTTCCATTGGATCACTAAATAAATATGGCAATCTTATTGAAGCTGTTGGCGATAATATGAAAACGAATTTAATGTTCGGTGAAATGCTTTCATTTTATGATTATGCTTCGAAAAAAGTAGACATCGAAACCATTAACTTAGACGGCAGCGATGAAAAAATTAACGGCGTTTACTACTTCAAACTAGACAATGATTCAGTGGAAAAAGTAAGTGAAAAGCTCCGCAAGCATTTAGGCATTGAATCAACTTCAGATACAACAGAATAATTAAAAAGACCTCTTGGATATCCAAGAGGTCTTTTTTTATTAGTTTTTTAAACGTAGCCCACGAACCATATTAAGGATCGGCCTGTATGTCTTATCAACTAGCCCTATCTTTTCAACGATAATTTCAATCGCTACAAGGAGGATAGCTAGTACAAGAAAAGAACCCCACATTGTTTGTACCTTTGAGAAGATAACTGCCGCTAAACCAAATATCGCACTCATTCCATAAATAATTAAAACCGTTTGTCTATGGCTGTACCCTAAGCGCAACAAGCAATGATGCAAATGAGATTTATCAGGAGCCGATAGCGGTTGATTTTTTACGATTCGGCGAATAATAGCAAAGAACGTATCTGAAATTGGTACCCCTAAAATAATAACTGGAACAATAAAGGAAATAACCGCTACATTTTTAAATCCTAACAGAGACAATACAGAAATCATATAGCCTAAAAATAGTGCTCCTGTATCGCCCATGAAAATCTTAGCGGGGTGAAAGTTGTAAAACAAAAATCCGAGCGTACTTCCCAATACGATGAAACCCATGCTTGTCACAAACACATTGCCCATCATAATAGCCATACCCGAGATGGTAATCAATACAATAGAGGAAACGCCGGCAGCTAATCCATCCAATCCATCAATTAAATTAATAGCATTGGTAATTCCTACAATCCATAATACCGTAATTGGAATACTTAACATTCCGAATTCTAATTTTCCGCCAAACGGCAAGTTAATGAAGTCAATTTGGACTCCACCGTATACAACAACAATTAATGTCGCTACTAGCTGACCGCCTAATTTGATTTTAGCGGATAGCTCAATCATATCATCTAAGACACCGGTAATGATGATAATGATGCTTCCGATTAAAATCGGCAGCGCATATTTACTGTCAGGCTGTAAAACGAGGTATCCAATAAGAAAACTAAAAAATATCGCCAAACCTCCAAGGCGAGGCATAATTTTTTGATGAACTTTTCGTTGATTTGGTTTATCCGTTGCACCTATTTTAAACGCCAGCTTCTTAACCAGCGGAGTGATCAGAATAGATGTAATAAAACAAATAAACAAGGTCAAATATAGCATGGAGACCCTCCTCAGGTTTATGTTAACCAAAACCATAAAAAATGTATCCAACTTTATATAATTGGATAGTATTTCAAATTGCGTATAACAATAATTACTTACTTATTCCCAAAATGGATTATATCACAATGATTCTACTACTTAAATAGAAATTTATTCTCAAAAATTAGCACATTTACAAACTATTAATAGAAAGGAACTATATTTTTTGGTGTATAAACAGCTGATTTACTTTATTCTTATGCGGTTATTTTATGTAGAACATTTTCTTTACTATATTTTATTAAAATATAAGCGAACTCCCCCCTTTTCGTCTAATTTATTCGTCATCTTTAACTCTTTTTCCTTTTTATTAAGCATATTTAAACCTTTATTTTTATTTCACATAGCCCCACTCATTATATGAACAAACTTTTGGCCTATGCATGTCCACTACTTCAAACCGCATTCTCTGAATCGTTGTCCTTATCTTATATCATTTAAAAGTTAAAATATAGTGAAATGGATAGAGATAAAATTAAACAAAAAAAGGAATTTAATCAAAAAAATGAAACTTTTTTCAATACGGTTCGTAATACATAGTAGAAACAGCATCAATCATCTTACATAAAGGGGGTGTTGAATGAACTATGCTCGGTCTATCTGTTCAAACAGTGTATTTGTATGGATTAATTATCTGCGGAAGTCTAACCTTCTTATACATTTTATTTAGCGATTTATTAGATGGATTATCTGAAGCGACACCTTTTTTTAACCCCACTCTTCTTTTTTCTTTTTTAACATTCTTTAGTGCCAGTGGATATTTGTTCACCTATACGTCATTGCAAAATTATTGGATTATTTCGATTTCCGCTCTTATTGCCCTTCTACTCGTTATTTTGCTCAACGTTTTCGTATTGATTCCTTTATCATCGGCTGAAGAGTCTCTTGCTTTTACTGAAGATTCGTTAAAAGGAAGACTTGGTACCATTATTACTTCCGTTCCTGCAGATGGTTATGGAGAAGTATTTATCGAAGGGGTTAGCGGCACGATCTCCAAACCCGCTGCCAGCTTTAAAAACACTGCTATACCTTTAGGCAGCAAAGTGCTTGTGGTAGATATACAAAGGGGCAACGCACTCGTTGTGATTTATGAAGAAGTTATGACCAATTAATCATTATAAATAGCATTAGGGGGAGTTTTATGTTTTCAATACCTATATTAGCTGTCGTTGGAATTGTTGTTTTTTTATTAATTGCGCTGATTGCCGTATTTATTACAAAATACCGTACAGCAGGTCCAGATGAAGCGTTAATTGTAACAGGGAGCTATCTGGGAAATAAAAACGTGCACGTCGATGAATCCGGAAACCGGATTAAAATTGTTCGCGGCGGCGGTACGTTTGTTCTGCCAGTTTTTCAACAGGCTGAGCCTCTGAGCTTGCTATCAAGCAAACTGGAAGTGTCTACACCTGAAGTATATACAGAACAAGGTGTTCCTGTTATGGCTGATGGGGTATCAATCATCAAAATTGGAGGTTCTATTTCAGAAATTGCAACGGCCGCTGAGCAGTTTTTGGGCAAAGCAAAAGAAGATCGTGAAACCGAAGCTAGAGAAGTCTTAGAAGGTCACCTTCGCTCGATTCTTGGTTCTATGACGGTAGAAGAAATTTATAAAAACCGTGAAAAATTCTCTCAAGAAGTACAGCGCGTAGCTTCACAAGACCTAGCTAAAATGGGATTAATTATTGTATCGTTTACAATTAAAGACGTTCGGGATAAGAACGGCTATCTAGAATCGCTAGGGAAACCTCGTATTGCTCAAGTTAAGCGAGATGCTGATATTGCAACAGCGGAAGCTGAAAAAGAAACAAGAATCAAGCGTGCTGAAGCTCATAAAGATGCCCAAAAAGCGGAGCTCGAGCGAAATACAGAAATCGCGGAAGCTGAAAAAATGAATCAGTTAAAAACCGCTGAATATCGTCGCGAACAAGATATTGCCAAAGCTCGTGCTGACCAAGCATATGATCTAGAAACAGCCCGCGCGAAACAAGATGTAACAGAACAAGAAATGCAAATTCGCATTATTGAACGTCAGAAACAAATTGAATTGGAAGAAAAAGAAATTCTTCGTCGTGAGCGTCAATACGATTCTGAAGTAAAAAAGAAAGCAGATGCAGATCGTTACTCTGTTGAGCAATCCGCAGAAGCTGAAAAAGCAAAACAGCTTGCTGAAGCAGACGCCAACAAATATCGAATTGAAGCAATGGCTAAAGCTGAAGCTGAACGCGTTCGAATTGATGGGTTAGCAAAAGCTGATGCTCAGCGCGCCCAAGGTGAATCTGAAGCTGAGATTATCCGCTTAAAAGGTTTAGCTGAAGCAGAAGCTAAACAAAAAGTAGCTGAAGCATTCGAGCAGTTCGGTCAAGCGGCTATTTTAGATATGATTATCAAAATGCTTCCTGAATATGCAAAACAAGTTGCAAGTCCTTTAGCAAATATTGATAAAATTACGGTTGTGGATACAGGAAGCAACGGTGAAAACAGCGGAGCTAATAAAGTGACTGGCTATGCAACAAACTTAATGTCTTCTCTTCAAGAATCTCTGAAAGCATCCTCAGGTATAGATGTGAAGGAATTGATTGAGAACTTTTCTGGAAAAGGAAATGTGCGACAAAGCTTGCACGAACTAACGGATGAAATCAAGCAACAAAACAAAAAAGAAGATATCTAAAAATAAAAAGCATGCGGATATAATCCGCATGCTTTTTTAACCTCTTAACACTCGAAGAAGAAACCTAGGTAATTCTAACTGACGCTTCCATCTCCATGGTTCTTTTAACAATCGATAAAGCCACTCTAAACCAAACTTTTGAAAAACAGCAGGTGCTCGGTTCAATCGTCCTGAAATAACATCGAACGAACCTCCTACGCCTTGATAAACAGAAGGATTAAGTTTTTCTTTATGAGCAATAATCCAATTTTCTTGGGCTGGACTGCCTAAAGCCACAAAAACAATTTCTGCTCCTGAATCATTAATCGTATGTTCAATGACTGCTTCATTTTTTTCATAGCCATTTAATGTTCCAACAATTAAAATCCCTGGAAACATCTCTTCCAACTTAGCTTTGGCTTCATCTGCAATTCCAGGCTTGGCTCCGTATAAAAAAATTCTTTTACCATTATTCGTTGCTTCTTTACACAGCTTCAGCATCATATCAATACCCGTTACACGCTCACGAATACGTCCCTTTTTGAGCTTTGAAGCTAAAATCACACCGATTCCATCTGGAATTTGATAAGTCGCCTGATTTAATAGTGACTTCAATTCCCTGTCTTCTTGTGCTTTCATAATCTTTTCAGGGTTGATTGCTACAATAAATGATTTTCGGCCTTTATCTATATCCTGAAGTAACTTTACCGCTAGCTCATCGTACGTGTCGCTACAAACGTCTATTCCTAAGATGTTTTCCTTCATTAAATCACCCGTATGTTGATTTTTTAGTTTTTTACAAACGAAAGACAGGCTGTTCAGCCCGTCTTTTTATAAAGTAGAAACTTTTGAATCACCAAGTAACACTACGTCAAAGCCTGCTGCTTTCCATTGATCACGCTGAATGCAGTTTTTCGTATCAAAAATAATCTTTGTACGCATATGATTTTCAACAGATGATGGAAGAAGCTCTTTGAACTCATTATGATCTGTTAAAATAAGAATCACATCCGCATGTGCAACAGCTTCATCCAAACTTTGCGTCTGACGTTCGATTTTATTCTCTTTGATATGAGGATCAAATGCTGTGTAATCAACGCCCAGCTTTTCTAAATGATGAAGTACATCTGTTGATGGACTTTCACGCATATCGTCAATATTTCCTTTAAAAGCTAAACCTAAAACAGCTACACGTCCATGTTGAATGCCCTTTTCATCTAGTAGGCTTTTCGTTTTCAATGCTGTATATTCAGGCATTGAATCATTTGTATGACGAGAAAGAGAAATAATTTTTGCCAGTTCGGGCTGAAGCTCCGTTAAGAACCAAGGGTCAACAGCAATACAGTGACCGCCTACACCAGGACCTGGTAAATGAATGTTTACACGTGGATGATAGTTCGCTAACTTAATCGCTTCCCACGCATTTACACCAATTTTCTCACTAATTTTCGCCAGTTCATTGGCAAACGCAATGTTCACATCACGATATGTGTTTTCGATTACTTTCACCATTTCAGCTGTTGTAGCATCCGTTACGTGAATATTTCCTTTTACAAATGTTTTATAAAGCTCAACAGTCAAACGACTAGACTCTTCGTTAATACCACCGACAATACGGTCATTATTTACTAGTTCCTCAAATACTTTTCCTGGAATAACGCGTTCCGGTGAATGAGAAACAAATAACTCACTGCCTAATTCTAAACCAGTTTCTCTTAGCACAGGTAGCATCACATCTTCTACTGTACGGGGAGGAACTGTGGATTCTAAAATAACTAAATTTCCTTTACGAACGTAAGGAACAATGGATTTTGTCGCTTCTCGAACATAGTTCAAGTTTGCCGTTTTATCTTCATTAATTGGTGATGGTACAGCAATAATAAAAATATCCGCCTCTTCAGCTGTTGTGCCTACCGTGAAGTGGCCGTTGTCAACCGCTGATTCTAAACGTTCTTGTAAGCCGTTTTCTTCTATATGAAGTTGCTTATTTTTAATTAATTCTACTGCTTTTTCATTTACGTCAACACCATGTACATATAAGCCGTGATTGGCAAACATAACAGCTGTCGGTAAACCTATATATCCTAAACCAACTACACACAATTTCTTTGTCATTGCAGAAAATCTCCTTTATATGACATGCTTAATAAATAAAACCTATCTGATATTATATCGAAAAATGTCATTTCATGATAGCATTTATATAAAAACATGAAATAATTTCTTTTACTTATTATTATGTAACATTTTATGAGAATTCATCAATAAACGATATAACCATCTTTTGTACAACGGGCTCTAACCCAAAAGAACTATTGAAAATCTCCATGATTCCCAATAGTTCCCCTAGTAAATCTATTTTTACATATGCCCTTCTTTTTCGACAATTTCTCTAAAATAGCTCACTAACTCTTCTCGCAGCGGTTCTCTTTGTAAGGCTAAATCAATTGTTGCTTTAATGAATCCAAATTTATCTCCAACATCATAACGTTTTCCTTCGAAATAATAAGCAAGAACACGTTGAAATTCATTCAGACGTAAAATAGCATCTGTTAATTGAATTTCTCCTCCTGCACCAATTTCTTCTCTGCTTAAGATATCAAAAATTTCCGGTGTTAAAATATAGCGCCCCATAATTGCATAGCCTGAAGGGGCATCTTCTGGATTCGGTTTTTCAACGAGCGTTTCTACGTCTAATAATCCTTTTTCAAGAGGCTCTCCTTTAGGACCTACAATTCCGTACTTTGAGGTTTCTTTCCTAGGCACCTCCTGTACACCAACTACAGCGCATTCATATTTTTCGTATACGTCCATTAACTGTTTCAAACAAGGTGTTTCTGATTGAACTACATCATCGCCTAGCATAACAGCAAAAGGTTCATCTCCGATAAAACTTCTGGCACAGTGAATGGCATGACCTAATCCTTTAGGTTCTTTTTGACGAATGTAGTGAACATTAGCCAAATTCGAAATCCCCTGCACTTCTTCAAGCATGTCCCACTTTTCCTTTGCAGCTAATGTTTCTTCTAACTCATATGATTTATCAAAATGGTCCTCAATTGCTCGTTTTCCGCGACCGCTTACAATTAAAATATCTTCAATACCTGATGCTACTGCTTCTTCCACAATGTATTGAATCGTTGGTTTATCTACAATTGGCAGCATTTCTTTAGGCTGTGCTTTTGTAGCCGGCAAAAAGCGTGTCCCTAATCCAGCTGCTGGAATAATAGCTTTACGAATTTTCACTTACTTTTCCTCCTGTCAATGTCAATCGTGCTTATTGGTTATAGTATAGTAAGTCTTCGATTGAGTATGTACACAAAGTCATGTTGAATCCATTTCTTTTTATAAAGAGTCATGTTGGATTCTGCTTTATCATAACAAAAGATTTTGTATAATTCTATTTTTATCATTTATAATGAAAAGAAAATTAATCACTTATAAATATAATTTTATGTTCCACTTATGTATAGAAAGGAATGGGATTATGAGTTCGTTTTCAGATCACTTACAGCACCAATTTATACATCATTTCCCGTACAGTGATGCACGCTATCGCACGAATGCCCAAGCAGGACTAGACCTTTACCGCACCCATTCATTCTTCATTTTGCACAATGATGAACAGATATTAAACGTTAAAATCGATTCGTTTTATGTTGAACTAAACAAGCAGACGCTCCCTGAAAGTACCTGTTCTTGTCAGCATCGCGGATTTTGTGAACACTGCTTTGCAGCGTTTTTTTATATGTATTCATTAATAGAACCGCTTTCGCCCCTATTCAAAGAATGGCGAAACCATGAAAAGGCAGCTTTGACTATGCTATCTGCCAAACAAGTGTTAAAAAAGCCAAAGGCAACTTTCCAAGAGTGGAAACAAACTTTTGAAGAGCAGTATACGCTTTTTATGCAGGGGCGAAACGAAAATGACCGTTCCATTTATCATGAATATTATCAATATTATTACCGTGCCTTAGTCAAAAAGGCTCCTGAGCATCCATTGCTTTATGCTCTATTTTGTATGTATGGAGCGGTTCATTCATTCAATAAACTATCAGCTCAATTACAGACTCATCTGCTTTCTACTAATATTGAGGAATCATTTGTATATAGTCACGTATACAAAATAACAAATGAAATTTATGCTACCGCTGATTCATTAAAGCAAACGAAATACGATCGGGATGCATTATCTATTATAGAAGACAGCATTCCATACATCCGAGAATTATTGCATAAAGATATGCCTTTACAATATGAGCGTATTGAAATTTATCGCGTTATTTGGCAAAAAGTCTTCACGTTAGAAAGATGGCGAAAAAATGAGGAACGCGAATTAAAAGCCCAGCATGGTTCTTTCATAAATAATACAGCTCTTTCCTATCTTTTATTTCTTCAAGGAAAAGATAGAGAAGCAAAAGAACGTTTGAGCGATGAAACATTACAAATGATTCCCTATCTTATCCCTTGGTTAAATGATTTATTGCACGAAAAAGAAACTGACCGCTTTGCTCAGTGGGGATTTTATATAATGGCCTATATAGGAGATTACGTCCGCACCGTTCCGACTACTTATCAAGGAAGCCGAAACATGGTATCCATGATTGCAAATTTATTTCAGCACTATAAAGACTTAACGAACGATCAAACTTTGTATACCGAAGCATTACAAACGTTACTTCCCTATAGTTTTATTGAGTATAGTGAGTTTTTGTATGCTTCTGACCAATTGAAAAAGTGGGTTGAATTACAGGTGCTTCTTCAGTATGACAGCATCAAATATGACGAGCCAACGATAGAAGCCTTAAAACAAAAAGATGAAAAGCTGGTTATCCCTCTTTATCATCACATGATTTCAAAGCTGATTTATGAAAAAAAGAAAAGCAGTTATCAAGAAGCCTATATCTACTTACAAGAATTAAAGAGACTTTATCTACAAATGAATCGCTCTCTACTATGGGAACATTATATAGAAGAATTAACGATAAAAACAAAAAAACAGCGCGCATTTCAACAACTATTAGAAAAAGGAGATTTACTGAATGTTTGATTTGTTTCACTTAACACTTGAAGTCGAACCTGTACACGATGACTTTTTCCTCTACTGTGTATCACCTAGCGGCCAAATTTTGCTCCCTGATACATGGAAAGATGCGCTGTTTCTATGGCATGAACAGACCTACTATGGAAGCGAAATTACACCGGTTGAGATTAATGGAAAAAAAGGAATTCTTCTTTCTCCATGGCAAATGTTCACTTTCATACAGTCACCTATTCAACAGCATGTGTTGAAACCGGCTTTGTCCGCTTCAGCAGAAGCTTATCAGCAAATTGCAGTCGATATGACAAAAAGGATTATCCAAGGGAAATTTCATTCTCTTCCTTTTAAAAAGCAAATGACTGGCTCGCTTTCACAGGCTGCTGAACAAGAGTGGAGAGCACAAATTAAAGAGAGCCTATTAAAAAAAGAAGGAAAAGACTTTTTAATAAGCATAGAAGGCGAGAGCTATAATCCTCCCTTTGATCTTTCGCTGCGTATTATAGAGCCAACGACTGATGGAGATGTATGGACGGCTGAAACATTCGTGATTCCCCATGATGAAGCCAAAGAACCTTTTATACTGGAAAGAAATCTTCCCAAAGAGTGGCATCACTACGAATCATATATCGCTTACGAACACGAACGATGGAAAGCGTTGGCTCCTACTTTATACCAAAAAGGAGCGTTTATTCAGTCTGTCCTAACAGATGAGGAAGTATGGGAATTTCTAACTCAAGATAGTGCAGCATTGATCAAACAAGGTGTCTCTATCCATTTGCCAAGCTGGTGGGAATCATTAAAAAAAGCCACTATAAAAGTATCTGGCGCCATTGAAAGTACTTCATCCGCATTATTTGGTAAACAAGCTATCAGCAGCTTCCGCTGGTCATTTTCTATTGGCGATCAAACTTTCTCAGAAGAAGAGTTTCGGAAATTAGTCGAACAAAAACGCCGATTATTATCTATTAACGGCCAGTGGATTCGACTGGATTCTAGATTAATTAAACAAGCGCAGAAAATTGTTAAAGAAGCTAGTAAAAAAGGCGTCTCAATTCATGAAATTTTAAAAACGAAGCTAACCTACATGGCAGACAGTAAAACTGATGAAGAAGAGGTAAAAGTTGAGTTCCAACTCCCGGCTTCTTTTCAATCATTTATTACATCTTTAACGGATTTAGAACGGCTGCCAGAAGTGCTGCCTCCTTTGACATTTAAAGGTGCACTAAGACCTTATCAGCAGCAAGGTGTAAATTGGCTTATGTTTCTGAGAAAGTTTAACTTAGGAGGATGTCTAGCAGATGATATGGGACTAGGCAAAACCATTCAACTAATTAGTTATTTAACAAACATTCATCAGGCACATAGCTTTCCTTCTCTCATCATCTGTCCAACTTCTTTAATCGGAAACTGGGAAAAAGAATTCCAGAAGTTTGCCCCTTCTCTTCGTGTTCATGTTCATTACGGGACAAAAAGAGCCAGCGGAGATGCATTTGAGAAGATATGTGAAAGCACTGACGTTGTGATCACAACGTATCAAGTTGCTCTTTTAGATCTCGAATTGTTGAAAGGGTTTATGTGGAACAGCATTTCCTTAGACGAAGCCCAACATGTTAAGAATCCGCAGACTAAACAGGCAAGAGCCATCCGGCAGCTGCAAGGAAGACACAAAATTGCGCTAACTGGAACTCCCATTGAAAACCGTCTGCTGGAACTATGGTCATTATTTGAATTCATCAATCCTGGTTACTTAGGAACAATCAATTCATTTAAAAACCGATTTGTAGCCGGCATTGAAAAAGGAGAGAAACCTGAACGAACTGTTGAGCTTAAAGCCCTCATTCAGCCTTTCTTATTGAGAAGAACAAAACAAGATAAAAACATCGCCCGCTCACTGCCTGATAAACAAGAACAAAAAGAATATATCCCGCTGACAGCGGAACAGGCTTCACTTTACCAGGAGCTAGTTCAAGAAATGCTTCAAGAAACAGAGGTAAAAACAGGATTTGAACGAAAAGGACTGATTTTGCAAACACTAAATAAGCTAAAATTATTATGCAATCATCCCGCTCTGTACTTAAAGGAAAGTGCAGCAAAACAAACGGTACGGCGATCTCATAAAAATGAAAAAATTATTGAACTCGTAGAGAGCATTCGCACACAGCAAGAAAGCTGTTTAATCTTTACTCAGTATATTGAAACAGGACTCATGCTGCAAAGAACCTTAGAAAAAGAAATCAACGAGCCAGTTTTATTCCTTCACGGAAGTTTGTCAAAAGAACAAAGAGATGAAATGGTTGCCCAATTTCAAGCAAGGAAAAAAGCCATCTTTATCCTTTCTCTTCGCGCAGGTGGAACTGGATTGAATTTAACGGCTGCAAATCACGTTATTCATTTTGACCGATGGTGGAACCCGGCCGTTGAAAACCAAGCAACCGATCGGGCCCATCGAATTGGTCAGAAGAAATTTGTTCATGTTCATAAATTTATTACAAGAGGAACGATTGAAGAAAAAATTGATGAAGTGATCAATCAAAAACAACTTCTAAACAATGAACTCATCCAAGGAGATCAATGGGTCACAGAACTTTCGAATAAAGAGCTACAAGAGCTTCTTGCTTACAGAAATGAATAAGAAAAATTATAAAATGTGTTACACCGTTACCAAAAAGAGGACTTTTTTACTTGTCCTCTTTTTTTATTAGATCATTCGACATAAAAAAATAAGTGCAAATCGTTCTTCAACTACTGATAAAGATACAAAAAACGCGATAAATATCGTTTTTTGAATAAAAAGGTATTTTTATAGCGAAAAAGACCCTTTACTTTCTCTTTAAATTCCAGCATATTTATACATATAATATTTTTGTAATTTAATAGACATATTGGAAAAATAAACACGAAACATTTACATAATTAGGGGGATTTATTAATGAAAAAAAGGCAGCTCGCTTTATCTCTAGGGGCCATTGTTGGCGGAACATTCTTATATCAAGCTTCAGCTGAAGCATCTGCTTCAACTGTTCAAGTGAAAGCTGGAGATACACTTTGGTCATTATCTACCAAATATCATACAACGGTAGAAGCTTTAAAAAGCGTAAATAAGTTATCTTCAAATACAATTCGTATAGGACAAACGTTATCGATTCCTTCTGCTTCAACCTCTCAACCATCTAATAAGGAAGAAAAGCCTTCAGCTCCTGCTACTGGTTCAACCTATAAAGTTCAAAGCGGCGATACCCTTTGGAAAGTGGCTACTCGTTTTAATATGAGCGTAGAAGAATTAAAACGTTTGAACGCTCTTTCTTCCAACATCATTTATATTAACCAAACGTTAAAAGTAAATGGAAGCACCAGCGCATCGACTCCAACTACGAGTAAACCAGCAGAAACTCCTTCTAAGGATGCAAACGGAACTTACAAAGTTCAGCGTGGAGATAGCCTGTCTAAAATAGCTTCGGCATTCCGCATGAGCGTCAGCGAATTAAAACAAATAAACGGATTAACGTCTAATACGATTTATGTAAATCAACAATTAAAGGTATCAAAAAGCAGCCAAACAACTACGTCGACAACAAAACCAAGTACATCTACACCTTCAACTTCTACTGGAACATTAAATGTATCTCAAATGATTTCAGATGCAAAACGTTATATAGGTGTTCCTTACAAATGGGGTGGCACAACTCCTTCTGGTTTTGACTGCAGCGGATTCATTTATTACGTAACGAAACAACAAATTTCTACAACGCGCTATACGACGGCTGGTTATTGGAGTGTATCAACACCCGTAAGTAATCCACAGCCTGGAGACTTAGTGTTTTTTAATACATATTCTAGCGGTCCTACACATATGGGCATTTACCTTGGTAATCGCCAATTTATTCATGCTGGATCTTCTACAGGTGTAACCATTGCAAGCTTAGATAACAGCTACTGGAGCAAACGCTACTTAGGTGCAAAAAGATTTGCTAAATAACTGATAGAAGCTGAGACAAAAGTATGTTAGTTGAAGGAAGACCCGAACGAGTTTGATTCTTGGTGGAAAATCAAACTCGTTCGGATCTTTTCAATGGTAGGGTGGACGCAGGTTTCATATATGTAGGTGCTTCTAGCTGCTGAGTGGAGGGTAAGGCTCATCGGCCACTCGCGGAAAGCAAAGACTTGCACGGAAATCAACAGCGGTGTAACAAGTCATCCATACCAGCTTATTTATCCCGGTTGTTTGTCTTTAGATTGCATTGATTCAGTTATGCCTCAACCTCTTATATACAGCAAAAAAACCGTTAAATGATTTAACGGCTGAAATAGAGGAATCGTTCGGGGATAGTGAATACTTTAATTTTCTCTCTTGAGAACATAGAAAGAGCCTTGCTCTTAAAGAGGATCTATCTTCCATTACGATAGATAAGGGGAATTAAAACCTTAGCTGAACTAACCACCCCCTTTCATACTAGATAACTTTATTCTTCTTGTTGATTTGAACCAAATGAAGACGAATCGGATGGCTTTCCACTTAAAAATTTAACCGCATCAGCCACAACGTCGGTCATATATACTCGTTGCTGAAGATTATTTTCAAATGTGCGCGTTTGTACACGCCCTACCACACCTACAACCGCTCCTTTATCACAGTAAGCAGCTGTATTTTCTGCATTTTTTCTCCACAGAGTAATGTTGACAAAATCAGCATCATATTCACCTTCAACATTTCGAAACGTTCGATTAATTGCTAAAGTAATAGTAGATACTGCAATCCCTTCATGGGTATATCGAAGCTCCGGTTTTTTTGTCAGTCTTCCTACAAGAACAATATGGTTAATCATAGTCTACCACTCCAACTGATTGAATAATGGGAATCTTTAAGCTCATTCATGTTATAATATGGATAACCTACTATTTACGCAAAGGAGGAAACATCAATGAAAACATTTAAACTTGTGTCATTTCAATTGGTTGATGATCAAGAAAAGCGTCAGTCTGTCTCACTAACCAACGGCCTTATTATTAATAAAGAAGACGGCGAAAATAACTGGATTTTAGAAGCAGTTATTGATAAGAAATGGTACGATGAATTTCATGTTTTGTTGAAAAATAAACAAAAAGTGACGGTAGAAGCCAAAATTACGAAAGAAACAAATGATCCGGCTACCTTTATGGCTACCGTGGCTTCTATTACTTCAATTGGTGAAAATCGTATTAGTTTGTTGATGAAAGGTGTTTTAAAAGAACGGAGACTTCATTATGCTGAAATGCTCTTAGAGGATTTAATTAACCAAGGGTTATCAGGTCAAGATTTACTTCAACAGTTCAAACTGCAGCTTCGAAACAGACCGGTAAAAAGTACATCTAAAAAATAAGTCAATTCATCTCAAGGTGTCTGGATTTAAAAAAGAGGATTATTGTTTGCGGCCTTTTTCGTTGGTCCATGAGAAGGGTAAAGAAAAGAGAACTCACTGGAGAGGTACCTTTCTTTTTTTCCTAAAAATAAATGAGCACAACTAGAACGTTTGAAGCGATTATCTCTTATGCGAGCGCCTTGCCTTTTCAAATAAAAATTTGTCATTTTTTCACTCCTTTTTTCTTTGTAATTCGTATATTAATGCATTTTTCCCCGTTATTCAACCATTTTTTTCAATATACCGAACAAAAAATAGGATTTTTTTACTATAAAAATCTCTATTTTTGTTCTTTTTTTTATATTCATACAGAAAAATGAATCTTTTTAGAGAAAAAAAGAGATAAAAACAGGTTTTATTCCCTTTATTGCAGAAGATAAAGTGTATATGTTTCATATTGTGCGATTTTGGCATATTAGAAAGAATATGAACTAGATTCGAACAATAAGACATATACTTATCTTTACGAAATTAGGTGATGCATATGAAGGGTTTTGGAGAAAGAATTAAGCATTTCAGACTAAAAAGAGGGTTTTCACAAGAAGAATTAGCAAGCCAATTAAATGTTTCGCGTACAACTATTTCGAAATGGGAATGTTCGAAGCAAACACCTTCCATTTTTGACTTTCTATCTTTATGTAGTTGTTTTCAAGTTACGCTAGACCAACTTATTGAGCCTTCCTCTTACAAACAAGATCATTTACATGATTTCCAACTTCTTTACTTAACAAGAAAACGTGAATCTGATTCACGCGACGACGCAATTTTAAAACTCATAGATAAACAGCCCTCATTGAAAAATTTGCTCTTACAATTTTCATCTCTGTCACCAGCTCTTCAAAAAGAGTTGCTAACGGATATTATACCTTTATTAAAGAAACTTTTTTCTGCTTTGCAGCGCCAATAAAAAAAGCTGCATCAGCAGCTCTTATGTACTATTCTTTTTTATCGCCTAAAGCGAACATAATATCTGTTTCGCAGACTAACTCTCCATCTACAGTTGCGATACCTTTTCCTTTGCCAATAGATCCACGCGCACGTACAATTTCCACCTCTAAACGCAGTTGATCACCAGGTCTTACTTGCTTTTTAAAACGGCAGTTGTCAATGCCTGCAAAAAATGCTAAACGTCCTTGGTTTTCTTCTTTTTTCAGCATAGCTACTGCTCCTACCTGAGCCAAAGCTTCTACAATTAAAACCCCTGGCATCACAGGATAGTCAGGGAAATGCCCGTTAAAAAATTCTTCATTGGCAGATACGTTTTTTAAACCAACTGCTTTTTTTCCCTCTTCCACTTCTAAAATACGATCGACCAATAAAAATGGATATCGGTGTGGAATAATTTCTTTAATTTGTTCAATATCAAGCATAAATAAGTCTCCTTTCAAACCGCATGTAACATACGATACTATTATCAATATACAGAATGCTCAATTGAGAAGCAACTACTTGCTTAAGCTCTGATTCCATTCACCAAGCCCATCATTTGGTCTGCAATTGAAATAGAGCGGGAATTAAACTGATACGCACGTTGAGCAATGGACATATCAGTGAGTTCCTTGCTCAAATCTACATTTGACTGTTCCAATTTCCCTTGCTCTACGCCTGCTGTGTCACGAGCTTTTCCAATCAAATCTGTAAACATATTCGGTTGGTTCATCCCTGCTGAAAAGGCAAATAAATTTTCTCCTTTAGCTTCTAGCATCTGCGGCTTTTGAACATTTGTTAACCCAAGGGTAAATTGTTCAACACCCGTGTTCGTAGTAACCGTTATCGTTCCACTTCCATCAATTTGTATATCTTTGAACGCGTTACTAAAAATAATAGCTTGGCCATTTTCACCCAGCACATCCTGTTCAGACCCGTTTACTAATTTAACATTGTTCGGGCCTTCAGGGCTAAGGTGAAATGAACCATCTCGCGTATATTGTACAGGCTGTTGGGAATCGTTTACGGCAACTTGAAAATAAACGTTTGGATTCGATGCAGCTACATCTAATAGTTTATCTGTATTCTCAAAAGCACCTTGCGTCATATTCAAGCTCGTTTGGTCTAAATAAGCGCCTGTGCCTTGCCGAATTCCGGCTGGTGTAAGCCGCTTTTCTGTTCCCTTATCTTCTTGATTGTTTACTTGTTGATACAGCATATCATTAAATGAAGTATCTCTCGATTTATATCCTGTCGTATTTGTATTAGATAGATTATGACTAATGACATCAAGCTGCTGCTGCAGCTGTCCCATCGTATTGGCGGCTGTTATCATTGTACGGTTCATTCTACTCATCTCCCCTGTTGCTTTTAGCGCACGCGTCCAATTTCATTTGCCGCTTTATCCATGCTTCTATCGTAAGCTTGCATTATTTTTTGGTTTGCTTCAAAAGCTCTGTAAGCCGTTAGTAAATCAGTCATACTTTGAGCAGCATCTACATTGGAACGTTCAACAAATCCTTGCTTTAACTGATAAGAAATTCCTGGATTATTCCTTACTGAAGACAATGGCTGATTGTTCAACGTTTCATACAATCCATTCCCTGCCTTTTTAATCGTTTGTAAATCACTAGCATAAGCAATACCGATTTGTGCAACCTGCTGATTATTTTCCGTTACGTTACCTTGTGAATCTACTATAAAATTTTCACTTTTCAGTTGAATTGGCTGATTATTTGTATTTAATACATAAGCTCCGGTAGACGTAGTTAAAAACCCTTCTTGATCTAATGTAAAATTACTGTTTCTTGTATATTGAGGCGTATTATTAGGGCTTTTTACCACAAAAAATAGTCCGCCCTCTTTTGTAGGCATATGTTGCTCCATCAATGCAATATCAGTTGATTGAGACGTTTGCTGAAGATCACCTTGTGTAAAATTTGGAACTGTTTCTTGCATATACACACCCGTATTAATCGTACCTATGTCCTTTTTGTTCTGAACAGAGATGTTACGGTCAGTGGGTAAATCTTCAGATTCCATTCGCTGCAGTAACATCTCAGGAAATGCCTTTAACGTACCTTGATCTGCTTTAAATCCTGGCGTATTAGCATTCGCTATGTTATTCGTTAATAAGTCAGTTTGACGCTGCTGAGACAGCATACCCGCTGCTGCCGTGTAAAACCCTTTAAACATACTTCATCCTCCTTACAAGTAAACGTTGTTCATTATAGCCGGCTGACAGAGTATAATAGATAAAAGAAGAGACTCCTCTGTATGAAACGAGCCAATAGAGGAGTCTTCATTTATTTAAACAATATTGCGACGAGATAGTTTATCAATATTATCGAGCATAATACCTGTTCCAACAGCTACACAACCCATTGGATTTTCTGCAATTAGCACAGGCACCTTTAATTCTTCCGCTAACAGCTGATCCATACCGTGAAGCAGTGCTCCACCCCCAGTTAAAATAACGCCTCTGTCTATAATATCGGCAGAAAGTTCGGGAGGTGTACGCTCTAATACACTTTTCGAAGCTTGTACAATGACGCTGACAGACTCTCTAAGTGCCTCCTCTACTTCTTCAGAATAAACAGTAACCGTACGAGGTAGGCCTGAAACCATGTCTCGCCCTCGAATGTCCAATTCTTCATTACGAGCTTTAGGAAACACCGTACCAATTTTCACTTTAATTTCTTCTGCTGTACGCTCTCCAATTAAGAGCTTGTATTTTTGCTTAATATACTGCAAAATTTCGGCATCAAAACGATCACCAGCCATCTTAATAGAGGCTGCTGTTACGATATCGCCCATTGAAAGGACAGCCACATCAGTTGTACCTCCACCAATATCTACGACCATGTTTCCGCTCGGCTGAAAGATATCCATTCCAGCGCCAATAGCCGCGACTTTTGGTTCTTCTTCCAAATAAATGGTTTTTCCACCGCTCTTTTCAGCGGCTTCGCGAATTGCTTTTTGTTCAACAGAGGTAATATTCGTTGGACAACAAATTAGAATGCGAGGCTTGGATAAAAAACCTTTTACATTTAATTTGTTAATAAAGTGTTTGAGCATAGACTCTGTAATTTCGAAGTCAGCAATAACACCATCTTTTAAGGGACGAATGGCAATAATATTACCGGGCGTTCTTCCTACCATACGTCTCGCTTCTTCTCCTACTGCTAGCACTCTATTTGTATTTTTATCAATCGCCACAACAGACGGTTCATTTAACACAATTCCTTTGCCTTTAACGTGAATTAAGACGTTAGCTGTACCTAAATCGATACCAATGTCTTTTGCTAACATACCTTAAATCCTCCTTCTATTTACATATCTTTGCATGATAACCATTCTTTTTTCCTAATTTACTATTTTATCACAATTTGTATATGTATGTTGTTATTAGCAAAAATATTTATTATATACCTATTTTATCCAAAAAAATAAAATGCCCTATACTACCTCTATAAAAAAGGCAATATTGGGCATTCTTTTACTTTACAGTTTCTTCTTCCTTTTTGTACTTTAATTTTGTTGCTTCTCCTCCACGCAAATGCCGAATAGATTTATGGTAATCAAGAATTTCTTTTACTTCATTTGCTAATTCAGGATTTATTTCTGGTAGACGCTCTGTTAAATCTTTATGGACAGTACTTTTCGAAACGCCAAATTCTTTCGCAATTACACGAACTGTTTTCTTTGTTTCTACAATATACTTTCCAATCTTGATAGTTCTCTCTTTGATGTAATCGTGCACACTACTCGCCCTCCCCAAATTGGATATGAGAAGTATCCAAGGGAATGTATATATTATCCCTTTTCTAACATTCTCTTTATAGGTTTGTAACAGTTTATTAGCTTGTGTGCAGATATATGCTAGAAAAGTCAGTAAGGACAAGTGATTTCTTATATTTTTTTGAAAATTTAGTGTTTTTTATTTACTTTTTTAACATAATGCATCTCATTTTAGAAAAATTCATAAAAAAAGAAGCTCGGTTTTATCCAGCTTCTTTTCGTATTTATAGCCTTGCCTTATGCATTTGGTTTAGACGTATCTGTTGAAGGTTGTTTTGAATCTTTATCTTCTTTAGTCTTTTCATCAGATGATTTTTCGCTATCCTTTGATTCTTCAGAAGAAGAATCGTCTTTTGGTTCTGTCACTTCAGCTGCTTTGACTTCTTTGATAGAACTAACAGATTTTCCAAAATAACTGCTTGGATTAATTGCTACACCATCTTTACGAACTTCAAAGTGCACATGTGTTTTTGCTTCTTGATTATATAAGCTTTTTCCAGCTTTTGCGATCGTTTGGCCTTGTTTAACAATATCTCCTACTTCTACATCGGCTTTCTCAAGAGATTGATACTGTGTTACTAAACCATCTTTGTGATCAATTTCTACTACATAACCTAGTAAAGGATCTTTTGTTGCTTTTGTTACTGTACCGCTAGCTGCTGCTACAACATCAAATGATTTATCTCCCTTAACAGCTAAGTCAACACCTGTGTTTGGATGATACGTATTGTTGTAGAAAACTAGTGCTTCTTCTTGTTGTTTTTCAGATGCTTGATCGTCGTAGAAAGGCTTTTTCACGATAGCTGATGCTTCACTAGCAACTGGCATTTTTAAATTTTCAAGCGAGGCATTTACCTCTACAGCTTCGTCTCGATAAGCCGTACCGTCTTGGCTATAGCCGCTTTTGTCTTCTTTGCTAATATCATTTCCATTAGCTTGAAACCAAAGGACTGCTGTAAGAATAATTGCTGCACTCGCTAAATAGATAGCCGGGAACACCCAACGCTTTCTAACTAATTTTTGAACTTTCGATTTTGGAGAAGTACGTTTCTTTTCTTCCTCTCTCATATATCATCACCTCAGCAATCAGTCTGAACACAATTGAATGAATATATACACAGCGATAAAAAATTTTTTCGATTATTTTTCAACAGATGAATCTAAAATATACATTTTATTTAAAAAAAGTGAAAAACATAAAAAAAGACCCTGCTATAAGGGTCTTTAAATTAGCGTTTAGCTGTCAATTGTGCAACAAACTGATCGTTAGGGGTAATCGCAACACCTGTATAATAATGAGTAACAATATCTTTATACGTTTTTCCTTCTAGTGCCATACCATTTGCTCCGTACTGACTCATCCCAATACCATGCCCATATCCTTTTGTGTTGATGACAATATCATTACCTTTTTTTGTCCAATGAAAGTCGGCTGACGATAAACCCAATTTTTCCCGAACATCTTTTCCCGACAGTTCTTTACCGTTTATCTTTACGTAATCTACGCGCTGCCCGGGCGTTCTAGAGACGATTTCACCTACTGATCCACTGTTTGTTAATTTCACTCCAAGCCTCTGTTCAAAGCTAGCAACAGACATTACTTTCTGATTTGTAAATTCAGGAGACTTTTTATCCCATGGACTAGCTACACTTTTTAGATAAGGAATAGAATTCTTCCAATACGCTTCTGAATTTTCAGTGTAACCATTGCTGGTAGAAAAGAACGTAGCATTAATTGGCTTATTTTTATACGTAAGAATTTGACCTTGGGTGTCCTTCACTGCTTCTTGAATTTTTTTGATTTTCCAATCATAGTCTTTGTTCCATCTGCTTCTTAGCTCATCTTTATTTAAATATACTTGGTACTCTACGGTATCAGTCACATCCGCTCCTTGGGGAAGATGACTATTTCCATTCATCATAGTTTGCACAATATAGGTTCTGGCTGCCAAACTTTGAGCCTTAAGTGCTTCAAGTTCAAAAGTAGCAGGCATTTCAGCTGCTACTACCCCGACAAGATAGTCTTCGAGCGGCAGTTTTTCTACTTTTTTCGTTTCCGTACGATAAACATTGACGTCAAGAGGAGACGCTGTCACTTTTTGTAGTTTTTCGTTTTTTGGGGTCTGTTTGACATTTTCATGTAGCTTTCCATCTGTCTTTTCAGTAAAAGGAACAACGAGAAGGGTTGGGATGAGTAACACAACGAAAAAAAAGATGACTCCTAGTACGACGATTGGCTTTGCTTGTTTCATGAACGCCTAGCCTCCATATCTATTATTTTGACAAGGAAAACCTATATCCCTATATTCCATATGTATGGAGATGGACAACCTTTTATGACAGCAAACCGGCCATAAGGGTCGTCCAACGACAAAAAAAGCATCTCGCTACGAGATGCTTTTTTATGACATATTTACTTGACGTCTGAAGCCTGTTGAGTTTGTTCTACTTGCTTTGTTTCGTCATTTACACGTTCAATATCAGCGCCTAAAGCGGCTAATTTATTGTGGAAATTCACATAACCACGATCAAGGTGTTTTAATTCCGTTACACGCGTATAGCCATCTGCTACAAGTCCTGCTAATGTTAACGCTGCTGCTGCACGAAGATCTGTTGCTGCTACTTCAGCGCCTTGTAGTTGAGAAGGTCCGTTAATAATAACAGAGCGTCCTTCAATTTTAATATCAGCGTTCATGCGGCGAAACTCTTCTACGTGCATAAAGCGGTTTTCAAAAACTGTTTCTGTAATCATACTTGTGCCTTCTGCTGCTAATAATAATGCCATCATTTGAGATTGCATATCCGTAGGGAACCCTGGATGAGGCATTGTTTTAATATCTACTGATTTTAGCTTTTCAGGTCCTACAACACGTAAGCCGTCGCCTTCTTCAGTAATTTCAACACCCATTTCTTCCATTTTAGCAACAAGTGAACTGATGTGCTCTGCTACTGCACCGCGTACAAGTACGTTTCCACCTGTAATAGCTGCTGCTACCATGAATGTTCCAGCTTCGATGCGATCTGGAATAATTGCATGTTCTGCACCATATAATTTATTAACACCTTCAATACGGATCGTACCAGTTCCTGCACCGCGAACTTTAGCGCCCATTGCGTTTAAGAAGTTTGCTAAGTCGACAATCTCAGGTTCTTTTGCTACGTTTTCCATAATTGTAGTGCCTTCCGCTAATGCTGCTGCCATCATAATATTTTCTGTGGCACCTACACTTGGGAAGTCCAAATAAATTTTAGCACCTTTTAATCGGCCTTCAACTTTTGCATCAATAAAACCATTTCCTACTTGAACCTTAGCACCCATTGCTTCAAAGCCTTTAAGATGCTGATCAATCGGTCTTGATCCAATCGCACATCCACCAGGTAAAGCTACACGAGCCTCACCCATACGCGCTAATAAAGGACCCATTACAAGTACTGAAGCGCGCATTTTTCTTACATATTCAAAAGGTGCATCTGTTTTTAACTCTCTTGATGCATCTACAACTACACGATTTGTTTCAAAATCTACTTCTGCATTCAGATGTCTTAAAACTTCGCCAATCGTAAATACATCGGAGAGAGCTGGTACATCATTTAGAATTGTTTTTCCTTCACTAGCTAATAAGGTTGCAGTGATAATAGGTAAAACGGCGTTTTTTGCTCCTTCAACTTTAACTGTACCGCTTAATCTATTTCCACCGCGGACGATGATTTTTTCCAAGGTATTCCCCTCCGCGTCCATTTTCTCTATATTAATATTCAGACGTAATGATAGGTGTGCCAACAACTATGGTTGTTTGACCGCCCATTCTTGTCTTGCGTAATGCAATTTGTAAGTTCATTTCCTGCTTTTTCGTTTGAAGAGCTTCTTTCCACAGTCCAGTATATGCTGAAACAGAGGTAAATGACTCTTCCACTAGAGATTCCACTGGTTTAGCATTGAAAGCTCGTAATAGGTCTTGAATTTCAACAGACAAAACACTTTCCATCTTATCATTGATTTCCCCCGTTGCACAAGAGAAAATTATGGGTTCTGATAGGAAAATTTTTTCATAATTTGTCTGAAATACATTTTGAAAATGGGTCATATTTTTTTCTTTTAAACCTTGTCCCGTTACATGATACGATATGTACGCATTGCTGTGTTCATCGATCGCATAAGTTAACAGAATGACTTCGTTCACATCTTCACTTTTGCGTGTACCTATTGCTTTCCATAGGTCTCTTTCCCTCTTCACTTCCCATTTAAAACCTCTAAAATTACTTTTGATACTTTTAGCTTGCGAATAAAAGGTTTTTTGGTCAGTAACAGCTTTTACTTCTTCTCTTGCATACAACGATACTTCCGTTAACGAAACATGCTGCTTATTTAAGGTGTGAACAATCTTCTCAATAGTAGTTTCATTGTTTTGGGCATTGCTCACATAACTTCCATGATATACGAATAAACCAGTAATGAAAATAGCCAAAAAGACACTAATTTTTTTAAACATTTCGCCACTCCCTCTCCGTACTCATCAGTCTTTCCAGAAGGCGATGATGCATACATGAAAAGGGTCGTCATATTTAGACATAGCGACATACATTAGCGTATAAATTCGTATATCTTCAATGAATGGACGTCTATTTTATCATAGACTCATAGCTTGCCAATCATTGAAAAAATGAGGGAATGCGCTGTGACCAAAATAAATAATCCAAAAAGAAATTACTTACTGTTGATGAAATCGTAATGGTCAATAAAATAAGCATTAATTTTGCTTGAAACACATGATTAGGTTTCATCAGCTTTTCAATTTGAAAGCCTTGCAAAGCATACCAAGTAATCACAATAAAAATCAAATGTGAAATCATGGTTAGTAACGTTTGCTGCTCAATTCCTCCAAACAATAAAAGCACTCCTTTTAAACACCATATGAAAAGAAGAGACGATCATCGTCTCTTCTTTTCATATTAAAGCACACTTATGCAAATTCGTAAACGGTAACATGAAAAACATTTATTTTATTCCCTATTTTAAGATCCTTTTCCATTATTAGGAGAAATAAAGAAGATGGATACGTTTAGTTAAATGAAATATGTAATCATAGACGAATGCTATTTACTCTTCCTCTTTTATATAATAGAGCAAAAAAGCCCTCTCATTCGTTTGAGAGGGCTTTTTTTTAGAACTTACGTTGACTAATATCTAAACGATTGACTGCGCGTTTTAAGGCAATTTCAGCACGCTTAACATCAACGTCGTCTTGTTTGCTATCAAGGCGCATTTCAGCGCGCTTTCTCGCTTCTTCTGCACGAGCTACGTCAATCTCTTCAGCTGTTTCAGCAGCCTGTGCAAGAATTGTTACTTTGTCAGGTCTTACTTCAAGAAATCCTCCGCTAACAGCCACAAGTTCTGTACTGCTTGCTTTCTTCAAGCGGACGGCTCCAATTTGTAAAGGAGCAACCATCGGAATATGGCCATGTAAAATACCAAGCTCACCGCTCTGTGCTCGGGTACTTACCATTTCCACTTCTGATTCGTAAACTGGGCCATCAGGAGTCACTACACTGACATGGATTGTCTTCATTTAAAAAACCTCCTATGTCCCTTAAATTAAACTTCTACTCCCATACGTTTCGCATTTTCAATAACTTCTTCAATGCGACCAACTAAACGGAATGCATCTTCAGGTAAATGATCGTATTTACCTTCTAAGATCTCTTTAAATCCTTTAACAGTTTCTTTTACAGGAACATAAGAACCTTTTTGACCTGTAAATTGTTCTGCTACGTGGAAGTTTTGAGACAAGAAGAATTGAACGCGACGAGCACGTTGTACAACAAGTTTATCTTCATCAGATAACTCATCCATACCTAGGATTGCAATGATATCTTGTAACTCTTTATAACGCTGTAACGTTTGTTGAACTTGACGCGCAATTGCATAATGCTCTTCTCCAACAATTTCAGGAGATAAAGCACGAGATGTAGATGCTAATGGATCTACCGCAGGGTAAATACCCATCTCTGATAATTTACGCTCTAAGTTTGTTGTTGCATCTAAGTGAGCAAATGTTGTCGCTGGAGCTGGATCCGTATAGTCATCGGCTGGTACGTAAATCGCTTGAATCGATGTTACAGAACCTACGCTTGTTGACGTGATACGCTCTTGAAGCTGACCCATTTCCGTCGCTAATGTTGGCTGATAACCTACTGCTGATGGCATACGGCCAAGTAATGCCGATACTTCTGAACCCGCTTGTGTGAAACGGAAGATATTATCGATAAAGAATAATACGTCTTGACCTTGTTCGTCACGGAAATATTCTGCCATTGTTAATCCTGTTAATGCAACACGCTGACGTGCACCAGGCGGCTCATTCATTTGTCCAAATACCATAGCCGTCTTCTTAATAACACCAGAATCTGTCATTTCATGGTATAAGTCATTACCTTCACGTGTACGCTCACCTACACCAGCGAATACCGAAATACCGCCGTGCTCTTGAGCAATGTTATTGATTAACTCTTGAATTAATACTGTTTTACCTACACCGGCACCACCGAATAGACCGATTTTTCCACCTTTAATGTAAGGAGCTAATAAGTCTACTACTTTAATACCTGTTTCAAGAATTTCAGCTTGTGTAGATAGATTTTCGAACTTTGGTGCTTGACGGTGGATCGGATCACGACGTGCACCTGCATCGATTGGGGCGTCTAAGTCGATTTTTTCACCTAATACGTTAAATACACGACCTAACGTAACGTCACCAACTGGTACTGAGATTGCTGCACCTGTATCTTCTACTTCTAATCCACGAACTAAGCCGTCAGTGGATGACATTGCTACTGTACGAACTGTGTTATCACCTAAGTGAATCGCAACTTCTAATGTTAATTCGATTGCAACTTCACTTGCACTGCTCGGTTTATGTGAAATTTTAAGGGCGTTATAAATTGCCGGAAGGTGTCCGTTGTCAAACTTTACGTCTACAACTGGACCCATGATTTGAGTAACGCGTCCTTTTGTCATCGTGTTCCCTCCTAACTTGCTTTTCCATTAAACTTTCTATTCTAACGCTGCCGCTCCGCCAACAATTTCCGTAATTTCCTGGGTAATTGCCGCTTGACGTGCACGGTTATATGACAATGTAAGATTATTGATAAGATCTTTTGCGTTGTCTGTTGCACTTTTCATCGCTGTCATACGAGCAGCATGCTCACTTGCTTTTCCATCAAGCAGGCCACCGTAAATTAAACTCTCTGCATACTGAGGAAGTAGTACTTCTAAAATCTCTTCTTGTGATGGTTCAAATTCATAACCAACAAGTTTACCAGAAGGTTGAAGATCTGTTAGAGGCAATAGCTTCTTCTCCGTCACTTCTTGTGAAATCGTATTGATAAAGTGATTGTAGTATAAGTAAAGTTCATCAAATGTACCGTCCGCAAACATTTGAACTGTTTGTGAAGCAATCCCTTGAATGTCAGCAAAAGCTGGCTGATCTGCTAAGCCTGTGATTTCAAGCAAAACCGGAATACCGCGTTTTACGAAGAAATCTCTCCCTACTCGTCCAATTGCAATCACACCGTATTCATCAGGTGATTGATGGCGTTCTTCAATAGCTTGAGATACTTTTCGCAAAATATTACTGTTATATGCTCCTGCTAGACCGCGATCTGAAGTGATTACGATATAACCAGTTTTCTTCACGCTGCGTGCAGTTAACATTGGATGTGAAGCGCCTCTGCTGCCTAGGGCTACGCTTGAGACTACCTCTTGAATTTTTTCCATATATGGAACAAACGATTTTGCATTTTGTTCCGCTCTATTCAGCTTTGCAGCTGAAACCATTTCCATTGCTTTCGTAATCTGGCTCGTTTTTTTCGTCGATGTGATTCGAGTTTGTATATCACGTAATGATGCCAAAGGTTTCACCACCTTGTTTTAGAAGATCACGTGGTATGAAAGGTGAACATTTGTTCACCTTCACCTTATTGAAAGATTGTCTTAACATACCATGCTGACAATATATTATTCAGATGCAATAAATGTTTTCTTGAATTCTTCAAGTGCTGATTCGAATACGCCAGCTTCAGGAAGGCCGCCAGTTGCACGGATTGATTCAAGTACTTCTTTACGGTTTGATTCTAACCATGTTAAGTACTCGTCTTCAAAGCGTGTAATATCTGATACTGGAACATCATCTAAGAAGCCTTTTGTTAATGCGTAAAGCACAGCTACTTGTTTTTCTACACGAAGCGGTTTGTGTAAACCTTGTTTTAAGATTTCAACTGTACGCGCTCCTCGATTTAATTTTGCTTGAGTTGCTTGGTCAAGATCAGAACCGAACTGAGCAAACGATTCAAGCTCACGATAAGATGCAAGGTCTAGACGCAGTGTACCTGCTACCTTTTTCATCGCTTTAATTTGTGCAGATCCCCCTACACGTGATACAGAAAGACCAGCATTAATCGCAGGACGTACGCCTGAGAAGAATAGATCTGACTGTAAGAAAATTTGTCCGTCTGTAATCGAAATTACGTTCGTTGGGATATAAGCAGATACGTCTCCTGCTTGCGTTTCAATAAATGGAAGAGCTGTTAATGAACCTCCGCCTTTTGCGTCCGATAACTTTGCCGCACGCTCTAATAAACGAGAGTGCAGATAGAATACATCCCCTGGATACGCTTCACGACCTGGAGGACGGCGTAATAGTAATGAAAGTTCACGATAAGCTGATGCTTGTTTTGTTAAATCATCGTAAATAACAAGTACGTGCTTACCGTTATACATAAACTCTTCACCCATTGTTACTCCAGCGTATGGTGCTAAGAATAATAGTGGAGCTGGTTGTGAAGCTGATGCTGTTACAACGATTGTGTAATCTAGAGCACCGTGTTTACGTAATGTCTCTACTACGTTACGAACTGTTGATTCTTTTTGGCCAATCGCTACATAGATACATACCATATCTTGATCTTTTTGGTTTAAGATTGTATCGATTGCTACCGATGTTTTACCCGTTTGACGGTCACCGATAATTAACTCACGCTGTCCACGACCGATCGGCACAAGTGCGTCAATCGCCTTGATACCTGTTTGAAGCGGCTCATGTACTGATTTACGATCCATAACGCCAGGTGCAGCACCTTCAATTGGACGTGTTTTTGTTGTTTCTACTGGGCCTAAGCCGTCTACTGGCTGACCTAATGAGTTAACAACACGACCGATTAACTGCTCTCCTACTGGAACTTCCATGATGCGTCCTGTACGGCGAACTTCGTCACCTTCACGAATTTCCGTATATGGTCCTAAAATAATGATACCTACATTGTTTTCTTCTAAGTTTTGTGCCATTCCCATGACACCATTTGAAAATTCAACCAGTTCTCCAGCCATGACATTGTCGAGGCCATGAGCACGTGCGATACCATCCCCAACTTGGATAACAGTACCTACATCACTCACTTTAATCTCAGACTGATAGTTTTCAATTTGCTGCTTGATCAGCGCACTAATTTCTTCAGCTTTGATGCTCATGAATTTCACCCCTATCTACGATCTGTGTGCAAGAAGTCCTCGGTGGATCGTTTCTAATTTGCTGCTAATGCTGCCATCATAGATACGATTACCAATGCGAAGCTTCACGCCGCCGATTAGGCTTTTATCTACTACATTTGAAATATTTAACGTATGTTTTCCAACTTTTGAAGCAAATGATTGCGAGATTGCTCTTTTCTCATCTGCGCTTAAAGGTTTGAAAGAATAAACAGTTGCATCTGCCACGCCACGTACTTCGTTCGCTAGGAAACGATACTCTTGTACCATTTGGCTAACAATTTGAATGCGGTGACGCTCTAATAATAGAAGAACCGTATGTTGAACAGTTGGTGAAAGTTCAGCAAATGCCTCACTTACAAACTGTTTTTTTCGCTCAATTGTAATTTTTGGATGAGTTAATACATCCATTAATTCAGGTGTTTTAGCAAACACCTCTTCAACGATTTGTAGCTGGTCTTGCATTTCATCGATCATCTGTTTTTCTGTTGCTAATTGAAAAAGAGCTAGTGCATAGCGCTTGGCTACAGCTGGTTGACTCATCGTACATCCCCTACTTCTTGGATATATTCATGAATTAACTTCTCTTGATCTTGTTCAGAAAGTTCTTTTTCAATAACTTTCGACGCAATTAAAACAGATAATGAAGCAACTTGCTCACGTAACGCAGCAACTGCTTGATCTTTTTGCTGTTCGATTTCTTGTTTTGCTGCAGCTTTTAGACGCTCAGACTCTTCGCGTGCTGCCGCAATGATTTCTTCTTTTTTATCTTCTGCAGACTTTCTAGCGTTTTCCATCATTACTTGCACTTCTTGACGAGATTGCTTTAAGATTTCACGCTGCTCTTCAACAAGCTTCTTCGCTTCCTCATTTTGCTTTTCTGCTTCATCAATCTCACCGGCAATATGCTCTTCACGTTTTTTCATGATTCCCATTACAGGACCAAACGCGAATTTTTGAAGTAACGCAAGTAGGATAAGGAACATCACTAATTGGAAAAGAATATCTCCACCATTAATGCCTGCTGCTCCTAACACAAACATGTTCGACACGGCCATGTTCACTCCCTTCAGAGACTCCACATATATAATTTACTTCTTAAAGACATAAAGTAATGGCGAAGGTTCTTTTGAATGATCTTCGCCACATGTAACACATTATTATTTACCTTGTACCATGAATGCAATAACTACGGCGATAATTGGAAGCGCCTCAACTAAGGCAACCCCAACGAACATCATTGAAGTTAATGTACCACGTGCTTCTGGTTGGCGAGCTGTGCCTTCAATCGTCTTAGAAACGATAAGACCGTTACCAATACCAGCACCTAGTGCCGCTAAACCAATCGCAATTGCAGATGCTATTAAACCCATTTTATAAAGTCCTCCCTTAATATATATGATTTTGTTTAACTAAGTTTTGTTTTGTCCAAATTGGGTATTACTTGAACAAAGCTTTATAAATTAATGGTCGCTACTCACTTTGTGAGATAAATAAACCATCGTTAACATTGTGAAAATGAAGGCCTGAATTGCGCCTACAAAAATACTGAATCCTTGCCATAAAAGCATTGGGATAGCAGCTCCAATTGTACCTAGGAAGCCTGTTGTTGCTAAACCAGCTAGCAAGCTTAACAAAATTTCCCCAGCATAAATATTACCGTAAAGACGAAGGCCAAGCGTTAACGTATTGGCAAACTCCTCGATAATCTTAAGCGGGAATAAAAATGCCATTGGCTTGAAGTAATCTTTCGTGTATGCAGAGAAACCTCGCATTTTAATACCATAATAATGTGATAGTACAACTACCATAACGGCTAACGTCAGCGTAATTGCTGGATCAGCGGTTGGCGATTTCCACCATAAGTTATGGTCAATCACGATGGCAAATGGAAGACCCAACATATTTGACACAAAAATGTACATAAGTAAAGTTACACCTAGCGTCAAAAAGCGGCCACCTGTTTTCCAATCCATATTGCTATTAACGAGTCCTTTAACAAAATCTAAGACCCATTCAATAAAGTTTTGTGCACCGCTTGGCTTCATAGCAAGAGTACGAGTACATAAAACTGCAATTAAGAATACAATAACAGAAGCTACGGTAACCATAAGCAAGTTACTTTGACTAAAAGTAAGGCCTAGAAACTCTATAGTTGGTGATTCATGACCCAACTGTGTTCACCTCTCTTTCTATCTTCTACGCATATTTTGAACAACTAAATCTATGATAATGACAACATAATACGTCATTAATCCCACAACTACACTAATAATATGAAAGGTTTTTGGATAAGAGATGGTAATCACAACTGCGAGAGCAGCTGTTGCAAATCTTACAACAGTCCCAATTGAACGAGGCTTTTTCCCCTCATCCAACGCCTGTCCAAACTGCTCAAACTTTCTTACTAAGTTCCACAAATTATACAAACTCAGGGCGGTTCCTAAAATTAAACCTGCAAAAACAGCCTTATAACTTGTAAATCCCCAGCCGAGAACGTATAATGCTAACAAATACAATATGTATGAACGAAGTCTTGGAAAAACGTGCTGCAAATCCTGCATGAATTATTAATCTCCTGAAAAAAAATGGTGGACTGTTCGCAGCATCATAAAAACACCTGCTGCTAGCCCTGAAAGAAGGCCTAAAATCAAAAATAGTGGTTCGGTGTCAAGCCATTGATCAGCCCATCTTCCAGAGAATAAGCCAATTAAGACTGAACCTGCTAACTGTGATAGAATGATTGACACTAATGCCATCGCTTGCAAAGGATGACGGTTGCGATCTTTCATAAACTCATACCCCTTTTGCAAAATTTTCTTTTTTCCGAATTCTCTATCGTTTTCATAGCTCAATATATGATAGGAAGGCAAAAAAAATTGCTAAAAAAGGTAAAAACAGCTAATAAAATGCGCAGAAATATCAACGGTTTTCACAGGTTGAAAACCTTATCATTTATATTCCCTGTAAGCATACAATAGCGTATATTTAATGTCAATGTGTTTAAGCTAAAAACTTCACAATCTCTTCTTATTGTTCACATTTCTGCCACACATAAAACCTCTTTAAATGAAAACATTTAAAGAGGTTCATTCAATCGTTATTGTACTGTGTACAACCTGCTCTTGTCTATGCTTTTTCACAAATGCAAATATTTGGTACACTCCCGGTACAAGCGATTCATCAATCGTTATTTTTCGCTTTCTCATGCCTCTTTCTACATCCACGTCAACATCTAAATACGATACAAACTGTAAAGACTGCTTATCAAAAAGAGCGACGCCTAACTGATCTGCTCCTTCAGGCAAAAACAGTTCATAGCTATACGTATTTTTCTCTTTTTCCGCTGCTACTTGCAATCCCATGACACGAGGATAATCTGGAATGCTAATCATGTACATATAAGGAAGCGAAAATGTTTCACGTGAATCATTTATTTCCAAATATCCGTCATATATACCTTTATTTTTAAAACGGGGCTGCACCGATAAAGTGACAGCTATCTCTTTTGTCTGATGGGGTAGCACCGTGACGGGTAATGGAACATCCCAGTTCACTCCTTCATCCCTTTTCGGAACGTTTAAACGGTACGTTTTTGCTTTATCAGACTGGTTATCAATTTTAAAAGATAAAACTTTCTTTGATGGACGCGTAAAAATACCAAAAGATAAAGAAGATGGATAAAATAAAGATTCTGCTGTGACGGCTTTTGCTATTTGAATTCTTCCCGCTCCTTGTTCATATACGCGATACGTTTGACCGTTTAGCTGCTGCATTACTTTACTGGTGTTCATCAATGAAGCTTTGACTTGTTCAGGAGACCATTTAGGGTGAGCTTGTAAAATCAGCGCACATGCTCCAGCTACATGGGGCGCAGCCATACTTGTGCCATGCATGCGTTCATACCCTCCAGGAACTGTACTATTAATGAAGTAACCTGGTGCGACGACGTCTGGTTTGATTCCCCAAGTAGTCGTTACAGGCCCTCTTGAACTGAAAGATGTGAGCAAGTCTTGCACCACTTGCTGGCCAGTGCGTAAGTACGGTTGTTGAGACTCTATATATTGACTAATGGTATCACCGCTTTTTTTACTTACCCATATCACTGGAATATTTACTGACTCTTTTAGTTTACCGATTATACTTCTTTCGGTCGGACTATATAAAATAACGGCTTTTGCTCCCGCCTGTTCAGCTTGTTTAATCTTTTTTTCAACCGCATTTCCCTCTGTTTTTAGCAAAATGACGTTACCTAACGCATGCTTTTGCTCTTTAGAGTATTGTTCATTTATTACACGCAGCGTTTGATTAAACGTCCATGGGCGCGACCCTTCTACCGGCGCCATCATAATTTTTTCTTTATTAAATCCGATTGTTAGAAATTGAACTGTTGTCGGGGAAACAGAAGCGCCAACCGAAATAGCTTTTCCCGCTGTACCTGGAGAACCCACGGTCCATAAACCTGGACCTGAATTGCCGCTAGATGTAACCGTTACAATTCCTTTTTCAACAGCTCGATCTAACGCTAAGCTTGTTGGTAAATCGGGGCCATTCACATCATTTCCTAATGATAAATTAATAATATCTACATCATCTTGAATTGCTTTTTCGATAGCTAGAATAACACTTTCAGACGTTCCAGCTCCCCCAGGTCCAAGAGCTCGGTATGCGTAGATTTCCGCTTGGGGTGCTACGCCTTTAATATTCCCATTCGCTGCAATAATACCAGCTACATGAGTACCGTGCAGAGTCGGTTCTCCTTGCTCACGAGTGGTTTCCATCGGTTCATAATCTTCATCTATTACATCGTACCCTCCTCTGTAGGTTTGTTTTAAATCAGGGTGAGAATAATCAACCCCCGTATCGATAACGCCTACTTTGATCCCTTTTCCTGTTAAGCGCTGATTATGAGTATCAAATAAGCCTCTTACCTGTTCTGAACCAATGAACGTTACGCTATTTTCTTCTGTAACCTGATAGTTTTTAATAGAATGTGAACTAATAATAGATGGATTCCCGGATATTTTTTTCAAATCCGAGATGGAGCCGTTTAATGAAAGTCCTGTAAATACCGTGTGAAATTCGCTCTTAATCTTTATATTAGGATAATTTTTTTGTAGCTGACTTTTAAATTTCGTGAATTTTTCTTTTTCAATCATCACAATGATTGATTTTTTCTGATGATTCATTTCTTGTTTTATAGAAGGAAATATTGGATTGAGCGACATTTGCCCTCCCCCACTTCCCAATATAAAGCTAATCATTAACCATTTAATCCACATAAAAAAACACCTCTCACACTATCGTGTCTCAAAGAGACACTTTTCATGTGAAAGGTGTTTAGAAATCTTACGAAAGCGGATTAAAAGCTTTCGGTTTGTTTTCACGGCGGTTGAAATAGTAGCTAATAGCATCACAAATGCGTTTAGAAGCTAAACCGTCTCCGTAAGGATTCGATGCTTGTGACATTTGCTTATATACGTCTTCATCTATTAACAGCTCTTTTGCTAGCGTATAAATCGTTTCTTCTTCCGTGCCTGCTAGTTTGAGCGTTCCTGCTTCAATTCCTTCCGGTCGCTCTGTTGTATCGCGAAGTACCAATACAGGTACGCCTAATGAAGGCGCTTCTTCTTGAACACCGCCCGAATCTGTCAAAATAATATGAGCGCGCTCAGCGAAGTTATGGAAGTCAATTACATCTAACGGTTCAATTAAATGAATGCGCGGGTCATTTCCTAAGATGTCATTTGCTGTTTCTCTAACTACTGGATTCAAATGAACAGGATACACAACTTGCACATTTTCATGTTCATCCACAATACGTTTAACAGCACGGAACATATTTTTCATTGGTTCGCCTAAATTTTCGCGGCGATGTGCCGTTAACAAAATAAGACGATCATCTCCCAATTTCGTTAACACTTCATGCTCATATGTCTCTTTTACTGTTGTTTTCAACGCATCGATAGCTGTGTTACCAGTGACAAAGATTCGCTCTTCTTTTTTGTTTTCCGCTTGCAAATTAGCTGCAGACTTATCTGTTGGAGCAAAGTGCAAATCAGCGAGAACACCTGTAAGCTGACGGTTCATTTCTTCCGGATATGGAGAATATTTATTCCATGTGCGCAAACCTGCTTCAACATGCCCGACCTGAATTTGATTATAAAAAGCTGCTAGCCCAGCAATAAACGTCGTAGTTGTATCACCGTGTACAAGTACGATGTCCGGCTTTACTTTTTTCATTACGTCGTCCAAGCCTTCTAATCCTCTAGTCGTTACGTCCATAAGAGTTTGGCGATCCTTCATAATGTTCAGGTCATAGTCAGGCTGAATGTCAAAGATGCTCAATACTTGGTCTAACATTTCACGGTGCTGAGCCGTTACTGTAACAATTGCTTGGAACTCTTCTGGTCGCTTTTTAAGCTCTAATACTAGAGGAGCCATTTTAATTGCTTCTGGTCTTGTCCCGAATATCGTCATTACTTTAATTGGCTGCTTCATGTTCATCACCCAAATCTACAAATTATTTTGTACCGAATAAACGATCCCCTGCATCACCTAAACCTGGAACAATATATCCATGGTCATTTAATTTTTCATCTAATGCTGCAATGTAAATATCTACGTCAGGGTGTGCTTCTTTTACAATTTCCACGCCTTCAGGAGCAGCAATTAAACACATAAATTTAATGTTTTTAGCGCCTCTTTTTTTCAGAGAGTTGATTGCTTCTACAGCTGACCCTCCTGTTGCAAGCATAGGATCTACTACAATAAAGTCACGCTCTTCTACATCATTAGGTAGCTTTACATAATATTCAACAGGCTGTAATGTTTCTGGATCACGATATAAGCCAACGTGTCCAACTTTAGCAGCTGGCATTAGTTTTAAAAATCCATCTACCATGCCGATACCAGCACGAAGAATTGGAACGATACCAAGCTTTTTCCCTGCAATAACTTTTGACTTTGTTTTGCAAACCGGTGTTTCAATTTCAACATCTTCTAGCGGTAAATCACGTGTCGCTTCAAAAGCCATTAAGCTTGCCACTTCATCAACTAATTCACGAAACTCTTTCGTTCCCGTTTTTACATCGCGTATGTAAGTTAATTTGTGTTGAATAAGCGGGTGATCAAATACGTATACTTTGCCCATTGATATCTCTCCTTATATATAAAGATGTACACATTAAAATACCATTCAACGAATTGAATGGTACGTACTAGTAAAAACATATCTCTTGCTAATTAAATTTATACATTGCATTCATTTTACAGAAAAAAGTTTTTGAGTTCAAGCATTATTCAAAAAATGATTGAATTGCTACCACTTTCTTCATAAAAAAAACAGGCACAAAGGCCTGTCTCTCTTAAAGTGATTTATACATTTCAAACTTGCTTGTTAAAGCTTCAACGCGTGTTTTAGCTTCAGCTAGTTTTTCTTCATCTTCAATATTTTTAAGCGTTAATCCAATGATAGAAGCAATTTCATCCATCTCTTCTAAGCCAAATCCGCGAGTTGTAACCGCAGCTGTACCAATACGGATACCGCTTGTTACAAATGGGCTTTGCTCATCATAAGGAATTGTATTTTTGTTTGTTGTAATACCTACATCATCAAGCGCTTTTTCAGCTACTTTACCTGTCAAATTCATTGAGCTTACGTCGATTAACACAAGGTGATTGTCTGTTCCTTCAGATACAAGAGCAAATCCTTCTTTCTTTAATCCTTCTGCTAAACGATTAGCATTGTCGATGATATTTTGAGCATAGTGCTTAAACTCATCTTGTAATGCTTCACCAAATGCTACTGCTTTTGCAGCGATAACGTGCATCAATGGACCACCTTGAATACCAGGGAAGATTGACTTATCAATCTTTTTCGCAAATTCTTCTTTACATAAAATCATACCGCCGCGTGGTCCGCGTAGTGTTTTATGTGTTGTAGTTGTAACGAAATGAGCATGTGGCACAGGATTTTGATGAAGCCCTGCAGCTACTAGACCAGCAATGTGAGCCATGTCTACCATTAAATAAGCGCCTACTTCATCAGCGATTTCACGGAAACGCTTGAAGTCAATTGCGCGTGGATATGCGCTTGCACCAGCCACAATTAATTTTGGTTTGTGCGTACGAGCTTTTTCTAATACGTCGTCGTAATTAATACGATGTGTTTCACGATCTACACCATATTCGATGAAATTGTACTGAACACCACTAAAGTTAACAGGACTTCCGTGCGTTAAGTGACCGCCGTGCGATAAATTCATACCTAGTACTGTGTCTCCAGCTTCTAAAACAGTGAAGTATACAGCCATGTTTGCTTGTGCACCTGAGTGAGGTTGAACGTTCACATGCTCTGCTCCGAAAATTTCTTTTGCACGATCACGAGCTAAGTCTTCTACTACGTCCACGTGTTCACAACCGCCGTAGTAACGTTTAGCTGGATAGCCTTCAGCATATTTATTTGTTAAAACTGAACCTTGTGCTTCCATTACCGCTGTTGTTACAAAGTTTTCTGAAGCAATTAGCTCAATCTTAGTACGTTGTCTTTGTAATTCATCCTTGATCGCATTATAAACTGCTGGATCTTGTTGCATTAGTTGTTTCTCCATCAAAATCCTCTCCTCATTTCGTATTCGCAATGTTCGTTATTTGTTAATTCAACTACATTGTAACATGATTTATTTAGAATAAAAAAGAAAAAATGTGTATTATTTTAATATATTTAATTACGAAAGTTCGTAAAACGCTCTCATTCCACCAATTAGTTTCGGACGCGTCTTTGCTAAAGTAACATGAGCGTGTCCAACTGCGTTCAACGTACAACGAACGGGTACTGCGACATGCTTTAAATGCATACCAATGAATGTATCTCCCATATCAATCCCAGCATCAGCTTTAATAAACTCTACTAAAACAGGATCTTTAAGCTTGCCATAGGCCTGTGTAGCCATCGCTCCACCTGCTTTATGAATAGGAACAACACTAACGATTTCTAACCGCTCTTTACGAGCTAATTCTCTTTCTACTACCAGTGCTCGATTAAGATGTTCACAGCATTGAAATGCTAAGTGGACACCCGTTTCCTTTCGAAAATCTGCTAGTGTATCAAAGATCATTTCTGCGACTTCCATTGCGCCGGCGGTTCCTATTTTTTCACCAATTACCTCGCTTGTACTGCATCCAATGACAAGTGTATGTTCTGAAGATAACTGCACTTGTGCTGAAAAATCAGATAAAACTGTTTCCAACTGCTCTTTCCATTTCGTAAGTTCAGACACGTTTTTCTTCCTTTCTTTCATTGAATACGTTCACATTATACCGTTACTGTTGCATCGTTTTGCTGCTCATACTGTTTAATTTTATTGACGCGATTTTCATGTCGTCCGCCTTCAAATTCTGTCATTAACCAAATTTTCGCAATTTCACGTGCAAGTCCCGGCCCAATGACGCGTTCGCCCATTGCTAAAATGTTGCTATCATTGTGTTCTCTTGTGGCTTTTGCACTGAACGTATCATGCACGAGAGCGCAGCGAATTCCCTTTACTTTATTAGCTGCTATGCTCATACCGATGCCTGTTCCACAAATAAGAATGCCACGACTTACTTCTTGGCTCGCCACTTTTTGAGCAACAGGAAGTGCATAATCCGGATAGTCTACAGACGCTGAGCATTCACACCCTAAATCCACATATTCAATATTTAATTCTTTCATTAAAGAGATAATTTCCTGTCGTAAATTTATACCACCGTGGTCAGATGCAATAGCTACTTTCATCTTTGTTTCCTCCTCATACATACCTTCGTCTTCTATTAAATTTTTGTTCATTTTAAGTCTGCAAAAATTTATGGGACCTTTTATAATTTGTCGACTATTTTGTTAATCATACGCTCTAACTCTTCTAAAGTCTGTTCGTAAGTCTGTAATGATCCGCCAAAGGGATCAGATACTTCACCTTGTTCGTCGGCAAATTCTTTTAGCGTAAATAATTTATCACTTACGTATGGAGCCTGGTTCAAAATCAGCATTTTATGCTGCTCCGTCATCGTAAAAATATAAGTAGCCCACATCAATTGTTCTTCCGTTAATGCTGCCGAAGCATGAGAACAAGCTATGCCTTTCTGTTGAAGGGCAACTTGTGCATGGACAGAAGCTTCACTTCCATTTGAAGCAAATACGCCTGCAGACTTCACGTTTATTCCATCTATTTTTTTAGCTTTCAGCAACGCTTCTGCCATAGGGCTGCGGCACGTGTTTCCTGTACATACAAATAAGATGTTTTTCAAGATACATCCTCCCTTGCTTTCACTATGTGCGACTATGTTGATATTCCACCCTATTGTATCTCTATTGCTTGCATAAATCCAGTTAGCTTTTTTGGGTATTTTTTATCCATATTCTCTTTATTTATCTCGAAAAAACACCTTCACTTTCCTTCTTTTATCACTGTAATCTAAAAGAAGCAAAAAAAGACCATAACCTGCATGGTCATGATCCTTTACCTATTTATATAGTTAAAAAGGTAATAACAATTTGATTCCAAAAGCTAATAAAATGCTCCCTCCCAGTGCCTCACTATATGAACCAAGCCAGCCTTGTACTCTTCTGCCTAGCAGCAGTCCTAACCAAGTTAATAGCATACTCACTACGCCAAAAACAATAATGGTCAAAAACGTTCTTGCTCCAAAAATACCTAAGCTAAGTCCAACAGAAAAACTATCTAGACTCACGCTGAGCGCAAAAAATAACAGTCCAAAGCCAACTGGTTTAATAAACGGCGTATCGTCATGCTTAAAGGAGGAATAAATCATCTGTGCCCCAAGAATCAGCAATAAAATTCCACCGCCATAGGTAGCAAACATCCCAAGTTTATCAGACAAAAGTCGTCCAATAAACATGCCTAACAGCGGCATCCAAATATGAAATATACCGATAACAACACCAATGTAGAAAATTTGGCGAAAGCGTAAACGAATTAATCCCATTCCCAAACCAACTGAGAAAGCATCCATTCCTAAGGCAAACGCCATAATGACTAACGTAATCATTTCACTAATTAACTGAGATACATTCATCTTTACCCTCCTCGGACGTGCTCCTATTTCAAAATATGCACATTCGAAAAGGTTTAGAAGATGAATTTTATTGCTTAATCACGTGATGCCCTGCAGCTTTCATTAATCGATTCATAACGGCATGACCGACTCCTTCTTCAGAAAAACTTTCACTAACGATAATATCTACATCGCACTCATTAAATGAACGAAGAGACTCATATAAGTGGGTAGCAACCGTCTCTAAATTCGAGCGAGATCCACATGTAATGACGGCATCCGCTTTATACACATTTTCATGTTCAGATGTCGTTAATACCCCTACTCGCTTACCCTGATCTTTATAGTGATCAATAATAGATTGAAAAAAATCTGAACTGCCGTCAACAATGACAAGCGGTGCATCAGGTGCGTAATGCGTATATTTCATACCTGGAGATTTTGGCGCTTCTTTATCACTTATTAACGCTCGATCTACTTTTACGGGACCAATTACATTTTCCAACTCTTTCTGAGTAATGCCGCCTGGACGTAAAATAATAGGAATCTCTTCAGTACAATCAAGGACAGTTGACTCTACTCCTACCCCTGTCGCTCCTCCGTCTAAAACTCCGCTAATACGCCCTTCTAAATCATTCATCACATGGCGAGCTAAAGTGGGGCTTGGCTTGCCGGAGAGGTTTGCACTAGGAGCTGCGATAGGCAAAGCAACTTTTTTCAATAATGCAAGAGCTACCGGATGTGATGGCATTCTCACTGCAATGCTGTTTAAACCAGCCGTAACCTTATCTGAAACTTGATCTTTTTTAGGTAATATCACTGTAAGAGGACCTGGCCAAAAAGCATCAATCACTTTCTCTGCTTTTGAAGGAATTGACTCTACAAATGTATGCAGCTGCTCTTTATCGCCAATATGAACAATAAGAGGATTATCACTAGGACGTCCTTTCGCTGCAAAAATTTTATCCACAGCTTTATCCGATGTTGCATCTCCTCCTAATCCATACACCGTCTCTGTAGGAAAAGCAACTACTTCGTGATTGCGCAGCAAATCTGCTGCTTCTTCTATCTGTGGATAGATATCTTTTTCATTCGTAAAATTATCCACAACCCATAACTTAGTTTCCATCTTCCTCAACTCCTTTTTCTTTCTATATCTAGGTTTTTTTTACTTTAAAAGTACAATATGTATTAAAAACAGTAAAATACATGCATTCATTATATCAGCAAACAAGCTTTATCCACAAAATGTGGATAAAGCTTAGGTTTTTGTGAATAACATTGTGGATACCCCATTAAAATGATTTATCCACATTTTCTTTTAACTAGCTGCATAAAACATCACGTAGACATCCTTAGGATTTGGTAACTGTTTTAAATAAGAATGTTCTTTTAACAAATCAGGTAGAGCACTATAAGATGTTTGCTGAAAATTCATCATTTGAAAAAAATGCAGAGAGGATGCCTTATTTGTTAGTAAATATAGTTGCTTCACACCATGCTTTTGAGCCAGCTGAACGATACTTTTAAATAGCAGCAGAATATCAGATTGCATCAAAGAAGGTGACACGACAAGGGAGCGAAGAATTCCATCCATACCTTCTTTTTCAAACCCAACTGTTGCTAACAGCTCGCCTTCTTCACTTTCCATGATGACAAATTGATGAATATGCTCTTCTACACCTGCTGTGCTAATGCCCGCTTTTTGTAAAAACTTCTGAATTCGAATATAATCATTTTCACTGGCAATTTTTAATTGTTCTCTCATTTTAATCACCTCAACTTGTTTTCTAGTAACAAATCTATGAGATGGTTAAAAAAAGTAGAACTGAATTTTATTTTTAATGATTCTATTAATTAAATACTGAAGATACCCATTCTACTACAAAAAACTTAACTTCTACAGAATCTTCTTTTGATTTAGAACCAGCTTTTTTCTTAGATGAAACAGACTTTTCAGCTTCCTTACTTTCCTTTTTTTCAGCCTTAGCGCTTGTTTCTTCTTTTATTGTGTCGCTTGTATCTTTTGCAGCTGCTTCTTTAGAAGATGCTGTTGGTTGAGAAGGTTCCTCAGCTTTCTGCTCAATAGAATCCGATGTAATAGTTGCAGATTGAATTTCTGTTTTCACGGCGGGTTCTTTACTTTCAGCCGATGCATCATCTGTTTTGTCTGCGGATTTTGATTCAGAAGCTGCTGGTTTTTCTTTTTCTGCCTTTGGTTCTTCAGATGGCTCTGGCGCTTTTACCGCTTCACCGTTTGAAAAATCTAAGAAGCATAAAGGAGGAAATAGTACACACCACCAGTTTGCTCCTTCTCCTTTGCCAAGAGTAATAAGTACGGCTTCATACTCACCTGCTGGATATAAAAACTGACCGTATAACTTAGTAGGAAACTCTACTTTTCCGAATTTAACGTGAACAGATTCATTTACGCCTTCTTCTTTTAGCACTTCTTTCGCAATTGTCTCAAGCGTCGGCAAATTTTCTTTAATGGTTTTTCGAGCTACAGTTACAGATGTTAAATCTTTTACCCATTCTGTAATTTGTTCGTTCACACGATCACGAATCAGACGTTTTACGTACTGATCTTTTTCACCGTCGCTGTTCGCTAAAATACGCAGTCGAATTGCCTCGTCTGGAATAACTGCAGGCTGATCTGCCTGCACTTGGTTATGTGTATATATAAGTTGAGCATTTGCTCCAATAATTAATAAAATAAAATAAATGATAGCATATTTCTTCATTTCGGCCACCGCCCTTTCATAGGAACAGTATGGCCGAAAGCAAGATATCTTAAACTAGTAATTTAGTAAAAAAATACATCATTTTCAAAAATCAAAGGGAAAATCATTCCCTCTGATTTTTTTAGTTCTCACGAAGTTGTGCAAAAACCATTCGATCTTTTCCGTTAATATCATATACACATTCTACAAAAGCCGTCGGAAACGTTTTCTGCAGCATCTTAGCTACATCTTTTGTCTGTCCAGCCCCGACTTCAAATCCAATAATACTATTTGACTTCGTCACATATGGCAACTCTTCCATGAAACGTCGATAAAAATCCAGGCCATCTTTTCCACCAAAAAGAGCTCGGTTTGGCTCATGATCTTTTACCACTGTGGATAATTCATCATCTGCTGGAATATAAGGCGGATTAGACACAATTACATCAAATTTCTGATTCGATGATAGAAATGGTTGTAATAGATCTCCCTGTATAAACGTGACAGCAGCGTCCAGGTTTTGGGCATTTTGCTTGGCTACATTTAGAGATTCTATAGCTATATCTGTTGCTGTAACATTGACGCTGTCAAGCTCCAACGCTAAAGTGATAGCAATTGCTCCACTTCCCGTTCCGATATCGACAAGCTCAATAGGCTGGTGTTGAAATTCTTTTTTTATTCGAGAAATCATTCCGTATACGAGCTCTTCTGTTTCGGGTCTTGGAATTAATACATGTTCGTTTACAATAAATGAACGTCCGTAAAATTCTTCCGTCCCGATGAGATATTGTACAGGCACCCCTGCTTTATGAGCATGAACATCTTGTTCAAATCTTTTTAGCGTTTCTTCTTCTATTTCTTCCTGCAGAGCACCTAGCAAATGAGTTCTCGTCATCTGTAAGTGATGGCGAAGCAAGAGTTCTCCCGCGTTTTCATCTCGCTTTGCCTCTTTCAAAAAAGAAGAAGCCCACTTAAGGGCTTCAAATACTTTCATTAGTTCGAATCTTCCATTCGGCGCGCTTGGTCTTCCATTACTAATGCATCGATGATTTCATCAAGCTTGCCTTCTAAGATTTGATCTAGCTTTTGAATCGTCAGACCAATACGGTGGTCCGTTACGCGATTTTGCGGGAAGTTATACGTACGGATACGCTCAGAGCGATCTCCTGATCCAACTGCTTGTTTGCGCGTTGCATCGTACTCTGCTTGTGCTTCTCGCTGGAATTTGTCGTACACGCGAGCACGCAATACTTTCATTGCTTTTTCTTTATTTTTAATTTGAGACTTTTCATCTTGACATGATACCACTGTATTCGTTGGTAAATGTGTTAAACGAACTGCCGACATCGTCGTATTAACACTTTGGCCACCAGGTCCACTTGAAGCAAATGTATCTACACGGATGTCTTTTTCATGAATGTCCACTTCAACTTCTTCCGCTTCAGGAAGACATGCTACCGTTGCTGTAGATGTATGAATACGACCGCCTGATTCTGTTTCAGGAACGCGTTGAACACGGTGTGCACCGTTTTCAAATTTCATCTTTGAGTACGCACCTTTACCATTAATCATAAAGATAATTTCTTTATAACCGCCTACTCCAGTAGTCGTTGCTTCCATTACTTCTGTTTTCCAGCCTTGTGATTCAGCAAAGCGCGAATACATGCGGTACAAATTAGCTGCAAATAATGCTGCTTCATCTCCACCAGCCGCTCCGCGAACCTCCATGATTACGTTTTTATCATCGTTTGGATCTTTTGGAATTAATAAAATACGTAGCTTTTCAACTAGCTCTTCTTGCTGCGTTTCTAACTCGGCAATTTCTTCTTTTACCATGTCGCGCATATCTGCATCAAGCTTATCTTCAAGCATCGTTTTCGCTTCTGATAACTGCTCTTTTACATCTTTGTATTCCTGATAAGCCGCTACCGTTTGTTGTATATCTGATTGTTCCTTCGAATATTCTCTCAACTTAGAGGGGTTGTTTACGATCTCAGGGTCACTCAGAAGTTCGTTTAACTTCTCATAGCGCGCCTCTACCGCTTCTAAACGATCAAACACGTCATTCACCTCATTCTTTATCCATAACATTGTAATTATAGTATAGCTTTAAAATAGAGTCAAAACCTTGTTAATACACGTATATGAACAAAAAAACAGAACTGCGCGTTCTGTTTTTATCATCATAAAATTCTTGCTTTATTTTTCGACCATTTCGCTTGAGTCCACAGACACAGCTTGTCCTTTTGACTTTTGCACAACGTGGCAATGACGGCATCTTGGTTCGTACGATTCAGACGCACCGACTAAAATAATAGGGTCGTCATAAGAAGCAGGCTCACCGTTAATCAAACGCTGCGTACGGCTCGCAGGAGAGCCACATGAAGCGCACACGGCCTGTAGCTTTGTTACCGATTCTGCAATAGCCATTAACTGCGGCATTTGTCCAAAAGGTTCACCTTTGAAGTCTTGGTCTAACCCTGCTACAATCACACGAAAGCCTTGATCTGCTAAAGATTGAACAATTTCTAAAATATCTGTGTCAAAAAACTGTACTTCGTCTATCGCTACTACGTCTGTCTCTTCATTTACTCGCTTTAAAATATCGCGCGATGCCGAGATTGAATAAGCCATAACAGATGTACCATTATGTGAAACGACAGCTTCTTCACTATATCGATTATCAATTGCAGGCTTGAATACTTGTGCTTTTTGTTTAGCAAACTGCGTACGGCGCACACGTCGAATCAACTCTTCTGATTTCCCTGAAAACATACTGCCACAAATTACTTCTATCCAACCGCTTTGTTTCATTACGTACACCACTGCGGGACTCTCCCTTCTTCTCGTTCCGTTTCTGAGCGAACCGCTACTAACTTAATCTACGTCTTCTATGTAGATCTTATTCCTATGATAAAGTACCCACTTTTTTATCAAGCAGATACTATTTTCTACTTTTATAAGCAAAAAAACAGGCAAGAAGTTAAGCTACTTGCCTGTTTGTTTCGACAATGTGATTATTTAAGACCGTATTTTTTGTTGAAGCGATCAACACGGCCACCAGCTTCAGCGAATTTTTGACGACCAGTGTAGAATGGGTGACATTCAGAACAAGTCTCAACGCGGATCTCTTCTTTTACAGAACCACTTTCAAATTCGTTTCCGCAAGTACATTTAACCATAACTGTTTTATAGTTTGGATGAATTCCTGTTTTCATTCGTTTCATCTCCTTCCGCCCTGAATCATTCTGAAACAGAGTTTATTGATAAAGATAGTGATGAAATAATAACTATTTCACTGTGTACTTTATCAACACACATGATGAAATTATAACAAGGGTTGTATGCTTTTGCAACCACATGTTTTATAACTTATCGTTTATTTGCTAGAAGCGTTTTTTTCTCTTCCGTTAACATCGAGAAGAACTCTTCATTTGTCTTTGTTTGACGTAAACGTTTTAAGAATTTTTCTGCAAAATCAGGAGCATCTGCCATTGATTTACGAATTGCCCATAAGTGGTCTAGATGCTCTTTTGGAATTAACAGCTCTTCTTTACGCGTGCCTGAACGACGAATGTCAATCGCAGGGAAGATACGTTTTTCAGCTAGTGAACGATCTAGATGCAGTTCCATGTTACCCGTACCTTTAAATTCTTCATAAATAACATCATCCATACGAGAGCCTGTATCAATTAAGGCTGTTGCTAGAATGGTTAAGCTGCCTCCATCTTCAATGTTACGCGCAGCTCCAAAGAATCGTTTTGGACGATGAAAAGCAGCTGGATCAATCCCCCCTGATAGTGTACGACCGCTCGGTGGAATAACTAAGTTATAAGCACGAGCAAGTCTTGTAATGCTATCCATTAAAATGACAACATCTTTTTTATGTTCGACAAGTCTCATTGCACGTTCAAGGACAAGTTCCGCTACTTTAATGTGGTTTTCTGGCACTTCGTCAAATGTAGAACTTACAACATCACCGTCAACCGAACGCTCAATGTCCGTTACTTCCTCAGGACGCTCATCAATAAGAAGAACAATCAATTCGGCATCAGGATGATTCGTTGTGATGCTATTGGCAATTTCTTTTAACAGCATCGTTTTACCTGCTTTTGGCGGCGCAACAATTAGTCCCCTTTGACCAAATCCAATTGGTGAAATCAAGTCAATAATACGCGTCGAGAAACTTCTTGGCTGAGTTTCCAGCAGCATTTGCTCATTTGGATAAATCGGCGTTAGCGCTGGAAAATGCACGCGATCTTTTGACGTTTCTGGATCTTCTCCGTTTACTGCTTCTACATGTAATAATCCGTAGTAGCGCTCATTTTCTTTTGGAGGACGAACTTTCCCCGATACCTTGTCTCCATTACGCAGATCGAAGCGACGAATTTGTGAAGCTGAGATATAAATATCTTCTGAACTCGGTGAATAGTTAATTGGTCGTAAGAAACCGAATCCTTCTGACTGAATAATTTCAAGAACGCCTTCCATAAATAAAAGCCCATCTTGTTCAGCTTGAGCCTTTAAAATAGCAAAGACAAGTTCTTTTTTCGTTAATTTACTATAGTACGAAACTTTATACTCACGAGCATGTTCATATAGCTCTTTTAATTTCATATTTTCTAAACTGGATAATGTTAAGTTCATTAGGACACCACGCTTTATAATGAATAATTTTTAACCGTTCCTCCCATATTAAATTCAAATATAAAATTGAGAGATGATATGGATGGAATAAATCTGTGAAAATGGAGAATATAACCTTTGAAGTATAATAAGTAGAATCAATTGATTAACCATACACTTTTAGAAGAATAATTCCGACATAAAACCATTTATATTATCTTGATAAATTTAACGTAGCAATTTATATTCTAACCTTTTTCTATCTTTTTAATCAATCTTTTTTTACTTTAGAAGATGAATAAAAAAAAGGAAATTTAATAGCTTACGAGAAGCAAGGAAAACCTTTTCATAATTTCACATTAAAGGAAATAAACTGGACGTTAAAATAAGAAGTGAAATTTATCTTTTAGCTTCCCTTTTTATCTATTTACCCTATTCATAAATATATAAGCTACACAGACATAGAAGAACGTTCCTACACCTGTGTAGCTTATTAAACGGCTCATTTCTAGAATTTGCTTTCATGACTGTTGTGCAATTTGTCTCTATGAATTTTGAAATTGTTCAATTTCTTCTTGAGTCATCTCTTCACGCCAAATCATTGCCCCTAAATCCGATAGCTTGTCTACTAAATGGCTGTAACCTCGGTCAATGTGCTCTAAACCCGTTACTTCTGTAATCCCTTTAGCCATTAAGCCAGCGGTTACAAGGGCTGCGCCTGCTCGTAGGTCGGATGCTTTCACACGTGCACCTTGTAAGTGAATAGGACCATTAATAATAGCAGAACGTCCTTCTACCTTAACAGATGCATTCATTCGTCTCAGCTCGTCAATATGCTTAAACCTTGCACCATAAATTGTATCTGTCACAACGCTTGTACCTGATGCTCTTGTTAGAAGCGTCGTAAATGGCTGCTGTAAATCAGTTGGAAAACCTGGATATACTAACGTTTTAATATCTACAGGCTTCAACAGCTGACGAGTCGCTACAAGAATCTGATCTGAGCTTGTTTCGATATGAATACCCATTTCACGCATTTTAGCCGTTAATGACTCTAGGTGCTGAGGGATAACGTTGTCAACAACAACTTCTTTTCCCATACTCGCTCCCATAATCATATACGTCCCTGCTTCAATTCGGTCTGGAATGATGGAATGACGGCATCCTTTTAATTGATCTACTCCATCAATTCGAATAACGTCCGTCCCTGCACCTTTAATGCGGGCACCCATACTTGTCAGTAACGTAGCTACATCGATAATTTCTGGCTCTTTCGCAGCATTCTCGATAACGGTACGCCCTTTTGCTCTCACAGCAGCTAGCATGATATTGATTGTTGCTCCTACGCTCACAACGTCTAAATAAATTCGAGCACCAATCAGTTCATCAGCTCGAATGTAAATAGCTCCTTGCTCATTTGTTACTTTCGCACCAAGAGCTTCAAAGCCTTTAATGTGCTGATCGATTGGTCTTGGACCGAGGTAACAGCCTCCAGGAAGACCAACTACCGCTTTTTTAAAGCGTCCCAACATCGCCCCCATTAAATAATAAGAAGCGCGTAATTTTTTTACTTTTCCGTTCGGTAAAGGCATTGCAACCATTCCGGATGGATCTACTGTTAATTCGTCGTTATCAATGGTTACTTTCCCACCAATTTCTTCAACTAAATCCCCTAATAACTGCACGTCTGAAATATCAGGCAGACCTTCAATTGTAACAGGTGACTCGGCTAAAATTGTTGCTGGAATAAGCGCAACGGCACTATTTTTAGCACCACTGACGCGGACGGATCCACTTAAGGTAAAGCCACCTTGTATTTTTAACTTTTCCATTTATAGCTCCCTTCTAGTGAAAGAAAGTTTCTCACCTAGTAATTGAGGAAAATTTTGGTACAAAGAATACCTAAAAGAATGGTTATTTTTCCTATTACCTACTAGTGTACACGAAAATGAAAAAATCATGTATAGTTTCGACAAGATAAAAGAAAAATATGGCATTCACCTGTCAGGATGGTAAATGCCACACAAATTTATACATGTTTAGACATTTCGTTTTTCCCAATCTGCTAAAAATTGGTCAATTCCTGCATTTGTTAACGGATGTTTGAACAATTGCATTAAAACTTTGTAAGGAATTGTCGCAATATGTGCTCCATTTTTTGCAGCTTCTGTTACGTGCATCGGATGACGGATAGATGCTGCAATAATTTCTGATGGAATGTCGTGAATCGCAAAAATATCTGCGATATCTGAGATTAAATCGAGGCCATTAAAACCAATATCGTCTAACCTTCCTAAGAAAGGCGATACGTAAGTAGCACCTGCTCTTGCTGCCATTAACGCTTGGTTAGCTGAGAAAATAAGCGTAACGTTTGTCTTAATACCTAAACTAGTAAATTCTTTTACTGCTTTTAAGCCATCCGGAGTCATCGGTACCTTGATTGTAATATTCGGCGCAATCGCAGCAAGCTCTTTTCCTTCGCGAATCATGCCTTCTGCATCAAGCGCAATCACTTCTGCACTTACAGATCCTTCAACGAACTCTGTAATTTCACGAAGACGATCTTCAAACGTGATGTTCTCTTTAGCTACTAAACTAGGATTTGTTGTAACCCCCGCTAACAAACCTAATGAATGCGCTTCCTTAATCTCATCTAAATTAGCCGTATCAATAAAAAACTTCATGAATGCCATCCCCCTGTGTTATGTATTCAGAATGATAAGAAAATTATAGTAAAAATAAAACCGCCTTACAATAAAAATAAGACGGTTTTATTTTTCAGACTCAACTAACTGCAAACAGGCCATCCGAAGATTTCAAATTATGCTTTGTTAGAAGAACCGAATTCACGCATTTTACCTTGAACCGTTTCTTTGATTGCTTCGCGAGCAGGTCCTAAGTATTTACGTGGATCATATTGTTCAGGTTGCGCAGCTAATACTTCACGAACAGCTTTAGCTGAAGCAATTTGGTTTTCAGTGTTTACGTTGATTTTAGCAGTACCTAAAGAAACTGATTTTTGGATATCTTTTGTTGGAATACCAGTTCCACCGTGTAGAACTAATGGTAAGCCTGTACGATCTCCGATTTCTTTCATTTCAGCAAAACCTAGGTTTGGTTCACCTTTATATGGTCCGTGAACTGATCCTAATGCTGGAGCTAAGCAATCGATACCTGTACGGTTAACAAGTTCTTCACACTCGTTAGCATCTGCATAGATAACGCCCTCAGCAATAACGTCGTCTTCTTGTCCACCAACAGTTCCTAGTTCTGCTTCTACAGATACTCCGTGGAAGTGAGCTAGTTCAACTACTTTAGAAGTAATTGCAATGTTTTCTTCAAATGGGTGGTGAGAAGCATCGATCATTACAGAAGTGAATCCAGCGTGGATTGCTTTTGCACATGATTCAAAGCTTGAACCGTGGTCTAAGTGAATTGCAACTGGTACTTGAACGTCGTAATCTTCGATTAGAGCTTCAACCATTGCTACAACAGTTTTGAAACCGCCCATGTAGCGTGCTGCACCTTCAGATACACCAAGAATAACTGGAGAGTTTTCTTCTTTTGCTGCTTGAAGAATAGCTTGAGTAAACTCTAAGTTATTTAAGTTAAATTGACCTACTGCATAGCCTTGTTCTTTTGCTGTAATAAGCATTTCTTTCATTGATACTAAAGGCATATCGAAATCCTCCTTAAAATCAACCTTAGATTTAGATGCTAACCAAAAGGCACACTCAAATAGTATGCTCTTGAATTGAGTGTTTCATGTAGAAACAACGCGCATCTTTACATAATAGATTGTCGAATTATGAATACAGTAATTAGGATACCAACTAACAATGAAAACAGCAACATTTTTAGGCTGATATTCAAAATTTGTTAGGATGAAAACCCTACCAAAACCTTAATTCGACTTTACTGGTATATATTCCCTAACAACTTTGCGGATTTCATCAATATCAAACGGTTTTGCAAAGTGAGTTAATGCTCCTAAATCTTTTGCTTCTTGAATCATATCCAATTCACCATAAGCGGTCATAATGATAACTTTAATTGTTTCGTCGTGCTGCTTTAACCTTTTTAAAATTTCGATTCCATCCATTCCTGGAATTTTCATATCTAATAAGACAAGATCCGGTGCTTGCTCTTTTGTAATATCAATCGCCTGGAAGCCGTTCGCCGCTTGAAATGTCGTATAGCCTTCTTTTTGCAGCACTTCCGTTAATAAAATACGTATACCATACTGATCATCAACAATTAAAATTTTCTCTGCCAATATAATCCCACCTTTTATATTCCTCTTATACAGACAAAACTAACATATGTATTTCGCCTTTAAAACAAAAATCCCTGCTAATTAGAGAAATTGTTACAAAACATAGCTTTTTTTGTCGTCCATCTAACTTCATTGCACTTTACTTTCATTGTAGCTCATTTCAAGATAGAATACAGATAGCTTTTTTCGTTATAATGTGTAGATAGCCGGCTTTAGCCGCTTAAATCGAAGGGAGATTCTATGCTTAAAATTTTCACAACTCAACTTTCAGGTTTTTTTAAACGAATTGAAGAACAAGAAGAATTCCAATTTGAAGATGCTGCGCGTATTTTAGCACAGGCCTCTGTCGGAGAAGGATTTATTTATATTTACGGTGTAGAAGAAATGCACGCCATTACGCTTGAAGCACTAAGCAGCGCAGAACCTTTAAGTCAGACAAAAGCTTTGCCTTTACATGAATTGGACCAGCTAACTAGCGTCGATCGCGTACTGCTTGTCTCTAGATTTTCAACAGATCACAAAGCAGTAGAAATAGCTGAACGTTTAAAGAAACGGGATATTCCATTTGTCAGCATTGCTGCTGTCCCTAAAGAAATAGCCGAGCCTTCTTTAACAGCACTCGCAGATGCTCATATTGATACAAAATTGTTAAAGCCGCTTATTCCTGGAGAAGACGGCTCAAGATTTGGTTTTCCAGCAATGATGGTCGCTTTATATGCGTACTACGGTTTAATTTTCACATTAAAAGAAATCGTAGAAGAATATGAATAAAAAACACGCTGTCTAAAGACAGCGTGTTTTTATTTCACTTATTTGTTTTGGCTTGACACCATTGATGCGCGAATAAATTCTTTGAACAATGGTTGCGGTCTTGTTGGACGAGACGTGAATTCTGGGTGGAATTGTGAAGCCAAGAACCATGGGTGGTCTTTAAGCTCTACAATTTCAATTAAACGGCCATCAGGGCTTGTACCAGAGAAGATAAAGCCTTTCTCTTCCATCTGTTGACGGTATTCGTTGTTAAATTCATAACGGTGACGATGACGCTCATACACCACTTCATCTTGATATGCTTCATATGCAAGCGTATCTTCAGACAATTTACATGGATATAATCCTAAGCGTAATGTACCGCCTAAGTCTTCTACGTCTTTTTGTTCTGGTAATAAGTCGATAATTGGATAATTTGTTTCAGGTGCAATTTCTGCTGAATGTGCGCCTTCTAATCCTAATACATTGCGTGCAAACTCAACTGATGCCAGCTGCATACCTAAACAAATACCTAAGAATGGAACTTTTTGCTCACGTGCATATTGTGTTGCCACAATTTTACCTTCGATTCCACGATCACCAAATCCACCTGGAACTAAGATACCATCTACATCACCAAGTAAATCTTGAACATTTTCTTTTGTTACAAATTCAGAGTTTACCCACTTGATATTTACATCTGCATCGAATGCATATCCAGCATGTTTCATTGCTTCTACAACAGAAATATAAGCATCTTGAAGCTCTACATACTTACCAACCAATGCAATTTTTGTTGTGTTTGAAAGTCCTTTTACTTTCTCAACAAGTGCTTTCCACTCAGTCATTTCTGCTTCTTGGCAATCTAATTTCAAGTGATCGCATGTGATTTGATCTAAGTGCTGCTCTTGTAGAGATAGTGGAATTTCATATAATGTTTCAGCATCTGCACACTCAATAACTGCTTTTGGATCAATATCGCAGAATAAAGCTAGCTTGTCTTTCATATCTTCAGAAATTGGCATCTCCGTACGAACAACGATAACATTTGGCTGAATACCTAAGCTGCGTAATTCTTTTACACTATGCTGTGTTGGTTTTGTTTTCATTTCACCAGCAGCTTTTAAATACGGCACAAGTGTACAGTGAATGTACATAACATTGTCACGGCCAATATCGCTTTTGATCTGACGAATAGCTTCTAGGAAAGGAAGTGATTCAATATCTCCTACCGTTCCGCCGATTTCAGTAATAACAACATCTGCGTTTGTTTCTTTGCCTGCACGGAAAACGCGTTCTTTAATTTCATTTGTGATGTGCGGAATAACCTGAACTGTTCCGCCTAAATAATCACCGCGACGCTCTTTTTTCAATACTGTTGAATATACTTTACCTGTTGTTACATTGCTGTAGCGATTTAAGTTGATATCGATAAAACGCTCATAGTGACCTAAGTCTAAGTCTGTTTCCGCGCCGTCATCCGTTACGAATACCTCACCGTGTTGGTATGGACTCATTGTTCCTGGGTCTACGTTAATGTATGGATCAAACTTTTGAATCGTTACGTTCAATCCACGGTTTTTTAATAAACGGCCTAAAGAAGCTGCTGTAATCCCTTTTCCTAGAGATGATACAACACCGCCTGTTACGAAAATATACTTTGTCATCTATACTTCCCCCTCTAAATAATTTGAACTGTACAATATTAAAAGTTTTCACATAAACAATCACAATTCATTCATTGTGCATGCGAAATTATAAGAAACCTTATGAATGTGAAACGTTCAAGAACCAAAAGAAAGTTTCTATCAAGGATTTATAAGAACATATCGGGGTGTAAAACATTGATAAATAAAATAAAAAAATTGCTCCCAATACCAAAACTGGATTGGGAGCAATAGTCTATTTTAAATAAAAACTTTTTAAATGCTTGTTTAAAGAGCCCAAAAAAGATTCTACCTACTTCGCTTGAAAAAGTCAAGAAGGATTATTTTTCTTTTTCGTCCTCATAATCTTCTTCTTCGTCTTCCTCATCATCGTCTAGATCATCTTCTAAATCGTCAAAGTCGTCTTCTGCAAGATCATCTTCATCTTCTTCTAGTTCATCAATATCTTCAAAATCTTCTTCTTCGTCTAGATCATCAACGTCTTCATAATCTAAATCTTCTTCTAGATCATCAAAATCTTCAACTTCTTCAACAACAGCTTTTTTCGCTTTTTTCTTTTTAGGTTTTGCAACCGGAATAACTTCCTCTTCAGCCTGGTCAAAAGGATACCATCCACGAAGACCCCAGTGGTTGTCCCCTACTGTTAAAAAGCGACCATCAATATTAATATCTGTATAAAACTGAGCTAATCTCGTTTTTAATTCTTGATCTGACATTTCCGCTGCTGCTTTAATTTCAGCAATAATTTCTTGGAATGACATTGCTTGACGATCTGTTCTTTCTTCTAGAAGCGCATAAGCAATCTCAATCATCGACATTTCTTTTAAATCCGTTTTTGAGTACTGTGCTAAACTCAAATCTGGCACATCCTTTCTATGGCTATGTATATCGAAAATCTATTAAATCAATTCATCATATGTGTAAATGATGGAAACGAATAAATACATACCATTCATTATAAACAAATTCAATACATTTATGCTAGCCTCGTTTCTAAAATTCTCGAGAATTTCGCATAAAACAACGAAAAAACAGACATTTTATCACTATAATACATTCTACTTAATACGCCAACAGCATCCTTTGATCAAAAGGAATTCACCATCAGTTATTCTGACTCCGTTAGGGTTAAGTCTATAAAAGCCGAGATGACCAAAAATGGTCGTCTCGGCTTTTAATATATCACTATATACTAACGATACATTATTACATATTTCGGCGATATTGCCCACCGCATTCATATAAAGCTCGCGTAATTTCTCCTAAGCTGGCTACTTTAACGGTCTCCATTAACTCTTTAAAAATGTTTTCTCCTTCTGTTGCAGCTTTCTTTAACCTTTTCAGCGCATCTTCTCTTTTTTCTTCATGCTGCTGTTGAAACTTCTGAAGCTGATTAATTTGATGATTTTTTTCTTCTTTTGATGCGCGGGCTAACTGCATGTCATCAACTGAAGAACTTTCCTCTTCATGTGGATTAATATACGTATTTACTCCTATAATAGGTAAAGCTCCCGTATGTTTTTGCATCTCGTATTCCATCGATTCATCTTGAATCTTACCTCGCTGATACTGCATTTCCATCGCACCTAAAACGCCGCCTCGATCATTTAAGCGTTGAAATTCAGCCAATACCGCTTCTTCTACCAAGTCTGTTAGTTCATCAATAATAAAAGAGCCCTGTAGTGGATTTTCATTCTTAGTTAATCCATGCTCTTTTGTAATGATTAGTTGAATGGCCATCGCTCTACGTACAGATTCTTCCGTCGGTGTTGTAATTGCTTCATCATACGCATTGGTATGAAGGGAGTTGCAGTTGTCATGAAGAGCCATTAAGGCTTGCAGCGTCGTACGTATATCATTAAAATTAATTTCCTGTGCATGAAGCGATCGGCCGGATGTTTGAATATGATATTTAAGCTTTTGACTTCGTTCATTTGCTCCGTATTTATCACGCATCACAATTGCCCAGATTCTTCTCGCCACACGTCCAATAACCGTGTATTCAGGGTCAAGTCCATTACTAAAGAAAAACGATAAATTAGGAGCAAAATCATCAATGTGCATCCCTCGACTCAAGTAATATTCCACGTACGTAAAACCGTTGGCTAATGTAAACGCGAGCTGAGAAATTGGATTCGCTCCTGCTTCAGCAATATGATAGCCTGAAATAGACACAGAATAATAGTTGCGCACTTTCTCGTCAATAAAGTACTGCTGAATATCTCCCATCATTTTTAATGCAAATTCTGTAGAAAAAATACACGTATTTTGGCCCTGATCTTCTTTTAAAATATCCGCTTGAACGGTTCCTCTCACTTGTTTCAACGTACCTGATTTTACTTCCTTGTATTCCTCTTCTGTTAAAGAGCGCTTCAGCTCCTCTTCCTTCTTTTCCATCTGCTGACTGATAGCTGTATTCATAAACATAGCTAATAATATTGGAGCCGGCCCATTAATCGTCATCGAAACGGAAGTCGAAGGATGGCACAGATCAAATCCCTTATACAAGAGTTTCATATCATCAAGCGTACAGACATTTACGCCGCTTTCGCCAATTTTCCCGAAGATATCCGGCCTTGAATCCGGATTTTCTCCATAAAGCGTTACAGAATCAAATGCTGTACTTAAACGCTTAGCCTCATCATCTTTTGACAAATAGTGAAAGCGGCGATTTGTTCGTTCTGGTGTCCCTTCGCCTGCGAATTGACGCTTAGGATCTTCTCCTTTTCGTTTGAACGGAAAAACGCCTGCTGTATAAGGAAATGCGCCTGGCACATTTTCTTTATAAAGAAACCGAAGTACTTCCCCATATTCTTCAATCTTTGGAAGGGCCACGCGCGGAATACGCAGTCCTGATAGCGTATCAACTTGCAGAGAAGTTTTAATTTCTTTATTTCTTATCTTTGTAATAAGTTCTTCTTGTCGATACTGACTTTTTAATTTAGGCCAGTTTTCCAGCTTTTCAATCGATTCAGCCGTTAGCTGTTTTTGATATTTCTCCTTTAGCTGAGTGAGCTCTTGCTTGGCTGTTTCTGTTTCCACTTCTTTCAGAGCACCCTCTAGCTGATAAAATTTACGCGCTGTTTGCACTTGAACGTCCGTATTGTGGTGATAAGAGCGAACGCTGTTTACAATCTCCTGTAAATATTGCTGTTGATCATTAGGAATGATGGTATATTTCTTTTCACTTACGCGCTCTGATGATTTTTCTACGTGCCAAGACGTACGGCATGTTTGCTGCAGATGTTTTACAAGATCTTCAAATAAAATATTTGTTCCCCCGTCGTTGAACTGACTCGCAATTGTTCCGTAAATTGGCATAGTAGAGAGATTATTTTCAAACAGCTGATGATTACGCTGATATTGACGCTGCACTTGTTTTTTTGCGTCTTCGGAACCTTTTTTTTCAAATTTATTGATTACAATAAAGTCTGCGTAATCAATCATTTCAATCTTTTCTAACTGCGACGGCGCGCCAAATTCGCTTGTCATTACATAAAGAGAGACGTTTGCAATATCTTTAACTTGAGCATCAGCTTGCCCGATGCCGCTTGTTTCGACAATAATAATGTCGAAACCCGCTTTTTTCACGACGGCAATTCCATCTCGAATGGCCGCCGATAGCTCATGGCCAGATGAACGTGTGGCCAGACTTCTCATATACACACGAGGAGACGCTGCGATGTTCATGCGAATTCGATCCCCAAGAAGCGCTCCTCCAGTTTTTTGTTTAGTTGGATCGACGGATAAAACAGCTACATGAATATCTGGGATATGTTCAATAAACCTTCTTACTAATTCATCCGTAAGCGAACTTTTCCCCGCTCCTCCTGTTCCTGTGATTCCAATAACCGGTATTTTTTGATCCGTTTCGCTTTCGATTAGACTTTCTCGGATTTCTTCAAGAGCGGCTGCGTGTTCTTTTGTGTATTCATAGGCCTCATTTTCAGCGCATGTAATAAGCTGGGCAATTAAACGGTCATTAGCCGGCGTTAAGGTTCGATCCTTCGGCAATGCTGGAGGATTTGTGTAGTAACAATCATCAATCATGAATTGAATCATGCCTTCTAACCCCATTTTTCGTCCATCTTCTGGAGAAAAGATTTTAGAAATGCCGTAATCATGAAGCTCTTGAATCTCACTTGGAATAATTACCCCTCCTCCTCCTCCATAAATTTTAATATGAGAAGCCTGTTGTTCTTGGAGTAAATCGTACATATACTTAAAATATTCTACATGGCCGCCTTGATAAGAAGAAATGGCAATCCCCTGAACATCCTCTTGTATGGAAGCGTTAACAATTTCTTCGACAGATCGGTTATGTCCCAGGTGAATGACTTCTACCCCCTTGGCTTGAAGAATTCGTCTCATGATATTAATGGACGCGTCGTGGCCGTCAAACAGGCTAGAAGCGGTTAAAAAACGAAGCGGTCTTTTGCTTGTATTCAAACTATCTCCCCCTCACACAGTTGTTGAAATGAAAAATTTTTAAGTAAAAAATCTAACTGCATATTTGTATATTCTTCTAGTGAATAATGCTTTTGCAGCCACCATCTGCGAAATGCCCACATCTGACCTTGAACAAATAAATGATGAGCAAACAGCGAAATTTCTTTATCCGTAAGTGCAAATTGATTGTTTTCTACGCAGCCTTCGATAATAACCTTAAACATTTCAACCATATCCAGTTCTTTTTTTAATACATATGGAAGCGCATCTTTAGACAGCGATTTCGCTTCTTGGTACATGACTAATACTTCATCTTGAAGCTCATCTACAACTTTAAAATAGTGCTGAATCGCTTGTTGGAGCTCAGCGATTGTATAACGATCCACTACCATCTCTTCTAATCGCTCTCTCACTTCATCGTAAATGTTGTCACATACAAGATATAAAACATCTTCTTTAGATTGAATATATTCGTAAAGTGTACCGATACTGAACCCAGCGGCTTTGGCAATTTCCCTCGTTGTTGTTCGGTGAAAACCTTTTTCCTTAAATAGCGTGACGGCCCCTTTAATCATTTGATTACGACGCTCTACAATCAGCTTTTCATCTTTAATGGATGTGAGAACTTCTCTCTTTTTCATTTTTTCACCTCTCCTACAACAAGTGTTTTATTTAGCAAGATACCTAGAAATGACGAGACGCTGAATTTCTTGTGTACCTTCATAAATTTGCGTGATTTTTGCATCTCTCATAAAACGTTCTACTGGATAATCTTTTGTATAACCGTACCCTCCAAATACTTGAACAGCTTCTGTCGTTACTTTCATTGCTGTATCCCCAGCATATAATTTTGACATAGCTGATTCTTTGCCGTATGGCAGCCCTTGGGACTCCAGCCAAGCAGCCTGATAGGTTAACAGTCTTGCAGCTTCTATACTCGTGGCCATGTCGGCTAACTTAAAAGCAATTCCTTGCTGGGAAATAATTGGCTTACCAAATTGCTGACGTTCCTTTGCATAAGCCACCGCGGCATCTAACGCTCCTTGAGCAATTCCTACCGCCTGCGCGGCTATGCCATTTCGGCCGCCATCTAGCGTCATCATGGCAACTTTAAATCCTTCTCCTTCATTTCCTAGTAAATTTTCTTTTGGAATACGGCAGTCCTCGAAAATAATTTCTGTGGTGGGTGAAGAGCGAATGCCCAGTTTCTTTTCTTTTTTACCAACTGAAAATCCCGGCATATCTTTTTCAATAATAAAAGCGCTCGTGCGTTTTTCATTAGGATCGATGCGAGCAAATACGACGTAAATATCCGCTTCGCCGCCGTTTGTAATAAAGATTTTAGAACCATTTAAAATATAATCTTCTCCGTCCTTTACAGCGAGCGTTCTCATTCCTCCTGCGTCTGATCCAGCACTCGGTTCGGTTAACCCATAAGCACCTATTTTCTCACCCGTTGCCATAGGTTTCAGGTATTTTTGTTTTTGTTCTTCTGTTCCGAATGTATAGATCGGCCAGCCGGCAAGAGACGTATGAGCCGACAACGTAACGCCTGTTGATGCACATACTCTAGACAATTCTTCAACGGCAATGCAATAAGCTAGATAGTCACTGCCAATTCCTCCGTATTGCTCCGGCCATGGAATACCTGTTAATCCCAGATCGGCCATTTGTGTAAAGATTCCTCTGTCAAAACGCTCTTCTTCATCTCGTTCTGCAGCTGTTGGAGCCACTTCGTTTTTGGCAAAATCTCGCACCATTTTGCGAATCATTTCGTGTTCTTCTGAAAGTTTAAAAAACATGATTATTCCCCCTATAGTTGACTGCTAATGACGATGCGCTGAATTTCGCTTGTACCTTCGTAGATTTCGCACACTTTGGCGTCACGAAAATACCTCTCTACTGGATAATCTTTCGTATAACCATAGCCTCCCAAAACTTGAATCGCATCGATTGCTACATTCATAGCCGTCTGGGAAGCAAATAATTTCGCCATTGAGGCCTCTTTTTTGCAAGGAAGTTTTTGATCATATAAAAAAGCGGCTCTGTACATTAAAAGCTTCGCTGATTCAACAGCTGTTTCCATATCAGCCAGCTTAAAGGCAATTCCCTGCTGAGATAAAATCGGTTTTCCAAATTGATATCGTTCATTTGCATAGTTTTTGGCTGCCGTTAACGCACCTTCAGCAATTCCTACCGCCTGAGCAGCAATACCAATTCTTCCGGCATTTAAATTAGCCATAGCAATTCGAAATCCTTCACCTTCTTCTCCGAGACGATTTTCTACAGGCACCTTCATATTTTCAAAGTGCAGTTGAACCGTTCGAGAACCGTGAAGACCCATCTTATGTTCATCTTTTCCTACTGAAAATCCCTCCATCGTCTTTTCAACGATAAAAGCGCTCATTCCTCTCGACCCACGTTCGGGATTCGTTTTAGCAAATACAATATACGTATCCGCTTCTCCCCCGTTTGTAATGAAAAGCTTTGATCCATTTAAAAGATAGTGGTCTCCTTTTCGTTCTGCTTTTGTTTTTAGGCTTGCGGCATCTGACCCTGCACTAGGTTCTGTTAAACAAAAAGCACCTAAATATTCACCTGTCGCCAGTTTTTTTACATACTTTTGTTTTTGATCTTCCGTCCCAAATACGACAATAGGATTCGTACCTACAGAAGTATGAACAGACAAAATGACACCGAGGGCTGGACTTACTTTTGATATTTCATGGATGGCAATCATGTACGACACAAAGTCCAGTCCGCCCCCTCCGTATGTTTGAGGAACGGGAATGCCCATCAGGCCAAGATCAGCCATCTGCTTTAATAAACCTCGAGGAAATTCACCCTTTTCCATGTTTGGCACAGACGCAGCGACTTCTTTTTCACTAAAATCAGCTACCATCTTCTTAATCATGTGTTGTTCAGACGTAAAAAAGATCATTTCGCCACTCCTTTATGTTTCGTACGTAAAAAATCCTTTTCCTGTTTTTCGGCCAAGCCACCCTGCCTTTACATATTTCCTAAGCAATGGACAAGGACGATATTTGTCATCGCCAAACCCTTTATGAAGCGTTTCCATAATAAACAAACATGTATCGAGCCCGATGAAATCTGCTAATGTCAAAGGTCCCATTGGATGGTTCATTCCTAGTTTCATCACTTGATCAATATCCTCTTCGTTTGCTACGCCTTCATAGAGCGTAAACACAGCTTCATTAATCATTGGCATTAAAATTCGATTTGAAACAAACCCTGGAAAATCATGAACTTCCACCGGGGTTTTATTTAATTTTTTTGTTGTTTCATAGACTGCTTGATACACTTCATCACCAGTAGCCAGCCCTCTAATAATTTCAACGAGCTTCATCACGGGAACAGGATTCATAAAGTGCATGCCAATTACTTTTTCAGGTCGAGTCGTCACAGCTGCAATTTCAGTAATAGGAAGCGAAGACGTGTTGGTTGCTAAAATAGTATGACTCGGAGCTAACGAATCCAACTCCGCAAAAATAGCTTGTTTGACTTCCATCTTTTCCACAACCGCTTCGACGATTAAATCTGCTTTTTGTGCTGCTGTTATTTCATTTGCCAAGTGAAGGCGCTCCATAATTCCTTCATATTCCTTAGCTGAGAGAGAACCTTTTCCCACCTGCTTTTTCAGGCGTTTATCAATACCTTCTATTCCTTTTTGTGTATTTCTTTGATCAACGTCATACAAAGAGACTTGATATCCGCTCGCAGCAAATACTTGCGCAATTCCCGCCCCCATCTGACCTGCTCCAATAACCATAACTGTTTCAATATTCAAGTTGATATCCCCCTTTTACACTTCTACCATGATGGCATCACCTTGGCCGCCGCCGCTGCAAATAGAAGCAATGCCTAGTCCGCCGCCTCGTCGTCTTAATTCATGAATGAGCGTTACAACAATACGGGCGCCGCTTGCTCCAATCGGATGTCCAAGTGCCACTGCCCCGCCGTTCACATTTACTTTTTCAGCCGGAAGCCCTGCAATCTCCATACTCATTAACGCTACTGCTGAAAAAGCTTCATTGATTTCAAACAGCGCAATATCATCTACTGTCTTATTTGTTTTTTGCAGTAGCTTGTTAATAGCAAACCCAGGCGTTTTCGGAAATTCCCTTGGCTCCATCGCAAGAGAAGTATGGTTTACAATCGTAGCCAACGGCTCATAGCCATTTGCTTTTGCCACATCTTCATCCATTAGCATGAGCGCAGCCGCTCCGTCATTCACGCTAGGTGCATTTCCTGCTGTAATGGTCCCACTGTGGCCAAATACAGGCCGAAGAGACGAGAGTTTTTCTAACGACGTATCTTTTCTTGGTCCTTCATCTTTTTGAACTGTTATCGTTCCTTTTTTAGACGGAATATCAACTGAAATTCTTTCTGCATCCCATCTCCCTTTCTCTTCTGACTCTACCGCTAACTGATGACTGCGAAGCGCCCATTCATCCTGCTTTTCTCGGGAAATATTCATTTCAGAAGCTATTTCATTTCCATACGTACCCATTTGAACCCCTGTAAAGCTGCATGTCAAACCATCGTGAACCATCAGATCCGTCACCACGCTATCTCCCATACGGAATCCCCACCTTGCTTTTGGAAGAAGATACGGTGCGTTACTCATCGATTCCATTCCCCCTGCAATGATTGTTTTTGCTTCTCCTAACCGAATCAGCTGATCAGCAGTTGTAATACTGCGCATGCCCGATGCACAAACTTTATTAATGGTTTCCGTCTCTACTTGCCACGGTAAACCTGCATAATGCATGGCTTGCCTAGAAGGCAGCTGTCCTTGGCCCCCTTGCAGCACGCACCCCATAATAACGGAATCAATTTCTGTACGTCCCTTTGATGCTGCTTGAATCGCTTTCCCGCCTAGTTCTGCCGCTTTTAGTCCGCTTACGCTGCCACCTAATTTTCCAAAAGGTGTTCGAACTGCACTCACAATGACTGTTTTCCCCACTATTGTTTCCTCCTCTTTTTCCTGAACTTTGTCCTTGCCGATTGAACGCTTGCTCAATTTCCTTTCTGTAAAAAGTAGAGATGAATACCATCTCTACTTCTCCTTTATGAAACCTGTTCTTGCACGTCACCATAAATTGACTTTTCAAGCAGTTCTGCTACGTCATACGTATGAACCTTTTCTTCTACTTCTTTTGCTTTTGTTCCGTCACTTAGCATGGTCAAGCAGTACGGGCAACCTGAACTGATAACGCTTGGATTAACGGCTAAGGCTTGTTCCGTGCGCGCTACATTAATACGCTGGCCGGTCGTTTCTTCCGTCCACATTAACCCTCCTCCTGCTCCACAGCACATACCATTTTCACGGTTGCGATCCATTTCAATCAAACTAACACCTGGAATCGCTTTCAAAATTTCTCTCGGTGGACTGTATACTTCGTTATATCTTCCTAAATAACAGGAATCATGGAAGGTAATTTTTTCATTAACCGCATGTTTTGGTGACAGCTTACCTTCTTTCACCAACATAGCTAATAATTCTGTGTGATGATACACTTCTCCTTCAAAACCGAAATCTGGATATTCATTTTTAAAGATATTGTAAGCATGTGGATCAATGGTAACAATTTTTTTGATTTCATTTTTTTCAAATTCAGCGATGTTTTTAGAAGCCAATTCTTGAAATAAGAATTCATTGCCTAACCTGCGCGGCGTATCACCAGAATTTTTTTCTTTATTTCCTAAAATCGCAAATGAAACACCAGCTTCATTGAGAAGCTTTGCAAACGATAGAGCGATCTTTTGACTGCGGTTGTCATAAGACCCCATGGAACCTACCCAGAACAAATACTCAAACGTTTCACCGGCTTTACTTACTTCTTTAACAGTCGGAATGTGAACATCTTCTCTTACATGTCGCCATTCTTCACGCTCTTTTCGGTTTAATCCCCAAGGGTTTCCTTGACGCTCAATATTCGTCATGGCACGCTGAGCATCCGCGTCCATTTTTCCTTCGGTTAATACTAAAAAACGTCGTAAATCTATGATTTTATCTACATGCTCGTTCATTACGGGACATTGATCTTCACAGTTTCGGCACGTTGTACATGCCCAGATTTCTTCTTCCGTAATGACATCTCCAATTAAAGCGGGATTATATTCCGCTGTTGCTGCGGCTTCTGCTCCGCCTTGGCCGGCCGCCATCATCGCCAGCTGATTTCCTTTTGTTTTAGAGAATGCATACGTAGGAACCCAAGGAGCCTTAGATGTCACAACCGCTCCTTTTTCTGTTAAGTGATCGCGCATCTTTAAAATCAAATCCATTGGAGATAAAATTTTCCCTGTACCCGTTGCCGGACACATATTCGTACATCGGCCGCATTCCACACAGGCATATAAATCAATAAGCTGATGCTGCGTGAATTCTTCAATCTTTCCAACCCCAAACGTCTCCTGCGTCTCGTCTTCAAAATCAATCTTTTCAAGCTTACCTGGCTTAGAAACACGGTTGAAAAATACATTAGCCGGTCCAGCCAGTAAATGAGCATGTTTTGATTGAGGAACATATACTAAAAACGTCAATAACACGGCTAAGTGAATCCACCATGAAACATAAAAAATGGAGATAGCGGCAGTATCATTGATTCCCTTAAACAAGATGGCAATCGATGACGCAATCGGTTCTGTCCATGCTGGTTCATGATTATGCCAGATGATTGACATGCCGTTTCCAACAAGCACTGACAGCATAAGTGCTCCAATAAAAATCAGCACTAAACCAGATTTGAACCCTCTTTTTAAACGCACAAGCTTTTCGATATAGCGGCGGTGAAAAGCCCAGACAACTGCTACTAAAATCAAAAACGTTACAATTTCTTGAAAAAATGTAAAGCCGGGATATAAAGGTCCAAGCGGCAAATGCTTACCTGGAAGCAAACCTTTTATAATGAAGTCTAACGCGCCGAACTGAACTAAAATAAACCCATAAAAAAACATGACGTGCATAATTCCGCTTTTTTTATCTTTTAACAGCTTCTTTTGTCCAAACACGTTCACCCAAATTTTTTGCAGCCTTTCTTTTAAGCGCTGATCAAATTCAACTTTTTTTCCTAATTGAATATACTCAATGCGTGTGCGAATTAAATAGACAAACAAAGAAACAGCGTAAGCGGTTACAATAATAAAAAAGAGAAAATTCACCCACAGCAACCCTGTCATCTCGTCCCCTCCTTGAATAATTTGTTACCTTCTTTCCTCCTGACAACTAAATTTTCTGATAATATATCTGTTTTCATTGTATATAATGAATGAGCATTCAGTCAATATCTTTTCGTTCTTTTGTTCATATTCTATTTAAACAAGGTGACACTAAGAACAACATAAAATGTATTTACATCGGGAAAAGAGGTGACATGATGAGCGGCATGGTTGTAATTTTACTTTTTATTATTTTTATTGCTTGGCTTGCAATTGACCTTGGCGTTGGAAAAAAAGTATTTTCTCAGGCTGAAAATACATTTCCAAAGCGCCGTGCTTCTCTTTTTTTGTTCGCAGACGGGAATGTCTTGTATAAAGATTTATTTCACGAAATAGAAAATGCCTCTTCATTTATCCATTTATCGTTTTACATTGTACAAAATGATGAAATTAGCCAAGAATTTTTAGATTTACTAGTCCAAAAAGCACGTCAAAATATTGAGGTCAGATTATTGGTAGACCGTGTAGGGAGCTATAAAATTAAGAAAAACAAAATTGCATTCTTAAAGAAACAAGGTGTTCATTTTGCTTACAGTCGAACGCTGCGGTGGCCTTATTTGTTTTATACACTCAACGCACGCAATCACCGTAAAATGGCCGTTATTGATGGGAAAGTTGGCTACATTGGAGGTTTTAATATTGGAAGAGAATATTTAGGACTCGACGCCAAGCTTGGGGTGTGGAAAGATTACCACCTGCGTATGGAAGGGGAAGGTATACAAGACCTTCAAATGCAGCTATTGAGCGACTGGTATGCTGCTACCGGCTTAGACCTGCGTAAAGTGGAAAGATACTTTCCACCAACCTCTGAAGGAGACTATGTTATTCAGCTACAGTCGACTGAAGGTTTTTCACTTGAAGAAAGCTTTTTATCGATTATCAACAAAGCCAATAGGGAATTGTACATAGGTACTCCTTATTTTATTCCAAGCGAACCTTTGATGAATGCTTTACTGCAAGCTCGTGCACGGGGAGTACAAGTTCATATTTTAATTCCAATGCGTGCAGATCAACCGCTTGTTCATCATGCTGCGTTTGCCTATCTTCCCACATTACTTCAAGCAGGCTGTATGATTTATCAATATTATTACGGTTTTTACCATGCCAAAGTATTAATTGCAGACAATGTGATCTGCGATGTAGGAACGGCTAATTTTGATAAAAGAAGCTTGTTCTTAAATGCTGAAATCAACTGTTTAATCTATGATGCAACATACATTGAAGAAGTAAAGAACAGCTTTAAAGCTTGTATGGGAGAATGCCCAATTTTGTCTTTAGAAGATGTCAAAAACCGAAAATGGAGTGAAAAACTAAAGCAAGGATTTGCAACCTTTATTTCTCCGTTACTTTAATGAACGAAAAGAGGAAGATTTATCATGAAAATTAGATTTGGCTATGTATCACATGCCCTGTCGCTTTGGGACTGCTCACCTGCTAAAACCCTCACGTTTACTAGATGGGGGAAAATGAAAAAAGATGAGAGGCTGGATAAGCTTCATCACGTCACAAAACAAAATTTGAATCACACTAAGCGCGCTTTGCATTTTAATATTGCCCACGAAATTATGCTGTATCGATTATCATCTTCTCTTGTCCCTTTAGCTACTCATCCTGAAGTAGATTGGAATTACATTGATGCGTTCCAAGAAGACTGGTCAGAGATAGGAGAATTGATTCGGAATCATCAGCTGCGCGTGAGTTTTCACCCCAATCAGTTCACATTATTTACAAGTGACAAAAAACACATTACAGAAAATGCGGTAAAAGATATGGATTATCACTATAGAATGCTTGAAGCGATGGGAGTAGCCGATCAAGCTCTTATTAATATTCATGTAGGGGGAGCTTATGGCAATAAAGAAAAAGCGATCGGTCGATTTCATGAAAACATTCAAACGCTGCCGCCTGTCATTAAAAAGCGCATGACTCTTGAAAACGATGATAAAACATACACAACTGAAGAAACATTAGCCGTATGCGAAAAAGAGAAAGTCCCTCTCCTCTTTGATTATCACCACCACAAAGCAAATGAAGGAGAAGAATCCCTTGACCTATTGCTCCCTCGTATCTTTGACACGTGGAAGCATATCGGGTTAAAACCAAAAGTACATATCTCTTCTCCTAAATCTGAAAAAGAATTTAGAAGTCACTCTGATTATGTCTCGACTGATTTCATCGCACCTTTTTTGCAAATAGCTAAAGATATCGGACAAGATTTTGACGTAATGATTGAAGCAAAGTTAAAAGATAAAGCGCTGCTAAAATTAGTGGAAGATTTAGCATCAATGAGAGGAGTAAAACGTACGGGAGGCGCCACGCTTATTTTTTAAATAAAAAAAGAGCCAAGAGGCCCTTTTTTTTTTACATTTTTTCAGGTGCTGAAACACCAATTAATTTTAAGGAGTTTTGAAGCGTTACTTGAACAGCTTTCACTAGTTCAATACGCGCTTTACTTGTTTCTACATTATCGCTGTCTAATACTTTTTCTGCATTATAGAAGCTATGGAACGTAGAAGCAAGATCAAATACATAGTTCGTAATGCGGTGCGGAATACGTTTTGTTGCTGCTTCCGCTACGGCCTGAGGAAACTCTCCGATTTTCTTCAGCAGTTCCATTTCTTTTTCTGCACTAATTAATGAAAGGTCAGCGCCAGATGTTGATTGAATCCCCATCTCTTCACCTTGACGAAGAATACTGCAAATACGAGCATGAGCATATTGCGCGTAGTATACAGGATTTTCATTAGATTGAGAAACAGCTAAATCCAAATCAAAGTCTAAATGTGTATCCGCACTTCTCATCGCAAAGAAGTAGCGAGTTGCATCAAGGCCTACCTCTTCTACTAGATCACGCATTGTTACTGCTTTACCTGTACGTTTGCTCATTTTCATTTTTTCGCCATTTTGATACAGTTGAACCATTTGAATAATTTCTACTTCAAGCGTATCTTTTTCATAACCAAGCGCTTGAATCGCCGCTTTCATACGAGGAATATATCCATGGTGATCGGCTCCCCAAATGTTGATTAGCTTGTCAAATCCGCGTTGAATTTTGTCTTGGTGATACGCAATATCTGGCGTTAAGTAAGTAAATGAACCGTCATTTTTAATTAACACACGGTCTTTATCATCACCAAATGTCGTAGAACGGAACCACGTAGCACCTTCTTCTTCATATACGTGGCCTTGTTTTTTCAACGTTTCAAGTGCAACTGAAATTTTATCATTTTTATAAAGAGACGTTTCAGAATACCATACGTCAAATTTCACACGGAACTGTTCAAGATCACGCTTTAATTTAGCTAACTCATAATCTAATCCGTATTGACGGAAGAATTCAAAACGCTCTTCTTCAGAGGCGTTTACATACTTGTCTCCGTGCTCTTTTGCTAGCTCTTTTCCGATGTTTATAATATCAGCACCATGATAGCCGTCTGCAGGCATTTCTTTCTCTAAACCAAGAGCCTGCATGTAGCGTGCTTCTACTGAATAAGCCAGGTTATTAATTTGGTTACCGGCATCATTGATATAGTATTCACGTGACACATCATAACCTGCTTTTTCAAGAACATTACACAGTGAGTCTCCAACTGCTGCACCGCGGGCATGTCCTAAATGTAAATCCCCTGTCGGATTAGCTGAAACAAACTCAACCTGTACTTTTTGTCCGTTCCCTACGTTTGTTTGACCGTACGCTTCACCAGCTTTTACAATCGTTGGGATAAGCTCTGTTAAATAAGAGTTATTCATATAAAAGTTGATGAATCCAGGGCCTGCAATGTCAATTTTTTCGATAGATGCTTTTGATTTATCGAAGTTTGCTACAAGCTCTTCAGCGATAGCACGCGGAGCTTTTTTGGCAATACGAGCTAGCTGCATAGCCATATTGGTAGAATAATCACCGTGTGTTTTATCTTTTGGGGTTTCTAATAGAACTTCTGGAAGTTCTGCTTTTTCAGCTAGTCCTGCTTTGACCACAGCATCTTGAATTTCAGCTTTTAATTTTTGCTGCACTTGTTCGACGATGTTCATTTTTTCTCCTCCTTGAATGTAATGGTTAACGCATATTTCCCGGTAGGCTGACCCTGTACTTCTAGATCATACGTTAAAAATAATCGACCCTTTTGAGTCATTTGTTTATATTCAATGTTATGAGCGAATGTTAGTAAATCCATACGTCCATAAGGGCTTATATAAGTTCCTTCGATCTGTACCTTTTTACGAAACGATTGCTTCATTTGAACAGCACCGGTTCGGTTAATTGATACTTCATCTTCACTAATTTTCACCATTGTTCTAATATCTCCGATTTCCTCTTGGCGCTCTGTGTATGTAAGATAAACTTTCGATCCTTTTTCATAATACATACCTTTTGCATTTACCGATGTTGTCTCTTTTCGATGACCATCGCGGATATCCGTCACAATTTTAACTTCAATGGGTTTCTTGACTTCTGAAGCGTTACTCACAAAAGACACTTCCTTATTAAAATGAATACGTTATAACTTAAATAGTATAAACATTCTAAAGAAAGAATTCAATAATACTTCAAAGGAAATATGATAGATAAGCCGAGAATTCCTCTTTTCACTGTGTTTGACGTACTCACATATTTCAAACAAAAAAGGCGGCCGTAGGCGGCCGCCTTTTTACTTTATTTATTTCTTTTGAACCCAGCCTAAGATCATTTCGCGAATAAGCTTGCTTGCTGTATTAGCTGTTTGTTCAGACGGATCGTAAATTGGAGCTACTTCTACTAAATCCCCTCCGACAATGCGAAGATCTGATTTAGCAATTGCGTGAATAGAAGCTAAAAGCTCTTTTGATGTGATACCGCCTGCATCTACTGTTCCTGTACCAGGAGCGTGCGCTGGATCTAATACGTCGATATCAATTGTTACATAAACAGGGCGACCTGCAAGACTTGGTAAAATCTCTTTTAACGGCTCTAAAACTTCAAACTTTGAAATATGCATGCCGTTTTCTTTTGCCCATTGAAATTCTTCTTTCATTCCTGAACGAATACCAAATGAATAAACATTCTCCGGTCCGATTAGTTCAGCAACTTTACGAATTGGAGTGGAATGAGAAAGTGGTTCTCCTTCATACTCTTCACGAAGGTCTGTGTGAGCATCCATATGGATAATGGCTAAATCAGGATATTTTTTATACATAGCTTTCATAACAGGCCAAGAAACCAAATGCTCTCCGCCCATGCCTAATGGGAACTTGTCCGCTGCTAAAAGCTGGTCGATATACTCTTCAATCATATTTAAGCTGCGCTGAGGATTCCCAAATGGAAGTGGAATATCTCCTGCATCAAAATATTTTACTTCTTCTAGCTCCCGATCTAAATACGGGCTGTATTCTTCTAATCCAATTGATACTTCACGAATACGAGTTGGGCCAAATCGTGAACCTGGACGATAGCTCACTGTCCAGTCCATTGGCATTCCGTAAAGAACCGCTTCACTTTCTTCAAAAACAGGGTGACTGCCGATAAATACATTACCTGAATAAGCTTCATCAAAACGCATATTTTGTTCCTCCTTCATTACTCATAGAAAAGATGCCAGCCTTAAACCTCTGGCATCTAACTTGTATGTGATAGCTTATTTAATAAGATCTTGCACAAATTTAGGTAAAGCAAATGCCGCTTTGTGCAATTCTTTTGTGTAATACTTTGTATCAATATCGAAGAAACGATCTTCGCTTACTTCTAATGGATCATGTTTTTTTGAGCCCATTGTAAATGTCCATAAACCGCTTGGGTATGTTGGAATATTCGCTACGTATAGACGTGTAATCGGGAAGATTTCTTTTACGTCACGCTGAACATTTGAGATAAGCTCTGGCGTGAACCAAGGGTTGTCCGATTGAGCAACAAAGATACCATCTTCTTTAAGTGCTTTTGAGATACCTGCATAGAACCCTTTTGTAAATAAATTTACAGCTGGACCTACTGGCTCTGTTGAATCCACTAAAATGACATCGTATTCGTTCTCGCTTTTAGCGATGTGCATAAATCCGTCATCTACTTGTACATCAACACGAGGATCTTCTAGTTTGCCCGCAATTGAAGGTAAGAATTTTTTTGAGTACTCAATAACTTTTCCATCGATGTCAACTAACGTTGCTTTTTTTACGCTTGGGTGTTTTAAGATTTCACGGATTACGCCTCCGTCTCCTCCACCTACAACTAGTACGTTTTCTGGATTTGGATGCGTAAATAACGGTACATGCGCAACCATTTCATGATAAACGAACTCATCTTTTTCTGTTGTCATAACCATACCGTCAAGTAGGAGCATGTTACCAAACTCTTCTGTTTCAACCATATCTAATTTTTGAAACTCCGTTTGCTCTGTATGTAAAGTGCGATTAATTTTAGCTGTAATACCAAAGTTCTTTGTTTGCTTTTCTGTGAACCATAATTCCATTTCAAACTCTTCCCTTCTATTTTGAGAATTAACCTATGCATAGATTACCCTAACATAATTTATACAAACATGAAAAAAGTATAGATGAATTCAGCAAAAAAGCAAGTAAAATTTTTAACAATGGAGGTTTAAAACCACCTTTTCTATTTCATACTGATGATAGATACAAGCTTTAGAATCTACTTGCACCGCTCTTTTAATAGAATTTTGTTGCGTTATAAGCAACATGTACGGTGCATAGTGACACATATTGGTGGTGAATGGAAATGGAAACGGTATTAACCGAACATTTAAAAAAGGCAAGACGCGTCTTCCGAATTCTTCTCGTCCTTGGTATATTAGCGGGGGCTTTATTGTTGTTTGCCTATATAAGCATCTTTCTCTACGCCAAAATCGCTGGCCCTCCTCCGCTAAACGTTTCTCAAACAGCTGTTTTCTACTCAGCAAACGGTAAAGTTCTTGATGAAGTTCACAATGGACAAAAGCGCTACTGGGTCTCACTTAATCAAATTTCACCTTACGTAAAAGATGCAACTTTAGCCGTTGAAGATAAGCGCTTTTATGAGCATCACGGCTTTGATATGCATCGAATCGCCGGAGCAATTGTAGCTGACATAAAAGCTATGGGAAAAGTACAGGGTGCGAGTACCATTACCCAGCAGTATGCACGAAACTTGTTTCTAGAGCACGATAAAACGTGGACTCGAAAGCTTCAAGAAGCTCTGTATACGATTCGGTTAGAAATGAATTATAGCAAAGACCAAATTTTAGAAGGCTACATAAATACGATTTACTATGGCCATGGAGCTTATGGAATTGAAGCGGCAGCTAGGCTGTATTTTGATAAGCATGCCAAAAATTTGACGTTGAGTGAAGCGAGTATGTTAGCAGGTATCCCAAAAGGCCCTAGCTACTACTCTCCTCTTATTCATCAAGAAAATGCAAAAAAACGACAAAATATCATTTTATCTCTCATGAAAGAGGATGGAATTATTACAGCTAAGCAGGCAACAAAAGCGCTTGTAACCCCTCTAGCATTTGCAAAGCCTGCCGAAAAAGATCCTAATAAAGAAGATGCTTCTTACTTTATGGATGCAGCGCTAGCAGAATTAAAGCAAGATTTAGGCATTGATGAAACCATGATTTATACAAATGGACTTCGCGTTTATACAACGCTGGATGAAAAGATGCAGCGAACGGCAGAAGAAAAAATGAAAGATGTTATCAGCAGCTCTTCAGACGTACAAAGTGCATTTGTTGCCATGAATCCTAAAAATGGACAAGTGAAAGCTCTTATTGGTGGAAGAGATTATGAAAAGAGCCCATTTAATCGCGCTACTCAAGCAATAAGACAGCCTGGCTCAACGATGAAGCCATTTTTATACTATGCGGCATTAAAAGATGGTTTTACTGAATCCACTCCAATGAAAAGTGAAGAAACGACGTTCAAATTAGAAGATGGTGTTTCGACATACACACCTAGTAACTATCACAATTATTATGCAGATGCTCCTATTACAATGGCTCAAGCCATCGCACTTTCAGACAACATTTATGCGGTAAAAACGCATTTGTTCATTGGGGAAAACCGCTTGATCGAAACCGCTAAAACACTTGGTATATCATCACCTTTAAAGAAAGTTCCATCTTTAGCTCTTGGAACTTCACCTGTCAAAGTCATTGATATGGTTAATGCGTACGGCATCTTTGCTAATGGCGGAAAAGAAATTCGTCCAACATTTATTAAACGAATTGAAACCCATGATGGAGAAGTTGTTTATCAAGCTCCTTCTGAACGGAAACAAGTCATTGATAAACGCTATGCTTTTCTTACTACCCATTTAATGACAGGCATGTTTAATCAAAAGCTAAATGGCTATACAACCGTCACAGGAAAGCCTATTTCTAAATATGTATCTCGTCCTTACGCGGGAAAATCCGGCACAACCTCTACGGACAGCTGGATGATTGGCTACTCTCCTCAGCTCGTTTCAGGCGTTTGGGTTGGGTATGATCAAGGAAGGACAATGGATGATGTAGCTGAAAAAGGATACGCAAAAAAAATGTGGGCGCTATTTATGGAAGATGCTTTAAAAGGAAAGAAAAAAGAAAAGTTTAAAGCACCAAATGGATTAATGAGCGTAAACATTAATCCTCAAAATGGAAAGTTAGCATCCAAATCATGCCCTGTTCAATATAAAGCTTATTATTTAACTGGTACACAGCCGAAAACATATTGTACTGACCACATCGATCATGCAGCAAAAACGAAGAAGAAACAGCATGAAGCAGAGAATAAAAAGTTTCATTGGCTACCAAAATGGTTTGATTAAAAAAAGCTTAAGGCCAAGGCCTTAAGCTTTTTTTAGCATTACGATGTTTGAAGCGCTTCTTTTAAGTCATCATTAGATAACGTCCAGATTTCTTCATTATGAGACTTCAAAAACTCGCGAAGCAAAGCCTTAGACTTGTTATCCATCTCTTCTACCATAATGCGTCGTTTTAAAGATTTATCCATTTTGTTCACATGTTCAGGAAGTGACTTATAGCCGCGGCGAATTTCACGATCAACGGTCATTTCACATGCTGTCATACCTGCGTAGTAAGGTCCTTCTTGCTTGCGATCAATCGTTACCCATACGAGCCAATATAACTTGCCGTTTGGCACCTCGTCTTTATTCGGTAAGAACTTAATTCCTTTTTCCACTACACTTCTTGCATGCATCGCACCGATATCCACAAATACTTCTTCGTCGCTGGGACAAACAAAAACGGGTGAAATGTTTTCTAAACTTAACGCTCCAACTCCGTAGCCACCGTGGCCGTCGGTTGAATCGTCTTTTATGATATTAAATCCTATACTTTTCTTTTTTGGCTGAGTCATAGTAAGCCTCCTCTATTCATTAAATCAGTGGTGCTAATATCTGCTGAAAGATATTCATAACAAACGTTGCTGCTCCGTTTAGAAGCGGCCAGATCACAATTCGATCCAGAGGTGTAATCACAAGAATCAAAAATACAAAAATACCCCAAGACTCATACTGCGTCATTTTAGCTCGCGTAGACGGCGGAACGAGATCCTCAATCACGCGGTAGCCGTCTAAAGGCGGAAAAGGCAACAAGTTAAATACACCTAGTGTTAGGTTTATTTGAATAAATAATGTAACAAAACGATAAAGCGCATCGTTGTCCACTGCGGCATTATTCATCGAATAGTAAATAAGCAAGCCGATAAATGCCAATACCAAGTTGCTAAACGGTCCCGCTATCGATACTAGAATACCAGCTAAACGAGGCTTTTTAAAGAAATAGCGATTAACAGGAACCGGCTTTGCCCACCCAAAACCTGCAATAATTAACAAAAGCGTTCCAAATGGATCTAAATGAGCCAGCGGAGAAAGCGTTAGCCTTCCTTGCTTTTTAGCCGTGTGGTCTCCAAATAAATAAGCTACATATGCATGTGCAAACTCATGCAGTGTGAATGCAACAATAAGGGTCATCACCACGTAAGGAAGATCTTGCAATGAAAAAGCTAAAAAATGTTCCACTCTTTATCTCCTTTATTTTAAAATAATTTCTACACATCATATCTACTAAATAAAACGTTTGCTTACGCTAAAAAGGATACAAGGCTTCTTTAATATGGCCTCAAAGGTCTCAAAAACCAAACATGGGCTCCCTTTGGCCACACCTAGTTTTCTGCATCGATGTTATGATAAAAGTATACTACAGATTATGACCTGCATCACTACCTCATACTGTCATTTTATTCAGAAAACGGGTACACTAATCATATACTGACCAAAAAGGAGTGTACACATTATGCCAGTTGTAACTGTTAAGATGCTTGAGGGGCGTACAGATGATCAAAAAAGAGCTCTTGTTGAAAAAGTAACGGATGCTGTTGTAGAAACAACAGGTGCATCACCTGAAAAAGTATCCATTATCATCGAAGAAATGTCTAAAAGCCATTATGCTGTAGCAGGCAAGCGCATGAGTGATCAATAACGCCTACATAAAAAAGATGCCATAGGAGTTGACCTATGGCACCTTTTTAATGCACAGACAGAGTTGCCTGAAGTTTTTCAATATATTCGTATGCTTCTGCAATGTCTTCTTCTGTATAATTTTGCTTACGCTTTAACGTAAACACTTTTTCTTTTACTTCTTCTTTAGGTAAATTATCAAAATATAAAATCGTAGAGACGAGCTCCAAAAATTTAGAGCTTTGTTCGTTCATATCCTTCATACATTCCTGCAAGTGAGGAAGCTCCAAGTCATAATGACTTAAAAATCCTTCTCCCGCTTCTGTTAATACGTAGCGATACTGCATATACCCGCCTTTTTTCTCTTTAATTTCACTTAAAAAGCCTAAGTTACACAGCTCTTCAATTCGAAGCGTTAATTCCTCAGAATAAGGCCCAAAAAAGTGAAAATTATACTTTTCATAAAAAGGAAACTTCAGTTTTTTTCCGATAAATATCATCTTTTGTAACTTTTTTCTGCCAACAACTTCTCCCGCCGCGGAAAATACTTTCACAATCTTTGCGTGATCGTTTAACACAGCCCCTTCAACTCCTATACTATTTAACTCTGATCTCCTTTTAGTAAGTTTATAATCTGATCTTTAACTTTTCGCTTAGACGACAATTGATCAATGAGATCTTGTGGAAAATATAATTTATGATCGGTTCTCTTTTTCCCTGAAATTGCTTCAACAATCTCCGACTGACGTGATAATTCACGCACTTCATTATTTGGCATCAACAGATGAATCGGCAAACGTTCTTCTTCTTCACCCGGTCGATAAAAATCGTATGGTAAGTCGCTTGAAGAATCGACGACTAAATAATAATCTGGGTTAATGCCCGCTTTTTTAAAAAGTGTTGTAAGCTCCATCCACATTTTCATTTGTGAATTTGGATTAAACTCAATGTATTTAAAAAGCTGACGATTCATAAATCTTCGGCATAGATCAGATAAAATTTCATCCTCTTCTTCTTCCCATGCTTGAAAATAAAATAAAATAACAGATTCATCTAATTTCAAATACTCTTTTAGCGATATTTCTTCTTCAAAAATCGAATAAAAATGAGTGGGCTCCTGCTTGAATTCATAGTAATGATGATGGAGCTCTTTCGCACGATGTAAAATTTTTGTCAAAATAACTTCAGCACTTCTCGTAACAGGATGAAAATACACTTGCCAGTACATTTGATAGCGGCTCATAATATAATCTTCAACCGCATGCATACCGCTGTGTTTAATCACGGCTTGATCTTCCCGAGGACGCATAACACGAAGAATTCGTTCCATATCAAAGTGACCGTAGCTTACTCCTGTGTAATACGCATCACGCTGCAAATAATCCATGCGATCTGCATCAATTTGACTGGAAATTAAACTAACGACAAGCTTATTTTCATATGTTTTCGCGATTACTTCGGCCACTTTTTTAGGAAAATCCTTTCCTACTTTCGTTAACACTTGATTTACCTCCGTGTCACCTACGATAATGGCTTGTGTAAATTCTTCATGATCTAAGTGGAAAACCTTCTCAAACGAATGTGAAAACGGACCGTGACCTAAATCGTGCAGTAAAGCAGCACAAAGACAAAGAAGACGCTCATCTTCATTCCATTCAGGGCGTCCTTGAAAGCCGTCATCAATAATACGGCGCACAATTTCATAAACACCTAAGGAATGACTAAAACGGCTGTGCTCAGCCCCATGAAACGTTAAGTATGTCGTTCCTAGCTGTCTAATACGACGGAGCCTTTGAAATTCGGCTGTCCCAATTAGCTCCCAAATAACACGATCTCTTACATGGATATAGCGGTGAACAGGATCTTTAAATACTTTTTCTTCACTGAGTTTTTCATTAGGATATGTCATTTACATACCTCTCTATCTTCACTTTGTTGTTGCTATAATTTTTCGACACTCACTTCCTATTTTCCTATTCAGAATAAAAAATCACCTTGTCAAGCAACCAAGGTGATTTACCTAACAAACAAGGCGATTCTGTTTGTAAGAAGCTCGTTCGACAAATAAGTAGCAGAAAAGCAGCTATTTATTGTTTCACTATCTATTTTTTTACTTTTTTCTCAATCTTCTCGATTAGTTCATCCTCTGTTGGCGCTGCTACAGGACGGTTGTTTACAAATGCAAATGACTTTTTACGTCCGGGCCCACAGTAAGACTGGCAACCGATTTGTACTTCAGCTTGTTCATCTATTTTTTTAAGTCGAGGTAACAACGTTTTGACGTTTGTTGCCTGACAATCATCACAAATTCTAAATTCATTTGCCATGTTGACACAATCCTTTCAAAATTGGTTCATCATTTTGTCTAAGGGGTATTTTACCCCTATTTGAAGTCCGATGCAAGTTAAAGAAAGAAGCAAAATCTATCATACTCCTAGAAGAAATGGTATAAAGTATGGATTTTTTGTACATGATGATACTACAAAACATGATTACTATGAGTCATGGAAAATAGAGGAGTGAACAAAGTGAAAGATAGACAAGATGCTTGGACAGAAGAAAACGACTTATTATTAGCTGAAACAGTATTGCGCCATGTCCGCGAAGGAAGTACGCAGCTGAATGCGTTTGAAGAAGTTGGAGATGAATTAAATCGAACGTCAGCAGCATGTGGATTCAGATGGAATGCTGTGGTACGCCATCAGTATGAAAAAGCACTGCAGCTGGCTAAAAAACAGCGAAAACAGCGCATGCGTGCACTTGGACAAGAGCAAGGCAAAAAGAAATTATTATATACGCCACCAGCATCTGTAGAGCATGTGGAACAAATGATGTCTGCACCTACAGCAACATATAGCTTATCTGAAACACAAGTAGAAAAAAGCAGCAGTGAAGAGCTTTCAATGGCTGACGTTATTCGCTTTTTGCAAACAATGCCAAATCAAGCGAGCAATTTACAGGCATTGCAAAGTGAAAACAAACGCTTGATGCAAGAAAATGCAGAGTTAGCTAAGAAAAACACAGAGTTGGAAAAACAAATTAAACATCTCGAAGCTAATGCTACTACTATTCAAGAAGACTATGAAACATTAATGCAAATCATGAACCGTGCGCGGAAGTTAGCTCTATTTGATGAAGAAGAACGTTCTTCTACTACGTTTAAAATGGATCGTAACGGAAATCTTGAGAAAATGGCTGAATAAGCTATACGAACGAAGAAAGAGAGATGCCAAACTTGGCTCTTCTTTCTTCTTTTTCTATTTTACAGACAATGATATGACGCCTTTATGCTATAATATGTTCGTTTACTGTTTATAAAGGGGTTTGAGATATGCAGCAGAATAGTTTAAAACTTTTAGCACAGCCCGCTTGGCGTATTATTGATCAATCCAGTCTAGGTCCTCATTTTGATGCCCGTCATTCTTTTGCCATCGATGACACGCTTTGTACAACCGTTGGAAGAGGTGAATCTCCAGCTGTCATGCGCTCATGGGTTCATCACGATACGATTGTATTAGGCATTCAAGATACAAAGCTCCCTCACCTAGCTGAAGGTGCAGCTTATTTAAATGAACAAGGGTATAAAACAATCGTCCGCAATTCAGGCGGCCTCGCTGTCGTACTTGATCAGGATGTTCTAAACATTTCTTTAATTTTTCCAGATGCCGAAAAAGGAATTGATATTGATCGTGGCTATGAAGCCATGTTTGATTTGATTAAGGCCATGTTTGCATCTTACGGTACCGCAATTGAAGCGAAGGAAATCGTAGGCTCCTATTGCCCTGGCAGCTTTGATTTAAGCATTCGCAATCAAAAGTTTGCAGGCATTTCACAGCGACGCGTTCGCGGCGGAGTGGCTGTACAAATTTACTTATGCGTTAACGGAAGCGGCTCTAAACGCGCTTCTCTCATTCGAGAGTTTTACAAAAAAGGTCTCCAAAACACAGAAACTAAATTTTCATACCCAGATATCCAGCCTCATACAATGGCTTCTCTATCTGAGCTATTACAGATTGATTTAACCGTTTCTGATGTCATGCTGCTTTTATTGCAAACACTAAATAGCATGAGCTCTTCTCTTGTAAATATGCCTTTAAATGCTACCGAACAAGAGCTGTTTGAGACGCAGCTGCAGCGCATGTATGACCGCAACGAAAAAGCATTGGGTTCATTAGCCGAATAAAAAAACTCCGCCCTAGGACGGAGTTTTTTTTATTAAAGTGCTTGAGCTGCTGTGATTAAAGCAAGCTTGTACACATCTTCTTCGTTACAACCGCGAGATAGATCGTTTACCGGTTTGTTTAGACCTTGTAAGATTGGACCTACTGCTTCGAAGTTTCCTAAGCGCTGTGCAATTTTGTAACCAATGTTACCTGCTTCAAGGCTTGGGAATACAAATACATTTGCATCTCCTTTGATCACTGAACCTGGTGCTTTCTTTTCAGCTACAGAAGGAACAAATGCTGCATCGAATTGGAATTCGCCGTCTAATGTTACGCTTGGTGCTAATTCTTTTGCAATTTCTACTGCGTTTGCTACCTTTTCTGTTTCCGGAGATTTTGCTGATCCTTTTGTTGAGAAGCTTAGCATAGCAACACGAGGATCGATATCGAACATTTCAGCTGTACGAGCACTTTCGATAGCAATTTCAGCTAAATCTTGGCTGTCAGGTGAAATATTGATTGCACAGTCAGCAAATACGTATTTTTGGTCGCCGCGAACCATGATAAATACGCCAGATGTTTTCTTAACACCTTGTCTTGTTTTGATAATTTGTAGAGCAGGTCGCACTGTGTCTGCTGTAGAATGCGCAGCTCCGCTTACAAGACCGTCAGCTTTGTTCATGTGAACAAGCATTGTGCCAAAATAATTTTCATCTAATAAAATTTTGCGAGCATCTTCTTCTGTTGCCTTGCCTTTACGACGCTCAACAAATGCTGCAACCATTTCATCAAATTCAGAGTAGCTTTGAGGATCCAAAACCTCAACACCGTCTAATTTTACATTTAGTTCTGCTGCTTTTGATGCTACAGCTTCTTTATTTCCAACAACGATAGGCTTTAAGATATTGTCGGCAGCTAAACGAGAAACAGCACCTAATACGCGCTCATCTAATCCCTCTGGGAATACGATTGATACATCGCTAGCTGATACTTTTTGTTTTAAACCTGTAAATAAATCACTCAAAGTAAATCCTCCTCGATATGTAAAAAACTTTTCTCATAATAGGATACTCCACTTTTTTTAAAAATCAAAGGCATGTCCTTCAAGAATCCATGATTACGAAAAAGTCTTTTAATTCTTAATTTTCCACTAACACCTAAAATAAAACCTGTTTTTACTTTGTGACAATTGTTTAAAGTTTAGTCACAAAATCACAGGTTTTTCATTCCAGATCTTCGGACAAACTATGATATAGTAGAATTGGAATTTATCATAATCGGACAATAGGAGTGAAACGAAATGGCAGAAGCAGCACAAACATTAGACGGTTGGTATGCACTTCATGATTTCCGTTCAATCGATTGGGGCGCTTGGAAGCAGTTATCAAGCGATGATCGTCAAGCGGCTATCCATGAATTTTTAGGATTGATTGAGAAATGGAAAGGAACTGAAGCTGAGCAGCAAGGCAGTCATGCTTTATATACCATTGTCGGTCAAAAAGCAGATTTTATGCTAATGCTTGTTCGTCCTACTATGGAAGAACTAAATGAAATTGAAACAGAATTTAATAAAACAAAGCTTGCTGAGTTTACCATTCCTACTTATTCATATGTATCAGTAGTTGAATTAAGCAACTACTTACCTGCCGGTGAGGATCCTTATGAAAATCCTCAAATCCAAGCTAGACTATATCCAACTTTACCAAAAGCTGGTCATGTTTGCTTTTATCCAATGGATAAACGTCGTCAAGGAAATGACAATTGGTACATGCTTCCTATGGAAGAACGACGCAGCTTAATGCGCAGTCATGGAATGATTGGACGTCAATACGCTGGAAAAGTAAAGCAAATCATCACGGGTTCTGTTGGTTTTGATGATTACGAGTGGGGCGTTACTCTTTTTGCAGATGACGTACTTCAATTTAAAAAATTAGTATACGAAATGCGTTTTGACGAAGTAAGTGCTCGCTACGGGGAATTTGGCAGCTTCTTTGTGGGAAATTTATTAAAAGAAGAAGCTATTGCACGCTTTTTACACGTGTAAACTAAGCCGCAAAAGCGTTCATCTCTTTTGTAACGCCTAGAGCAATGAACATCAATGAGCTTCACCTGTAAAAAACCTGTTTCCAAGTGGAAACAGGTTTTTTATTTTCTAGCCATGGCATATTCGCACTTGCAGGACCATATATATACAACAGTGTCACAAGTAAGCGAGGTGGGATAATGGCAGTCGTTGCACACAACGAAGAAGATGTTAAGCTCCTAGCCAGACTCATTCGAGCTGAAGCTGAAAGTGAAGGAAAACAAGGGATGTTACTGGTAGGAAATGTAGGCGTGAACCGCGCTAAAGCTCCCTGTTTGGATTTTAGAAATATAAGAACCATTCGTCAGATGGTGTTTCAAAACCCAGGCGGATTTGAAGCAACTCAAAAAGGCTACTTTTACCAGCGTGCCCGCCAGTCTGAAATTACACTTGCACGACGTGTATTAAGAGGGGAACGTTTTAACCCCGCGGAAAACTCACTGTGGTTTTTCAAGCCCAGCGGCGACTGTCCTGCTCAATGGTATAACCAAAATAACACAGGACGATTTAAATCTCACTGTTTCTTTGCACCAACTCAAGCTGATTGTCCAGGAGTTTACTAATTTCTTTTTGTTTGAAGGAGGTTCCTATGAAAAAACCAAAGTCTAATCAACCGCAACAGCAATATATGCAAAATCCGTATATGAGTCCAAACTACCCTTATTATATGCCTCAGCCGCAGCAGCCCCAACCAGGAGGCCAGCAGGTTCAAGGGCAAAGCCAAGGAGGTCCGCCCCCTACCTCTTCTGGAGGCAGTGGTGCCCCGCAAGACCCAAATCAACTGCCCATTGAAGAATCATATATTGAAAATATTTTACGTTTAAATCGAGGAAAAATAGCGACTGTATATATGACGTTTGAAAATAATACGCAGTGGAACGCGAAGGTCTTTAGAGGAGAAATTGAAGCAGCCGGACGCGATCATATCATTTTAAGTGATCCGCAAACTGGCACCCGTTATTTACTGCTTATGGTTTATCTCGATTACATTACTTTTGAGGGTCCAATCAAATATAATTATCCGTTTAGCGGTGGAGGAGGCCAGCAGTTGAGCAATTATTCTCCGCGTTAAAAAAACCCCTTTTCAGGGGTTTTTTTATAGCCATTTTACAGCTGCAACAACAATTAAAATCCAAGCCACAATAAACGCTACTCCACCTAGGGGAGTAATTGCACCGAGAACTTTAATGCCGGACGTACTTAATACATAAAGACTGCCTGAAAACAGCACAATCCCTGCGAACATAATCCAGCCCGAAGCTGTTAACAAAGAAGACTGAGGAAATTTGCTTAATAGAAACGCAATGACAAACAGCCCCATTGCATGGAACATCTGGTACTGCACTCCTGTTTTCCATACCTCTAAATACTTCTCTGAGATTTTCCCTTCTAACCCGTGTGCTCCAAAAGCACCAAGAGCAACCGCTAACATCGCATTGATTGCACCGATTATTAAAAATAGTTTCATTTTTTTCTCCTCACTTTAGAAATCAAACAAACTATCGCCGTTTGCATCATCTGATTTCAATTTCGTTCCCTCAAAATTAGGTTTGGATGACTGAATAATCTGTTGCTGCATAATCTCAGGCGATTGCATAATTTCCGGTGAAGACATGACAACAGGTTTTGAAACCGAGACAGGTTTCGATACTGGAACCTCTTCATTTTGATCTAATGCAAGCTCACACAGTGCTTTTATGGCAACCAATTGATCTCGAACGTTCGCACTATTCGAATGGTGCTTTGCTTTTTGTACTTCTGCACCAATTTTATCAAGGAGCTGCGCCATTTTTATATCCATGTAGACACCTCATCTTACATTCAATATGACTTTATACAGCTATTTTATCAAAAGATGAAATAGGAGGCTATGTCTGAAGCTAATCTTCATGAAATGCTCACTTTTACACATCATCAATTTGCCAATCGATGGATTGACGTCCGTGTTGGAGCAAAAACTCATTTGCTCGTTGAAAATGATTATTGCCAAAAAAGCCTCGATTAGCTGAAAATGGGCTAGGATGCGGGCTTTCCAAAATTAAATGATGGGAATGATGAATGAGCTCTTTTTTAGCTTGTGCATGTTTGCCCCACAGCAAAAACACGACTGGCTCCTCTTTTTGTGCCACTAATTCAATAATGCGGTCGGTCAGCTGTTCCCATCCTTTTCCTTTGTGAGAATTCGCTTCTCCTTTTCTAACTGTTAAAACAGTGTTAAGCAAAAGAACGCCTTGTTCTGCCCATTTGACTAAATAACCGTTATTCGGAATGTGATAATCCATTTCATTTTTCAGCTCTTTGTAAATATTCACTAAAGAAGGCGGTGTTTTTACTCCTGGCTGAACAGAGAAGCTCAGTCCATGCGCTTGATTTGGTCCATGATAAGGATCTTGTCCCAATATGACAACTTTTACATTTTTATAATCCGTATAGTGTAAAGCGTTAAAAATATCATATTTATCAGGGTAAATGGTGTGGTGATTATATTCATCCACTAAGAATTCTCGAAGCTGTATGTAATAGTCTTTTTGAAATTCTTCTTCTAATAAAGGAGCCCAGTCATTTTTTAAAATACTCATTGCTTATCACCTCATAATAATCTTTTTTGTTATTTTATCGTAAACTCTGCCCCCTGCTCAAACGTTGCCTGCTTTAAATATGCTGAGAGCCTGGGCATATTTTAATATTGTCATGTTCAATGAAACTTTGTATACACTTATAAAGAGTGTATTTTTATATTAAAGGAGGGATTCCATATGATCATCAGCAATCCCCACCAAATAGACGTAACCTACAGCCTGGGTGTTACACCCGTTGAACCGATGATACCAAGAAAATACACCGTTTTCCCAGGTCAACACACTTCTGTTCCTTCCATTCAAATCGGCATTGAATTTGCCTACGATCATATGCAAAAAGAGCGGAACGAATATTTAGCATCCTTCGTCTTCGATAAAGGTTTTTATTCCCTTACTGTGTATTATTACATCGGTGCGCATACATCAACAGATGAAACCATTACACGCTACCTTCACTTTTTAGAACAGCTCCCTGTCATTCTATCGTCTATCTATCACGCTGATGCTTCTTTTTTCGAAAAACATCCACTTTTAATGCACTGTCCTATTTTTATCATTGCCGATAGCCCTGAGCTGCCATTTTCAACAAAAAAATCTATCGGTTCCCTGTATCAATATAAATAAATGAGAAAAGCTACTGTTAAAATAACAGTAGCTTTTTCTCCGTATTCGAAACAAAATACTTTTAAACTTGTTAAAAACATGGAATAATAACTACAAATTGTTTTAATCTATTTGCGTTAACCCTTTAAAATCGTTACAATTTATTAGTAGTTCTATACATAAAGGAAAAGGTAAACAAGCAATCATTCGTTTGTTTATAAAGGCCGGGTTTAACGGGCAATGAATCCCCAGATTTCATTTAAGTGTTGTCTGTTAAAGCGGAAAAAAATTGAACGTAACTACGACAAAGTGAGGTCCTAGAAGTAATGACAAATGTACAACCAAAATCCATTATCGTAATTTTTGGCGCTACAGGTGATTTAGCAAAACGTAAGTTATTCCCCTCTATTTTCCGCTTATATAAAGCGAACAAACTATCGGAAGATTTCGCTGTTGTTGGTGTCGCAAGAAGACCTTGGACTAATGACGAATTACGCGAAAATGTAAAAAAATCAGTGAGCAGTTTCAAAAACAGTGACGCTGACATTGAAAAGTTTGCTTCACATTTTTATTACCAACCGTTTGACGTAACAGATGTCGCTTCTTATCAAGAATTAAAAAGCCTAACAGAAAGCCTTGATGAGCAATACAACGTGCCTGGAAATCGTATTTTCTATCTAGCAATGGCACCTGAATTTTTCGGAACAATTGCTTCGAATTTAAAAAATGAAGGTTTAACACAAACAGAAGGTTGGAGTCGCCTAGTCATTGAAAAGCCGTTTGGCCATGATTATCCTTCTGCTAAAGAATTAAATGAACAAATTCGCCATGCATTTAAGGAAGATCAAATTTATCGTATCGACCACTACCTCGGTAAAGAAATGGTGCAAAATATCGAAGTTATCCGTTTTGCAAATGCTCTATTTGAACCGATGTGGAACAATCAATACATTTCAAACATCCAAATTACGTCTAGCGAGACGCTTGGTGTAGAAGATCGTGGCCGTTACTATGAATCTTCAGGCGCCCTTCGAGATATGGTACAAAACCATATGCTTCAAATGGTGGCCCTGCTTGCAATGGAACCGCCGATTAAATTAACACCGGAAGAAATTCGCAGTGAAAAAGTAAAAGTACTGCGTGCTCTTCGCTCTTTATCAGTGGATGAAGTAGATGATTATTTTGTACGAGGCCAATACGGCAAAGGTGTACTTGAAGGAGAAGAAGTTATCGGCTATCGCGAAGGAAACTCGGTTGATCCTGAGTCTAATACCGCAACGTTTGTATCTGGTAAGCTTATGATTGATAACTTCAGATGGGCTGGCGTACCGATTTATATCCGTACAGGTAAACGCATGAAAGAAAAAGCAACGACAATTGTTGTACAGTTCAAAGACTTACCAATGAACCTGTACTTCAATAAAGATAAAGAAATTCATCCAAACTTGCTTGTCATTCATATCCAACCGGAAGAAGGCATTACGCTTCACTTAAACGCGCGTAAAACGCCAGGTGCCACATCATCCACACCGATTAACTTGAACTATTGCAATAACTGTGGAGATAAAATGAATACACCGGAAGCTTATGAACGCCTTATTTATGATTGCATGCTTGGAGATGCAACGAACTTTACTCACTGGGATGAAGTAGCCCTTTCTTGGAAATTTGTTGATACTATTTCAGAAGCATGGGAAAGTACAAAAGCACAAAACTTCCCGAACTACGAATCAGGTTCAATGGGACCAAAAGAATCAGACGCATTGCTCGCTGAAGACGGTTTCCACTGGTGGCCAGTCGGAGAAGACAACTTCTCACCTAAAGAGTAAATAAAAAAAAGCAGCTGTAGTATACAGCTGCTTTTCTTATTTTTTATTTTAACCACTCAGTATGGAATACGCCCTCTTTATCAACACGTTGATATGTGTGAGCTCCGAAGTAGTCACGTTGCGCTTGTAAAAGGTTCGCTGGTAGCGTTTCTGTACGGTAGCTGTCATAGTAAGCTAATGCACTTGAGAAACTTGGTACAGGAATACCTTGTTTAACCGCAATTGAAATAACTTCACGAAGAGCCGATTGATAGCCTTCTACAATATCCTTGAAGTATGGGTCTAACAATAAGTTTGTTAGATCTGCATCGCGATCGTAAGCTTCTTTAATTTTTTGTAAGAATTGTGCACGGATGATACAACCACCACGGAAGATCATTGCAATATCACCGTACTGTAAATTCCAGTCATATTCTTCAGAAGCTGCTTTCATTTGAGCAAACCCTTGCGCATATGAACAAATTTTACTCATGTACAATGCTTTACGAATTGCTTCTACTAATTCGGTTTTATCGCCTTCAAATGCAGCTGCATTAGGACCGCTCAATACTTTGCTTGCTTTTACACGTTCTTCTTTCATAGCTGAAATAAAGCGTGCAAATACAGATTCCGTAATGATTGGTAGTGGTACACCTAAATCAAGCGCACTTTGGCTTGTCCATTTACCTGTACCTTTTTGACCTGCAGTATCTAAAATAACGTCTACAAGTGCTTTTCCTGTTTCTTCATCTTTTTTCGTAAAGATATCAGCTGTGATCTCAATTAAGTAGCTATCTAGCTCGCCTTTATTCCATTCAGCAAATACTTCATGTAATTCATCTGTTTCTAAGCCTAATACGTTTTTCATAATGAAGTATGCTTCACAAATTAACTGCATATCGCCATACTCGATGCCGTTATGAACCATTTTCACGTAGTGACCTGCACCATTTGGTCCAATGTACGTGCAGCAATCATCGCCTTCAACTTTCGCTGAAATAGCTGTTAAGATTGGTTTTACAAGTTCATATGCTTCTTTTTGTCCGCCAGGCATGATTGAAGGTCCTTTTAATGCGCCTTCTTCTCCGCCGGATACGCCTGTACCGATGAAATGGATACCTAATTCTTCTAGCTCTTTGTTACGACGAATTGTATCCTGGAAGAATGTATTTCCGCCATCGATTAAAATGTCGCCTTTTTCTAAGTATGGTTTTAACGAATCAATTGTTGCATCTGTAGCAGCACCAGCTTTAACCATTAATAAAATTTTACGCGGTTTTTCAAGAGAATTAATAAACTCTTCCACACTGTATGTACCTGCAAAATTTTTACCTTCTGCTTCTGTTTTTAGGAACTCTTCTGTCTTTTCAGGAGAGCGGTTATAAACTGAAACAGAATAGCCTCTGCTCTCAATGTTTAGCGCCAAGTTTTTCCCCATAACCGCTAAACCGATAACACCGATTTGTTGTTTTGCCATGTTAAATTCTTCCCTTCATGTGTAATATGAATTGGTCAACCTAATCGTAACTGAACATATCATAAAGAAAGTTACAGATTCAAGTTTGATATAACCATAATCATACGTTTTATTATACACACTTGAAAAGAATCATGCTCACCGAACATTGATTATTTTGAAGAAAATTTCGATAAAATAAGTGAAATGAACGCAGTTACTAATCATCCGTACATTCTTAACTACTTTTAGACGCATTTTAACATTTTCTTAAACAATTACTTTTGTTAAAATATTAAGCAGTTAATCATTTCAACGAATTGATGATCAACACGGTTGTTACCGTTTTACTATATTTACTGCAGCTAAAAAGGCCGCACTAGTACTTATTTTGTTTTATGAAGAGGGATTTTATATATGACGAAACCAATCAAAGATCCGTTCAAAGAAAATTTTGATACGCTTGAAGAATTCGCTGATCGCATTAGCGAGGTATTGAATTGTCCTATTACGATTGAAGATGCTAATCATCGCTTATTAGCTTATAGCACCCATGACGAAAGAACGGACCAGGCGCGTATTGCCACGATTATTGGAAGAAGAGTTCCGGAAAAAGTCATCAACAACTTATGGAAAGAAGGCATTATTCCTAAACTGCTTGAGACAAATGAACCTGTGCGAGTGAAAAATATAAATGAAATTGGGCTTGGAGATCGTATAGCTATTTCCATCTGGAAAAATGAAGAAGTTCTAGGATTCATCTGGGCTGTTGAAATTGAGAAAGCCTTAGGCGATGAAGAAGTAGAACTATTAAAAAAAGCTGCGAATGTATTAAAAAACAAATTGCTGCAGCTTCAAATTCGAAAATATAAACGAGAAGAGCGCTCACAGGAATTTTTCTGGAAATTATTAACTGGTCATATTAAGTCTCGCCAAGAAATTTCAGAAGCGTTTTATGAAGCTCAAATTACGGCTCCATCAACGTTTTCCATTGCTATCTTCCGCTTCCAAGAAGATATTACGCCTGAAGCTGAACGCCAAATCTCGTATATGTTAAAAACAATGCATCGCTTGAAAATCGTTCTTTATACGATTGATTGCAATGATTTAATCTTACTGCTTTCTTTGGATGCGGTTGAAAATCCTCTTGATGAACAGCGAGATTTTGTAGACTATTTTAGAGGTAACATGTATGAACGCTTTGATGTTACTCAAATTAAAGCCAGCTGCAGCAGTATTTATTCATCGCACGATCATATCGAAAAAAGCTATAAAGAAGCCTTGAACGTATTAGATATGAAAAGTAAGTTTCCAGAAGAAACGAAAGAGATTATTAACTATCAAGAATTAGGTATTTATCAATTTCTAGATGTTATTTTAGACAAGCGCGTGCAAGATCAATTTGAAAACCATTCTTTAAAGAAGCTAACTGATTACGATCTTCGTCATAATAGCAACTTGGTGGAGACTCTCGAAGTATTTTTAAATAATGATAATAACATTAACGAAGCAGCCAAAGAATTAAATGTGCATATGAATACACTTAGCTATCGGTTAAAGCGAATTTCCGAGATTGGTGATATCAACTTAAAGGACGTTAATCAAAAAATGACTCTTTATATTGATATTAAGTTAATGAAATATAAAAAATAACAGATAATGTAACTTCTTTTAACATTGAGCTATTCATTTATTAGAAAATAAATGAATAGCTCTTTTTTTACCTTTTATTTCCTTATGATGTTAGGTGACCTTACATAAAAACCAAAAATTCCGATAAGTAAGCGTTTACATTTGTGTGTTTAAACAAAAACCACTTCTTCAATTCTTCTTTCTAGACAAAGAAATTCCACAAAACTTTCTTTATACTAAAGGTACACAAACGACCAAGGGGGAAATTAATCATGATTATTGGCGTACCAAAAGAAATCAAAAACAACGAAAACCGAGTAGCGATTACACCAGCAGGCGTAGCATCATTTGTTGGTACAGGTCATCGTGTATTAATTGAAAATGAAGCGGGTATTGGAAGTAACTTCACAAATGAAGATTATGTAAAAGCTGGAGCTGAAATTGTTGAGACAGCAGCTGACGTTTGGGCACAAGCTGAAATGATCATGAAAGTAAAAGAACCATTAGCAAGTGAATACGGTTATTTTAGACCAGGTCTTATCTTATTCACATACCTTCACTTAGCAGCTGAACCAGCACTTGCAAAGGCATTAAAAGATAGCGGCGTAACAGCTATTGCTTATGAAACAGTGGCGGTAAATCGTACATTGCCTCTATTAACACCTATGAGTGAAGTAGCAGGTCGTATGGCTGCTCAAATCGGTGCACAATTCCTTCAAAAATCAAACGGTGGAAAAGGAATTTTATTAGCAGGCGTTCCCGGAGTTAGCCGCGGAAAAGTAACGATTATTGGAGGCGGCGGTGTTGGTACAAATGCTGCAAAAATCGCAATCGGCCTCGGTGCTGATGTAACAATTATTGATTTAAGTCCTGAACGCCTACGTCAATTAGACGATATCTTTGGCAACCAAATCAATACGCTAGTTTCAAATCCTTATAATATTGCGGATGCAGTAGCAGAGTCAGATTTAGTGATTGGCGCAGTATTAATCCCAGGTGCAAAAGCTCCAAAACTAGTAACAGAAGAAATGGTGAAATCAATGAAGCCAGGTTCTGTTATTGTTGACGTAGCAATCGACCAAGGTGGTATCGTTGAAACAATCGATCACATTACAACACACGATCAGCCGACGTATGAAAAGCACGGTGTTGTACACTATGCAGTTGCAAACATGCCGGGAGCTGTTCCTCGCACGTCAACGATTGCTCTAACAAATGTAACGGTACCTTACGCACTTCAAATTGCTTCTAAAGGTGTTCACAAAGCAATCGCTCAAAACGAAGCGTTAAAATTAGGAGTGAACGTTGCAAACGGAGCCATTACGTACGAAGCAGTTGCACATGATTTAGGTTATGATTATGTATCAGTAGACGTAGCTCTTGAAAAAGAATTAGCTTCTATCTAATAAATAGTGAAAAACGTCCTTAACCCTCTGTTAAGGGCGTTTTTATTTTGAATGAACAACAATTAGCTGTAAAAAACGCGACTATTTAAAGCTTTGTATATCTGTTCACCGGTAATCTCCGGTACTATTGGCCAGAATTCAGGAGTAGGAAACATAAGGTTACCAGGCGTTCTGTTATGATTTCTATCTAGTTCATGAAAAGGTTCTGGATCATCCGTCTCGCTAAACCGATTCGTAATAAACATAAAATGACCTAATTCATGTGCGAGGAGATACTCATCTGTACTTGCATTTGTCATAATAATAAGCGGAAAAGAGTTATATGTTACAGCAAGAGTAGATGAATAGTCAAAATTAATAGGCCCAAATCTGTTTCCATTCATATAAAACACATATACATCAGCGTTTTGACAAATTTTTCGGCCAGTTTTAAGCATTGCTTGTACCATTGTGAGATGACTAGCCCCTCCAATTGGAAAGTTTTCCGCATTGCTAACAATGCCACTGATGTTTTCTAAAAAAACAAATGAACGTGTAATGGTAAATGTAACACCTTGGATTAATCGGTTTTTCTCATATTGTTTCCATATCCTATTAGCAGCCGCTATGTCTCTTTTTACACGGTTGGGAACTATAGACTGATTATCTTTGGAATTTCGATCAACTTTAGCTCCTGGTAATACGATTATACAAACATTTAAAGTACCTGTCTTAATAGTTTTGAAGTTATCGCTTATTAAATTCGATTTTATATAACAATCTTTGTGATCTTTCTTTTGAAGTTGTGACTGATTAGAAGAATCCGGGCCGTCTTTATAACTGTCATGATTATAATGTTTTTTTATGTGAATCACCCTTTCTTAAGTTTCTATTTATTTTATTCATTAAGAAAAAGAGTGCTTGTACAATAAGGTAAAAAGCCTTTTAATAAGAGGTTTTTTAGCATACGATTACTTCTGAAGGTGGCTACCCTTAAGTTTATGTAAAGTAAATGTTCAAGCCACCTTACATTTCATTCGTTAACTTTCATTTAACTCATGCTTCACAGTCAGTCATAATAATTCTAAATTACACTTAGGATTCATACAGTTTTTAGAAATTGAATATCTACATTAAAAGCGATAAAATAGAAGAAAAAGTGAATGGAAGAAATTTATCTAAAACACATTGGGCAACTAAAAGCCGCCCGGTAGAAATTTTACTCGATTTTCTCTATGAACTTAAAATACGGGAGGATTTTTTATGACAATGAATAAAGCATTAACCATTGCCGGTTCTGATAGCAGCGGCGGAGCTGGTATTCAAGCGGATTTAAAAACATTCCAAGAACTTGGTGTTTACGGAATGACAGCTTTAACAACAATTGTAACAATGGATCCCGATAACAGCTGGTCTCATAACGTATTTCCACAAGAAACTGCAACCGTTGAACAGCAGTTGAAAACAATTGTAAAAGGCGTAGGCGTACAAGCTCTAAAAACTGGTATGCTTGGCTCAGTGGAAATTATTGAACTAGCCGCAAAAACAATTGAAGAATACGATTTAAAAAATGTTGTAGTAGATCCTGTGATGGTATGTAAAGGAGAAGACGAAGCGCTTCACCCGGAAACAACTGTCAGCTTGCGTGATGTACTAGTTCCAAAAGCAACAGTCGTAACCCCTAACTTATTTGAAGCTAGTCAATTAAGCGGACTTGGCCCTATCAAAACGGTTGATCAAATGAAAGAAGCAGCCGTGAAAATTTCTGAACTTGGTGCCAAATATGTATTGATTAAAGGTGGAAGTAAATTAGCACACGAAAAAGCAATCGATTTGCTTTATGATGGAAAGACGTTTGAGATCTTAGAGTCTGAACGTATTGAAACGACATTTACACACGGTGCTGGATGCACATATTCAGCTGCGATTGCTGCTGAATTGGCAAAAGGCAGTGACGTCAAACAAGCTATTTATACAGCAAAAGAGTTTATTACAGAAGCAATTCGCCATTCATTTGCTTTAAATCAATATGTCGGACCAACAAATCACGGTGCATACCGTCGTAAAAAAGAAAAAGTAACAAACTAAAAGCATGCCTAAAGGCATGCTTTTCTATTTTGCTTATTGTTTGACTGTTTCAAGCGCATTTAAGATAGCTTGAGCTACGCCGTGCTCGTCATTGGTTCCTGTTACTATATGGGCAAACTCTTTAATTTCTTGAGGAGCATTTCCCATCACTACGGCACGTCCAACTCGCTGAAACATCGATACATCGTTATAATTGTCTCCAATGGCCATCGTTTCTTCTAAAGAAATATGGCGTTCTTGAACAAATGAGGTAACCGCAATTCCTTTTTGAGCATTTTCATCATTTATTTCAATATTTTCTTTACCAGATGCACTGACTGCAATAGAATCTAACTTCACAAGTTCTATTTTTGCCTGTTCTAACTTTTCTTCATCAAAAGAGAAAGCAAGCAGCTTATAAATGTCCTTGTTTGGATCTTGAAACAACGCTTCATACTCTTCAATAAGCTTTACTCTGCCGCTATTGAAACGCTCTTTTGCCGCTTCTAACGATTTTTCATAATTATCTTTTAAGCTAGCACTTAAATAAATATCCATTAATACGGACAAAGCTTTTTCGTAGTCATTTGAATACGTACCTTCACTTGTATAGACTTCAAAGTACAGCTGAAACTTCTTAAAAATATCTTCTACTTCGCGAATAGATTCCATCGTCATGCCTACTGAATATTGTTTTTCCCCTTGTGGATTGCGAAGCTCTGCTCCGTTTGCACAAATTAAATATGTATGAAGTCCTGCTTCTTCTAAAACATAACGGGCTTCTTCATAAGAACGTCCCGTAGCAACAACAACTTCCACCCCTGCCTTTTGAGCTGTCTTAATCGCTTGGGCATTTTCTTTACTTACAACTTGTTCACTATTTACTAGCGTTCCATCCATATCGATCGCAATACATTTAATCATGATGTACCCCTTCCTATGTATCTTTGCTCTCTTATTGTATTCTAGCATATGTTTTTTAGCGCTTTGCTACTTGCATGTAAAAGATTTACTAATTTTTTGTATACGCGCTGTTATAATCTGTTCCTTTTCTTGCTTTTTCGAAAACCTCTTTGACCGTCTTTAAATGCAAATCAGCTGTTGAATATACGTGAAAATTTACATCCTCTTCCCTCAGATGCTTACCAACGCCGATAGAAACCATATCTGTTTGATTAATAGCTTTTATACCAGCCTCTCCATCTTCTATTGCCACACATGCATAGGGTTTTACTTTTAATTGATCGGCAGCTGTCAAAAATATTTCTGGATCTGGTTTTCCCTTCTTGATTTTTCTCACATCCACAATACAATCAAAAAAAGAGCGTATTCCTAGCGCATCTATTACAGTATTTGCATTTGAACTAGAAGAAGCAATTCCCATTTTAATGCCTTGTTTTTTACAATCCTCTAACAACAATTGTATTCCTGGAAGTAAATGATCCCTTGTCATTTCCCTTATTAATGCTTGATAATGCTTATTCTTTTCATAAGCAAGCTGTTCTTTTTTTTCCTCTGTCAGCTTTACATTGCCTTGTGCAGCAATGAGCTCTACAGTTTTCACTCGGCTGATGCCCTGCAGCTGCTGATTCAGTTCTGGAGAAAATGAAACGTTAAGTTGATCTGCTACTTTTTTATTTGCTCTATAATATAAATGCACCGTATCTGCAATAACACCGTCTAAATCAAAAATAATCGCTTGTAGCTCTTCTTTTTTCATATTATCCTCCTCTGTACTTATCTTTATGCCATTACTTAAATGCTTTTATTACATTCCATCATGTTAAAATACCGTTGATATTGTTCACTTTATCATAAAAATTTTTTCATCATTTGTAATTCACGAATAATTTTTTCAAAAAAAGAGAAATTACAGTATTGCATTATGAAAGCCCTTTTATTACAATAGGTTTATGCAAACGGTTGCACTATATTAAAGATATAGTTTATCAAAAAATAAAATGAAAACCCATACATAGGGGAAGGGGAAAAACTATGAAGAAGTTCTTTTCATTTGATTTTTGGCAGAAATTTGGTAAGGCTTTATTAGTAGTAGTAGCGGTTATGCCCGCAGCTGGTATTATGATTTCACTTGGAAAACTAGTTGCGATGACTGGGGGAGACATCACTGCTGTACAAACAATTGCACGAGTGATGGAAGATATAGGATGGGGCATCATTACAAATCTTCACATCTTGTTCGCTGTTGCCATCGGGGGATCTTGGGCAAAAGAACGTGCTGGCGGTGCATTTGCTGCACTCATTGCATTCGTTCTTATTAATCGAATTACAGGAACCATTTTTGGAGTTAAAGCAGAAATGCTCTCAGATTCAAAAGCAACGGTTCAATCACTATTTGGACAAGAATTAGTTGTAAAAGACTACTTCACATCTATTTTAGGATCTCCCGCTCTTAACATGGGAGTATTCGTAGGAATTATCGCTGGTTTCTTAGGCGCAAATTTATTCAACAAATATTACAATTATGATAAATTGCCTGAAGCCCTTTCGTTTTTTAACGGCAAGCGCTTCGTACCATTTGTGGTCATCGGTGGTTCAGTTGTAACGGCACTGCTTTTATCCATTGTGTGGCCGTTCATCCAAGGTTCGCTAAACAGCTTCGGACAGTGGATTGCAACATCTAGAGATACAGCTCCTATTCTGGCACCATTTATTTTCGGAGCATTAGAGCGTCTCCTTCTTCCGTTTGGTCTACATCATATGCTGACAGTGCCTATGAACTACACGGAGCTAGGCGGTACGTACAAAATTTTAACGGGTTCTGGAGCAGGTTCCACTGTTGCCGGTCAAGATCCTTTGTGGCTTGCGTGGATTGCAGACTTAAACAACTTCCGCGCTGCAGGAGATATGGACAGCTACAAGCAGCTCTTACATGACGTTACACCTGCACGATTTAAAGTAGGACAAATGATTTTATCTTGTGCGTCATTAATTGGAATCGCTTTAGCAATGTATCGCAACGTAGATCCTGACAAACGTTCAAAATATCGTTCAATGTTCTTTTCAGCTGGACTAGCTGTTTTCTTAACAGGCGTAACAGAACCGATTGAATTTATGTTCATGTTCGCGGCGCCTCTTCTATACGTCGTATACGCCATTATGACGGGACTGGCTTTTGCCATTGTTGATATTGTTCATGTTCGTGTACACTCATTTGGCGTAATTGAACTATTAACACGTACACCAATGATTATCAAAGCGGGACTATGGGCTGACTTAATGAATTTTGTCATCGCCTGCCTTGTATTCTTTGGCTTAAACTTTGGAGTGGCAAACTTCTTAATCAAACGTTTTAACTTCCCAACGCCGGGACGCAACGGAAACTATATTGATGAAGAAACAACTGCAACAAGCAGCAAGCAGGTGAAAAATGATTCGCTTGCCCCAGTCATTATTAGACTGCTTGGTGGAGAAAACAATATTGAAGACGTTGATGCTTGTATGACTCGCTTACGTGTAACGGTAAAAGATATACATGCCGTTGCAGGAGAAAGTGAGTGGAAACAAAACGGAGCCCTTGGTTTAATCTTGAAAGATAAAGGGGTACAAGCTATTTATGGACCTAAAGCGGATGTTTTGAAATCCGACATTCAAGATTTGTTAGGAGCTTAACATAATGAAGCTATTAACGTTAAATTGCCACTCTTGGCAAGAGGAAAATCAGCTAGACAAGTTATCTTGTCTAGCTGAAGTAATTAAAAAAGAAAAATATGATGTCATTGCTTTACAGGAAGTAAGCCAAAAAATAAACGCACCTTATGTACATGACTACATTCGTAGCGATAATTACGCTTGGCTTTTAGCAAAAGAACTGGGTAAACAAGGTGAAGACTATCAATTGGTATGGGATTTATCTCATATAGGCTATGAAGTATATGAAGAAGGAATTGCCATTTTAACGAAACACCCGATTATTGAAGAGCATTCATTTTTTGTTTCACAGACGTCAAATATTGACTATTGGAAAACAAGAAGAATTGTTGGAGCAACAATTGAATATGAAAAAGAGCTCCTTACGTTTTATTCTTGTCATCTCGGCTGGTGGGATGACGAGGAAGAGCCATTCAAGCAGCAAGTTGATACACTGCTGGCTCATGTACACAAAGATAACCCGTTTTTCCTACTTGGAGACTTTAATAATGACGCTCATAGACGAAATGAAGGTTACGACTACCTGTTGAGTCAAGGCCTCTATGATACGTATACTCTATCGAACAAAAAAGATAGCGGTATTACAGTTAAAGGGAACATTGCTGGATGGGATGATAATGAACGGGCACTGCGCCTTGATCTAATTCTATCGAGTCATGCGCAGGATATTCAATCATCGACTGTAGTTTTTAACGGCATCCATTATCCCGTTGTTTCTGACCATTTTGGGGTAAGCGTTGAAGTGAAATAAGTGACATAAAGCGAACGAATAGCGTTCGCTTTTTTCTTGTGATTATGATTATGTGAAAATCATCTTCTTTACTGCTTTATCTATCGTTTTAGAAGTGTCCGATAAACTTTCGCATTTTAAAAAGTAGGTGTGCTATAATATTGTGATGTTGACGATATGCAACCCATTTTTGCATGTTTATCAATGAAATCGCTCAACTTAATAGTAAGATGATACATGTAAGCTCTATTTAAATGAACACCCGTTGTCATTATCATAAACTAATAAAGAAAAATAGGTGTGAAACAATCATGAAAATTTTGTTGATTTCAAATATGTATCCTTCTGAACAATTCCCGAGCTATGGTGTATTTGTTCAAAACACTGAAAAAATTTTAGTTCAACATGATATTCAAGTTGATAAAATTGTCATGCAAAAAAAGACAAGCAAATTGAGCAAGCTTTTTAGCTATGCTTCTCATTATGCTAATGTCATTGTGACGGGCTTAACAAAAAACTACGACTATCTTTACGTACATTATGCATCTCATAATGCTCTTCCGCTGCTGATTCTCAAAAAGCTAAAGAAGAATGTGAAGATTGTGACAAACGTGCATGGTTCAGATGTTGTACCTGAAGTAGCTTCACAGGAAAAATATCAGCCTAGAGTAAATGACTTATTGCACCATTCCACTAAAATTATTACTCCTTCTCCCTACTATAAAGGGCTCGTTGAAGAGAAATATAAGATTCATAACCCAATCTATATTTTTCCAAGCGGAGGAGTGAATAAAGATCTGTTTCATCCTTATGCAGATAAAAGCCAAGCTTATCAAGAACTAAACTTGGACCCTACTATCCGTTATATTGGATGTGTAAGCCGCATTGATGTGGGTAAAGGATGGGAATACTACCTTCAAGCAATTGCAAAAGCTGAACAACAAACTCCCTCTTCTTACAAATACCTATACGTTGGAAGCGGAAAAGACGAAGCTGCATTTAAGGAAATGATCAAGACTCTAGGTCTAGAGGAAAAAGTCATCCATTTCCCTCTGCTCCCTCAGTCTTCTCTTGCTTACGTATATAATGCGATTGAAGCATTCGTGTTTCCGACCGTAAGAAAAGGAGAAAGTTTGGGCTTAGTCGGCCTCGAAGCTATGGCTTGCGGAGCACCCGTGATTGGGAGTCAGATTGGTGGTCTAAAAGATTACATTATAGACGGAAAGAATGGTCTATTCTTTGAGCCTAAAAATGTAGACGAACTAGCTTCACAGCTACAGGCTTTTATTAATCTTCCTGAAGATGTGAAACAGCAAATGTCTCAACAGGCGTTACAAACAGCAAACCGCTACACAGTAGATGTAATTGCTGAACAGCTCCCAACAATTTTTTTTGATGAGGTGGAAAAATGAAAGTCGCAGTTTTAATTCCTTGTTATAACGAGGAAGTAACAATTGGAAAAGTAATTGACGATTTCAAACGCGAACTGCCTAGTGCAGATATTTATGTATACGACAACAATTCAAAAGATCGTACAAGTGAAATTGCACTTGAACACGGCGCAATCGTCAAAAAAGAATTCAAGCAAGGAAAAGGAAACGTTGTACGTTCAATGTTCCAAGAAATTGATGCAGATTGCTATGTCATGGTAGATGGGGATGATACGTATCCTGCAGAATTTGTTCATCAATTAATTGAGCCTATTAGAAATCGAGAAGCTAACATGGTCATTGGAGATCGCTTATCAAACGGAACGTATCTCGAAGAAAACAAACGTGCTTTCCATAATTTTGGTAACAACTTAGTACGTTCTTTAATTAACGGCCTGTACAAAAGTAACATTAAAGATATCATGACAGGTTATCGTGCGTACGATAAATTATTTGTAAAATCAATTCCTGTGATGAGTCCGGGATTTGAGATTGAAACAGAAATGAGTCTTCATGCGTTAGATAAACGATTCCGCCTAAAAGAAATCGCGATCGATTATCGCGATCGACCTGAGGGCAGCGAATCGAAACTTAATACGTTCTCTGATGGATTTAAAGTGTTACGAATGATTTTTACGTTATTTAAAGAGTACAAGCCGCTTCAGTTCTTCTCCATTTGGACAGTGTTGTTTATTGTCGCAGGATTAGCTGTTGGTGCTCCGGTACTTTATGAATTTTTTGATACAGGCTTTATTACGAAAGTACCTTCATCTATCTTAGCAACTGGATTGATGGTGTTAGGTGTTTTATCTTTCGTCTGTGGATTAATTCTAGATACAATCGCTTCATTAAATCGCAAGCAGTATGAATTAGAACTAAATAAAAAAATTGAACAGATTGAACAAGTAGGAGAATAACAATGATGAAGAATAAAAAAAGTATTTTACTGCTTATAGTAACAGCTTTAATTATTCTTATCGGTTTAAGTATTGGTAATCCAGACGGTGTTCACTATCTTTCCCTTTTTGCTGCACTTGTATTTACCAGCATAAGCTCTATTTTTATTTATAAAAATAGAGCTTATGCTTCATTTAAACCGCTAGAATGGCTATTGCTGATTGTTTTTTCGTTTATCGTACAGTTTTCACTTTTAGATAACTTACATATGACGAGCTCAACTATTTTTTCACTCGTTTTGTATGCCATCAGCCGTACTTTATTGGCAATGCTGCTGACGGCCGCTGTACTCAGCGCTATCAAACAGATAAACGATTTTCATTATACATTTGCACACCCAAAGCGGTATCTAGGAATTGTTACGATTCTTATTTTAGCCGTTAGTCTATATTACTGGTTCGCCTTTTTCCCAGCGGCCATGACTCCCGATTCATTAGCACAGTGGAGACAGGCACATAACGGAGAATTTAACGACTGGCACCCTATTATGATTACGTGGCTCATTATGCTGCTGACAAAAATATGGGATAATCCAGGCATTGTAGCGTTCACACAAATTGTTGTTGTAGTTAGCATATACGCCTATACGTTTGACTTTTTCATTAAACGCAAAGCACATCCTGTTATGATTGGACTTTTAACAGCTATTATTGTCATTATTCCAAGCTTTTTAATCTTTTCAATTATTATTTGGAAAGACATTTTATACAGTGCTTTTCTGCTGTTTTTTACGGTTAACATTGCAAAAATTTATCTTTCAAAAGGTGCTTGGGTTAAAAGTAAAGCGAGCTTTTTCTTACTTTTACTTTCCGCATTTGGAGTAGCTTTCTTTAGACATAATGGTTTTCCTGTATTTGTTTTGACTTTCCTTTTAATGATTGTCTTATTCAGAAAAAATTGGAAACCTCTTGTCACGATTTTTTTAGTCGTCTTTATTTTACAAAAGATTGTTACAGGACCTGTGTTCACGTGGCTTGATGTAAAACCTTCAGATCCAAATGAAGCTTTGTCTATTCCAACTCAACAAATTGCAAACATCATTTCAAATGATGGGGAGATGTCAAAAGAAGAGCGCGAATATTTTAATAAAGTGCTCCCTATTGAATTGTGGAAAGAAAAGTATAATCCATACAAAAGTGATCCCATTAAATTTACGTGGAAATACTATGACCGCGAATTTATTTTTAATGATTTAGGCCTTTACTTTAAGAACTATGCTAGCATTGTCATCAAAAATCCTTATCTAGCCACGGAAGGCTTTCTCAAACAAACAGCTTTAGTATGGCAAATCAATCCTTTTAAAGATGGCTACACGGATACGTATGTAACCAACATTTATTACGGCAATGATTTAGGTCTTAAAAATAAAGTAATCGAGCCTTTTATTACACATACTGCTAATGCTTATTTAGCTATTTTTAAGCACCCTGTTTTTACATTCTTATGGAAACCAGCTTTTTATCACTGTGTCATTTTATTATTTTCATTAATGCTAGTGGTTCGAAGAGGAATTACGTCACTTATTATCGTCATTCCGTGGGCTCTTAACACGCTTTCTGTTCTTGCAGCATTGCCGGCTCAAGATTTTCGATATTTATTAGCAAGCGTATTTGTGTCTTTCTTCTTTATTGGTCTTCCTTTTATCCGATTTGATCAGAAAGAAAAGGATGTGACCTCCTGATGGAGAGCAATTACAACAAAAAGCTAGGAATCACGCTCATTATCGTGGCTTCCCTGTTTACAGCTGTTGGACAACTTTTTTGGAAGTTGTCCGAAGCTTCATTTAACTTAAATTTAATTATTGGTTTTTTCCTTTATGGATTAGGAGCGGTGTTTATGATTGCCGCTTTTAAATTTGAAAGAGTTTCCTTGCTTCATCCATTTTTAAGCCTAGGATATGTAATCAGCATCGCTCTTGGTTTCTTTCTATTAAATGAAACCATTAGCCTTATGAAGCTGGTCGGTACTCTTATTATTATCGTAGGTGTAATTTTAGTAGGTGGCCAAGATGAATAGTATCCCACTTTTAATTATTATGACTCTTTTAGGTTCAGTTGGAGCTGTCTTTTTCAAGTATATTTCTACGTATTTAAATGAAAAAAAGATAAAGCTAGCGCTCATTTGTTTTGTGGGTGGCGGCCTTTTTTACGGGGCAGCAGCTCTGCTTAATGTGTATGTTTTAACGCTGTTACCTTATTCTATTGTATTTCCGCTCACGTCTATTACGTATATTTGGACATTAACTTTCGGTTACTTTTTAATTAAAGAAAAAGTTACAACAAAACAAGTTATCGGCTGTATTCTTCTAATTGTCGGATGCTTCTTTATTGCTAATAGTTGATGAGATAACTTGAAAAGGTAGGAGTTTCGCATGAAAAACTTAAAATTCGCGAGCATTTTACTGCTCATATCAACATTATTTTTGAAATTTTCTAGTATGATTCGTGATTTAGTTATTGCTAACTATTTCGGTACAAGTTATATCGTCGATTCATACAACGCAGCAATGATTATTCCAAACGCTTTTATTTTATTTATGTTAACGGGGATGAAGGATGCGTTTATCCCTAGTTATTTACGTTATGAAAAAGAAAATAAAGGAAAGGTTCATTTGACTAATATTGTTAAATCAACCTTTCTTATTTGTTTCATTATTTCGGTTCTCGGATCAATTGCTGCTTTCTTTTACTTTCCCGCTTCGTATTCTAATTTTTCCAAAGCAGCAATTGAACTAGGAATTTATACGGGCGTTATGTACTTCTTATCTCTTTCATTAGTTGGAGTGAATGCCGTATACGAAGGTGTATTTGATGCACGAAGTCAATATTCTTTCTCTGTGTTTTCTCAAACGGTTGTTGTACTATTTACGATTTTAAGTACAATCCTATTACATTCAATTATGGGCGGCTACGCAATTGCTCTTGGCTATTTTATAGGAACAATTGCTTCTTTCTTAATTAAAGTTGTCTATTTTAAACCGCAGCACCTGCTGTTATGGAAGCAAAAAATTGACCGTGATGAAGTAGTGGCTTTTTATAAAGTATTCATCCCTGTTGGTGTAACCATTATGGTCGGTCAAATTAATTTAACTGTAAACTTCTTCTTTGCTGGTTCCTTTGGCGAAGGTGTTATTTCATACTTGAATTATGCTTTCAGACTTGTAAGTATTCCCCAGGCAATATTCGGGGTTACGGTCGCAACCATTATTTATCCGCTGATTGCAAGAGCCATTTCTGAAAAAGATGAAGAGCGCTTTAAATCGGGAATTGAAAAAGGGATTACGTTTATGCTGATGCTGCTGATTCCGACGATTGTTATCATGATCTTTTATATGAAAGACATTGTAATGATTGCTTACCAGCGCGGTGCATTTGACGCACATTCGACGTTAAAAACAACGGATGTATCTTATTATTACCTAGGTTCGGTGTTTTTCTATTCGCTGCAAGCTGTTCTTGCAAAAGGATTTTATTCTCTTCAAAAAGGTTATCTTATTATGAGAGCAGGCTTATTATCCATTGTGTTAAATATCATCTTTAACATGATTTTCACTAAATTTATGGGATACCAAGGATTAGCACTTTCCATGTCAGTGGTTGCCTTTTTCTATACGGCCATCGTATTCGTTATGCTGGCAAAACAAATCAATCACTTCCATTACGGATATCTAGTGAAAGAAACAGGAAAAATTCTTTTAGCTTCCGTACCTGTTGCTATCGTCATGTTCTTCTTAAAGGACATCGCATTTTTGAATTCATTACATGTTATCTTACGATTTGGTATTGTCTGTATTGCAGGTGGTTTAGTATACTTAATGTCGACGCTATTATGCAAAGTAGAAGGTGTTATGCTTTTAGTTAAAAGAAAACGTTAATTCACGTAAAACAGGAGAGTACTATATGAAGAACACATACTGGTTATTTTTTCTGTTCGTTGGTTTTATTTCAATTCAGCCGATTATTGATATGCTAACGACGTACATGGTTTTGAACATGGATAGTGGTCTCTCAATTGGGGTTGTTATTCGCTTTCTATATATGATTTTTGCAGGTGTCCTACTTTTAGTGTTTGCCAAACAATCAAAATGGGCTAGATATTCGATTATCTATCTTATTGTTTTTGCACTCTTTCTTGGACTCAATATCTACTTAAATCATCAATGGAAAGATCCTTATTATATTGGGCAAGAAATTAAATTTTTCAATAAAGTTGTTTATATGAACGTTACGCTGCTTGGAATGATTGTGATGTTTTCACATTATCGATCGTCTGTCGATGTAAAAAGAATACTGAGCAAAAACTTATTGACTGCTTCACTCATCATCAGTATCGTTTTTATCGGTACAATGCTAACAGGTACAGCACTAGAGAGTTATCAGTATAATAAAATCGGATTTAAAGGCTGGTTTTATGCAGCGAATGAGCTAGGAGCAACCATTGCTATTTTGCTTCCTCTCACACTGCTTTTAGCTTTAGATAAAGTACGTTCGTTTTCAAAAGCTTATTACTGGATTCCTTTTATCTTGTTAGCCGTTTCGTCCATCATGCTTGGAACGAAAGTAGGCTTAGGTGCCGTTATTCTTTCTTTGGTTGTAGCAACAGTTGTCTTATTTGCCAAATTATTTACGAATAAACGTAGCTTAATTAAAGCCAACTTAGTAATCTCAATTCTGCTTTTAATTATAACCGGAGCAACTACTCCGATTTCTCCAGCTTATAAAAACACATATACGCACATCGATATGTTAGAGGCTAAAAAAGAGAAAACAAAGCAAGAAAAGCCGGAAAAGAAAGAAAAAGAAAAGCCTGCTAAAAAGAAAAAACAAAAGGAATCAAATTTAGATGACAAAGATATTCAAAATCTGATTCTAAGCAGCCGTGAGCAATTCTTAGCTCATCATAAGGAAGAGTATGCAAAAGCACCTATTGCACGAAAAATGATAGGCATGGGCTTTTCTGGTGACTATACAAAACAGCTTCCGCCAAAGATGATTGAAATGGACTTTTATGATTTGTTTTTCTCTTTAGGTATCATCGGATTTTTACTATGGGTTCTTCCACTTCTAGTAGTTGGTTTAACCGTATTGGTTCGATTATTTAAAGAGCCATCACAACTTCTTGATGAAAGCTTTATGATGTATAGTACAGCAATTGTATTAGCTCTTGGAATTGCTTTTGTAGCTGGGCATGTCTTTACAGCACCAGCCGTTACCATCTATTTTGCAGCAGCTGCTGCTTATCTGTTCGTCATTCATTTTAAACAAAGACAAGCATAAAAAAACAGGCCATTAAAGGCCTGTTTTTTTATCTTTTTAATGGCTGAAGGCTTAATACCGTATCGCCCGCATTGACGTTTATTTCTTGATCATGAGCAAAAAAACTCAATGCCTTTCCTTGCGTACTCACTGCTAGTAAAAGAGAATCATCGCTTTTCTCCTCAAGATATGTTTCATACGTATATTCATCCGTGATTTTTGTATTGTAAATCGTATATCCATGCTCCATTTTATGATGCAGAAACTCCCACGTAATTCCTTTCTTAAAGAGCATACGTCCTCTTACTGTATGCATAATTTCATCGACATCTTCTCTTGAATCTTCTTGGTCACGAATGCTCAATTGAAAAACATTATTCCGTCCCATATCTTGAAGAAAAGCAGTACAAACAAGCGCATTATATGCATCTAACTCAGTTGCAGCAATCACATATTCATAAGGAGTTAAGTCTAGATGATATTCCGTTTGCTCAGCTAGAACTTCTCCGTGATACACATCTACCTCCGCTCTGCGCGCAACTCTTAACCGCTCCCACGAAGAATCAGCAACTAATACTGGATAGCCTAGCTGTTTTAACTTTGAAGCAAAGGCAACCGTAAAATCATTGCTTCCCACAAGCAAAATACCAGGTTCTTCGCCAATCGATAAATCCAGCTTTTTAGCTACCCATGAAAGGGAAAAACCGTGTGCACAAACCGTAGCAAACACTAAAGCAAATGTCAGCGTTGTTAGGATGGAAGCATCTTTAAATCCTTCATCAATTAGTACTTTCGCAAAGTAGCTCGAGACCGTTAACGCCACAATTCCGCGCGGGGCAATCCAGCCAATCAGTATTTTTTCTTTTATAGATAAATCTGTCCCTACCGTTGATAAAAAGATGGAGACAGGTCTGACAATAAACAGCATAAGTAAAACAAACAAAATAATATTCCAATGAAAAATTTCAGTAATGGTCTTCATCGTCAGTCCAGCCGTTAACATGATAAAAATAGTAGAAGTTAATAGAACCGAAATATTCTCTTTAAAGTGTCGCATATCACTAATAGATGAAATATGCATATTAGCAAGGGTAATCCCCATCGCTGTTACTGCTAGAAGACCTGTTTCATGCTTAATTTCATCAGCTACTGTGAAGCAGGCAATAACGACAATAAATACGACCGGAGATTTTAAATACTCTGGAATATGCCCCTTTTGAAACATCCATCCTATTCCGCGGCCAAGAATCCATCCTATTAAAACGGCAATAATAGAGGCCACGAAGAAAAAGAGAATTGTTTTTCCACTCACTTCTCTCAGCACTAAAAATTGAACAATTTCAAACGAAAAAACGGCCAGCAATGCACCAAATGGATCGACAATAATACCTTCCCATTTTAAAATCGCTGCTGGTTTTGGTTTTAATTTAGCTTGTCGTAAAAGAGGTAAAATCACGGTTGGACCCGTCACAATAAAAAGCCCTCCGATAACAATTGCCACCACCCAGGATAAATCTGCTATATAATGAGCAGCTAAAGAGCCTAAAATCCAAGCTAGCATAGCTCCCAATGTCACAATGCGAAACACGGGCTTTTCGATTCCCCTTACCTCTCTCATGTCTAAGTTCAAGCTGCCTTCAAATAAAATAACAGCTACAGCAATCGATACAAAAGGATCAAAAAGCTGAGCAAATTGTGCTTTAGGATCAATTAAACCTAAAATAGGGCCTGTTAGCAGTCCGATAATCGACATCACGACAATTGCTGGTAGCTTAAATCTCCAAGCCAGCCACTGAGATAGAACTCCTAGTCCCACTACAAGTGTGATATGTATAAGCATAGGTTCCATTGTATCTTCCTTCTCTCGTTCGCATAATGTGTATATATTTTCCCTAAAATAAACCGATGTTATACAGGAAGAAACAAACACTACCTTGTTTTACCACTTTTTCAAAAGTGCTAAACGCATCTCCTCTCTTTGAATCCAAGCTATTTTCCTTCGTTCGACACGTATCTTACTCGTGTTTGTCGAATTTCACGTTAGTATAAAATAATAAAAAGCCTTTAGCTGCTGCTAAAGGCTTTTTGCCGGATGATCCAATTCATATAGCTTTTGATAGTGACTGTTCGTAGCAAGTAATTCCTCATGCGTTCCGCGAATTGCTACCTTTCCATCTTGTAGGAATAAGATTTCATCCATCTTTTCCATCCCAACTAAATTATGCGTAACCCAAATTAAAGTTTTGTCATGAAGAGTTTCAAAGATAGTGGATAACAAACGATTTTCAGTCACGTTATCCAACCCTGCAGTTGGCTCATCCAGCATAACAATTGGCGTACGCTGAAGCAGAACACGTGCTAACGCAATCCGCTGACGCTCTCCTCCTGAAAAACGCTGACCTGTTTCGAGCATGGACGTTTGATATCCTTGGTGCAAACCTTCTAAAAGGGAGTGCATATTGACTTGCTTCATTGCCTCAATTACCTCTTCTTTTGTGGCCTCTTCATTAGCTAGTAATAAATTGTTTGCTACGCTTGTATTAAATAAATAAGGATTTTGATTTAATACAGAGATGAGTTTTGGTACATCTTCACGAACTTCATCAACAGACTGACCGTTTAGTTGAACTATACCTTCTGTAGGCAATAAGGAGCCTTGCAGCAGCTTTAACAGAGTCGATTTTCCAGCTCCGCTCTTGCCAAGAATCGCAATTTTCTTCCCTTGCTCGACTTGAAATGAAAGATCATGAATAACTGACTCTTCCTCATTGCTATAGCGAAAGCTTATATGCTCGACTTTTAAGCTAACCGAGTCCCATGAACCTTTATAAGGTAGGGAAAGAGTATGTTTTTTCTTTTCATTCACATTTTCCCAGTTCTTTTCCATTTCCTGCACTCTATTTAATGACTCTTCAAATTGAGGAATTTTTTCTACTGCATTAGATACTGGCAGCAGTGCTTCAGATAAAGGAAATACTACTAAAATAAAAGCAGCAATAAAAACACCTGCAAGCTCTTTGTCTGCAAAAAGAGAAGCCCCAAACCAAATCATTGTGACAATTAAACCTGCTACGATAACCTGGCCAATCAATTCTCGGTAATACGTCCATAGTTTAAGCTTGCGATCCATGCGGTCTAGCTCATCTTCCGTTTTGTTATACGAATGAAAAAATGACTGCTGCTGACCGCTTAACACCCAATCAGCAACTCCTAAAAACCCGTCTGTGACCTTGGCATATAACCGTGCTTTGCTTGATTTATATCGCTGATTGGCCGCTTTCATATGCCAAAGGGAAAAAAGCGGCATCACTGCTACTAATAAAAATAAATAGACGGCAATCAAACACGCAAATTTCAGGCTAAAGAATCCTAAAGCTACAATCGAAATAACGTATAAAATAACAGCTGAGATTGTTGGAAGAATGGTACGTAAGAACAAGTCTTGTAAACTTTCAATATCTTCAGCGAGAACCGCTAAAACATCTCCCGTTCGATAGCGAGATGCAGCAACTAACGGTTCAATCAAATGATAAAGACGTGTACGCATTTTAGCTAAAATCCGAAGAATAAAATCGTGACTAACAAGACGCTCCGCATAACGAAAGGCTGCTCGGCTTAAACCAAATGTACGCACAAGTACAATGGGAACGTAGACTAGTAAGATTGTTTCTGGCCGTAAGGAAGAAGCTGAAATCAAGTAACCTGATGTGAACATTAGCGCACAAGCAGAACCAATCGTTAACAAGCTTAATAATAAGATAGAAAAGATACGATATTTATATGTTTTAAAGTAGGGCCAGATCCAACTTTTATATTTCATCATACCTCCTCCTCTTTATGTAAAAATTGATAGTAAGCTCCTTTTTTTTGAATCAGTTCTTGATGATTGCCGACTTCTGCAACCTTTCCGTTCTCTATTACAACAATTAGGTCCATATCTTTCATCCAATGCAGACGGTGCGTAGCTAGAATAAATAACTTGTCTTGAAACATCGTTAAAATATCTTGCTTTAATTCATATTCCGTTTCAATATCTACTTGCGCCGTTGGTTCATCAAGCATAATAATAGGACGATCGCTTAGAAACGCCCTAGCTAGGGCAATCCTTTGAGCTTGGCCGCCGCTAAGCTGCCGTCCTCCATCTCCTATCATTTCATTTTCCTTCTTAGGCATCTGTTGAATCGTAGATAAAAGTCCTGCTTTCGTTAAAGCATCTTCATAATCATAAGAACCGCCTCTATCCTGATAAAATTCAATATTTTCTTTCACTGTTCCATTAAAAATAAATGGGTGCTGAGGGATATACGTAATCTGCTTTTGCCAAGCATCTGAGCGTAAATCAACCGGCACGCCGTTTACTTCAGCAGACCCCTCTGTAAATGGTACAAAGCCACTCAGTATATCAATAAGCGTCGATTTTCCAGCTCCGCTTTTTCCTATAATCCCAATTTTTTTACTTCCTTTAACATGAAGTGACACATCTTCGAGAGAAGGCGGCTGCTCTTCGTCATATTTTACGGTGATATGACGTAATTGAATTTCACTGTTTTCAGTCCAATTAGGAACATCTTCTTCTTTAGCCGACGGTTTTTCAGCCTGCTTTACAATCTTAATTAATGCATCTCCGGATTCTTTTCCGTCCAATGTTGCATGATAATCGTTTCCGACTTCCCTTATCGGCAGGAAGTATTCAGGCGCCAGCAATAAAATCATAAGTGCAGGCTCTAACGTCATCGAACCGTTCACCAGTCGCAAGCCGAGCATAACAGCTACGATGGCTACAGATAACATCGTAAAGAAATCGAGAGCAAACGTAGATAAAAAAGCAATTCGGAGCGTTCCCATTGTGGCTTTTCGATAACGGTCACTGACTCTTTCAATCGTTTCAGCATGCTCCTTACTTTTCCCGAGAAATGCTAAAGTTTCTAATCCTCGAAGCGAATCTACAAAGTGATTGGACAGCACATGATATGTCTCCCATTGACTATCTATTTTTTTCTGGGCAGCCAGTCCAAGTAAAATCATAAATAAAATTAGAATTGGCATAGTTACAAGCAAAATAATGCCTGAAAGCCGATCATGGTACCAAACGAAAGCGAGCACTAGCCAAGGTGCAACGCTGATGGCGGCCAGTTTAGGCAAAAACAGCTCAAGATAAGTGCGAAGCTTCTGTAGGCCTGTGGTGATGAGCGTCACCACGTTTCCTGTTCCTTCATTTTTGGTAAAGCGAGGTCCTAATGATAACGATAGGTAGCCTACTAAGTGTAAAATCTGGTATGATTCCATTCTCTTTTGGGCTTTCCCCCGTTCCACACCGTGCGTGAGACTTTCACCTCACACGGCGCTCCAGCAATTC